>JASGFL010000136.1:0-2729 GCA_047605545.1 Asticcacaulis sp. | reverse complement strand
CATTATGCAGGGTGCGGGAATCCGGCAGGACGATGATCATGCCCTTAAGGCCTGCCGCATAGGCGTTGTCGATGGTTTGCGGGGTGTTGATTTCCTTCGTCCAGATTTCGTTATTGATGCTGTAGCCATGCAGGGCATAGACCACGGGATAACGCTTATCGGGATTGGCGTGGTAATCGGGCGGCAGATAAACAATCACGCCGCGGTCGGCACTGTTGCCCTCAAGATTACCGGCAATTGACGGGCTGTGGATGGTGATGCGTTCCGTCGTGACCGTCTGGGAGGTGGCCGCGTTGGCAAGGCCGAACGGCAGGCACAGGGCCGCCATCAGCAGTATCTGTTTTATAGTGCGGCGCATCCGAAGTCCCCTTAGAGTCTGATTATGGACTTAGGGTAGACCGGAGACGCGCCGCATCACAAGGGCAAAGGGTCAGAGTACGCCCAGCATTTGCGCAACCAGCGGGTGACGGACAATGTCGCCATCAGCCAGACGCACGACCTTGATGGTGTCCACGACTTCGAACTTGTCGGCGACATCCGCAAGACCTGACAGGCCCGGCAGGAGATCCGACTGGTTCGGGTCGCCGGTCACAACCATGGTCGAGTTCCACCCCAGTCGCGTCAGCAGCATCTTAAGCTGCGTGTAGGTGCAGTTCTGGGCTTCGTCGATGACCACAAAGGCATTGTTCAGCGTGCGCCCACGCATGTAGCCTACGGGGGCAATCTCGATCAGGCCTTCCTGGATGAGCGCCTTGACGCGTTTCATGCTCAGGCGGTCGGTCAGGGCGTCATAGAGCGGGCGCAGATAGGGCGCGAGTTTGTCTTCCATATCGCCGGGCAGGTAGCCGATGGATTCACCGGCTTCGACAGCGGGGCGTGACAGGACGATGCGGCCTACCTTACCGGCCTCTAGCGCTTCGACGGCCTTGGCGATGGCCAGATAGGTCTTGCCCGTGCCTGCGGGGCCAAGGGCCAGAACCAGATTTTTCTCGTCAATGGCGTTCAGAAGTGCGGCCTGACCGTCTGATTTTGGTTTGATGTTTTTGACGTAGCTTTGGTCCCTGTCTTTGTTTGCAGTGCCACCCAGTGGTGACCAGCTTCCGTGATTAACGTTGATGCGGCGGATTTTGGTGTCGCGGGCATATTCCTCGGCATCAAGTGTGCCTTCGCGCAGGTAACGTTTGGCGGTACGCTTGGTCATGACGGGCCTCCTGAAGAAATGAAAAAATGAGGCATAAAAAAAGACGACACCGTAAACGGGATCGCCTTTGCGTATGCATATTGTACAGGAACAGGGCAGCGGCCAGTTTCGGGAGCGTCGCTTCCGAACGGCCATACCGCAAAAGGCGGTGGGGCTGTGTCGGGCAGACGGGCGAGACGGTGGGCCACTTTTAACCTCATGTATAAGGTAGGGTGCTGGCGTTTAGTCAGCCTCTGAAAGAGATACCGATTCCCTCTCAAAGACAGTAATAGATTTGCGCGAAATGGTTAGCGACGCATTAAGCATAAGTAACGATGTGGTTACGTTCTGAAGAAATTTGTGTGACAAGGAATATTCGTGCAGAGGTCAAGGGAGTGACGCATGCCGCTTTATGCTTTGGGTGATAAGGCACCGCAGGTGCCGGATGAGGGGCGTTATTGGGTAGCGCCTTCGGCCGATGTGATTGGCGATGTGCGGCTGGGGGACGAGGCGAGCGTATGGTTTAATGTGGTCATCCGCGCAGACAATGAACCTCTGACGGTCGGGGCGCGCAGCAATATTCAGGACGGTAGCGTGCTGCATTCCGATCCGGGCTGTCCGCTGGTGATCGGCGAAGGTGTCACCGTAGGTCACAAGGCCATGCTGCATGGCTGCACGATCGGGGACAATAGTCTGATTGGCATTAATGCTGTTGTGCTGAACCGTGCGCAGATCGGGCGCAACACGATTGTCGGGGCTGGCGCATTGGTGCCGGAGGGAAAGGTCTATCCTGACGGGGTATTGCTGATCGGATCACCGGCGCGGGTGGTGCGGGAACTGACCGAGGCGCAGATTTCGGGCCTTAAGGTTTCGGCGGCCCACTATGTCGCAAATGCTGCGCGTTTCAGGGATGAGTTGAAAGCGATTGGCTGATGTGGCGGGCGACGTGGACGGCGCTTGAGAAACAGGCCTGAAGCAGATAGCCGCCGGTCGGGGCCTCCCAGTCCAGCATTTCGCCTGTGGCATACACGCCGGGCAGGGCCTTAAGCTCCAGTGCGTCCGTCAGGCTGCTGAAGGTGATACCGCCCGCAGAGGATATGGCGCGGTCGAGTGACTGCGTGCCATTAAGGACAACGGGCAGGGCTTTTATGGATGGCGCAAGGGCGTTCAGGTCGCCACATTCCCGCAACAGGGCAACGGACAGTGGCGTGAAGTTCAGGGCTTTGCGCAGGCGGTTGCTCAGGCTCTGGTGGGCAGGGGTGCGGGTGAGTTTGTCGCTTACCTGTTGCAGGCTGAGATCAGGCCGTAAATCCAGCGACAGGGTGAGGGTGGAATTTGTTTCCAGCGCGTCACGCAAAGCAGCGCTCAGGGCATAGACGGCACCGCCTTCGATACCGTCGCGGGTAATCATCAGTTCGCCCTGACGGCTATGCTCTCCATAGGACAGGCGGATATTTTTCAGCGGCTGTCCGGCGAAGCGGTCGCGGAAAATATCGCTCCAGTCCGTGCGAAAGCCCATATTGGCCGGTTTAAAGGGCGTGGTCTCAAC
>JASGFL010000135.1:0-3174 GCA_047605545.1 Asticcacaulis sp. | reverse complement strand
ATATCGGTCTGCTGCATCGCGGCACCGAAAAGCTGATGGAATACCGCACCTATCTGCAGAACATTCCATATTTTGACCGCCTCGACTATGTGGCGCCAATGAATCAGGAGCACGCTTTCTGTCTGGCGATTGAAAAGCTTCTGGGACTTGAAGTGCCTAAGCGCGGGCAGCTTGTCCGTGTTCTGTTCTGTGAAATCGGTCGTATTCTGAACCACCTGATGAACGTTACCACTCAGGCCATGGACGTGGGCGCGCTGACGCCGCCGCTGTGGGGCTTTGAGGAACGCGAAAAGCTGATGGTGTTTTATGAGCGTGCCTGCGGGGCGCGTCTGCACGCCAACTATTTCCGCCCCGGTGGCGTGCATCAGGACATCACGCCTGAACTGATCAGCGACATCGAAAAGTGGTGTAAGGAATATCCAGCCTTCCTCAAGGATCTTGAGGCGCTGGTGACTGAGAACCGTATCTTCAAGCAACGTAATGTCGATATTGGCGTCGTAAGCGTTCAGGAAGCCTTTGACTGGGGCATGACCGGTGTGATGGTACGTGGTTCGGGCATTGAGTGGGATTTGCGCCGTTCGCAACCTTACGAATGCTATGACGAACTGGAATTCGACATCGTTCTCGGTCAGAAGGGCGATTGCTGGAGCCGTTATCTTTGCCGCATCGAAGAGATGCGTGAGTCCGTTAAGATAATGGAACAGGTTATTGAAAAGCTTAAGGTAACCGGTGGTGAGGTTCTGGTTCAGAACCACAAATATACGCCGCCGCGCCGTGCCGAAATGAAGAATTCGATGGAAGCGCTCATCCATCACTTCAAGCTCTATACTGAAGGCTTCAAGACCCCTGAGGGCGAAGTCTATGCGGCCGTCGAAGCACCGAAGGGTGAGTTTGGCGTTTATCTGGTGTCTGATGGCACCAACAAGCCCTATCGCTGCAAGATCAGAGCGCCCGGATTTGCGCACCTTCAGGCGATGGACTGGATGAATCGGGGCCACATGCTGGCTGACGTGTCGGCGATCCTTGGTTCGCTTGATATCGTGTTTGGAGAGGTGGATCGCTGATGGAAGGCAATATTATCTATTCCGTAGGCATCGTAGCGGTATTTCTGGCGCTGGCGGTGTTTCTGCGCTACCGCCTCGGCAAATCTGCCTGGCCCTATCATGCGGGCGGTTCAAAGGGGTATCTGAACGATATCCTGCTTGAGGTTTTTGCCTCTTATGTGCCGCTGCTCATCATCATTTTCGGGGTGCGTATCTACCTCGAATATAATCCTCAGCCGGATAATTCACCGCTGATCCTCGGATCGGTTGTGGTTGCGGTCGCGGCCATGCTGGTTGCCCGCCGTCTGCCTGTTGCCAAAGCGGCGTCTACCCGCCTTCTGGATGCGCGTAACAAGCGCTGGGAAGCGGAAAAAATGCCTTCAGACCAAAAGGGTGAGTAAGACCTGATGTCCGTTCGCCGTCTCTGTGCCGTCCAACCCGAAAGCTTTGAGTTCAAGCCGGAAACGCTTGAAAAAGTGAACTGGTGGATTCAAAAATATCCTGAAAGCCGTCGTCAGTCGGCGGTCATTCCGGCCCTGTGGCTGGTGCAAAAGCAGGAAGGGTGGGTCAGTGAGCCTGCCATTACCGCTGTGGCCAAATATCTCAACATGCCGCAAATCCGCGTCTATGAGGTGGCCACCTTCTATACGATGTTCATGCTTGAGCCGGTCGGTTCGGCAGCTCTCATTCAGGTTTGCGGCACCACGCCGTGCCAGCTTCGCGGTTCCGAAGCCCTGATGAAGGTCTGTAAGGACAAGATCGGGCCAAAGGACAAGCTGTCTGCGGATGGTAAGTTCTACTGGCAGGAAGTGGAATGTCTGGGGGCCTGCACCAATGCGCCCATGGCTATGATCAACGACTATTATTACGAAGACCTGACGCCGGATAATCTGGTGCAGATCATTGACGACTTTGCCGCCGGCAAAGAGCCAAAGGCTGGCCCGTACAATGGTCGTCATACGTCGGAACCTCTGGGTGGCGCGACAAGCCTGCTTGATGCGTCGCTCTATGATGGTTCGGCTGCCAAAAAGATCAAGATTCCCAATGCTCCCGAAGCGGAGGTAAAAGCGTAATGGCTATCAAGGGTATTCTCGAAGACAAGGATCGTATCTTCACCAACCTTTACGGGTTCCATGACTGGGGCCTTGAAGGTGCGAAGCAGCGCGGCGCATGGAATGCCACGAAGGACATACTGTCCTTTGGTCGTGACTGGATCATTACCAACGTTAAAAACTCAGGCCTGCGCGGACGAGGCGGGGCAGGGTTCTCGACCGGCCTCAAGTGGTCGTTCATGCCTAAGGAAGTCAAGGATCGCCCGCACTATCTGGTGGTCAATGCCGACGAATCCGAACCCGGCACCTGTAAAGACCGCGAAATTATGCGCCACGATCCGCATCTGCTGATCGAAGGCTGCCTGATTGCCTCTTTTGCCATGCAGGCCCATGCGGCCTATATCTATCTGCGTGGTGAATATGTCCATGAGCGTGAGCGTCTTGAGGCCGCTGTCAAGCAGGCCTATGAAGCCAAGCTGATAGGCAAGAACAATGTCCACGGCTGGGATTTTGATGTTTATGTACATCACGGCGGCGGGGCCTATATCTGCGGTGAAGAAACCGCACTTCTGGAATCGCTGGAGGGCAAAAAAGGCCAGCCGCGTCTGAAGCCGCCTTTCCCTGCCGGTGCCGGTCTTTATGGTTGCCCGACAACCGTGAACAACGTTGAATCTATTGCGGTTGTTGGCACGATCCTGCGCCGCGGTGCCGAATGGTTCACCAGCTTTGGTGCACCGAACAATGCGGGCACCAAGCTGTTCTGCATTTCCGGTCACGTTGAGCGTCCGTGTAACGTCGAAGAGGCCATGTCGATCCCGTTCCGTAAGCTGATCGATGATCACTGCGGCGGTATTCGTGGCGGCTGGGGCAATCTTAAGGCGGTTATTCCGGGCGGTTCGTCCGTTCCGATGATTACCGCTGAGCAGTGTGAAGACCTGCCGATGGATTTCGACAGCCTGCGCGCGCTGGGGTCAGGTTTGGGGACCGCTGCCGTCATCGTGATGGACAAGTCCACCGACGTCATCAAGGCCATTGCCCGTCTGAGCTATTTCTACAAGCATGAGTCCTGCGGCCAGTGT
>JASGFL010000134.1:0-3695 GCA_047605545.1 Asticcacaulis sp. | reverse complement strand
TAGTGGCCATTAAACGCGAACGCAACGACCCCGCAGCGCGTAATACGCAAAACTTTGGAAAAAAATCACAATTTCAGGGGAAAAGCCGTTCGGCACCACCTGCCAAGGGTGGTGAAACGCGCGAAAAACCGCAATCTTTTCATAAGCCTAAGGTGTCCGAAGACGGTTGGGTCTGGGGGCTTCATGCCGTTGAGGCGGGATTAAAAAATATGTCCCGCAAGGGGCCGATTCGTCTTTTTCTGACCGAAGAACGGCAAAAAAGCCTGCCTCAGGCCCTTTTGAAGCGCTCAGACCTGCATATGCGTGTGACGCCTATGGCCGAATTTAACGCCTTTTTGCCTCAGGGCGCGGTGCATCAGGGAATCGCATTCAATGCGCCGCCGCTGGAGGGGGAAGATATTGATTCTCTCATGGAAGGGGCGCTTGAACGCGATGTGCCGGTTCTGGTGATGCTGGATCAGGTCACTGATCCACAGAATATTGGCGCCATTTTCCGTACCTGCGCCGCGTTTGGTGCCGCCGGACTTGTTATGCAGGACCGTCATAGTCCGGTTATGCAGGGTGTGCTGGCGAAAACGGCGGCAGGGGCGATGGATATGGTGCCCTTCGCCAAGGTAACGAATCTGTCGCGGGCTTTGGAGCGTCTTGGGGAATCAGGCTTCGTGTCTCTGGGTCTGGCCGGTGAGGCCGAAGGCACGCTTCAGGAAGTTCTTGAGGGGCAGGACTGGCGCAAGGCCGGTGGTCCGCGGGGTCTGGTATTGGTGATGGGTTCCGAAGGCGAGGGGCTTCGTCGTCTGGTGGCTGAGCATTGTGATCATCTGGTGAAAATCCCTATGCCGGGCGGGTTTGAAAGCCTGAACGTCAGCCATGCGACCTCGATTTCGCTTTATGAAACACTGGGGCGCACCGCATAAATTAAAAAATATGCGGATTGTCGGGAAAATTCGGCAGTTTCAAACGTCATAAACATATAAGCGGGTGTGACGGTTGCCTGTGGCATTAAATACGGGCATTGAGTGAGAATGCGAATAGTTTTGAATTTATTGGGGCTGTTTTTTGTGGCGCTCGGTGTGATCGGGGCGTTCCTGCCCGTTATGCCGACCACGATCTTCCTGATCATTGCCGCGATTATCTTTGCTAAAAGTAATCCCGCATGGGAGGCAAAGATCATGGAGCACCCAAAATACGGGCCGCCGATTCGTGATTTTCGTGAACGCGGCATTATCGGCCCAAAGGCGAAGTGCTTCGCGGTTGGCGGCATGGCCGTCAGTTCGATTATCAGCTATTTTCTGATTGATGGTTACTGGGCTTTTGCACCAGCCATTACCTGCGGGCTGTGCGCCATCTATGTCCTGAGCCGCCCGTCGCGCTAGGCGTGCAATTTGTCTGAATTATCTTTGAGACACCGATGTTACTGTGCTAGCTTTTTCAAAGGGAGAGAGGCGCCGCAACGTCGGGCCAGCACAGGTATTTGACCGGACTGAAGTCCGCATCACTGTTATGGGTTCGCAGGTGTTTTCTGCCCTTGATCTGACAGGTTTTCAGGGGTGATTTGAGTTTATGAGCGAAGCAGTAGCGCGGGCGGCCGTTTTATTTTCGCCGCCAGAGTCATGGGTCAAAGATATTGCCCCCGAACCCTTACCTTCGGATATCAAGCATAAGGCCAAGCAGGGCGTGTTCTTCCGGCACGTGGAATCCCAGATTCGCCTGACTCCGGGGCAGCGGGTCTGGTACTCGCGCCTGATCAAACAGGTAACGGATTCGTCCGGACTTGAGTCGGTCGCTAATTTCACGCTCGATTTTGATCCGGCCTATGAAACCCTGATCATACACCACTTCCATATCCGGCGCGGTGATCAGATCATCGAGGTCGATGCGCAAAAGCGTATGCATCTGGTGCGCCGTGAGCGCGGCTTTGAAGCCTCACGGCTGGATGGTCAATGGACATGGGCCATAAGTGTGCCTGACCTCAGGGTCGGGGACGAAATTGATGTGGCCAGCAGTTGGGTTGGCGCGCCGCCGGTTCTGGGCGATGCTTTCAGCGCTCAGATGGATATGCAGTGGCAGCAATATTGCCTGTGCAAATATGTGCGGATTCTGTCTCCGGTACCTCTGAACTGGAAACCCTTTCCCGCAGGGAGTGTCGAGCCGGTCATTGAAACCGGCAGTGACGGTTATGTCGAATGGCTCTGGCGTGATGTCGATGTCGTGCCCTGGGTTCCTGAAAACCAGATGCCTGAGTGGTTCAGGGCATGGCGCGGTTTTTTTGTAACCAGCGTGCAAAGCTGGACGCAGGTGGCCGACTGTTATCGCCCAGGCTACAGTCAGGAAGCACTGCCGGACGGTTTGCGTCAGATTGCCGACGATATAATCAATACCACCCCCGATCCCGCCGACCGGATCATCGAAGCCCTGCGCTATGTGCAAACCCATATACGCTATTTCTCGGTGCAGATGGGGGCAGGGGGCCATGTGCCGCGTCCGCTCGAAGTTATCTTTGATGACCGGATGGGAGACTGCAAAGACGTTTCCAAGATGCTGGTGGCCATGCTCAGGCATATGGATATTGATGCCTGTCCGGCGCTGGTTCACACCGAATTTGGCCCTGTCCTTGATCAGATGCCTCCGGGAACAAATGGATTTAATCACTGTATTGTTCGCGTGCGCCATCAGGGACGTACCCTGTGGCTTGATGCGACGCGATACCCTCAGGGCGGAGACATTGAACATGTCGAACAGGCCGAGTTTGCCTTTGGCCTGCCCCTGGTCGAGGGCGGCGATCTGGAGGTCATAGAGCCTAAACCAACGCGCCTGACCTATGAGGTTAGTGAGGACATCACCCTTAAGCGTCGGTCAAAGAAGAACCCGCGGCCAAGCACTGTAACCATTTCCACGACCCTCAGGGGGCGAAGGGCTGATGCGACGCGCTATAGTCTGCAAAGTGACGGTCTTGAAACCTTCAGCCAGACCTACACCGATTATTACCGGCGCCTCTATGGTGAAGGTGTCAGTAGCGTGCCGCTGGATCTCGTTGATGATCTTAGGCGCAATGAAATTGTGATTCAGGAACGGATCGAACTGGATGATCCGTGGGTAAAATCGCAACGGTCGGGGACATCTGAATTTGTCAGTCCTGAGACTTTGTTTCAGGGATTATGGGGCGAAGGCACCCAGATTGCGCGCAAGTGGCCATTCGATATCGGGGGGCTGAGGCAGGTAAAGGTCGATACGCGACTGTCTTTGCCATTTTCCATTGATTATCCGCCGTCGCGTCACAATTGGGATTTGGGCGGGATTCGCGGGCGGTCGGTAACAACGACAACAAATCAGAGCGTGCATCTGGTGCGGGAATATGAGGTGGTGCGCAATCACCTGACGGCTGAGGAAAAGAATCGGGCCGAAGAGAGCTTGCCCGAACTTTATGCCAATGAACGGATTGCGATTTTTGCTCCTGAAAAGGAACTGTCCGAAAATCTATGGAACACAGGCTTTATCGGGCGGCATCCCTGGATCATAGTGGTTATTATAATGGTACTGTTTAAGCTGCTTGCGATATCCGGTTTTCTGGGGTGAGGGGGAGCTATCTGAAATAACTTGTGGTTTTCGACAGATGTTTACGCCTTAAGCCTTGCTCTTGGGTCAAAGCGCTGATAAACGGCTGCCCTCTCAGGTGGTTATGTGATCAAAAACGTGTC
>JASGFL010000133.1:0-3745 GCA_047605545.1 Asticcacaulis sp. | reverse complement strand
TTTCTGGAACTATGCGCCGGATCCGCATTTCCCGACATCGTCTCACACCCGCCTAACATAATAAGCACAGCGCACGCACCGGCGCTCAAAAGACTCTTTTTCATGAAAACCCCTCACCTTATCCATAAACAGATCGTGTAAAATGATACTTTGGTGCGTAAAAATTCCATATCACTTTGGGGTCATATGGCTTTTTGCTGCGCATCTATGTACTAGAGCCTAAGCGCTTAATCTGCCGGATAAACATTATGACCGATATTCTTGCTCAAATTGCTGCCTATAAACGTGAAGAAGTGGCTACGCGCCGCCTGAACGTGACTCAGAGCGAACTGGCAGATCGTGTCGCTCAAGCCAGCGCCCCGCGCGGATTTATGAATGCGCTTGTGGCGAATAAACGTCCCGGAAGCCTGTCATTAATCGCTGAGATCAAAAAAGCCAGCCCGTCAAAAGGCTTAATTCGCAATGACTTCGATCCGCCATCACTAGCGCAGGCCTATCAGGCGGGTGGCGCAAGCTGCCTGTCGATTCTGACCGATGCCCCAAGTTTTCAGGGCCACGAATCACATTTTCAAGCCGCCAGAAATGCCGTGACACTGCCCTGTATCCGCAAAGAATTTCTGGTCGACACATGGCAGATAGCAGAGTCGCGGGCGCTTGGGGCTGATGCGATACTTGTGATCATGGCCATGATTGACGATGCTCTGGCGGCGGATCTGATTGCTCAGGCACACGATCTGGAGATGGATGCGCTTGTTGAGGTACACGATGCCGAAGAAATGGAGCGTGCCCTTAAACTCAGCTCAAAGCTAATTGGCATAAACAACCGTAATCTTAAAACATTTGATGTTGATCTGGCCACGACCGAAATCCTGTCGGACATGGTTGGCCCGGAGCATGTGCTTGTGGCCGAAAGCGGCATATTTACCGCTGAGGATGTGGTTCGCCTTGAAGCGACAGGTGCGACGGCAATGCTTGTTGGCGAAAGCCTTATGCGGCAAGCCGATGTAACCGAGGCGGCCAAAAAGATTCTGTCACTTGCTTGACAAGCGTCGTGAACGCATGCAGAAC
This sequence comes from Asticcacaulis sp., assembly GCA_047605545.1. Taxonomy (GTDB): domain Bacteria; phylum Pseudomonadota; class Alphaproteobacteria; order Caulobacterales; family Caulobacteraceae; genus Asticcacaulis. The sequence continues at coordinate 2,677 of JASGFL010000133.1, read as the reverse complement.
ATCTAACGTAAGTTCATGACTTGTTCACTTTTTGGGCGTCAAGATATCGCTCAGACTGAACGATTCCGTTACGGGGTGGATACATGCTGACGACCAAACAACGCGAACTTTTGATGTTCATTCATGAACGCATCAAGGAAACAGGCGTATCGCCCTCATTTGATGAAATGAAAGAAGCGCTCGATCTGGCCTCCAAATCCGGTATTCACCGCTTAATTACTGCGCTTGAAGAACGTGGTTTTATCCGTCGACTGGCGCATCGTGCCCGCGCACTTGAAGTCATAAAGCTTCCTGATCAGGCAACAACCGCTGCTCCTCCGCGTGGGCGTCAGGCTTTTGTGCCTCAGGTCGTTGAAGGGTCAAAACCGGCACCGGCAACGCCGCAACCGGTTATAGAAGACGGACGCGAATTACCGCTATTGGGTAAAATTGCTGCGGGCGTGCCTATCGAAGCCATAGGTCAGGAACGCGATCGCATCCGCGTGCCGGAAATCTTTGTTGGCTCAGGTGAGCATTACCTTCTTGAAATTGAAGGTGACTCCATGATCAACGCAGGCATTCTCGATGGCGACTATGTCATCATCAAAAAGAGTGACACCGCACAGTCAGGCGAAATTGTCGTCGCACTGGTTGAGGGCGAAACCGCTACCCTCAAACGTCTGCGCAAAAAAGGGGCGTCTATTGCCCTTGAAGCCGCCAATCCAGCCCACAAGACCCGTATCTATAATGATGGCGAAGTCGCCATACAGGGTAAGTTGGTCGGGCTTATGCGCCGCTATCACTGAGCCGCCTTGTCCACGGCCTCTGTCCCCGTAACGGCTCAGAGGCCCGGATGTGCCACTGCCCTTCCGTGCGCCTGAGCTCCATAGCGCCAAGACGTTGGAAATCAGGTTTGGTGATGCGATTAACGCCTTCGCATGCGGCTGGCCATGTATGGACTTCGCTGCGTATGACGACAAGCTGGCTCTCACGGCACAGGCTCTCAAGTCGCTGTATATTTACAGGCTGGTTTCCAAAGGCAAAACCGACCTCGTATTCAGCCTTACTCGTTGGTACGCACACATAGCTTTTGCAGATATAGTGTTGATCCAAAAGAGTATCTTCTGTTTTCAAGTGATAGTGCTCAAGCCATTTCTCGTAGCCAAACTGCTGCACCTTGGGGCGCAAGGCGTAGGTTTCCTGATCAATCCTTATGGCTGCGTTGGCCCCTTGAGGATCAAGCCATATATCGGGTGGAGATATTCGCGGCCAATAAAGTACCGCGAATGCGGCCACCAAGCCGATCCAGCGGGCCGTCCCTCTTATCAGGCACAGCCAAACAATACCCGCAAATGACAACAAAAGCGCAATGTCCGGTGGACTGGCAACCACAGCCACGGCACCGGGTAAGTTGGCGATACCCATCGATATCCGGTCAACTACATGCAAGCCTAAGCCTGAAATATACAGGAACGGTTGGCCCAAGGGCGTCCCACTTAGTGTGGTGCCGATTGCCAATGCCGGCATGACCACCAGTGCCGTTACAGGGGCCTCAAGCATATTCGCCGGAAGGCTATATAGCTGCGCACGGTTAAAGTAGAATATGCCAAATGGTGCGGTTGCCAGCCCCGCCACCGTACTGGCAACTACCGTCAACCGCACCCACCGCCAACCGCCCTGCCAGAACCTTACCCACACCGGCACGCTTATTTCTTTGGGTACAGGCCGAACGGTTTCAGCCAGCGCCAGTAAGGCCGCGGTTGCGCAAAAAGACATCTGAAAGCCCACCTCAAACACGGCTTCGGGCGTCAGAATAATCACAATTATAGCCGCTAGCGCCAACGCCCTGAGACTTAAGGCGCGTCTGTCGATCAGTATGGCTCCAAAGGCAACTATGGCAACGATCGCAGCTCTGATGGCTGGTGCAGGCGCACCTGAAATCGCCAGATAAAGGCAGACCGTAAGAATACCGAAACCCGCCGCCAGTTTTTTAACCGGAAAGTTCAACACCAGCGGAGGGATAAGTGCCATGATCGCTCGTGACAAAAAAAACGAAAATCCGCCAACAATCGCCATATGTAACCCTGAAATGGACAATATGTGCGCCAGCCCAGAATCCCGCATATCGCTAACCAGATCGGGTTCAAGATAAGCCTGATGCCCCGTTACAAGCGCCGCGGCAAAGCCCCCCAGACGCGTCCCCTGCCCCAACTGGCCTTCCATTTTCGCCACAATGGTTTGTGTAAGTTGCCAGCGAAACCCATTCAGACACATCTGACGCCTAAGGCGGTCGGAAACTTCTGGTGCCTCGGAAATATCTATACGGCCGGGAATAAATCCAACTCCCCCATAGGCGTCGAACCAGGCTGATCTGGCGAAATCATAGCCCCCCGGCAGTGATGGTCCTGCAGGTGGATGGACAATAGCAAAGGCCTTAATTCTTTGGCCCGGCTTAAGTTCCGGATCAGGATTGCGTAACCCCAACCTCAACCGAATAGGTGTGTTATCGGCGGACAGCCCTGACATACGCAAAGGCGCAACAACAATACGCGGGTTTTCCTTATCCTGTCCCGTGATATCGAGAACCAGCGCATCAATGTAAAACTGACTGTCTTCACCGCTTAAAACCGGTGCCTCGACACGTTCAGTTCGGGCCTTACATAGCGCCATGCCCAACATAAACACCAATATCAACCAT
>JASGFL010000132.1:0-3788 GCA_047605545.1 Asticcacaulis sp. | reverse complement strand
CTGACGGTTGGCGATGCGGTCAACTACATCAAGGAAAAGCTTTCCGCTTAATCCGTTGACGGATTTAAAGGCGCGGTTTCGTACGGCTTAAATTTCAGCCGGATCGAAGCCGCGCCTTCTTAGTTCTGATTGATTTATAAGGATAAGGTTATATGGGGCGTCGCGTCGTCATAACGGGTTTGGGTCTGGTTTCGCCTTTGGGGGCCGGAGTTGATATTTCCTGGAAGCGTTTGCTGGACGGGCAATCCGGTGCCGGTAAGATTACGGCGTTTGATACGACTGACTATGCCTGTCAGGTAGCCTGTGAAATCCCCAGTGTTGATGGACGTGGGGGCGGTTCGCCCGATTACGAAGGGGCTTTTGACCCGTCGACAGTTCTGTCGAACAAAGAGCGCCGCAAAGTCGATGATTTTATCCTTTATGCCATTGCCGCTTCTGACGAAGCGCTGAAAGATGCCGACTGGAAGCCTGAAACCGACGAAGACCAGTATCGCTCAGGCGTACTGATCGGCTCAGGTATTGGCGGTCTGGGCATTATCGCGGAAACGGCGCTGGAGCTTCAGGAAAAAGGCCCCAAGCGTATTTCGCCCTTCTTTATTCCATCGTCTCTGATCAATCTGGCTTCAGGTCAGGTGTCGATACGTCACGGCCTAAAGGGGCCGAATCATTCGGTTGTTACCGCCTGTGCTACGGGTGCGCACGCCATTGGTGATGCTGCCCGCCTGATCAAGAACGGTGACGCGGATGTCATGGTCGCCGGCGGCGCAGAATCGGCCATTGTCCCGATCGGGATTGCCGGCTTTATCGCCTGTCGCGCCCTGTGTACGGCATTTAATGACGAGCCGACCAAGGCTTCGCGCCCCTATGACAAAGACCGTGACGGCTTCGTTATGGGTGAAGGCGCAGGCGTGGTTGTCCTTGAAGAATACGAACACGCCAAGGCGCGTGGTGCCAAGGTCTATGCCGAAGTGCTGGGCTATGGCCTGTCGGGTGATGCCTATCACATCACGGCACCTTCCGAAGATGGCGACGGCGGGTTCCGCGCCATGACGGCGGCGCTTAAGGATGCCAAAACCGATCCGTCGGAAATCGACTACATCAATTCGCACGGCACATCGACCATGGCCGATGGCATCGAACTTAAGGCCATTGAACGCATGTGGGGTGAGCGCGCCAAAACCGGCACGGTGTCATCTACCAAATCGGCAATAGGCCACCTTCTGGGGGCTGCAGGTGCTGTAGAAGCCATCTTCTGTACGCTGGCGATCCGCGACCAGATCGTGCCGCCTACCATCAACCTTGATAATCCTGACGTGGAAACCCCTATCGATCTGGTGCCGCATAAGGCCAAGAAGATGAAAATCGATAAGGTTATGTCCAACTCATTCGGATTTGGCGGCACAAATGCGGCCATTGTTCTGGGTAAGGTCACGGACTAAGATTTCAGGAGCGACGGGGGCATGAGTGCGAAAAAAAACGGCGCCGTAAAAAAGCGCCCTTCGACAAAACGCTCCGGTCGCAAGCCTCAGTCCAAACGTCGTATTACGCCCGTTTTGGCGGTATTTGCCGGATTATTAGTGCTGGTTGCGGCCTTGGGGCTCTATGTCTTTGGGCCGGGACCAGCGGCACCTGCGGGTAAGGTTACGCCGGTTACAGTTGAACGTGGGCAGGGTCTGAATGCCATTGCACGTAAGCTAGAGGACGCAGGTGTTATACGCTCGGCCACGATCTTTAAGGTGGCCGCTCGACTAAGCACTCAGCCCAAGGGTTTACGTGCGGGCACCTATGAGTTCCCGTCACGCTTGCCCATGATCGGGGTGCTGAACCACTTGCTCGAAGGGCGTGTTGTACAGCATTTTGTTACAATACCCGAAGGTCGCACCTCGGCGCAGGCGGTTCGTATTCTTATGGCTACGGAAGGGTTGACGGGTGACGTGGCTGTGCCACCCGAAGGTGCGATACTGCCTGAAACCTATCAGTATGAGCCGGGTGAGAGCCGACAGGCGGTGCTTGATCGGATGTTATCCGCACAGCGTAAGCTGATGGATGAACTGTGGATGCAGCGTGCGATTGACCTGCCTGTTAAGACGAAAGAAGAGGCGCTTATTCTGGCTTCTGTGGTCGAAAAAGAAACTGGTATCGCCTCCGAACGCCCTCAGGTAGCGGCGGTTTTCGTCAATCGTATGCGGCTGGGGATGCGGCTGCAATCTGATCCCACTGTGGTTTATGGGGTGTCAAAAGGTGAACCTTTGGGCCGTGGCTTAAGACGCAGCGAACTTGATGCCCATACGCCCTGGAATACATACCAGATCGATGGCTTGCCCATTACACCGATAGCCAATCCGGGAAAGGCGGCGCTGATGGCCGTGCTTAATCCCCCGCAAACTTCGGATCTTTATTTCGTTGCTGACGGTACCGGCGGGCACGTATTTGCCAAAACCTACGATCAGCATCTTGAAAATGTGGCGCGGTGGCGTGCCATAGAATCCAGCGGTGTCGCCATTCCGGTCACGCGCAATGACACTATTATGGTGGAGCCATGACGGATCAAAACACTTCGCATCCGGCTTCTATGACCGGTTTTTCCCGTATCGAAGGCAATCACGGCGACACCCAATGGGTTTTTGAGGGCCGTTCGGTCAATGGACGATCGCTGGATGTCAAATTGCGTTTGCCTTCGGGCTTTGAAGCGGTTGAGCGGGCCGCAAAAGAACTGGCGCGGACCCGTTTTCAGCGGGGGCAGGTTTCATTGTCATTGAACCTGAAACGCCCTGAAATTCGCTCCGATTTTACGGTCAATCAAACGGTGCTCAATCATTACCTTGAGATCGGCAATTCATTGCTGGCGCAGGGGCAGGCGACCATGCCGAGCCTTGATGGTTTGCTGGCGCTTAAAGGGGTAATTGATACCCAATCAGATGAAACGGAAACCGACGAAGGCCTTGAGGCCGCTTTGCTTGCCGGTCTTGAGGCGGCGCTGGATGGGCTTAAGCAATCCCGTCAGGACGAGGGGGCGGCCCTGTTTGCCGTTTTGACGCAGCATCTTTCGGCCATGGCGGTGTGTGTCTCTCAGGCTGAAGCCCTTTCGGGACAGCAGGTTCAGGTTATCCGCGAGCGTTTTGAACGTCGTTTGGCAGAGCTTTTGCCCGAAGCGGATATGCAGGAGCGTATTTTACAGGAAGCGGCTGTACTTGCGGTTAAGGCCGATGTGCGCGAAGAACTGGATCGCCTTAAGGTGCACATAGTATCAGCGCATCAGTTACTTGGACAAAAAACATCACAAGGCCGAAAGCTCGATTTCCTGAGTCAGGAATTTATGCGCGAAGCAAATACGCTATGCTCCAAAGCGGCCTTTACTGAACTGACCCAAACCGGACTGGAACTGAAATCAATCATCGATCAGTTCCGCGAACAGATACAAAACGTAGAGTAAACATGCCCCATACCCAAACTCAGCGCACCCAGCTTCGTCGCGGCCTTATGCTGATTGTTTCGTCACCTTCGGGTGCCGGAAAAACCTCGCTGTGTCGTCGTCTGATGGCAGACCATGGGGATCTGGAACTCTCGACCTCTGTCACGACCCGTTCGCCGCGCCCCGGTGAACAGGATGGACGTGAGTATCACTTCATCGATAATGCTTCGATGGATGAGCTGGTCAAGAATGATGCGCTTCTGGAATGGGCGGCGGTGCACGACCATCGTTATGGTTCACCACGTGAGCCAGTTGAAGCCGCGCTGGCGCAAGGGCAGAACGTACTGTTTGATATCGACTGGCAGGGGGCGCAACG
>JASGFL010000131.1:0-3857 GCA_047605545.1 Asticcacaulis sp. | reverse complement strand
ATTTGTGCGGCATGTTCACCTATGCCTCCGGTGAAGACAAGGCCATCCAGCCCCCCAAGCGATACGCTTAATGACGCGATGTGTTGCGCGGTTTTGACGGCGAAATAGTCAAGCGCAAAAGCCGCTTCAGGGGCATGGCTGCTCAGCAGGGTTTGCACGTCATTGCTGATGCCGGACAGGCCTTTGAGGCCCGATTCATCATAGAGAACAGACTGAATCTGATCCGGCGACAACCCAAGGGTTTGCTGCATGTATAGAACGGCACCGGGATCGACCGAGCCGGACCGTGTCCCCATCGGTAGACCTTCGAGCGCGGTGAAGCCCATAGTCGTGTCGATGCTGCGGCCGCCTTTGAGGGCGCACAGGCTTGAGCCGTTACCGAGGTGGGCAACAATGGTGCGTCCGGCATGTAGCGTGGGGTGGTCAGTTTTCAGGACTTCGGCAATCCATTGATAGGACAGGCCATGAAAGCCGTAGCGGCGAACGCCCTGATCGCGGATGGATTTCGGCAGGGCATAGGTGGAATGCAGAGGGGCGTGGCCGGTGTGAAAGGCCGTGTCAAAACATCCGTATTGCACCAGATCAGGCGTGACGGCCCACAGGGCCTCTACGGCCTTAAGGTTATGCGGCTGATGCAGAGGGGCCAGAGGCTCAAGGCTTCTGAGGTAGCGCATGGCATCGGCATCAAGCCTGACGGCGTGGGTAAAGTCAGGTCCGCCATGCACGATACGGTGGGCCGCTGAGGTGACCTGCCAGTCACCGGATAAGGCCGTAAGCTGGTGCAGAATATGTGTCAGGGCTTCGGCATGTGTGATGGCCGACGGCAGGGTGTGGCGTTCATCGCGGCTGGTTTCGTTGTTGTGCAACTGAAAGGCTGGCGTGCCGCCGATGTCGGTGACCTTGCCTCCGAGGATATAGGGCAGGTCGCTCTGACCGGTGGCCGACAGGCCATACAGGCGGAATTTGAGGCTTGATGAGCCTGAATTAAGGATCAGCAGGGCCGGTTTCATTTGATCTGGCCTGCCTTACGGGCATGGGCCAGATAAAGAGCGGTAACGCACGATAGGATACGGGTTTGCAGCGTATCAGCGCGACTGGTGAGGATCACCGGCACCCGCGCCCCCAGCACGATGCCGGCAGCCTGTGCATGGCTGAGGAAAATAAGCTGTTTGGCCAGCGCGTTACCGGCTTCGATATCCGGCACGACGATGATGTCTGCATCACCCGCGACCGGCGACTCAATGCCTTTTTCACGCGCCGCTTCGGGACTAATGATATTGTCAAAGGCCAGAGGGCCATCAAGGTAAGCGTCGGTGATTTGGCCCCGATCAGCCATCTTGCATAGTGCAGCTGCGTCAAGGGTTGACGGCATGGTCGGGGTAACCGTTTCCACGGCGGACAGTATGGCGACCTTGGGCTTTTGATCCATGCCGAACAGGACGCGCCATAACTGTATGGCATTGCGGCAGATGTCGGCTTTTTGTTCAAGGTCGGGGGCGATGTTGACCGCGGCATCGGTAATGATCAGTGGCTTGTGATAAAACGGCCCGTTGAGAATGAAGGCGTGTGAGACGCGCCGCTCGGTACGTAGGCCTGAGCCTTTGGCGACGATGGGACGCAGCAGCTCATCGGTGTGTAAGGCCCCCTTCATCAGGGCTTCAATTTCGCCTTTGGCCGCCATAGCGACGGCGGTTTCGGCAGCAGCGTGACTGTGTTCGGCGTCAATCAATTGCCAGCCGCTGATGTCGCTGTTGTTTTCTGCGGCAGCGGCCAGAATGCGGTCGCGTGGGCCAATCAGCACGGGTTCAATCAGCCCCAGCTCAAAAGCCTCATAAGCCGCCTGAATGGCCGAAATTTTAACCGGATGCACCACGCCGACACGGATGCGGCCTTTGGTTTTTGCCCCCTCAAGGATGCGTCGGTATGTGTCGTCCTGAATATCCGCCATAGTCATAAGCCCCCGTGATTACATTCAGCCTGAGGTAAGGGGCCAAGTCTAAGCATAGTGTGGGCATTGTCAAAGACGCAATCGGGCGAAGAAGTGGTTCTGGAGCGCGTGGCCCTGTGACCGAAAGCCGCACAGTCTGGAGGAGGGAAGCAGATAAAGTTCACGTTACTGTGGTTTACCCATACGGATTGTATGGGTAATTATAAGCCTTATCACACAATAGATAGGGAAATAGACTTATGGCTGTTCCGCCTGCGAAAATACTTTTGGCTACGGATCTGAGTGCGCGTTCTGATCGGGCGCTTGACCGGACACTTGACCTAAGGAAGCTGTGGGGGGCCGAGATTGCGGTGGTTCATGCGCTTGAGTTTCAGACATGGCATCGCGATACCCGAAGCTGGCGACAGGAAGCCAACCGGCTTGAAGCTATTCGTCGTCAGGTGCGACGCAACTATTTGGGCGAAGGCGACGACAGCCGCACAACCATTCTAATCGAACAGGGGGCGCCGGAACAGGTGGTGCTCAAGGCTGTGCAGGATCTGCAAACCGATCTTCTGGTGACTGGTGTGGCCCGTGATGAGCCTTTCAGCCGCATGGTTCTGGGTAATTCGGCCAGTACCCTGGTGCGTAAGGCTGGGTGTCCGGTACTGGTTGTGCGAAAGCACCTGCGTCAACCTTATCGCCGCATCGTCGTGGCAACGGATATGTCGGCCTATTCCGCTCAAGCACTGGTCTATGTGCGACAGAGTTTCCCTGATGCGCAGGTGACCGTGTTCCACGTCGCACCGTCCTATCTTAATGAGGGCGAAAATTATCGCCAGCAGGCTTGCGAACAGGCGCGCAAGGATTGTGAAGCCTTTGTTAGTGCGACCCTTGGGGCCGAGGCCGCCAAGGCAGTTAAGGTAGCGGTCGATGTCGGCGAAGTTGGCTGGCAACTGGATGAATATGTCACTGAAACCGACAGCGATCTGGTGGTGGTCGGCAGTCACGGGCGCAGCCATGTTCTGACGACGCTGTTCGGTACGATTGCCTCCAATATCGTCGAGAGCGTTTCGTGTGACGTTCTGGTGTGGCGCGACGCAGCCTAATCTGATCGCAAGCTATCAAACCGCGGCGCGTGCCTGTGGACGGCGCGCGCCGCGACCTATTATCTGACAGAGAGTTTTTATGACAGACAAGGCGGGCCTCACGGAGGGGCATACCGAGGTTCATACGGGGAAGCAGACGGATGACCTGTGGCATGCCCGCGACGGTGGCGCGGTGTGTGCGGCGTTGAACACAAGTTCCGAAGGGCTGAGTGCCACAGAGGCGCGCGCACGGCTGGAGGCCTGTGGTCCTAATCGTTTGCCGGCATCGCGCAAGCGTACGGCATTCGAGCGGCTATGGGCGCATATCAACAGCCCGCTGATCTGGATCATGCTGGTGGCAGCGGTTGTCGCTGGCTTTCTGGGCCACACCGTCGATGCGGTGGTGATCTGTCTGGTGATCATCGTAAATACGATCATAGGCTATGTGCAGGAAGGCAAGGCCGAAAAGGCGCTTGATGCCATTGCCGAAATGATGGCCCCGCATGCGCAGGTTTGGAGAGACGGGCAGCGCCTGAGCGTGTCTGCCGAAGATATTGTACCCGGTGATGTGGTTTGGCTTGAGGCCGGTGATCGTGTGCCTGCTGACCTCAGGCTGATACAGGCGAAGTCGTTGAAGGTCGAGGAAGCGGCCTTGACCGGAGAATCTGTGCCGGTCGAAAAACACTCTGATGTGATGGCCAAAGAAACGCCTCTGGCCGAGCGGGCCGGTATGGTCTTTTCCGGTACATTCGTCACCACGGGGCAAGGCGTCGGTGTCGTGGTTGGCACGGGGGCGCAGACTGAACTTGGTCGCATCAATGCCATTCTGAGCCGTGTCGAAC
>JASGFL010000130.1:0-3902 GCA_047605545.1 Asticcacaulis sp. | reverse complement strand
TACGGCGGTTTTCAAGACCGCTGCCTTAAACCACTCGGCCACCTGTCCGGCTCAGTGAGTGGATGGCGCTTTTAGCCCGTGATCAGGGCTTTGCCAAGGGGGCGGGCGCATAAAAAATCAGGATGCTCACAGAAACTGACTTAATGGCGGTTAACCAAGCTTTTCCCTTTTGAACATAAAGCTTTAAAATGGCCATCACTTCACACAGAACACACCGTGTCACCAACTGTTTTATCTTTTCGGCACATTGCGCCCATCGGCAAGCCTGCGGGCCTGTGGGTAATGCTGGCAGGAATGATATTGTTGTCGGCATGCGCGGGGCCAAAACCAAAATTCAATTCAGGTGGCGTGCCTGACCCAAAGGTTGCCTCAGAGCCGCAATACAGGCCCGCTAATCTCAGGGCCTATACAATTCGTGGCAAAACCTACAGCCCCTACATACCCCGCCATGGTGAAACCCAGACCGGAACCGCCACATGGTACGGCCATGAATCAGGAAACCTGACGGCCACAGGTGAGCGCTTTATACCCGAAGGCATTAGCGCGGCTCATAAAACATGGCCGTTACCCAGCATAATCGAGGTTACGAATCTGGATAACGGTCGCTCTATGCGTTTGCGCCTGAATGACCGCGGGCCGTTTGTGGATGACCGCATACTTGATCTGTCCAAGGGTGCGGCAAAGCATCTGGGGATGCATGACGCAGGCACGGCAAGGGTACGCATTCGCTTTATCGGGCCAGCGGAAGGCGGAACGCCTGCAGGGCAGGTGATTGCTTCCCGACCTGTGGCAGATGATGATGCGCGATATCGCGTTCAGATCGGTGCTTTTTCAAACCGTGAAAATGCCGAACGAGCCAGAGACATGTTGAATGGTCGGATGGAGCGCGCACGCGGGTTGTATATTGTGTATCTTGGCCCATTCAAGGGGACGCAGCAGGCTGAACTTGAGCGGCAAAAGGCCATGTCACAGGGTTATTTCGACGCCATATTGACCCGTGCACAATAATTCTCACATTCAAGACTTGTAATGATTGCCAATTTGACGATTTATCGCAGGTCTTATGAGAGGTCAGTTCATAACATTTGAAGGCGGTGAGGGGGCAGGCAAGTCCACTCAGGTCAAGGCTCTGGTGGCACGGTTGCGTGATCAGGGGCTTGAGGTGGTGCAAACCCGCGAACCGGGCGGTTCCGGCGGTGCCGAGGCATTGCGTGAGCTGCTGGTGACCGGTGATGCCGGACGCTGGTCGCCCATATCGGAAACCCTGATGATGTATGCGGCGCGTGCCAGTCATCTGGAGCAAACCATCAGGCCGGCACTTGAACGCGGTGCGTGGGTCGTCTGCGACCGTTTTTCTGACTCTACGCGTGCATATCAGGGCGCTGGCGGCGGGGTTTCTCCGGCATTTATAGATCAGATTGATCAGGTCGTGGTTGGCAAGGATCAGCCGGATATGACCCTGATTTTAGATATGCCGGTTGAGGCGGGGCTTAAGCGTGCCTTGTCGCGGGGTGACAATGAGAACCGCTTTGAGTCCAAGGGAATCGAATTCCATAACAAGCTAAGGCAAGGTTTCATCGACCGCGCAGCTACGGATACACTAAGGTATCACATTGTTGATGCCGATCAGACTATCCCTGAGTTAGCCGATAATATCTGGCGCCTCATTAGTGGCCGCTGGCCCGCCCTTAAGGGGGCCTGAGCATGAGTGCCGAGCCCGCTATGGTGGCGCATCCACGTGCAATCTATGAACTGATCCATGCCGAGGCGCAGGAGCAAGCCTTTCTGGATGCCGTAGGCCGTGGGCGGTTGCATCATGCCTGGCTGCTGACGGGGCCGGAAGGTGTTGGCAAGGCCAGCTTTGCCTATCGTGCAGCGCGCTATCTGATGGGGCATGAGAGCGATAAGTCTTATGGTCTGTTGGGTATGTCACCGGATGATGCCGACGCGCGTCTCATCAGTGCGCAGTCTCATCCCGATCTTCTGGTGCTTGAGCGTGAGGAAAAAGACGGTAGGGCCCGCAAAAGCATTCTGGTTGATGCGGTACGCGAAGTGGGTGAGTTCTTCTCAAAAGCACCGTCACGTTCGGCATATCGCGTCTGTATTGTTGACGCTGTCGATGACCTGAATGTCAATTCTGCCAATGCCTTGTTGAAGATACTTGAGGAACCGCCTGAGCGTGGCATCCTGTTTCTGATTTCGCATTCGCCGGGAAAATTACTCCCGACCATTAGATCACGCTGCCGTCGGCTTGGGTTTATGCCGTGGGACGACGAAGCGGTGAAATATTTTATCGAAGCCCGCGCTGAAATGCCTTCGGAGGCACTTGAGCGACTGGTGGTGATGTCCAGGGGCTCTCCGGGTAAGGGTTTGCGTTTGTGGGCAGAGGGGGCGCTTGAGATGGACGAGTTGGCGGAAAAGCTTCTTTCCGAAACGGCTCCGCAGCGCTTTGATGTTTTGCCCTATGTCACAACATTCAAGACCAATTCCGCCAAGGTCAACGGCCCACAAAAATTTGCCCAGTTTATCTCAGTCCTCAGCGATCGTGTGCAGGATCTGGCCTTAAGTGCGGATACTCCGGCTAAGGCTAGGCAATGGTCTGAATTGTGGTCTCGGCTGAGCACGGTCGTGGCCGAAACCGAAGGCGTGAATCTGGATCGCGGTGAATATTTCTGGTCTATCTACAATTCACTGCGCGAAATTTCGTAACTTAAGTCCCATAAGGTAATATGATGCTGCTTATCGACAGCCATGTGAATTTGCATGCGCCGCAATTCGATGAAGATCGTGACGCGGTGATTGACCGTGCCCGTGAAAGTGGCGTCGGCTTGATGCTGAACATCTGTGATCGCGTGTCCAATTTCGACGCCTGCTATCAACTGGCTCAAGACCATGCGGACATATGGACTACGGTAGGCACGCATCCGCACGAAGCCAAAGAAAATCCAGAGCTTAAGGTTGAGGATCTGCTGGCCTTGGCTGAGCGTCCTAAGGTTGTTGGCATTGGGGAATGCGGTCTGGATTTCCATTACGATTTCAGCCCGCGTGACATTCAGGCGACCGTGTTCCGCATACATATTATTGCGGCGCGCGAAAGCGGCTTACCTCTGGTGGTGCATACGCGCGAAGCCGATGATCTGATGTGGGATATTTTAAGCGATGAACACAGTAATGGTGAGTTCAAGCTATTGCTGCATTGCTATACGTCCGGTGCGGAACTGGCGCAAAAGGCAGCCGATATTGGCGCGTGGTTCTCTGTCTCAGGTATCGCCAGTTTCAAGGCGGCTCAGGATGTACGTGATATTATCGCCCTGATGCCTGCCGATAAGATCATCGTCGAAACCGATTGTCCTTATCTGGCGCCGGTGCCAATGCGCGGGCGTCGTAATGAGCCTGCCTATGTTACGCACGTCTATGATAAACTGGCTGAGATTCGTGGCTGGTCGCGCGAAGACACCATCAATCGCTCAAACCAGTCGTTTTTTGACCTGTTCGATCGGATACCTCGCCCATGACGCGTCGCCTGAAAACAACCATACTGGGCTGTGGGTGTTCGACAGGCGTGCCGCGCGCGGACGGTTTCTGGGGTAATTGCGATCCGAATAATCCGAAAAACCGCCGCAGTCGGTGTAGCGCTCTGTTTCAGGCCTATGGTGATGATGCGTCTGTAAATACGGCCTTGCTGGTGGACACCTCACCGGATTTTCGTGAACAGGCATTGAAAGCGGGCCTGACCCATATTGATGCCGTGTTGTGGACGCATGACCATGCCGACCAGACGCATGGTATTGACGATATGCGTGCCTTGGCCGCCATGGGGCGCAAGCAGATTCCAGGGTATATGGATGAAGCCACGCGCGACACGCTGATGAGCCGGTTTGGATATGTATTTACCGGAAAAC
>JASGFL010000129.1:0-4273 GCA_047605545.1 Asticcacaulis sp. | reverse complement strand
GCCCCCGGCGGGCATTACCCGCCACCGCATTACCGTGAAGCCCGGACTTTCCTCAAAAAACGCCTCATCTTGTCCCAAAACCGCTAAGCACTTTTGGGGACGAGGCTTCCTCCGCGATCGCCCGGCCATCTGATCCACGGGTTCTGTGCGGGTTTAGCCGATAAAAATCAAGCCCTGTAAAATCAGGCCTTACTTTTCAGCTTAAGTGCAGCACCAATCGCCACCCCAAGCCAGCCCAGCATGGTCAGCGTGCCACCGGTCGGCGCCAGATTAGGCAAAAGCCCCTCACCGCGCGTCGCCCGCGACACCAGATCGGCAGCAAACACACCGCTGCCCACCAGCAACAGCAACAAGGTGTTCAGCTTAAACCGCGGCCCAAGTATCGCCGAACCGATCAGGCCGGTTGCCGCCGCCGCGTGGAACAACAGGAACGTACCCGCCGAAGTCATGCGCCCCGTGCCGTCGGCATGCGCACCGGCCGCCAGCAGAATCACACCGGCAAAACCCCAAAAGCCGGTGATGATAAGTAGGACAACGTCGGATTTCTTATAGCTGCTCACAGGAACGCCCCTTTTTGCGATTAATTCTCATCGCTCTCTAGCGCATAAGTGTGACCATACGCAACAGGGCCATGAGTCGCACCCGCGTCAGCGCATCTGCACGACCATCACAGCGTGTCTGCACCCAGTGACGCTGAAACGCCGCCACAATGGTCTTCGTCTGGGCATCATATGGCCCGCCCGCCAGAATATCGTAGCCCAGCTTGCCCAGTGCCGCCTGAAGCGCAAATACCCCCGGCCCGACATCATCCGTATCAAGCTCCGGCCCCATCACCCCTTCGGGTGGCAAAGGCGGCTCAACCCAAAGCCCGTGCCCATGTGCCGCAAGTTTCGCCCACGGGAACCGCTCACCGGGGTCCTGTTTGCGCTCAGGGGCCACATCGGAATGGCCCAGAATACGGTCGTCAGAAATTTCCCACCGCTCCCGAATCCCATCCAGAAGCCCGATCACCGCATCAATCTGCGCGTCAGGGAAATCGCGATAACCGAACTCATGCCCCGGATTGACGATCTCAATGCCAATCGACACCCCGTTGATATCGCGCTCCCCTCGCCAGTGCGACACCCCCGCATGCCAGGCGCGACGTTCCTCGGCCACAAGGCTATAGACCGTTCCGTCCTCATCCACGACATAATGCGCCGACACCTGCGCCTCAGGATCACACAGACGCGCCAAAGCTGCCTCGGCGGTTTCCATGCCGGTATAATGCAGCACCACCATATCCGGCGGGCCTTTGCGTTCATTGAAATTGGGCGAAGGTCGGGAAAGAATAGCCACTGGTGATACCCGCAAAAAATAAAAAGCCCCCACTTTTCAGCAGGGACCTTGTCATAGCAGCGGCTTACGAACTGTCAAAGCATGGATACAGCCCGTAAGACCGTACCCCGCACAGGTTCTTAGTACACTTCCCAGGTTGAACCGTTCTTACGCGCCTCAAGCACGCCGTCATCCTTCTTGGATTGCGGACGGCGGATAGACACCTTCACCGGCTTACGGGTAATAAGCGCAGTCAGCGCCATAAGGCCAACCCCGACGGCCGCAATGATTGCGACAATACCCGCGAAGATCACGGCAATGGCCACACCTGCCAGAGACAGTAGCCCAAGCACGCTCATCATCACGATGTGTTTAAGTCTGGCCATATTATTCTCCCGTCGTACATGCGCCCACGGATGAGGTGCACGATTAAACCGGCCGAAAAACGATTTATTCTCACTCATGGTCATTACCTCAACACATGCGCTCAGCCGTTTCAAGGCTCACTGATGCGTCATGCTCACCATAGCAGATTGGCACGAATAAGGCGCACGTCAACCTTATGTAGCCTCAGAAAAGCAATTTTTTATGATAGATTAACTTTTATTAACGCGGGGGCCTAGGCCATCCGTTCACGGCGTATCTGCTCATAGGCACGATTAATCAGCGCCGCCTTCTGCGTATAGATAGCCTCATACTCTCTCGGCAGGCCCCGCGCCGCTACGCGATCAGGGTGAAAATCGTTCAGATGCTTGTTGCGCGCCATGCGGACCTCCTTCTCTTCCGCATCCGGCGACAGGCCGAGAATATGGTAAGGATCCTCGGCATCCGCCACGACATAACCGGCACGGATGCGACGATAGGTCGCTTTGGGCAACTCGAACAATTCGGCCACTTTTTCGAGATAGGTCTCTTCGGCGTCGCTCAAACCCCCGTCCGACACCGCAATGTGAAACAGGCCCTCAAGCACATCCTCAAGCACGCGCGGACATTCGGCATAGCGCCGCGCCAGACGACGCGCATAGGATTCAAACCCAAGACTGGTCTGCCGCGCCAGATCATAAAGCCTCAGCACATTGTCATAGGCTTCGCTCTCAGGCTGAAAAACCTCAAGAAAAGCCTGCTGTTCCACCTCTTCCGCCAGACCGTCAGCCATGGCCAGCTTGGCCCCCAGCGCCGTGACCGCCGTGGCAAATGCCGGATCACGACCGGGCGGCCCCTTGGGGCATGCCGGATGTTCCGCGGAATCAAATGAACGCGCAGCTATCTGCGCAAGGTTTTTCCAGAAAGACATATCGAACTTAGCTTTAGCTTCGGCCCAACTATACCCAGAGACGCCCAAAGCCGAAACGAAAAATCGCGCACCCCGCCCTAAGGGCAGATCGGGGCTTGATTTCCAGTCCCAATAATAATAATCATTCTCATTATTAAATACGCCTATCGCCTTCTGTGCGTTTCCGTAGTCTTCAGGAGCCCCGCATGACCTTACCACCGGATGATCTGCCCCCGCGCGACACCCAGGCAGGTCATTGGCACGTAGGTCAGTGGAAAGAACTCACGCAAAAGGGCAATCACTGCTTTCACAACGGCGACACCAGCGAAGCCATTACCCACTATCAGCACGCCCGCGACCACGCGATCCGCTATTTCGGCTTCTGGCCCAGCGAAGATGATGCCACCGCAGCACTGGTCGTCAGTTGCCTCAATCTGGCCGAAGCCTCCTTACGCGAAGGTCAGCGCACCGAGGCGATCCACGTCCTGTGCACGGTACATGGCCATTTGCTGATGACCTCGCACAATCCGCTGTGCCCCGAAAGCGTGCGCACCGCCGCACAGCATCACCTCAAGGAAACTCTGGCGGCCCTGAGCCAGTTTGAGGCCACCCACGGCACCTCGCCGGAAACCACAGCGGCCATACAGCTTACCTTCCAGATCGGCCCGATGTTCCATAAGGCCGGCCTGACCCTGCACTAAATTTCAACAACCTTTACAAACCGAGAGAGATCATTCCGATGCCCCACACCCTGCCCCCTCTGCCGTACGACTATAAGGCCCTTGAGCCGCACATCGACGCAGAAACCATGGAAATTCACTATACCCGCCACCATCAGACCTATGTGAACGGCCTGAATGCAGCGGTTGAAAACACCGACTACGCCAACACGCCGGTCGAAGACCTGCTGCGCGGCTTCAAAGACCTGCCTGACGCGCTGAAAAATGCCGTACGCAACCACGGTGGCGGCCACGCCAACCACAGCCTGTTCTGGGAAGTCATGTCACCGGAATTCGATCAGGCCCCTTCCGAAGCCTTCCTGAAAATCATCGACCGCGATCTGGGTGGCTTCGAGGCCTTCAAGACCGCCTTCACTCAGGCGGCCATTACCCGCTTTGGTTCCGGCTGGGCATGGCTGGTGGTAACACCGGAAAAGACCCTGAAGGTTGAAAATTCAGCCAATCAGGACAGCCCCTATATGGACGGCCAGACGCCGATCCTCGGCCTCGATGTGTGGGAACACGCCTATTATCTGAAATACCAAAACAAGCGGCCTGAATATATCGCGGCCTTCTATCACGTGATTAACTGGCCCGAAGTTGAGCGGCGTTATCAGGCAGTCCTCTAGCTGTCTGATACGTAGCTATGCCGCCTTCATGTGTGGGCGTGAAGGCGGCACTCTTTTTTTTTAAGACGCGCACTTTGATCCGAAAACCGGTTCCCACTTTTCGGCGTGCGCTTGGTTTAAACGCGCATTATATCCAAAAACCGCTACACACTTTTTGGAATGCGCCTTGTGTAAACGCGCACTTTAGTCCGAAAACCGGCTCCCACCTTCGGGCATGCCGTTTTTCAGACGCGTTTGTTAAACCTTACCCTTAGCCAGATCATCAAACCGGCGCAGCGTCCCGATCAGGTCGCTCATGTTCTGAATAGGGATCATGTTCGGCCCGTCAGACGGCG
>JASGFL010000128.1:0-4647 GCA_047605545.1 Asticcacaulis sp. | reverse complement strand
ATGACAACGAACAGGAATAGAACCGCGACCGCGCCGACATAGACGACGACCAGCAGCATCGCCAGAAACTCTGCACCCATAAGGACAAACAGACCGGCGGCATTAAAGAAGGCCAGAATGAGGAACAGAACCGAATGCACCGGATTCTTCGACAGGATAACCATAGCGCCGGAAAACACCGTCACCGTGGCCAGTATATAAAAGGCTATCGCCAAAAGACTCATGATCTTCGCCTCTTACCTGTAGGGTGCATCAAGTTCAAGCGCACGGGCGATCTCGCGTTCCCAGCGATCACCGTTCGCCAGAAGCCGTTGCTTGTCATAATAAAGTTCTTCGCGGGTGTCGGTGGCGAACTCGAAGTTCGGGCCTTCGACAATGGCGTCCACCGGACAGGCTTCCTGACACAGGCCACAGTAAATGCACTTTACCATGTCAATGTCATAGCGCGTCGTGCGGCGTGAGCCGTCTTCGCGGGGTTCTGCCTCGATGGTGATCGCCTGCGCCGGACAAATCGCTTCACACAGCTTACAGGCAATGCAGCGTTCTTCGCCGTTAGGATAACGACGCAGCGCATGCTCACCGCGAAAACGCGGGCTGAGCGGCCCCTTTTCGAACGGATAGTTGATCGTCTTCTTGGGCCTGAACATGTATTTCACCGCAAGGCCAGTGGCCCCGACGAAATCCAGCAACAGAGCGCCTTTGACGGCTTGGGTCAAACGGCCGATCATCAGAAATCACCTCCGAATACGCGGTAGGCCGCGATCAGAACAACCGCACCCAGCGAGGTCGGCAGGAAGATTTTCCAGCCCAGACGCATCAGCTGATCATAGCGGTAACGCGGAACAATTGCCTTGGCGATGGCGAACATAACAAACCAGAACACCACCTTGAGGACGAACCAGCCAAGGCTGATCAGGCTGAACCAGATCGTGCCGGGGGCCACGAAGCTGTCCATCGGAATGGGCGAATGCCAGCCACCGAAGAACAGGATAGTGATCATGGCGCACATCAGAACGATGTTGGCATATTCGCCGATCATGAAAAGAAGATAAGGGGTCGAAGAATATTCAACCTGATAACCGGCAACCAGTTCGGATTCCGCTTCGGGCAGATCGAACGGCGGGCGGTTGGTTTCAGCCAGTGCCGAAATATAGAACATGATCATCATGCCGAACATGATCGGCAGTTTGATGATCCCAAGCCCAAGCAGGCCACCGCCGCCAAGGAAGTTCCAGTTCCAGAAGCCTGCGCCCTGAGCATCAACAATCTCGGTCAGGTTCATCGAACCGGCCAGCAGCACAACCGTGATGATGATGAAGCCCAGTGAGACTTCATAAGACACCATCTGTGCCGCAGACCGCAGACCGCCCAGAAACGGGTATTTAGAGTTAGACGCCCAACCGCCCATGATGATGCCATAGACACCCAGCGACGAAATAGCGAACAGGTACAGGATACCGACATTGATATCCGCCCCTACCCAGCCCGGAGCGAACGGAATAACCGCCCAGGACATAAAGGCCAGAATAAAGGTCAGAAGTGGTGCCAGCAGGAATACCGGTTTATCGGCACCTGCGGGGATGATTACTTCCTTGAGCAGGAACTTGAAGAAGTCGGCAAACGACTGAAACAGACCAAAAGGACCAACCACGTTGGGGCCTTTGCGCATCTGCACACCAGCCCACACCTTACGGTCGCCCCAGAGAAGAAAGGCCAGAGAAACCATGACGCCCATGATCACCGCAAGCGCCTGAAGGCTTGCAAGGATCGTCCAGCCGATCGGCCCTGCCCAGAATGAAGGTTCAGTCATTATCTTACTCCGCAGCCTGAATCAGAGGGGCCGCTCTTACGCCCGAACATTCCGCCATAGCCGTTGAGGCGCGGGCAATCGGGTTGGTCAGGTAGAAATCGCCAATATTCGACACCAGAACCGCATCCGATACATCACCTTTTGCGCCCAATGTTTTGACATCAAAAGACTTTGTCGATGGCTTCACATCCACGCGACCAAAGGTCGGATGATCGGTGATCAGGGCCTGACGCAGATCAGACAGGCTGTCGTAAGGCAGGGTCTTACCGACGCGTGCCGACAGGGCACGGAAAATAGACCAGTCTTCCTTGGCTTCCCCCTTAGGGAATACGACGCGTTCGGCAATCTGAACGCGGCCTTCAAGGTTGACATAGATACCGGTCTTTTCGGTATAGGCTGCACCGGGCAGAACAACGTCCGCAGCCGCTGCACCCGCATCACCATGCGTACCGACATAGACCACGAAGCTGTTTTTCAGCTTTGAGGTGTCAATTTCGTCGGCACCGATGAGCACAACGACATCCAGTCCACCATTGACAATTGCGCGCGTATCAAGCCCGCCCTCACCCGGCACAAACCCGAGATCCAGCGCACCTACACGGGCTGCAGCCTGATGCACAATATTGAAGCCGTTCCAGTCATCACGCACCACATTGGCCGGTGCAACAATTTCCGAAGCGATAAGGTTCAGAAGTGCGGCGCCATCTTCGCGTGACAGCGGGCCGGAACCCACCAGAACCACCGGATTCTTGGCTTCCTTGAAACGCTTACCAAAGTCAGACTTTTTGAAGCCCTTGATGGCCTTAACGTCCGCACCCAGATGTTCATAATCATAGGTCAGGTCATAAGCTTCGCCGATAACCGCAATATCCACAGCGCCCTTGAGCCATGACTTACGCACGCGTGCATTAATCAGAGCTGCTTCGTGACGCAGATTGGTGCCGATCAGCACAATCGCATCCGCCTGCTCGATACCGGCGATCCCCGTATTAAACAGGTAGGTTTCACGAGCTGAACCCGCTGCACCAAACGCTTCGCCATACTGGCGGGCATCGATATTGGTTACGCCCAAAGCCGTGAACAGATCTTTGGCCGCTTTCAGGCTTTCGGCGTCCTGAAGGTCACCGGCGATGACGCCGATCTTTTCAGGTGCTTTCTTGCTCAGTTTAGTGGCGACGGCATCCAGCGCCTCATCCCATGACGCAGGTGTAAGCTGACCGTTTTTGCGAACATATGGACGATCCAGACGTTGACGCGACAGACCGTCAACCGCATAGCGCGACTTATCGGTGATCCACTCTTCGTTGATTTCTTCCTTAAGCCGCGGCAGGGCACGAAGCACAGCGGCACCACGGTTATCAACGCGGATATGCGCACCCAATGCGTCATGAACGTCAATGGTCTCGGTCTTGGTCAGTTCCCACGGACGATAGTTGAACGACCACGGCTTGTGCGTCAGCGCACCGACCGGACACAGATCGTTCAGGTTGCCCGAAAGCTCGGAAGACACAGCCTGTTCCAGATAAGAGGTAATTTCCGCACCTTCACCGCGCGAAATCATACCCATTTCGGTCACACCTGCCACTTCGGTCGAGAAGCGCACACAACGCGTGCACTGAATGCAGCGCGTCATGAAGGTTTTGATGGTTGGCCCAAGATACTTTTCTTCGACCGCACGCTTGTTTTCAGAATAGCGCGAACCGTCACGACCATAGGCCATGGCCTGATCCTGAAGGTCACACTCACCGCCCTGATCGCAGATCGGGCAATCGAGCGGGTGGTTGATCAGCAGGAACTCCATCACACCTTCGCGGGCCTTTTTGACCATAGGCGTGTTGGTGAAAATTTCCTGACCGTCAGCTGCTGGAAGCGCACACGAAGCCTGAGGCTTAGGCGGCCCCGGCTTTACTTCAACAAGACACATGCGGCAGTTGCCGGCGATCGACAGGCGCTCATGATAGCAGAAACGAGGGATTTCCTCGCCTGCCAGTTCCGCGACCTGCAGCACCGTCATACCGGGTTCAAACTCAACCTCGGCACCATTGACTTTGGCTATGGGCATGGGCCTTAAACCTCACACTTCGTCATAAGGGGGATCAGAACCATGTCCGCTTCCCCACAACATACTGTTCGTAAAACTGCTGATCGGACTTCATCAGATAGATGATGAACTCGATAAAGGCGATGATGGCCACCGCCAGTCCGGGCAGAACCAGCAACCAGCCGATCGTCCCGCACACCAGCATGATGATGCCCGCCGTGGTGTAACCGAGGTAAAACTTGTGAACCCCGAAAACGCCAAGAAAGAAAGCCAGCAAGGCGGCAACAATCTTGTTCTTCTCACCGCCCGTTTGCAGCACATAAACGCTGCGGGCCACACCGGCTTCGCCTTCGAAATCGACCGTCGTGCCATTAGCCACAGAGCGTGCGCCGCCGCCAAGATCACCACGGGTAAAGGTGTAGCGCTGACCGTCATCACCTGAGATCAGGCCCTGAGCGGTGTTGTCATCAAAAGATAAAACCTTTCCACGCATACGCCAGCTCCTATTCTGCCGCTATTGAATGACCGGCGAAGTTAGACTTCGTCGAACGATAAAGCGTGATACGGTCTTCGATCTCGTGGCGGAAATGGCGGATAAGGCCCTGAATAGGCCAGGCCGCTGCATCCCCAAGCGCACAGATGGTGTGACCTTCAACCTGCTTGGTAACTTCAAGCAGGGTGTCAATTTCCTGAGGGTCCGCATCGCCCTTGACCATGCGTTCCATCACACGCCACATCCAGCCGGTACCTTCGCGGCACGGCGTACACTGGCCGCAGGACTCATGCTTGTAGAAAT
>JASGFL010000127.1:0-4721 GCA_047605545.1 Asticcacaulis sp. | reverse complement strand
GCAGTTGTTTTGTAAACATCAGGTCACGAGTTCGAATCTTGTAACCGGCACCATTCCCAATTTTCTTCGAAAATATATGAATGATTGTTAGTGGCGCTCAGAGGCTTCGCCTCTTGGCGGCGCGCAGCCTGCGCTCCCACTTGGTCGCTAGATCGCAGTCGCGCTTGCCTTACTACGTACGGATAATTAGCTTCTAAAACGTGACCTTCACGGATCTGGCCGAGCGTTCAGCCGCGCCATGATAAACGGCCTCAATATTATTGCCGTCAGGATCAATCAGAAACGCGGCATAATAACCGGGATGATAGGGTCGTTCACCCGGTGCGCCATTATCCTTGCCACCGTTTTCTAGGCCAATGCGATAAAAGGCTTCGACCTGTTCACGGCTTTCGGCCTGAAAGGCCAGATGATGCCGCCCCGTCAGATGCCCCTGCGCCGCCAGACTGCTTTGTGACGAGACAAACAACTCATCTGCCCAGAAATATTCACCTTCGACATATCCGCCGACAGGAACCTCAAGCACCTGCAATACGGCCTGATAAAACCGATGACTTTCCGACAGGTCTTTCACCACAAGCTGAATGTGATCAATAAGCCGTCCGCGATGGATTTCATTCACTTCCATAAGGCGCTTCCTTCTTCTGCTCCTGCCGCAGTTAGTGTCATGCGATCGGGTCAAAAAATGGCAGCAATTTGCAAACTTTCAACGCAAAAACGTATCGATTTCGTCACACCCCACATCATTTCGCAGCCGCATAAATTTCCATATTTGAAAAACAACGGTTTGTTAATCATTCACCTATGAATTTCGTTTCCGCGTCACAAACCCGTCATAAAGAGATTTGAATGGTCGGCTCTGAACTGAAAACCATATCAATTGCAGACATTATTACCCAGACCACACGCACCAGTGAGGTAACCGGGCAAAAGGTCAGGGATATTCGTCAGGTCACAGCCAAACTAAGGATTCTGGCGCTGAACGCGCTTATCGAAGCCAAACATGCCGGTGACAAAGGGGCTGGCTTTTCCGTCGTTGCCGACGAAGTACGTGCCATTTCGTCCGAAGTCGAAGGGCTGGCCAAGAACCTTGGGGACGAGATATCCAAGTTGAACACCCTGACACATGACATGGTCGAACACAGTCAGGGCATGCGCCTGACGGATCTGGCGCTGAATGCCATCGAGATCATTGACCGCAACCTTTATGAACGCACCTGCGATGTACGCTGGTGGGCAACAGATGCCGCCGTGGTGCAGCAGGCCTGCACACCTTCGCATGATCAGCAGGCCTTCACCAATGAACGCTTAGGCGTCATTCTTGGCTCCTATACGGTCTATCTGGACCTCTGGCTGTGCGATCTTCAGGGCAATATCATCGCCAATGGCCGCCCGTCACTCTATCCGGTTACAGGCCAGAATGTATCTAACCGTGAATGGTTCAAACGCGCCCTGAACCTGCACAGCGGCGAAGATTATACCGTCGCAGATGTCGAGTCCGAGCCATTGTTACAAGGCAATCTGACGGCCACATATGCCGCCGGCGTTCGTGCCGAAGGTAAGTCCCGCGGGGCTTTGGCAGGCGTTCTGGGCATTCATTTTGACTGGCAACCTCAGGCCAGAACCGTGGTCGAAGGTGTGCGCCTTACGCCTGAGGAGCGCACGCGAACCCGTGTACTTTTGACCGATGCCAAGGGCCTTGTTCTGGCGGCATCAGACGGACGCGGCCTGCTGCAGGAGCGGATTAATCTGCGCCATCAAAACCGCCTGTCAGGCAGCTATACGGATGAAAAAGGCCAGTTGATCGCCTTCCACAAAACGCCGGGTTACGAGACCTATCCGGGTTTGGGCTGGTACGGCGTCCTGATCCAGAAACCCGCCTGAAGGGTTTAGTCAATCGGCTGTATGACCGCCTTGGCACCCGCGTCACCAAATAACGCGGCCACATCGCGGGCCACAGCCGACAATGCCTCTGAAACGGCCTTCGGCGCGTTTACCGTCACAAGTGCGCAGCCGTTCATCTTCAACGGATTGACCAGCGGCCGCAGGCGTATCTGCGCCGCTTCGACCTCAGGACCATGCTCTGACAGGTCTTCAAACAGCTCACATTCCAGATGCCGCAGGAACCGGTCATAGGTTTCCAGATCCTTGAGCGGCAACCACACCAGTGCCATCATATCCGGCCGCAGCTTCAAACCCTCGGCCAGCGTCACACAGATACGATCATAGTCGTCGCCACGCTCAAACGGCGGGTCGATCAGCCACAACAGGTTTTTCGGCGTGATGCTGCGTTTCAGAGCTGTCTTGTAACCATCTGCCTGATCGACATCCCCGCGGCGGCCAATGGCTTCCTTGAGGCGGGCAAAATCGTCTTCGCGTAACTCGCAACCGACATAGTCACCTTCGGAGCCCAGATGATCGACAACCATTACCGGCGACCCCGGATAAAGGCCGATGCGCGACTTAAATCCCGCCGCCGCATTCTTGGCGCGCACATAGTCCGCCAGCGCCTTAAGGCTTTCGGGCGTTTCCTGCTCCATAAGGAATTTGATACCGGCCTCGGCTTCTTTTGAGCGGGCAAAATGCGGATCAGACAGGTCATAAAGGCCCGCGCCTGCATGGGTATCAATCACACGCAAAGGCTTATCGGCTGTGCGCAACACCCTCAGAAAGCTGAGCAGCACCGCATGCTTGGCCAGATCGGCAAAATTACCGGCATGAAAGCCATGACGATAGTTCATATCAGGCCCAGTTCTTTCCGTGTTTTCTTCGGCAAGCCCGCCGACACAAGCTTATGGGAATCCGCGATCAACCCTTTCAGGTCATCTTCCGTCAGCGTATCCCCGCGATAATACTGTATCCACGTCATGCCGCGCGACGCCAGATAAGGCGCCGGCCGGCAATCAGGGTGGTCTCTGTAGATTTCATACACCAAAGGCGTCACCTTGAGGCTAACGCTCAGGTGGTTGTCATCACCCCACCCGACAATGGCAAACACCTTGCCGCCCACTTTCCAGACATCGGCCCCACCCCACTGAACCACATGGGTCGTCGCAGGCAGGGCCGCGCAGAAAGCGTTGCAGGCTTCGGGTGTCATCACGCCTTCAGGTTACCTTCGCGCGCAATCAGCAACGCATCAGCCAAAAGCGCCTCAGAAGTCGGCCATGCACCGGCCCCCTTACCCGTTACGTACCAGAACTCACCATTATCCAGTTCGATGATGGCGCGGTTCTGCTCGCCCTTGGCACCCACCAGATAATGATCTGACGGCAGCGCCTCAAGCTTCATGGAAACCTCAAGCCCCTTATCGGTCATGATGGCGCGCGCCACATAACGCAGACCCTTGCCCTTAGGAATGACCAGAGAGTCTTCGGTGATCGCACCGACTTCGACATGACTTGGGGTCACGCCAGGGAAGGCAATCTCGCGCAGCAGTTTCAGCTTTGCGCCAACATCCGTGCCATCAAGGTCAGCGGTCGAATCCGGCTCGGCAAAGCCCAGACGACGCGCTTCGTCCATAGCCGCATCAAAGGTCTTACCGGCCTCTACCTGATCGATCACAAAGTTCGACGTGCCATTAACAACACCGGCAATCGATTTGATTTTATGAGACTTTACGGCACGCAGAAGCGCTTCGATAACCGGCGCACCACCACCGACTGAAGCCGAATAGGTCAAAAGCGCACCCGAAGCCTTTGCCGCCGCCTTAAGCTTATCCTGAGCCGCAGCCACAGCCTGCTTGTTGGCCGAGGTCACGCCGACGCCCAGCTTAAGGAACGCCTCAAGCAGTTCTGCCGAAGGCGATACGCCTGTGCCGATATCAACAAACACATCCACATCCGCACGGGCAAAGTTGCGGGCATCTGCGGTGAATTTGGACGCCAGCGGATGATCGCTGCGCTTGGACGGGTCACGCACCAGAACGCGGTCGATTTCAATGAGATCTGACCATTCCTGCGCACGCTGCAGGAACATGTTGCCGACACCGCCGGCACCCATGACAGCCACACGAATCTTGCGCTTCAGAACCGGCTTGGTGCGGAATTTGGTTTCAGTGCCGAGTACCGTCTCATAGCCCTTAGCCAGAGCCGCCACCTCGACCGTCAGGCCATGCTCATGTGCATAACGCATCGCCTTGGCCTGAACGACCGGAAAAGCGATCTTTTCAGCCTCTTCCCAGCTCAGCGACGCATAAGGCTTGGCAGTATCAGGATAAGAGGCTGGATCGGTGTCATAGACCGCATCAACATCCTTATTGAGACGCACACGGACATCCAGACCAGCATCCTTAAGGGACTTACCGATAAACACAGCGCTCAGGTCAGAACCACCACGCCCCAGCAGAACCGGTTCACCCGCAGCGGTTTCCGCCTGATAACCCGGCACAACCACCAGATCGACAGACTTCAGGTCTTCGGTAAGAACCTCGGTCTTCAGACTGACAGGGTTGGCGTTTGAATGATCACCTTCGGCAATCAGGCCAATTTCACTGGCTGAGCGATAGCGGGTCACGATGCCGGAACGCTCACAGGCCATGGCCAGAAGCGAAGACGCCTTCACCTCACCTGTACCAATCAGGTGCGGCGTGGCCGATGAACTCGAAGCCTGAGTATAGCTGACCGCCTGACGCAGCAGATGATCGGTCTCACCCTTAAAGGCAGACACAACCGCAATCACCTTATGGGCATCGCGCACATAGCGGTACACTTCCGAAACCGCCCGTT
>JASGFL010000126.1:0-4748 GCA_047605545.1 Asticcacaulis sp. | reverse complement strand
CGCTCCAGCGTATCGCCACCAAGCGCGACGAGGCTCTGGCGCATCAGCGCGAAGAGGCTATGGAACCGCTGCCGGCAGAAGTTCTGCTCGAAGGCCCAGGGTCTTAAGACCCTGGACCCGTTAGCCCCGAGGTATTGGGGGCTGTCCATATAAAAAAACCTCCGCATGTAAGTGCGGAGGTTTTTTATTGTTACCTGAGGTGGAAATGTTATGGATACCCTTTTAGGGGGAGGGAACATGATCCGCTGCGTTTCTTTGGTATGTTTGTTAATGTTTGCGTCGGCATTCAATGCATTTGCCGCTGCGCCACAACTGAAACTTGGTAAGGGGAGGGGGATTGTTGTTATTGCCGTTGACGGCGTCTTGCCAAGAACAACCGCACTAACGGCCCCTTTGGATATAAACCTGCCGATAGGCTGGTTCGATAAGGAAAATAATCGTCCTTATATGGAATCTGAATTTCAGGGCCTCACGAATACAGAGGCAAATTTTAAGCTCGTTAGAGCGCCTTCCGGACGCGATTATCTAATTGCGCGGGCGCACGCAGGACGATCAGCCTTTATTAAATATGAGGATCAGGGCAGATGGGAAATTTGTCTGAATAAGGGAACATACAGCTTTTATATTGCGGAAGATACTTACACATACTTGGGGCGATTTGATCCGTCAGATGCCAGTGCGGTAATCGAGCAGGCTATACGTCAGGGCAAAATGCCCAGAGCGGTACAGCAACATGCAAATATACCTACGTTGTTGAATACCAGACTGGATGGATTTGTTCCGGCTTCTGACTCTTCCGAAGAGCGGGATATTGTCGCGCAGGATATGTCTGAATTATATGGCTCCGCTATTGCTTTGCAGGTTGGGGAACTGACGCCTACGGAATTTGAACTGACTGATTATGTCGACAGAAATGGTGTCTCTACTGAAATGTGCTTTAACTGGTCATCCAAGAAGAATCGGCCGGTGGGTTTCAATGGATTTAAGGAATAGGTATCACCCAATATAAAAACGAGTTATTCGTTTTGCAGTAATTAAAAAAGCCCCGAAGACAGCTTCGGGGCTTTTTTAATTTTATAAGATGTCTCAATCATCGGAGCGGGGGGCAGAGGTATGTACGCTGTTTGAGCGCGGCACCCTGCTATTCGCGGCGGCGCTGGCCACCCAGTTGGTCTTCTTCGTTGACGATGGTCTGACGGCCAACGTTACCCAGAATCTGTTCCAGAGCCGTCAATTCGCGGCCACGGGTCGGGGTCTTGTTGGGGTTGAGGGCAAATTCACGACCGTCGGCAAGCGTCAGGTTGCGAACTTCCTTGACGACCTGAGTGTCGCGGTCAAATTCGACGACGGTCACGCTGCGGGCGGTGACGGTTGTCGGCTTATAGGTCATCTTCATATTGCTCTGGCTGATGTAGTACCAGATGCCGGTGTCATAGGTGGCTACCTGAGACGGGGAGCCGAATTTCGTGCGGACTGAGGTCTGGGTGTCTTCGCCGACCTTAATGTCTTTGGCGGGGTCTGCTTCGATGGCCAGATAACCCTGACGGGACATGGTGGGCGCGCAGGCAGCGGCGCTCAGGGCAACAAGAGCGGCAAGACTGAGGGGCAAAAGGGACGACAGCTTTTTCATTTTATTCCATAGGCGGGGTTTGACCTGTGCAGTCCTTAAGCACAGGGCGGCGCTTCAGTTATGTGTCTTGTCGTGCAATTTGCACCGAAAACCGTTAGATACTTTTTCGGATTGCACTCAAAGGCTTTACTGCATAGTTAAGGCCGAATGAAGGCCATAATTATATGTGCTTGGCAAGTCAGTTTAACAGGATCGCATCATGATCGACAAGCTATGGAAAGCCATTATAGGGCTTAAACCCCGCCCTTCGGATGCGATTGGTCGTTCGCTGTATGCCCAGACCGTTACGCAGGCGCGTGATGTGCGTCTGTTTACGGATTATGGTGTCAAGGATGAAATCGGCGCACGCTTCGAAGTGCTGACGGTTCATATCCTGATTCTGATCAGCATATTGCGCGCCGATGCCGAGGATGAACTGCGTAAGGAAACGGCGCAGGCGCTGTTTGATGCTTTTCTTCTGGCGCTTGATAATACCTTGCGTGAGCAGGGGGTAGGTGACCTTACGGTGCCCAAAAAGATGAAGAAGCTGACGGAAACGGTCAATGCGCGCCTGCATGCCTGGATCGATATCTGGGATCAGGGTGGCGACCATGCCGTTCAGACGGATTATCTGCTGCGTACGGTCTATGCGCTGGGCGACGAAGAGGTTGCCGATTCGGCCAGACCCCTTTGGGCTGAGGCCTTCAGTCATTATATAACGGCTGTACGCGCCGGACTTGAGCCTTCGCAACTGGTGAAGGGGCAGGTTGACTGGTTGCGTTCGGACTGGCCAGCGGTTACGGCACACTCACACATTACGGCAGAAGTATAAAAGACATGACGAGCACCGATTTGCAGGTAAATGATTCGCCTCTGTGGACGCATCTTGTGCGCTTTGATGAAGCTGCGCGCGGACTTGCCCTCAGTCTGACGGCGGATGACGCACACCTTAAGGCCATTGCCGAAGGTTTCGGCATGAGTGAACTGCATAGCCTTAAGGCCGAGGTGAAAACCCGCAGCGAACGTGGCAACAAAGGCGATATTGTTGTGGTGAGCGTGGCGGTGAAGGCGGATGTAACGCAGGAATGCGGGGTTACGCTTGATCTGTTCCGCCATGAGGTTGAGGCCGATATCAAGGTGAGTTGTGCGCAGGTCGAAAGACGCCGCTCCGCTGACGGCGACGAGCCTGAGCAGGAACTGAGCCTTGATGATCTTGATGAACCTGATCGTATTGAAAATGGTCAGATCGATGTCGGGCAATATGTAATCGAAGCGCTGGGTGAGGCCTATGATCCTTTTGCCCGCAAACCCGGCGCTGTGTACGAAGAGCCGGATGTGACGCCTGAACCGTCACCTTTTGCGGTTCTGTCCCAGTTGAAGCGCGATCAGTAAGAGGCGGAAAAGACTTTTTCCCGTTGCCTTTTCTTTTGAATAGGTGTTTCACAGCATTGTTATCGCGGTTTTCCGTTGTGAGAGGTTTTGAGCGTTTCCTTTGTCTTCGTCATCCGAAAATACGTCTGAACCCTCTGATAGTCTGCGTCCTTCCGTTTCAACTGCGGCAGGCGTGGTCATAGCTATTGACGCCATGGGTGGCGATCATGGCCCGCGCGTAACCGTAGCCGGTGCGGCTCAGGCGCTTGAGCGCGAGCGTGTCGCTGGTCTTGGTTTTCAGTTTCATGGCGATGAGGCCCTGATTGCGCCTGAACTGGCGCGTTATCCGGCGCTTAAGGCCGTCAGCCGCATCGTCCATACCGATCAGTTTGTCGCCATGGACGAAAAGCCTGCGCAGGCGCTGCGACGCAAGGGCACCAGCCTGTTCGCCGCCATTACGGCCGTCAAGACCGGTGAAGCCAAGGCGGTTGTGTCCGCGGGCAATACCGGTGCGCTGATGGCGCTGTCGAAAATGATCCTGAAGATGATGGCGCCCGATCTGGAGCGCCCGGCGATTGCCTGTGGCTGGCCTAACCTGAAAGGGATGGGCACGGTTCTGGACGTTGGGGCCAATGTGTCTTCGGATGCGCAACAACTGATTGAATTTGCCGTTATGGGTACGGCTTTCCATCGCGCAGTGCGCGGGGTTGATAAGCCGACGGTCGGGCTTCTGAACGTGGGGTCCGAGGATGTTAAGGGCCACGAGGAGGTGCGTGAAGCGCATCGCCTGCTGCGTGAAGGTGGTTTTGGCATCAATTATCATGGCTTTGTCGAAGGCGATGATATTGCTCTGGGGACGACCGATGTTGTCGTCACCGACGGCTTTACCGGCAATATTGCCCTTAAGACCGCCGAAGGTACGGCGCGATTTGTCAAAAACCTGTTTAAGGATGCGCTGAAGTCTTCGCCTCTGGCGATGCTGGGGGCATTGCTGGCGGCACCGGCGCTGAAAAAAATGGCGCGTAAGGTTGATCCCGGTCAGGCGAATGGCGGGCCTTTGCTGGGGCTTAATGGTATTGTTGTCAAAAGTCATGGCGGCGCTGAGGCCTGGGCCTATTCCAATGCGGTATCCGTGGCTATTTCTCTGGCGGCATCGAACTACGTAAACGACATTCGCAGCGCTCTGGCGCAAGTCAGTCAATCCATGGCCGAAACAGCCGAAACGGCTGAGCGGGCGGACGAAAAGGTATCGTGAGCATGAGTGTGATACGTACGGCTGTGACGGGCGTAGGCGGTTATTTGCCTGAGCAGATTCTGACCAATGAAGACTTCACCCGGATGGTGGACACTTCGGATGAGTGGATCGTTGAGCGTACCGGCATCAGACAACGTCACAAGGCGGCCGAAGGTCAGGTCACAAGTGATCTGGCGGTTGAGGCGGCCAAGGTCGCACTTGCTGCGGCTGGGCGTGATATTGCCGATATCGATCTTATTATTGTGGCGACCACAACGCCGGACATGACCTTCCCGTCGACGGCTTCGATTGTTCAGTCAAAGCTTGGGGCCAAGGGCGCGGCTTTTGACGTTCAGGCGGTGTGCTCGGGCTTTGTCTATGCCCTGAGCGTTGCCGATGGCTTTGTGGCCCGTGGTCTGGCGAAGTCGGCACTGGTGATCGGGGCCGAGGTGATGAGCCGGATCATTGACTATACGGATCGTGGCACCTGTATCCTGTTCGGGGACGGGGCAGGCGCGGTGGTGCTTGAGCCGG
>JASGFL010000125.1:0-4819 GCA_047605545.1 Asticcacaulis sp. | reverse complement strand
AGTTGACCGAGATGAACGGCTTTTGCGCACGCTTTGATTTTTCATGCAGGTAACGGGCGATGACTTCCTTACCGACACCGCTTTCGCCGGTAATCAGAACCGAAGCGTCCGAAGGCGCGACCTGATCCGCCAGTTTCAGCACCATCTGCATGGCCGGGTCCTTGGTGACCAGCGGGCGCTGATCATCGGAAACGGCGGCCAGAACGGCGGCAATCAGTTCGGCATCGGGTGGCAGAGGAATAAATTCCTTTGCGCCAGCGCTGATGGCCTGCGCGGCCTTACGTGGGTCAGGATTTACGCCACAGGCGACGATCTGCACATGGATGCGTTCGCGTTCATTGGCGACCACCAGACCGGCAATATCCAGTTCGTAATCGACCAGCAGCAGATCGGCACCCTGACCTTTGCGCAGGGCATCGGTTGCCTGTTCCACCGTTTCGACGTGCGCCACCTTGGCGCCGGTATCCATTGCGATTTTTACAGCGGCTGAAAGCTGACCGCTCAAACGTCCTACAACCAGAAGTCTCATCTTACGGCCTCCTTTCCTTACGTATTGTCTTCGGATTTGATGATTTCCGTCATGGTCACCCCAAGGCGCTCATCGACGACCACCACTTCGCCACGGGCCACCAGACGGTTGTTTACATAGATATCAATGGCTTCACCGACCTTGCGATCCAGTTCCAGCACCGTGCCCTGACCCAGTTTCAGCAGTTGCGAAACCGACATATAGGCCCGCCCCAGCACCGCCGAGATATTTACCGGCACATCAAATACCGGCTCCAGATCAGCCGCGGTCTTGTCGCCCTCATCATCGGCAACCGAAGGCAGGGTCTGATCGTCACCGAACTCTTCGAGATGAATTTGATCATTGGCCATGGTCAGGCTCCTTTTGCGAGGGGTTGCCCCGTCGTCTTTTGCTTGTGATAGGCCTCAGCCAGCAAAACTTCCTTTAGGGCGCTGCGCAGGGCTTCGTACACTTTTGAAGGGTCATAGGCGGCCCGTCCGTCGGGCCACTGGATTTCGAATGCGCCTCTGGCCGCGTGCGGCTGGTCGCGGAACTGAATGGCCCCATTAAAGCCGGTCAGGGCGGCGGCTTCGCGCACGGCCTTTTGCAGGGCAGCGTCAGGGCTTTGGGCCGAGATGACAAGGCGCGGGCTGCCGGACACTTCGTCCCCCAACGCCTCAAGTGTCGCCTTGATGGCGGCATCAGGGAACAGTTCGAGGGCATGCGAAGCGATCTTGTGCGCGCAGATCAGCGCCAGTTCGACACATTCTTCCTTATGCTGCGCCAGAACGCTGTGGAGGGTTTCAAGGCCCTGTCCCGCTGATTCAGCCAGTGCCTGAACGGCCTGCGCCTGAGCCGCCTGAGCGGCTGCCAGTGCAGACAGTTCGCCCTGTGTATAGGCCTGCTGCCGGATCTGTTCGACTTCTTCGGGGGTGAAGTATTTTTTCGGACGTGGTGGTGGCGCGGAGGTTATGCGCCCCCGGTCATCATAGACCGTGTTGAAATCAAACTTCTTGTATTTGGGGGCATCGGTCATGACTTTACCCCTGTGTTTGCGTTCAAATGTCTCGCCGTCGCCTTGTCGGCAATGCTGATCTTAGTAAATAAGCTCATCATCACCTCCCTGACCGGCCAGCATGATCTCACCCTTGGCTGCCAGATCTTTGGCCACCTGAACCATGGTCATCTGGGCGTTATCGACGTCCTTAAGGCGTACCGGCCCCATGGATTCCATGTCGTCGCGCATGATCTTGGCGGCACGTTCGGACATATTCGAGAAGAACATATCCCTGAGGCCATCCGAGGCCCCTTTGAGCGCCAGCGCCAGCTGATCCTTTTCCACCGCTCGCAGAAGGGTCTGCACTCCGCCCGGATCAAGCTTGCCCAGATCCTCAAAGACAAACATCAGGGCGCGGATGCGCTCAGCGGATTCGCGGTTGCGTTCTTCGAGCGCGGTAACGAACCGGCTTTCGGTCTGGCGGTCGAAATTGTTGAAAATCTCGGCCATCAGTTCGTGGGAGTCGCGCTTGGAGGTGCGGGCAAGGTTGGACATGAACTCCACGCGCAAGGTCTGTTCGATCTTGTCGAGGATTTCACGCTGAACCGGTTCCATGCGCAGCATGCGCTGCACGCACTCAAGGGCGAAGTCTTCGGGCAGGGACGACAGGACGCGGGCGGCGTGATCGGCCTTGATCTTGGACAGAACCACAGCCACGGTCTGCGGATATTCGTTTTTAAGGTAGTTGGCGAGGACGGCCTCGTTCACATTACCGAGCTTGTCCCACATGGTGCGACCGGCAGGGCCGCGGATTTCTTCCATGAGGGCGTCCACCTTATCCGGTGGCAGGAAGGACGCCAGAAGGCGCTGGGTCTGCTCAAAGCTGCCCATGATGGTGCCTGACGAAGACATGCCCGACACAAATTCGACCAGCAGCTCTTCGACAACCGAAGAGGTAACCGTCCCCAGACCGGACATGGCCTGAGACACTTCCTTGATCTCTTCCTCATCAAGCTGTGCCCACAGATCGGTGTGGTCTTCACCAAGGGCCAGCATAACCACTGCGGCCTTTTCGGCACCGCTCAGTTGCTTGGGATCATCAATGACATTACTGCGCGCCATGATCCGCCCCTAGGTTTCGTGCAGCCAGGCCCGCAGGATCGAGATCGATTCTTCGGGGTGACGGTCAACAAATTCCGACACGCGCTTAACGGAAGAGGCATTTACCTGCCCTTCGATGCGGGCAATGTCGATGCGGGTGTCTATTTCACGGGGCTGAGACGGATCGCCTCCGGCATAGGCAATGGCCGCGCCTTCACCGGCAGGGCCAGCCAGAGCGACCGTGCCGCCACCGGGGCCAGCCAGAGCCGGCGTGCCTGCCGTATTGGCCTGATTGATATATTTCAGCATCGGGCGGGCAACAAAGAAGATGATCAGCAGGGCCACCAGAGCCAGCACCAGCATCTCAACGGCGCGCATGATGTCATCCTTGGTGAAATCAAACATGCCTGCGGTCGCCAGTGTCCCGCCCGCAGCCACACCGGCATCGTGATTAAAGCGCACATTCAGCACCTCAACCGTGTCGCCACGGTCGGCACTGAAGCCCACGGCGGCCTTAACCAGTTGATCAAGGCGTTGCATGTCTTCGGCGGAACGCGGTGCATAGGCGGCGTCTCCGTTGCCATTGGCCGGAGGCGTCAGCACACCGTCAACCACAACGGCCACAGCCAGCTTCTTGATGCCGCCGGGCATAATGACTTCGGTCGTGCGGGTGTTTGAAATTTCATAGTTGGTCAGTTCGTCCGCCTGATCGCTTGAACTGCCATTGACGCCTGCGCCGGGCTGGGCATTGACATCGCCGGGGATATTGGCCTCGGCGGTCACAAGGCCGTCGGGTGAAGGCTCGGTCGAGGTGTCAGTGGCCGATGTGGTGCGGGTCGAGCGTACAACCTGACCATCGGGATCGAACTGGGTCTGTTCGCGCGTAATGGAATTCATATCCAGTTCCGCCGTCACGGTCACGCGCGCAGCCCCTGTGCCGACAACGCCTTCAACGATTTCCTTAACGCGGCGGCGCAGGTTTTCTTCGATCTCGGTACGCTTTTCGGCACCGGCAGCCCCCAGAAGCGGATCATCTTCGCCACCGGCAGCCAGAAGGCGGTTCTTATCGTCCACCAGGGTCACATTGCTGGCCTTCAGGCCCGGTACGGCGCCGGCCACAAGATTGCGGATCGAGCGTACCTGTTCGCCGGTAAGATCCTGACCCGCCAGCCCGACGACCACCGATCCGGTGGGTTGGGCGGCTTCTTCCTGAAACAGTTCACGGCGCGGCATAACCAGATGCACCCGTGCCGAGTTAATCCCCTTAAGCGAGGCAATGGTGCGGGCCAGTTCACCTTCGAGGGCGCGTTTGTTATTAATGTTCTGAACAAATTCGGTCTGACCGAGGGCGGGGGCGTTGTCGAATACCTCATAGCCCACCGAACCGGCGGTCGGCAGCCCCTTGGATGCCAGCATCAGACGGGTGGAGGCCACCTGATCGCGGTCAACCATCACGGTCGAACCATCGCCCTTGGCCTGATATTTAATGCCGGCCTGATCGAGCGCGGCAGTGATTTCCGAGGCTTCTTTCAGATCAAGATTGGAATAGAGCAGGGCCTGCGGTTTGCCGCCCATATTGAGCATAACCGCAGCCAGCACGGCGACGACGCCAATAGCGACACCCGCTATGGCAGCCAGACGGCCGATGCCGAATTGTTTGAGAAACGACTCCACGTCCGTTTTGCCCCATAATCCACTACACGGGACACGCACCTGACAGGTTGCGACCCACTAGGCAGTAATTTCCCAGTGAAGCGTAAACGAGGTGTTAACGCGCGTTAATTTTTAGATTTATCTGAAAATAAGACAGGCATTTAACCGGTTTTAACGGCATGTGATCCATGCCTGAACCGAAATGGCCCCGATCCTTCGCGAAAGAAGAACGGGGCCATGTGATTCGTCATATCAGTCGCCTGTCAGGTTCAGATCAAACCGGCCATGCGTTTCAGCTATGCGCGATTAGCGATACTGCTGAATGCGGGTCGTGCGCAGACCTGCCATGCCGTGGCTGTCGATAGCTTTTTGCCAGCCAATGAACTCTTCGGAGGTAATGCGGTAACGTTCGCATGCTTCCTCAAAGCTCAGAAGGCCACCGCGTACAGCGGCCACGACTTCTGCCTTGCGGCGGATGACCCAGCGTTCCGTGCCCGGAGGCGGCAGGTCGGCTAGGGTCAGTTTTGCCCCGGTTGGTCCAATCACGTATGTATCGCCTT
>JASGFL010000124.1:0-5006 GCA_047605545.1 Asticcacaulis sp. | reverse complement strand
ATGAGTATTCCCAAGGCCTTGTAATGAACCTTTGGGCAGGTACCCACCGCGTTCTGTATCAGAACATGCACGGTTTTGCCCCAATCATCAGCGGAAATTGCCACGCCATTCAATACAAGGGTGAAGCCTGCATAACCGCATCCAACCACAAATTTATCGGCTCAACCTTCAGAGCCTTATACGCTTTTTCACTGAAATCGGATCGTAAGTATCTTCTGGATGAGACTACGGAACACGCCGAGTACTGGATTCTCAGCAAGGAAGGCGACATCCTCGCCAGAGAAGATTTCAACCTGAACAGTCGTAACTGGACCCTGAGGTTGGCCCCCTCTCCCAAGGCGCGTCTTAAAAAAGTCCTGTCTCAGACCTTTTCAGGCGCAGCCCGCGCTAACCTTATTGGTTTAGGGCGCACTCAAAACACCTTCATCGTCTCGATGCCCGATAAAGAAGGTGATTACTGGTATCATGAAATCACAGCAGAGGGCGAACTCTCGGCGCCGCTGTACGAAGACAATTATGAAACCGCCACCATCTATCATCCGGAAACGGGTTTGTTATCAGGCTTCAGAACCGGCCAATATGACCGGCGCACCTACCTATATTACGACACCCTGATGGAGAAAATCCCGGGACTGGTCAAAAAGGCCATGGGTGAGAACTATTATGCTGTCACAGCCTCAATGGCGGATGACCCGCGGAAGGTCATTGCCTACACCGAAGGGGCTTCTGATGCAGGTAGTTACTATTTCATCGATTTCCAATCAGGCTCGTTTG
This sequence comes from Asticcacaulis sp., assembly GCA_047605545.1. Lineage (GTDB taxonomy): Bacteria > Pseudomonadota > Alphaproteobacteria > Caulobacterales > Caulobacteraceae > Asticcacaulis. The sequence continues at coordinate 4,232 of JASGFL010000124.1, read as the reverse complement.
AGCATATTGGCTCACAATACCCTGACATGCCTGAGGAATGGATCGCCGATAAATCCAAATTCAAATATCTTGCTGGCGATGGCCTTGAGATAGAAGCCTATCTGACACTTCCGCCAAAGCGAGACCCCAAGGCCCTCCCGCTGCTGGTCATGCCGCATGGCGGGCCGGTGAGCTATGACAGCATGATATATGACTGGATGGCTCAGGCGATTGCCTCGCGCGGTTACGCCGTTTTGCAACCAAACTTCAGAGGCTCAAGCGGTTACGGCACAGATTTCATCGAAGCCGGATACGGTGAATGGGGTCGCAAAATGCAGACTGACCTGAGTGATGGTGTGCGCCATCTGGCTCAGGAAGGCACCATAGATATCAATAGGGTAGCCATTGCCGGCGCTTCATATGGTGGCTATGCCGCGCTGGCTGGCGCTGCGTTTGATCCGGATGTGTACCGCTGCGCCATCTCGATCGCCGGTCTCTCTGACATACCCAAATGGATGGCGTGGGAACTTGAAGAAGCTGCCAGAAACAAAAAGGCTACCAGTGTGCAAATATGGAAGCTGCGGCTGGGCGATGAAAAGCGATGGCCGCATATTTCGCCTGCACGGAGCGCAGACACCATCAAAGCCCCAATTCTACTCATTCACGGTAAGGACGACGATGTTGTTCCCTTTGAGCAAAGCACCATCATGCGAAATGCCCTGAGGAAAGCTGACAAACCATTCGAGTTCGCCGAGCTGAAACGCGAAGATCACTGGCTCTCCTACGAAGAAACGCGTATCCAAACTCTGGAACTCATGCTCAACTTCTTAAACAAACATAATCCGGCGTATCAAAACGTCTAACGATATCAGAATTGCTTCAGGTGCAGGATGACTAAAAGCCTTATCACTTATTCACTGGCAACCACACTAAGCCTTTGCGCGTTTCAGACGATAGCGCAGACACCTGAAACACGTCCGCCGCTTTCCGCCTATGGCAAGCTGCCGGACATTGAGGATGTCGCCCTGTCTCCATCGGGTACGCGTGTGGCCATGGTCAAGGACATTGATAATCAGCGCATTATTATTGACCACGATCTGGCAACCAGCGAAAACAAGTTTGCCAGTGTACCGAAAGCCAAGATCCGCACTCTGTTTTGGGGTGATGACGAGAATATTGTTCTGATCGCTTCGCAGACGGCCAATCTGAGAGACTTTGTCGGGGGTGATAGCGAATGGTCAACCGGTCAGATCATCAATCTGCGTAAAAATAAATTTTACGGCATGTACCGTGGTATGGAAAAATTCTACCCCGTCGTTATGGGTAACTTTAACCGCATCAAGGTAAAAGACAAATATCTGGTCACCGCATCAAATGTCAAAATTGAGTGGGATGGTTTCCGCAGTCTCTATGGCTTTAATCTTGAAACCGGTCGCGGCACTCTGATCGATGAAGACCCTCACGATATCGTTGCATGGGTGATTAAGCCCGACGGTGATTTGCTGGCACGCGCCGAGCATGACCGAGACACAAATGTTTGGAACCTGCGCTATCGTCAGGGCAAGTCCTGGAAATCGATCTACAGCGTCAAAACGGAGTTGGACTACCCCGTACTTGTGGGTCGCGGGCGTGATGATCAGTCACTTCTTGTCTATAAGAGCACTGAAGAAGATGACGGAAACTACTACGAAGTATCGCCAGACGGCACATTTTCCGAGCCATTTGACTTCAAAGGCAATCGGGTGAAGCCAATCTTCCATCCCGCCACAAAGAAACTGGCGGGGTTTGCCGATTATGACCCTGACGGGATCAAATACTATTTTTATGATGCTGTCTTCAAAAAGCTTCAGGCCCCCATAGATGAGGCTATGGAGGGTTACACCATCAAACAAATTGTCAGCATGGCAGATGACCCGCGCAAACTCATTTTATACGGCGAAAGCGATGACGATGCCGGCACCTATTACTATGTCGATTTCATTACCGGTGATTTCAAACTGATTGGCTCAAGGCGGCCGCACATCCCGCCTGAATGGATCGCTGAGCAAAAAGCCTTTACGTATAAGGCCGCTGACGGTCTGGAAATTCATGCCTATCTGACATTGCCGCCGGGGCGCGAGGCCAAAAACCTGCCCCTGATCGTTATGCCGCATGGCGGTCCTCAGGCACATGACGTGTGGGGTTTTGACTGGATGGCGCAGGCACTCGCTTCACGTGGGTACGCCGTGCTGCAACCTAACTTCAGAGGCTCCTCCGGTTATGGTGAGGACTTTATTGCGGCCGGTCACGGTGAGTGGGGCCGTAAGATGCAAACCGATCTGTCCGACGGCGTCAGACATTTGCAATCAGAAGGCACCATAGATTCCAGTAAGGTCTGTATCGCGGGAGCATCCTATGGCGGATATGCGGCTCTGGCAGGCGTCACACTGGATAAATCCGTTTATCGCTGCGCCGTTTCCATCGCGGGCATTTCCAACATCAAATCAATGGTCAACTGGGAAATCAGCGAACAGGGCGGAAAGAAAAACGCCCGCGTCATCCTGTACATGAAACGCCTGCTTGGTGATGAATCCGGCTGGAATGACATCTCACCGGATCGCTATGCCGCGGACGTCACAGCTCCAATCCTGCTCATCCACGGCAAGGATGATACGGTTGTGCCGATTGAGCAGTCCAACCGCATGCGTGATGCCTTGAAAAAGGAAGGCAAGCCCTTTGAATATGTTCTGCTTAAGGACGAAGATCACTGGCTGTCACTTGAACCCACGCGTTTGCAGACCTTGGAAACCATGGTTCAGTTTCTGGAAACGCATAATCCGGCTTATTAATTTGCGGTTTTACATGTATCATGGCGGGAAATCAGGAGCCCCGCCATGAAGTCCGTGTTTATTTCTGCCGCCTTGTCCCTAAGTGCTCTGGCTGTCGCTACGCCGTCTCTGGCGGCGCTCAATCCCGGCGATAAGGCACCTGACTTTACGGTTAAGGCGGCCACCAACGGTAAGGTCAATAATTTCACGCTCTCCCAAGCGCTGAAAAAAGGCCCTGTCGTGGTCTATTTCTATCCCAAAGCCTTCACCAAAGGCTGTTCTGTTCAGGCCCAGCAGTTTTCCGATAACATCGACGCATTCAAGAGCAAGAAAGTTACGGTTATCGGCCTGTCTGCTGATCCCATTGCCACCCTAAGCGATTTTTCGACCAAGGACTGCGCGGGTAAGTTTGCCGTAGGCTCTGACCCAAAGGCCAAAATTGCCAAAAGCTATGACGCCAAGTTACCCGCCGTAGATATGTCCGGTCGGGTGTCCTATCTGATTGGTCAGGATGGTCGCATTCTTTATACCCACGATTCCTCCAATGCCGTGACCCACGTTCCGGGGCTTCTTGAGGCAATGAAAACGCTGAAATAGCTATATAAAGCTTGCGTTACGAAGACTTATCCCCTATAGGCCCCGCTTCACCTGCGAGGCGGTCACTCCAAATAGTTTGGGGCTGATCCATCGTGATTTTCGGGACTTCCGCCCGAAATTGCGCCGCCTCGCTCATCGGAAGAGGATCAAATGGCCTTATACGAACATGTCGTCATCGCACGACAAGATATTTCGCCGCAACAGGCGGAAGCTCTGAACGACACCATCAAAGCCCTTATCGAAGAACAAGGCGGCTCGGTCGCCAAGATCGAATATTGGGGCCTGCGTAACCTCACCTACCGTGTAAAGAAAAACCGCAAGGGTCACTACTCCCTGCTGGCTATCGATGCACCCGGCGCTGCCGTGAAGGAACTTGAGCGTCAGTTGTCCATCAACGAAGACGTCATCCGTTACCTGACCGTTCGCGTCGAAGAGCTTGACCTCGAACTGTCTCCCGTCCTGTCACGCCGCGATCGCCCTGAGCGTTCGGAGCGCGCTGACCGTTCAGCTGACACCGCCGAATAAGAGAGGGGATACGTATGTCTGAAGAAAACATCGCCGCAACGCCGGGCGCACCAGTTGGTAACGCACCTGCTCGCCGTCCGTTTTTCCGTCGCCGCAAGGTATGTCCGTTCTCTGGCGCTAACGCTCCGAAGATCGACTACAAGGACGTGAAGCTGCTGCAACGCTACATCTCCGAACGTGGCAAGATCGTGCCTTCGCGCATCACCGCAGTATCGCAAAAGAAGCAACGTGAACTGGCCAAGGCCATCAAGCGCGCCCGCTTCCTGGCGCTCCTGCCCTACGTCGTGAAGTAAGGAGACGCCCCTATGAAAGTTGTTCTGTTAG
>JASGFL010000123.1:0-5191 GCA_047605545.1 Asticcacaulis sp. | reverse complement strand
GGATCCAGATCCTTAATTCTAACGTTAGAGCGCTAAAGGCTATCCCTGCGCCCGATCACAGTCATACGATAATTCCGGGGTTTTCCGCAAGAGGGATTCTCACAAATATGTGATCAAAAGTTTCCCTTTGGGTCAAATTTAGCCCCAAAATAATGCAAATTAACAGAAAAAGTTCGAAAATACGTACCCGCACACCGTCATTTTGCAGACGCAAGCGTGACAAATAAATCAACCCCGCCCCTAAAACGGCCTCAGGCGCCCTGAGACGCCTTCTGCACGCTTCGTGATCACGAATCGATAGAGATACTATTCTGGAATATTATTCAGCGCCTCTTCCATTTCAAGGAAGCTTGGTTGCAATGGCGTCGGAATATGACCCCGTCCGATTTCGACAGATATTTGCGCTGCGTTACCATGCAGGTGCGCAACCAGCACAGCCTGAATGATTTTGTAGAACGAGCCTTCTTCGTTCACGACCGAGCCCATACGGGCGGCGAATGGCCCGACAAGGCCGTAAGCCAGAAACACGCCCAGAAACGTCCCCACCAGCGCGCCACCGATCAAGGCCCCCAGAACTTCAGGCGGTTCGGTGATCGAAGCCATGGTCTTGATCACCCCCAGAACGGCGGCGACGATCCCGAGCGCGGGCAAAGCGTCAGCCATGTTTTGCAGGGCGTGAGATGGCTCAAGGGCTTCGTGATGGTGCTTTTCGAGTTGTTTTTCCATCGCGTCCTCGACCTGATGCGGGTCTTCGAGGTTCATTGTCATCATACGCAGCGTGTCGCAGATGAAGTCCACCGCGAAGTGATCCTTCATAATGCGCGGGAAGCGATTGAAAATCGTCGATTCAGCCGGCTTTTCGATATGGCTTTCGAGGGCGATAACGCCCTTTGACTTCATGGTCTTGGTCAGGAGGAACAGAAGCGACAAAAGGTCTTTGTAATCCGAAGCCTTCCACTTTGGCCCGGAAAACACCTTACCAAAGGTTCCGGCGATACCTTTGAGCGTGGTCAGAGAATTACCGATCAGGGTCGCGGCAATAGCCGCCCCACCGATAGCCATAAGCTCGTGCGGGGCCGCATGGACAATCGGGTCCATCTTGCCGCCGAAAATGATGTAGCTGCCGAACACTGCGCCGAACAGCAGCAAAATACCGATAATCTGAAACATTAAACGCCGTAACCCCAAGCCAGATACGGCGTTTACCTTAAGGATTAATCATTAAGGGCAGGTTTAAACCTTATGGGTGTTTCAGTATCCCGCCGGAATTTTTAGCGTCAGTTCTCCGGCCAGTTCCGGCGTCAGATAGCCGTCCGCCGGACGCCCGTTGGCCTTTTGCCACTCCCGAAGCGCCTTACGCGTGCCTACGCCGATGACGCCATCAACCGAACCGGCATTAAACCCTAAGGCATTCAAGGCTTTTTGCGTGTTTTTACGCTGATCCAGCGACAGGGGTTGCTCAGCGGGCCAGGCGGTTTTAAGCGCAGGCTTACCGGCAATGCCGTCAGCAATAAAACCAACCGCCAGCGCATAGGCCGTAGAATTATTGTATTTGCGGATGACATAATGATTAGGCAGGGCCAGAAATGCAGGGCCTCTGGCACCCGCAGGCAGAATAAGGGTCGCATTGACCGCCTTTTCGCCATCAGTCCACGCGGCTCCGTCAGCCCGAATAACACCGCGCTCAGCCCACCATACCGGCGTCTGGCTTTCGGTTTCCGCCAGATAGTAATCAAAATCCGTCGGCAGTGTGACCTCGACCGCCCATGCCTGACCGCGCTGCCAACCGGCTTTCGCCAACAGGTTCGCCGCCGAAGCCAGAGAATCCGACTCAGACGTCCAGATATCTATGCGACCGTCATTGTCACCATCGACCGCCAGCTTCAGATAGTTTTCAGGCAGGAACTGGGTCTGACCCATTGCACCGGCCCACGACCCCTTAAGGCGTTCACGCGTCGCCTTACCATCGCGGATAGCCGTCAGAGTATAAATAAGCTGGGTTTCGGCCCAGTCACGCCGACGCCCGTCAAAGGCCAGTGTGGCGAAGGCCGTCACCACATCAATGTCGCCCTGCACGCGTCCGAAATCACTTTCCATGCCCCAGATACCCCCCAGTATCGCGGCGGGTACGCCATAGATGTTTTCAATGGCAGGGACATTGGTATTGGCCGCAAGACGTGTGCGCCCGCCGTCAATACGTGCCTGAGAGACGGCATTACGAATATAGACGCTGACGGGGCGTGAGAATTCCGGTTGCGAGGTATCGGCGCGCACCACTGAGGCCTGAGGCGCAACATCCCTAAGCTGAGCCTCAACAAAGGCCCGATCAAAACCACGCGATACAGCCTTTTCAACAAAGCTGCGTTTCCAGCTATCAAACGGAGCTTCGCTGACGATAGGTGACGTGCTGCCGGTATTTCCGTTGACCGGCGCAGATAAGGTTGGCGTCTGGGCCGTATCCGGCGTGCTGGCCACCGTCGAACAGGCTCCTAACAACAGGCACATTGTCACAATACGGCTGGTCATCATCAAAGCGCCTTTGGTCACGGGCAACATCTCGTCAGTAATTAATATCGCTCACCTCATATCGCAGGAATGTGGCGCTTTCCAAGCCGCCCCCGATAACATAGCCGTTATTTGCCCGTGTCACCCACAAGAGATGCCAGAACCTCAAGATAATCGGCAAAGGCCGTGCGCCCCTCAGGCGTGATATGCACGCGCGTCAGGGGCTTACGTCCCTGATATCCTTTGCTGATTACCACATAGCCTGCGTCTTCGAGCTTACGCAGATGTACCGACAGGTTGCCCTGCGTGGCCTCAAGTACGGACTTCAGTTCGTTAAAATCGGCGGCTTCGGCATCCATCAGATAGGCCATAATCCCCAGACGCAAACGTCCGTGAATCGCCTCATCCAGACGGTTGATGTTAAAGCCTGCCATATGTCTCAGGCCTGTGCCGTCTGACGGGCCTGCCGATGCATGAAGTAGCCGGGCAGCGCCAGCAGCCCCAGCATGGCACCGGACAGGATCAGCATATATTCGGGCGTCTCAATGCGCCAGGCCAACAGCAGCGAAGTTACAAACCAGCCGCCGGAGACAACCGCCAGCCATATCTGGCGCCGGATCATATAGGCGACATAAAGAGCCGCCCCCAACAGGGCACACAGCACCGCCGGATATAGCATCCATATCAGCCACATCTGATATTTGAACGCGACATAGCCAAACACCAGATTCATGATCAGATTAGCCAGCCCTGCCCCTCCGAACGCTGCATTCAGCGCCCGCGTAGCCACACCGGAATGCTTTTCCTTACGGTCACGCCAGACCACAATGGCTACGACAATGAGAAACAGGACGCTGGGCAATATGCCGTTGATCAGCTGGGTTGTGGCGCCGAAGTTATGCAGGCCCGCAAAGCTGATCCAGTGAATGAAACACTGCACGCCATAAAGCAGACCACCGGCCATCATCACAATCCCACCGGACATCTGACTGCGACCGCCCTCACCGACCAGAGCGCGCACATAGGCCAGATCCTTAAGGGCTGAATCCTTAAAAGAGACATCCTGCGCATCGGCTTTGATTTCCTGACGTTCTTCTGTCATTGACCGGCCTCCTGCGACACTTGCCCGGCAGATACACGGCCTGAGCGGAGACGCTTACCGTTCAGCAAGCGTCCGATGAAACTGTAGCGCACCAGATAACGGTAGCTGATCAAACCAACAATCGCCGTACCGGCCACCACCAGCGCGAACTTGGCAAGCGCCGGCAGGGCCAGCCCCATCAGCAGATACTGCCCCAGCAACACCAGTGGCAGATGCACTATATAGACCCAATAGGACGAATCGGATGCAAACCGCCAGAACCTATTGGGGTGTGACAGAAATTTCAGGGCTGCCCCCGTCAGGCCCAGCACCCACGACCAGATTGCAATGACATAGGCCAGCGCATAGAGCGGCATATCCCGTCCGGCGGCGGTCTCATATAGCGGTGCGAGTCCGGCTTCGTTAAGGCACCATGCCGAACAGATAATGGCCACCAGAAGATAGGCTGGCCAGCCCTGCTTGATATATTCCAGACACGGCTGAAGGCGATGCAGAACCCAGCCAAAGGCAAAAGCCGAGCCATAGGCAACCAGCGCCAGATTATTGGGAATCAGTCCGATGTCAGGGGTTGGAATTCCGCCCCAATAGCCCCAGACCGGTGTCGCCATCAGCATGAAAAACAGAGGCACGCCCAGCACAACAGGCCCCAGATGCCAACGCAATATCCCCTTAATGAGCGCATCAACACCGCGTTTCAGATACTGATGACGATCGATAAAACCTACCGCGACACAGACAACCACCGCCGCAACATAAAACCACAGCAGCAAATAAAGGAACCACAGGTGCGTCAGCGGAAAGGTTGATACACTCAGGGGGGGCTGCGGTGGCGGTGCCTGTCCGGCCAACTCAGGATGCGCCTTAAGCGCGGCCATTATCATCAGGGTGATGATCGCCGCCATAACCGGCAGCCAGAAGATAACCAATGGTGCCGCGACACGTTTCAGGCGGTTGGAAATAAAGCCTGCCGTGCCGCGCCGCTCATAAAGCAGACGCGCAAAAAAGCCTGCCAGTACAAAGAACAGGCTCATGCGGAAAATATGGATCAGAAAGAAAACCGCCGCCATCACAGGCGACGCCGTCTCGTCATTGACCACCCAGTAATGCGGGTCGGTATAGGCCAGTGCGCCATGCACCGCGATCCCTAAGAATAACGCCCCCGCACGCACAGCATCCAGCGCGTGCAATCTGTCCGCTTCCGCCATTGCCGTCCCTCCTTTTTTGACCTTTGTGTTCGGGCGCAATCCGCGCCCACATATCAACGATATATAAACAAGTTTAAAATTTAAACCAGATTAAAATATGCCTGATGATATTTTTTCGCCTCTTCCTCAGCTTTTTCAGCCTATCCTTGGGCGAAATTTGTAAAAACCGGTACGAGCGCGTTGACTTGGCCAGACCTTTCCGTTAAGCACCCGCCCTCACAACGCCTGTAGGACGTGCTTCGCATGACTGACCGGGCCTCAGGTTTTCTTTATTTAACAAGTCAGGTTGGGACCATGAAAGTCCGTAGCTCGCTCAAGTCGCTTAAGACCCGTCACCGGGACTGCAAGATCGTGCGCCGCAAGGGCGTGGTCTATGTCA
>JASGFL010000122.1:0-5495 GCA_047605545.1 Asticcacaulis sp. | reverse complement strand
GGGTGCTTGCTGTACTGCGAAAGCCATGTGAGGTCATTTCATCCTGACCATACCCCATGCGCCGCAAAGCGGTATTGAGTGTATTTTCTGATATGGGCTTTAGTGGCGTCATAAAGGACGGAAACAGGTATCGGCTACCCATCCTGAATTTTTCAAGTGTTTTCAAATATTCGATAACCTGTCCTGATAATGGCACGGCGTGATCCGAACGCATTTTCATCTTTGCTGCCGGAATAACCCACACGGCCTTATCCAGATCAAACTCTGACCATTCGGCATGGCGCAATTCACCGGGGCGCACAAAAACATGCGGAAGGATTCGCAAGGCCAGTTTGGTCTGAATGTGCCCGTCATAAGTTTCGATTGACCGCATCAGGCCGCCGACGGCCTTCGGGTCTACCAAGGCCGGATAGTGGCGGGTCTTAGGTGAAACCAAAGCTTCCCCCAATCCATTTGCCGGATTGAATTTTGCCCTTCCGGTTATGATGGCATATCTGAACACACGTTCGGCAAAAGCACGGGTGCGCTTTGAGGATTCATAATTGCCCTTACGCTCAATTTCCTTAAGCGCTGCAAGAACGTCCATAGGCTCAATTTCACCCACAGGGCGGTTGCCCAGCGCCTTTTCCAAAAGGGAATGATACCAGCGCAGTTTGGTCAGGGTGGCGTCGGAAAGCCCTTCCTGAACCTTCAGGGCGATAAATTCCTGTGCGAGGCTACTGAAGGTATTGCCCAGCGCGATTTGCTTTTCCACCGCCGCCCGTTTTTTCTCAGCGGAAGGATTGCGCCCGTCGGCCAAAAGCCGTTTGGCCTCGTCACGCTTTTCACGGGCCTGTTTCAAGCTGATATGTGGATATTGCCCGAAGGAAAGGACGTTTTCCTTCCCATTGAAACGATAGCGCAGTTGCCACAACCGGCTGCCGTTAGGTTGAATGTTCAGATTGAGGCCGTCCCCGTCCGAAAGTTTGTAAGCCTTATCCTTGGGTTTGGCGTTGCGTATCTGGGTATCTGAAAGCAGCATGTGGGTAACGGCCTTGCGATAAATGCGGGTAACGCGCCAATTACCCGCATCGTTACCCGCAAAAGCTCCGGATTTAGACGGACGCAAGGGGACATCAGCGGATAATCAAACCACCAATCTATCAGATTTTTAAGGGATTTTCAAACGTTCGCGGACATCTGCGAACAAACCTATGGTGCCCAGGAGAGGACTCGAACCTCCACGACCGTTAAGTCACTGGCACCTGAAGCCAGCGCGTCTACCAATTCCGCCACCTGGGCAATTATTAGGCTGCGGGCCGATCAATCTTGACCGGAGGCGGGTGAAATAGCGACAAAGATCACTGAGGTCAATGGCCTTTTTCATTAGTTTTCAGATTTCCACAGATGCGTGCGGATAAAAAGACCGGACGGGTTGGCGCAAGGGATTGCGCCCCTTTGGGGCATGGGGTAATTGACAAATCCACAGAGCGCCGGAACAGGGCGCATTCAAAGAATTAGTAAGCCGAGTTTTAACAAGAAGGTCTTGCCATGACAGGTCTGGTCACGGTTTTCGGAGGTTCCGGTTTCGTTGGTAAGCCGGTGGTGCGGGCACTGACGCAAAAGGGCTGGCGTGTGCGCGTGGCCGTGCGCAAGGCAGCCGAGGCCTATGACCTCAAACCGCTTGGGGATGTCGGGCAGGTTCAGGTCGTGCGCTGCGATGTGCGTGTCGATGAGGATGTCGCCAGAGCGCTAGAGGGAGCTTCGGCGGTCGTCAATCTGGTGGGTATTCTTTATGAGACCCTGTCACTCAAGTTCGAGGCCCTGCACCATCAGGCCAGTGCGATCATCGCTCGTTTGGCAGCGGAACGCGGTATTACGTCATTTGTGCAGGTGTCTGCCATTGGCGCGGATGCGCAGGCGACTTCCAAATATCTGTCGACCAAGGGACTTGGTGAAGACGCTGTACGCGCGGCTATTCCCGATGCGGTTATTTTGCGCCCCAGTGTTGTGTTCGGCCCTCAGGACGGGTTCCTGACCGGTCTGGCTAATCAGGCCAAGCTCTTTCCGCTGTTGCCGTCTATTGGCGGTGGCAATACTCAGTTCCAGCCGGTGTTTGTCGGTGATGTGGCGCGCGCTGTCGCTGAGACGCTAGGGCATGCCGACAGCCTCGGTCAGACGTTTGAACTGGGCGGGCCGGAAGTCTTCAGCTTTAATGATCTGGTACGTTATGTGGGCGAAGAAACCCACACGCCGCGCCCATTGGTCTGGACGCCCTATTCTGTGGCAGGGATTATTGGCTTTGTCGGGAATATCCATGCGGGTCTGCACGGGATGATACCGGTCATTCCGGCGCCTCTGCTGACGACGGATCAGGTGGAAATGCTGAAGACCGATAATGTCGTATCGGCGCAAGCCAAGGGCCTTAAGGATCTGGGGATTGTGGCGACGGGACTTGAGTCCATTGCGCCGTCCTATCTGTGGCGTTTCCGCAAGAACGGTCAGTTCGCCGAAGTGGTGGGATAGGCCCTAAGGTTCAGATTAAAAAAAAGCGGGTCGTAATGGCCCGCTTTTTTTGTGTTTTAAGGGGTCACAGGCCCATGCTGAGCAGCGTCAGGCCGAGGACGCCGACGCCTATGCGCCACAGGGCGAAGACGCCATAACCATTGCGGCTGACATAGTCGAGCACGGCACGCACCACCAGTAGGGCGGTGACAAAAGCCGCGAGGAACCCGACGACGATCAGGCCGGCATCGTTGAAGTTCATCTGATCGTGGGTCTTATAGACATCATAGGCGAAGGCACCGGCCATGGTCGGCATGGCGAGGAAGAAAGAGAACTCGGCCGCCGCCTTTTTACCGACCTTCATCAGCATGGCACCGATCAGTGTCGAGCCGGAGCGTGACATGCCGGGGATCATGGCCAGACACTGGAAAAAGCCGATGATCAGGGCGGTTTTCCAGGTCAGTTTCATCGGATCGTCATGTTCCGGCGTCGGGGCATAACGGTCAACGAGCCACAGTAATATGCCGCCGATAATCAGGCTGACGCATATCAGGCGCGGGCTTTCGAACAGTACCGTCTTGATGAAGTCGTGGGCCATAACGCCGATGACTACGGCGGGCAGAAAGGCCACCAGTACAGAAATGACAAAGCCGCGTGATTCCGGCGAAGTCGGCAGGGTGATCACGACTTTCCATAGCCGGTGGAAGTACAGGCTTAGAAGCGCCAGAACGGCCCCGAGCTGGATCAGGACTTCAAAGGCACGGCCAGTGGTTTCAAACCCCAGAAAATGCGCCAGCAGCAACAGGTGCGCGGTCGAAGATACCGGAATAAATTCGGTCAGCCCTTCGATAAAGCCGAGAAAGGCCGCGATAATATAATCCATGTAAAGTCTTGCCCTTGTGTGTGCCTGAAGCGGACGGCGACAGCCTTAGCCCAGTGTGTCAGAGGAGACAAGGGCGTCGGGGGCGACCAGAGGTGGCTCACCTATATATCTCAGGCGTACATGCGGCGTTGAGTGCGCTTCCATCTGTTCGATGGCATGGGCCAGCCAGCCCGCGGTGCGACCTATGGCATAGAGGGTGAAGGGGGCTTCGCGGGGCAGATCCAGATGGCGTCCTATCAGAGCCAGAGCCAGCGTGAAGCCCGCGGGGCGTCCGGTCTTTTGCTCACCGGCCTGCCAGATGGCTTTCAGGTCAGCGCCCATATGGGGGGCGGCGGCCATCAGGCTTTTGGCGCGTAGGGCATCAGCTTCGGTTTGGCTGGCTTCAAAGCCCGGCAGCTCAAGGCTCTGACGGAGAATGGCTTCGGCCGCAAGGTTCACATTGCCCTGACGACGCGCCTGAGACACATAGCTTTCGGCGCGCATGATGCGACCGCCAAGGCCTGCACCGGTTACGGTGGCGCAGGCGGCGATGACCGAGGCCGCGAGAGGGCCATTAGCCGCCGCAGCCACGCGGGCGGCCAGAGTGGCTTCGTCAAGGCCGTTATCTGCAGACAGGATCAGGGCGCGGCGCAAAAGGTCTACATCCTGAAGGTTATAGACCTTCCAGGCGCGGGCCAGTCTTTGGTGTAGGAACAGGCGCGGGCCACCATTGGTGACGCCGTCAACCATCTCATTGAGGATGCTGGCCGCCTCAAAAGGCAGATTGCGTTTCGCGTTTCGATCCTGAATGGCATCTTCTTCGAGGCGGCGGCTGAGTACCCCCCACAGGCGCGTACGGGGGCTGCCGGGGAAGTTGACATCCGGACGGGGCTTAAGGGCCGCAAAAGGTGTTGGGTTCGGATCGCGCCACAACAGGGCGGCTACGGTTTCAAAATTTTCCCGCTCGCTTAAGGTAATGGCATCATGGCGGCGGTAGTGGGGGCGACCGTTCAGGGTAACGGAAATTTCAGTGTCCAGAACGGCTTCGCCCCTGATAACGGGGCCACCTGAAAGCGCGCGTGGTGGCGCAGACAGTGCCGGATTGCCGCGTCCGGGGGTGCGCTGAGACAGGCGTTCTATGTCATCAAGCGCATAAAGGCTTTTGCGGGGATGTTCAGGGTCGGCACGGGCCGCTACGCGTTGCCGGCTGACATAGGCGTAGAGGGTCTGAGGCTTAACATCCAGGCGCTGCAACGCCTCTGTACGGCTGATCCAAACACGTGACATGAACGACTCTGATAAGTTGCCCCTGAGGGAGCCCGCACGGATTCAATGTGCGGTAACCACAGGAATCAAGATTGATTATTCATTTGCGGAGCGTAAACAAGAACATAGGTAGCGTAAGAAATCCATCATGGATTATTTACACCCTTAAGGTTTTATAGGCAGTTAACCGGGTAAAATCTTCACAAATAGTTTACCATACGTAAGTCTGGCCCCTTAATGTCACTGCTCGCGCGTTTATCTTTCAAAAATCTGACGCCAGATGAAATGGTTTTGCGGGTATCGGGCCTGTCTCTGCTGACGGCCCTGATCCTTATAGTGCTGAAAAGTGTGGCCGTCGTCGCATCGGGGTCAATGGCACTGCTGGCGTCTCTGGCGGATTCCGGTCTGGATTTAATGGCATCATTTATCACCTTTCTGGCTATCCGCTTTGCCCGCAGGCCGCCGGACAGCAACCATCCCTTCGGGCATGGCAAGGCAGAGGCGTTCAGTGCGCTGTTTCAGGCCGGACTGGTGTTCTTTTCGGCAGCGCTGATCCTGCGGGAAGGGTTTGTGCGCCTGTCCGAACCGCAAGTCATTACTTCGGGTGGGCTGGCGATCGTTGTGATGATTGTCTCTATCCTGCTGACCGGCGCGCTGGTGACGGTGCAGGGTATAGCGGCCAAGGCATCGGGGTCGGTGGCCATTCAGGCGGATCGCGCGCATTACATGGTCGATCTTCTGAGTAATGGCGTCGCCCTTATGGGTATCATTGCGGCGGTTGCCGGTTTCGGGTTTGTCGATGCGCTAGCCGGTTTGGTGATCGGGCTGTGGCTGGTCTGGGGGGCGATCGGGGTTTTGCGTCAGGCATCGGATCACCTGATGG
>JASGFL010000121.1:0-5514 GCA_047605545.1 Asticcacaulis sp. | reverse complement strand
CTCGCTCAAACTTGACGAGCTAAACTACGTGTCCGTCAAACCAGGGACAGGCCAAGACCGGCCCTAAGCGTTGACATCTCAGGGCCGGTTTTTTTATTTGCCGGGGTCAGAAGCGGTAGTTAATACCAATCCTCAGGCTTTGGACATCCGCCTTATTCTTAGCGATACGCCCATTCACCGTATCCGCAGTCCCCGGATATACCGTTGTCTCACGCAATATGGCGTTAGTGACCGGATCACGCAAAGCCACATTGGTCACCGGATCGCGCAGGATGGTGGACACAGAATATGTGCGGCCAACGCCCAGTCGGCCATCGACAAAGTTCAACGCCTTGCTGCCAAAATCGCTATATACATAATCCGCCTTGATCGACCAGTGATTGTCGAGTGCGTATTGCAGTCCTCCGCCCAGTGACGAACCTGTGCGTGTGATCCTAACTTTCTCAGAGACGTAAGCTTCCGTTTGCGTCCCGTTGGGCGCATTAGCTGACGCTGACGTAGATTGATACTGCGTACGTATTTGTGCCTCACGGATCTGGGCGATACCTGCAGTTCCATAGACCAGCGTCCGTCCGAAGCTGTACCCTAAACGCCCCCGCAGAGTAACCATATCACTGAACTCATAGCGATACATGGCTTGCAAAGCCTTATTGGTGATCAGCGCCGGCGATTGTGTGGCCAGAATATTTTCATAACCCGACAGATTGATCGGACTGAAATCGCCTTCGATACCAACTACCCAGTTGTTGCTGAACTGGTGATTATAACCCGCTTGCAGACCACCCGCTATCCCTTTGGCTTTAAAGCGTGCCGACTCGGCGGACGCAGCCGTACCATCCCCCGTAGTTGTTGTGCCCTTGGTATCAACCCAGCCGCCGCCCACATGCGCACCGGCATAGAATCCGGCCCAGTTGCCGTCAAAAGCACCGCTGAGCGAAGGGCCAACCCAGCGGTTCGCATCCTGACGGCCGTAGCCACCCGATACCTTAGGTTCCGGCGCACCGTCACCAAAGCGGCTGCTCAGACTCAGGCGAATGGTTCGACCCGGCGCAGGCGCGCGCGTCAAGGCCAGCGGATCAAGATAATAGCGATCCGTCAGGTTTGAGACGCTCAGGTTCACCTTCAGATTTTCGCTCAGCTTATAGCTGCCAAACAGGTCAATAAGGAGCTGGCTCGGCCAATAGGTCGGGGTGACATAGCCCCCTGTCATACCTGTCACGGCGCGTTCGCCAAAGTGATTGAAGCGCGTGCCAATGTTCAGCTTTTCATCGAACAAACGCGCGCCAACGGTGACGGTCAGATTATATTCCGGCGGAATATAGTTTGAGCCATAGTCAATCCCCAGACCCTTTTCGAGGCACCCCGTCAGTCTGTGACAAAAGGCGATGTCGGTATATTTCGTGAAATCACCTTCAATATAATAGTTACGCAAATCATAGCGTAACGAAACATCATACCCCTTGAATGTCGCCTTATCTATGTTCGTCCAGTGACGTGGCTCGCTCCAGTCGCCTTTGATAGAATCCCTGATGATGTAATCATTATAGTCGTTATTGAAATAGCTGATTTTTAACTGGAAATTATCCTCAGAGGACAGCAGACCTGCGCGCAGATAGCTGGCCCCGAGTTCGAAGTTCTCCGCCGTTTCCGGTTTCAGATCAGGATTGGGGTAAAGGATTTCCCCAAGCTGGAAGCTGCTCTCGCGCAAGGCAGGCGGGCGCCAGCCACCACTGTACTGAGCATGGAAATAGATACCTTCCCACGGCTGAAGTGACGCCGATAAGGTCGGATTGACACGCGTGGCCGATTGATTGCCAAATGCCGCCAGTACGCCCCCGCCCTGTTTCAGGTTATAATGATCGACGCGCAGGCCCGCACTGAGGTTCAGAAAATCGGATGCGGCATAATCCGCACGCGCAAACAGGCTCGACAGTCGGCGCTTACCGGCAGGGCCAGACTGTGCCAGATAGGTCGTAGATCCGATCTGCTGCCAGATTTCAGGGTTGTCTGCATCTTCGACGGACACCTGCGCGCCATAGGTGACCGGCAGTCTGCCCTCGGCGAAGGTGGAAACATTATAGATTTCCAGACCAATCGTGCGCACCTCAGTCTGGTCGGCGGCGATTCCATAGGGGACGCGCTTGACATCAGTACGCCACAGATGCGCCTTCAGGTTTACCAGATCACTGTCTGCGGGTGCATAGGTCAGCCGGGCCGAATAGGTGTCCGTTTCCGTCCGGCCGAGCGTACCCTGTGTGGGCGATATAAAGCTGTAAACATACGCAAAATCATTCAGTTCGCCATGCTTATTCTCGTAGCGGATATAACCCAGATCAAGCGTGAGGCTGTCTGAAATGCGCGCGCGACCTTTGAGGATTGCAGAGAAAATATCCTCAGATGTGTCAAAGACCTCGGCCCCTGGAGGCACCGGCGACATGTTCCCGCCCACACTGTTTGCATGGGCCACCCCCTTTTTCCCCGCCAGATAATTGCCGGTTTCTCTTTGAGAAAGGGCCAGCATCCCCTCGAACCGCCCTGCGCGGAACGCACCGGCAACCGAGCCATTCCAGCTGTTTCCGCTGGAAATTGAAGATGGCTTATCGTGTCGTACCGTCGCGCCGGCAGGTGACGTCACTGTGTTTGTCCCTGCGCCTGCCTTAATCTGGAAACCATAGGTCTGGCCATCCGACAACAGATCATCGATGCCCAAGGTGCGCATATTGACAACGCCCCCCATGGCTCCGTTACCCAATGGCCCGTCGCTTGGCCCTTTGGTGATATCAACCCCGCTGATAAAGTCAGGATCGACAAAAACGCTGCTGGTCTGACCGCGATAGCCGATGTAGCCCGATGTCGATTGCTGCGTACCGTCGATCAGGGTGGCAACGCGGTTCATGCCCTGAAGTCCGCGAATATTCAGATTGAGACCAAGGCCTGCACGGCTGCCGGTCGAGACAACACCCGGTGTGGATTTAAACATGTCGCCCGCTGATACCGGAGCCACACGCTCAATCTGCTCACGCGATATATGCGCGACAGAGGCGGCTGAACTATAGGCCGCACCGCCTGTGTCGCCCCCTCTCGCAACATCATTGGCCCCTTCGACACGGATCGCGCCCAGTTGTATCGCCTCACCGGCCACCGGAACCTTTTCGATGATCACCACACCGGTTTCTCTGTAGCGCCAGCTAAAGCCTGTACCGGCAAGCGCCTGACTTAAGGCGGCCTCAACACTCATCTGACCACTGACGGCCTGACTGCGTACACCCGATATCGCATCAGAGGCAAAGAACAGGCGCACGCCTCCCTGATCCGCGATACGGGTCAAAGCGCTGTCAAGCGGCTGGGCGGCGATGCTATAGCTCTGCGTCTGGCTGGCCCGGACTTGGCTGGACGGGGGTGCCGTTTGCGCCATAACAGGTGCAACATTCAGCATCAGACCACTACTGCCGAGCAGGCTGCCGCACAGCAGGATGTTACGTAAAGACGCTATTCTGGATGACATTGGTTTCACTTTCTCACGCTCTGGCGCAGACAGACGCCACATATGCAAATGCTTCTTATTTGCTAAGACGTGATTGATCCCCGCAACTTGCAGTGAGAAAATGAAAATAATCAGAAAGCCGTAAAAACAGGCGGCTCAGGCCGAGCGGATAAGCGTCAGCATGGGCAGGCGCATGACCTTAAGGCGCACCGTATCCGCGATCGTGCGTAACGCGCCATCAAGGTCTTCAAGATCAAAGACACCGCTGACGCGCATGCCTTTCAGGGCCTCATCCATTATGACTATGCGCCCGCGCTCATAACGCTCGATTTCAGCAATGACATCCACCAGAGACTGACGGTTGAAAATAAGTTTTCCCCTGTGCCAGGCGCTGACAGCCTGCGTGTCTGTGGTTTCAACCGCCCCCAGAATGTCCGTTCCATAACGGATCATCTGGCCTCCGGATAAACCGGCCGAACGCTTACCATTACTGACATTAACGCGTCCCTCAATAACCGATACCTCGGTATGTCCACGCAAACGTCGCATGGAAAAACGGGTGCCGACAGCTAAGGCTTGCCCGCCGCCACTGCTGACAACAAAGGGGCGCAGCGCCTCGGCTGCCACCTGAAACAGGACTTCGCCATCGTGCAGCCTTATCCGTCTCAGGTCATGCCCGAACGCAAGGGAAACGGCACTTGCGGTATTGAGCCACATCACCGATCCGTCCGGCAGAGTAACGGATTTGCGCTCGCCTACCCCCGTCGCATAATCCGCCAGCAAACCGGACACCGGCCCCATAATGCCGCCATAGCCGACCGTCAGCGCTGCCGATGCCGCAATAGCCCCCCCTATCAGGGCCCGACGTGTCAACGGCGATGATTTCGGGCGACCTGATCGGTCGATCACCCCCTTCAACTCTCTGTATTCCAGAGCCGCCCGCGTATGCCCCAAATCTTCAAGCATATCAGCAGCATCTCTGGCCGCTTCGACATGGGCCGGAGATCGCGCCAGCCAATTCTCAAAATCCTGACGTAACCGGCCATCTGCACCCTGAGTCCCCAGTTGCACCAGCCAGTCAATAGCCTCGTCACTCAGGGCACGATTCCGCGCCTTCAGCCGCTTTGCCCGCAAATCAGGAAAAAAAGGAAGATCAGCCATGTGAATCGATAGACGCGTTAAGACGACAGGTGTCAAACTCAAGACGTTTTATGCGATCTGAAATTACAGCGACCATCAGGATATTTTTTGCGCTCAAGACTCCCGCGTCCACATATAGTCGCGACAATGTTTAAGGGCCTGCGCCAGATATTTCGCCACCATGCTTTCGGAAACCTCAAGCCTGCGGGCAATTTCAGCATGGGACAAACCATCAACCCGAAACAACAATAAGGCTATCCGTGCCTTTGAGGGCAATGTCTCAAGCGCATTATCAAACAGACGCAGGCGGTCACGATCAATGGCTGTCTGCTCAGGGGATGGTAAGTTGTCAGGAATATTTTCCGATGGCGGTTCGGCATCATATAGCCCCCCCGATGAGGCCGCGCGACGGCTGGCATCGATCGCCAGATTTCCGGCCACACGATAGATGTAGGCGCGCGGGTTCAGAATCTCGGATTCGTCACGTTCGATTTTTACCAGCTTGAGATAAGTGTCCTGAACAACGTCGGCAGCCTTTTCCCGATCACCCGTACGGTGAACCAGATAGCCCAGCAACTCGTCATAATGTTTCTGAAAGCTGGCGATCAGGCCACCTGGGCCACGCCCGTCTGTATTTCGCCCCATAAACGCTTCCCGAGAATTTGCATTCCAAGCGCTACTCGTCACGCATTAAGGGCTCGCACTAATAATAATGCGATTAATTGTCAAGCCATGAGACACTGGACAACTTCAGCTCTATGAGCTTTAAACAAAAGCTCGACATAGTCTCACCAGCCCAATTACATATTCATCAAACTAAGGCTGTGCGCTAACGTTTGCCTGTAAGTTGGCCGTCGACTTAGGCGATTCCAGGCCTTGCAAAGCTTCAG
>JASGFL010000120.1:0-5598 GCA_047605545.1 Asticcacaulis sp. | reverse complement strand
GGTCTGGATAAGGTGCGCGCCGCTGACACCCTCGAAGTCCCGCGCTTTAACCCCGTAAGCCTTAAGGGCGAGGTGACGCAGGATGCCAGAACCCTCAACGGGCGGCTCTATGTCTCACCGCATAATCCGGCGGTTCTGACCCGCGCGCCGTCGCCGATCGCTACCATAGACCTTGTTTCCGACGTCAGAACCGGTGTCGGTCGCGCCGACATTAACACCACAAACCTGAGCTTTACCCCCGAAGGTCTGCAACCCCTTGACCTGACCCCCGCGGTGGCCGGTGTCGCCACACGTGACGTTACGGGCAGCCTCGACTTCAAAGGCCATTTTGGCTGGCACAAGGATGGCGGCGACTCAGGCGGCGTTCTGACACTCAATGGCATAGATTTTGACGGCCCTCTGGGTCAGGCGAACGGCCTCAGAGGCGAGATACATTTTACCTCTCTGGCACCGCTGGCGTCAGATGCGGGCCAGTCTGTGCGCGTCGACAGGTTTGTGACCCTCGTACCCCTGACCAATATCGACAGCCGCCTGCAATTCTTTGCCGATTACGTCAGTCTTGAACAGGCCGACATCACCACCCCCGGCGGCCAGATTCAGCTTGAGCCAATGGACGTACCGTTCGACCAGACCAAGGGCTTCAAAGGCGCGATGCGCTTTGAAAAGCTCGATTTCGGGCAGGTACTTGCGGCAACAGACATGGGCCGCGACATGAGTTTTCAGGGCACCGTCTCCGGTCGCGTACCCTTTGCCCTCACTAGTACTGGCACCTTCAGCTTCGATAAGGGCCAACTGAAAGGTGACGGGCCGGGGCGCGTTTCGGTTCGCCGCACCGCCTTGCAAGGTTCCGCCGAAGGCAGCGCCACAGCCACCCCCGAAAGCGGCAACCTGCCGGTTCAGGCGGTACAAGGCTCAGCTATCGAAAACATGGCCTATCAGGCGCTGGAGAATCTGGCCTATCAGAATCTCGAAGCCAGTATCTCCACACTTGATAATGGCCGTCTGGGCTTCAACTTCCGCATTACCGGCAAATACGATCCGCCTGAGAAAAAAGAAGCCCGTATCGGCATCATTGATTACATCAAAGGGACGTGGGCCAATAAACCCATCGACCTGCCTTCCGGCACAGGCGTTGACCTGCATCTGGGCATGACCCTGAACCTCGATCAGTTGCTTGAGGATCTGGCAGACTTTGACCGCCTCAAGAGCGGCCAGACGGCAAATACAAAGCCTTCAGCACCGGTTACATCCACGCCTGACACTTCACAAAATTGACATCGCATTCAGGTCAGGTTCAGATTATAGGGTTTATACATACCAACATCTGACTGACCGATCTTCCGCCACGGAGCTCTTTTATTATGTCCAGACTACATTTCCCTGCCGGACAGCGCCTGCTGATTTTAGGCGCTGCCCTCCTGACAACGGCGCTGGCATCAGCCTGCACCCCGACCATCCGTTTGCAGGTTGATCCGATCACCATCTACGCCCAGCTTGATCACAACGTCCGCATCAGCCTCGACGAAGACGTCAGAGCGCTGGTTCAACAAAACCCTGACCTGTTCTGATTTGGGCAAGAGAGCGAGTTTATGACCATGAAGAAAATTACCTTATCCCTGATGAGCGCGGTTCTGGCAGCCTCTGTTGTTGTAACCGGCACCGTTGCCCTGACCACCCCAGCTATGGCTCAGTCCGCCGCCCGTCAAAAGGTTGACGCCGCCAAGGCCGAAGGCATCGTCGGTGAACAGTCTGACGGCTACCTTGGCTTTGTTAAGGCCGGTGACGCCGCCACCAAGTCCGCCGTTGACGAAATCAATGCCGGTCGTGCCGGTGTCTACGCTCAGGCCGCCAGCCAGAACGGCGTGTCACCCGCTGCGGCCGGTGCCTCTGCCTTTAACAATGTGATCCTGCCTAAGCTGAAGGCCGGTGAGTTCTACAAAGACACTTCCGGTAACTGGAAGCAGAAATAATCTGCGCCTGAGCCTCTCCCTTATCTCTTAAGGGAGGGGCCACGGCTCAGGGCTATCAGAGCGATGATGGTGCACACCCCCTTTCCGCCCGGAGCCCCTGCAATTTTTTATGATCCCCTTACAGCATCTGCATTTTTAAAAAAATTTTGCGACGCGTTCTTAATTATAGTTAATTGATTCTTAATCGCTTTCCTGACGCCCGATATATTTTCTGTGGGAAAATTGTCACTTTTGGCAAAATAAACTCTTTGTAAATTCCCCTGTAGTATGTATCAAATCCTGTAACTGATTTGTCGCGGGCTTTTAGGCTTCAGGTTTTTCATTCCGCGACCACCCCCTGCTAAGAGAGAAGCGCCTCAGAAGCGTTTCAAATCAACCCGGAGCGTGCGCGTGCTGAAAAAACTGGCGGCTTTTGCCCTTACTGTGTGTCTTGCCTTTGGTACCCAAGGTGCCATGGCCCAAACGACCAAGTCCCCTTACTGGCAGTGCGTGACCTTCGCACGCTCGATCACCAATATGGACATCTATGGCGATGCCTGGACCTGGTGGGAAAAAGCTTCGGGCAAGTATGAGCGCGGCGATGCACCGCAATCCGGCGCGGTACTTGTGTTCCAGAAACATGGCAAGATGAGCCGCGGTCACGTCGCCGTTGTGTCTCAGGTCATTACCGACCGACTTATTCAGATCACCCACGCCAACTGGTCGCCAATCAATGGCCGCCGCGGTCAGGTCGAAGAAGATGTCACCGTCGTGGACGTATCTCCGAACAATGACTGGTCCGCCGTAAAGGTATGGTACGGCCCGCTGAATGATCTCGGTTCGACCGTCTATCCGATCTATGGCTTCATCTATAACAACGCCACCGCTACCCCACAGCTTCCGTCTCAGCCTCAGCCCTATGTGCCGCAACCGCTGATCGCTCAGGTTCTTGAAAAACAGGACAACTCGGCACTCCCTCCCGCCGCCATGCAAACCAGCACACGCGCCGCCGCACCGTCTCTGGCAGATGCGCTTACGGCTGATGCACCGGCTAAGAAGCCCGCGAAAAAGGCTCCGGCAAAGGCCCCCGCCAAAAAGAAGTAATCCGGCTTAATCGCCACATAAAAAAAGCGCCCCGAACAGGGCGCTTTTTTTATTTTCCATATATGGCCTTAGCCAAACACGGCCTTGAGTATGTC
Organism: Asticcacaulis sp.; assembly: GCA_047605545.1. Classification (GTDB taxonomy): domain Bacteria; phylum Pseudomonadota; class Alphaproteobacteria; order Caulobacterales; family Caulobacteraceae; genus Asticcacaulis. Next base: position 2,450 of record JASGFL010000120.1, on the reverse strand, counting down.
AGAGGTACGCTTGGCCGGATCGGTGCGGATGGCGCTTTCTTCACGCCCCACATAGTAAAACAGACCATCCAGCGCCTTACCGACCGCATATTCCCCCAGATAGACCTTGGGTTCCTTCTGAACATAACCGCCCAGGCCGTTACGCGATATGGCATTGCCCAGCGCACGCACCGCACCGGTATCCTCAAGGGCGTCCTCGATGGTTGGCGTAAACAGAGTCGTCAGACGTGGCGTGGTCGCCTTTTGCAGATACTGCGTGCCCGATGTGGTGCCGCCTTTGACGATGCCCACAGCATCATTCAGCGTCATGGATTTGATCGCATCCACAAACAGGTCTCTGGCCACCGGTGCCGAAGCCTCAGCGGCGCGATTGACCTTAAGATGCACCTCATCCAGCGCACCGGACATGCCGACCTGAGCCAGACCCTTTTGTACCTTGGCCAGCGTATTCGGCAGGGGTATGCGGATCAGGCTATCGCCCCAATAACCATCAGACTTGCCCACGCGCGTGACCGCCGCCACAGCCCCAAGGCTCAGGGCTTCACGCAGGCCCTGCGCCGCATTGGTTTGGGTCAGTCCGCCGGTGACGGCGCTATTGCCCGTCTGCGGCGTGGTCTGTGTCTTGGCGATGCCCTTCAATATGTCTTTCAGGCTTTGCGCCTGCGCCCCTGTGGCAAATCCCGCCGACAACAGCGCTCCGAGTAAAATTCGCCGATCCATCTTCGTCTTTCCTGAACCCCTCTCCGTATCAGGGAGAGGGTGGGTGAGGTACTTATACTCTACTACCTAGGCCCGCGCAGATGAACCACTGATGAATTACTTACCCAGCAGTGACAAATCCCTGACCGCGCCTGTGTCTGCCGAAGTCACCATCGCCGCATAGGCCTGAAGGGCCTTAGAGACGTAGCGTTCACGATTCTTAGGCGTATAGGCGTCCTTGCCGCGCGCTTCCTGCGCCGCACGACGCTCGGCGATAACGGCATCCGAAACCGCCAGCTTGATCGAACGGGCCGGAATGTCGATCTCGATCCGATCACCATCTTCAACCAGTGCAATCAGGCCGCCCTGCGCCGCCTCAGGCGATGCGTGGCCAATCGACAGGCCCGACGTACCACCAGAGAAACGCCCGTCCGTCAGCAGGGCGCACTTCTTGCCCAGACCTTTGGATTTCAGGTACGAGGTCGGATAGAGCATTTCCTGCATACCCGGCCCGCCACGCGGCCCTTCGTAGCGGATGATGACCACATCGCCCGGTCCGACTTCGTTATTCAGAATACCGGCCGTCGCATCTTCCTGCGCCTCAAACACCTTGGCGGTGCCGTTGAAGCGCCAGATTTCTTCTTCAACGCCTGCCGTCTTAACGATACAGCCGTCCTCGGCAATATTGCCATACAGAACCGCAATGCCGCCGTCCTTGGTGAAGGCATGCTCAACCGAGCGGATCACGCCCGTCTGACGGTTCGTATCCAGTTCATCCCAGCGACGGCTCTGTGAGAAGGCCTGAGTCGTACGCACGCCACCCGGTGCCGCCTTAAAGAAGTTGGCAACGCGCTCATCGTTGGATTGCTTGATGTCCCAGTGGGCAATCGCTGAGGCCAGTGTCGGCGAATGCACCGTCGGCACTTCGCCATGCAACATGCCACCGCGATGCAGTTCCCCCAGAATCCCGACAATGCCACCGGCGCGGTGAACGTCTTCGATATGTACTGTCGATGTCGCCGGCGCGACCTTACACAGACACGGCGTGGTGCGCGACAGACGGTCAATGTCGGCCATCTTGAAGTCCACACCAGCTTCCTGCGCTGCCGCCAGCAGGTGCAGAACCGTGTTGGAAGAGCCGCCCATGGCGATATCCAGACGCATGGCGTTCTCGAACGCTTCAAAGCTGGCGATATTACGCGGCAGAACTGACTCGTCGTCCATTTCGTAATAGCGGCGCGTGATCTCAACAATCGTGCGACCGGCTTCTTCGAACAGGGCCTGACGATCCGAGTGCGTCGCCAGGGTCGTACCGTTACCCGGCAACGAAAGCCCCAGCGCTTCGGTCAGACAGTTCATCGAATTGGCGGTAAACATCCCCGAACAGGAACCGCAGGTCGGACAGGCGTTTTCTTCAACGGCCTGAACCTGCTCATCAGAGATGCTGTCATCAGCGGCCTGAACCATGGCGTCCACCAGATCAAGCGCATGGGTACGTGCCACGCCGTCCTTGTCCGGCCAAACGACCTTACCGGCCTCCATAGGGCCACCGGAAACAAAGATTGCCGGAATGTTCAGGCGCATGGCGGCCATCAGCATACCCGGCGTGATCTTGTCACAGTTCGAGATACAGACCATGGCATCCGCACAGTGGGCATTGACCATGTATTCCACGCTGTCAGCGATCAGGTCACGCGACGGCAGCGACTCGAGCCTCCCGCCGTGGCCCATGGCGATACCGTCATCAACCG
>JASGFL010000119.1:0-5851 GCA_047605545.1 Asticcacaulis sp. | reverse complement strand
AGACCGTATTCGAACGAAGCGCGTGCAAAGTCACGGATCGATTCGTCGAGGTTGTACATGCCCATGGCTACGCCCGAAGATGGTGCCTTGAAGACTTCGTGTTCGATCACTTCGCCGTCGTCGCCAACGAACTTGATCGACAGGGTGCCCTTACCTGGGAACAGGAAGTCGGTGGCCTTGTACTGGTCACCAAAGGCGTGACGGCCAACAACGATCGGCTGGGTCCAGCCCGGAACCAGACGCGGAACGTTCTTACAGATGATTGGCTCACGGAACACAACGCCGCCAAGGATGTTGCGGATGGTGCCGTTTGGGGACTTCCACATCTTCTTCAGGCCGAATTCCTCAACGCGGGCTTCGTCCGGAGTGATGGTGGCGCACTTTACGCCAACGCCATATTGCTTGATGGCTTCGGCGGCGTCGATGGTGATCTGGTCGTTCGTCTCGTCACGCTTTTCGATGCCGAGGTCGAAATATTTCAGGTCAATGTCAAGGTAAGGGAAAATCAGCTTATCCTTGATCAGTTGCCAGATGATGCGCGTCATTTCATCGCCGTCGATGTCAACGACAGGATTGGCTACCTTGATCTTCGCCATGAAGAATGTCCTTATGCAGTAATGAGTGGGCGGAAAAGGTTTGCGCTTCCTATAGCCGTAACGCCCGATGGCTGCAAAGCAGAAAACGACGGGTACAGGGCTGGATAGTGTTTTTACTCGTAAAATTGCGCTTTTGTCCGTGGGGTTTATCACCCGTGAAGCGTCGTTGTTCAGGTAAAAATATCAAAGCGCGCGACTGGCGCCTTCGGCATAGGTAACGACCTCGAATCCGAGGTTTTCGGCCTGATCAGCCAGTTCAAGCAAGGTATCCGGCGTGCAGCCCCACGGCGACGGGTTGCTACGTACATCATGTGTATAAAGTACCAGCCAGCTTTGGGGGGTGGCAATGGCACGTTGCATCCATTCCAGCGCCACGGCCTTGCCCTCAGGGCCTTCGATGCCTACGGCGGGTGTTTGGTTGAGATCGGTGCCGGTGGTAATCAGACCATGATGCAGGGCGCGGGAGGCCTTGTAACGGGATTGGAGGACCTTTTTTGCCTGAGGTGATACATCACCATAAGGATAGGCAAAGGTCTGTGAGGTTTTTACCCCAATAGACTGAATTAATTTCTGATTTTTATCAACACTTAAAGCGATTTCTGAGGCATTGGCGCGTCCGCAATCGATATGCATCAATGTATGGCAGGCGATCTCATGGCCATGTGCCGCAAGATGTTTAATGTGGTCGGCATCGGCATAGAGGCCAAAGTGACTGTCCTGACCCATCAGGCCGGCGGAAATATAATAGGTGGCCTTGAAACCGTGTGCCTCAAGGATATCTGCGCCAATGGTGGCCGCCGTCAGCGGTGCGTCATCAAAGGAAAAGGTCAGCAGTGGACGGCTCAAACCTTCGATGCGGGCCGGTCTGCGGTGTAACAGCTTGGAGGCGCGGCGACGCAGTTTGCCATAGAGCGAACGGTCTGCGGAATAGGCATTGGCGTAATCGTTCATGGCTTAGACCACCTCGGCATAGAGTGCGGCGCGGTAAAGGCGCAGGGCGAAGGCACGGCTTTTGACCGGCAGGGCCGTATTAAGACCTGCGGTTTTGGCACCCTGACGCAGTATATGTCTCAAGGGGAGTTTTCGTATAAGTTTCGCTATCTTATAGCTTGGATATTGAGAAACGACTTCAGGGTGTTTTTTCACAACACGTGCGAAATTGGGCACCGACTGTTCGTATTTGCGAGCCAGTGTCTCGGCGGTATCAAGCCCCATGTGGGTGGCGGTATTGTCGATGTGATGCACGCCGAAATCGCTGGCGACGCGCATGGCCCATTCGACGTCTTCCCATCCCCAACCGGTGAAATCGGCATCAAAATCCTGAGTGCCGAAAACATCAGCACGGATCAGAAGGTTGGACGTGAAGACGTATTTTTCCGGTTGAAGCGCGCGCGTTGCTGCATCAAGACAATCGCTTTTGGTGGCCATTAGCCGGTGAACATCAAACCGTTTGTCATCGGGCGCCTGAAGCAGGCTGAAGCCGCCAAACACCACCGCCGGATTATTGCGGGTTGCCTCAAGCCAGTTGTGTAGAAACGCAGGGCTGTCCGGCAGCATATCAGCGTCCAGACATAGAAAATATGCGCCTCTGGCGGCCGTGGTCAGTCGGTTGCGTCCGCGTGCACGACCTTCGTTGGCAGGCAGCGTGATCAGGCGCGCCGCCATTGGCGCAGACGCGACGGCGCTTTCGACCTCGGCGGTCAGTTCAGGCATTTGCGAGCCGTCATCCAGTAGAATGACTTCGATCTCAGAAGTGGCTTCGGAGGTTAATGCCCTGAATAGCGGCAGCGGGCTTTCCTTATAGAAAGGGATAAGCACCGACAGGCGCGGATTGGCGGTACTGAACGCCGGATTATCAAGGGTTTGGGCGGTTGTGGTCATGGGTTTATCCTGCGCCCAAACGTTTAAAAAGACGTTGGCCTATGCGGTGGCCAAGGTCACGCACGCCATTCAGATTAAATAATAGGGCCAGACAGGCATAGATGGCTACGCCGGTCACGCCTTTGACAACCAGTTCTATGATGCCGCCCCATGCCGGCATGAAATACAGCACGCCCATCATCACCAGAGTAGCCGCAGCAATCCGTGTCAGGTTCCAGAACGGAACAGGCAGGGCGAGTGTTTTCAGGCCGATAAGCCATGAGGCGGTCAGTCCGATGGCAAAGCTCAGGGCCGTAGCCAGACCGGCCCCCCAAAGACCCCACATTGGAATAAACAGCAGATTAAGCGTGATATTGGCCACCGCAGGCACGCTCATAGCCAGTATCAGAAGCTTGGTCTTTTTCGACAGAGTAAAGGCCTGAAGGAAGTAATAGGTATTAAGGCCCGAAAAAAGCGCGCCGATACTGATTATGCCCGTGATCGACAGGGCTTGCGCCCGCAGGCCTTTGCCAATCAAAAGCTCCGCCAAAGGGGGCGCGACCATAATCAGCCCGCCAACCGCAGGAAATAGTACCAGAGCCATGGTGTTGATCTGTTCTCTGGCGGCGGTTTTCAGTCCTTCGAGGCCGTTATTTTCAAGAGCATAGACCATGGCTGGCCCACCGGCGGCACCGAACCAGATAAACAGGACATCCAGTATGCGTGAGGCAAGGCTGTAACCGGCGTGATACGCGCCTGCCTGAGCTTCATCAAGGAAGTGGGCAATCAGGAAGCGGTCTATGGTATAGAGAATAAGCGTCAGGATCAGGCTGGCGGCGACAGGAAAACCATAGGCGGCATAGATGCGGGCGCGGCGTTTGTCGAAACGGCCCTTTAATGCACGGCCCCAGTCTTCCCAGACAACGAAGGGCAGGGTCAGTGCGGCGATAATGGCAACCCCCAGTAACGGAGATCCGCCCCCAAGGCCCAGCATGGCCAGCCAGACGCCAAAGCCAAATCCGCCTGCCGTCTGCACCATATCGATCACTGAGGCGGGGCCAACACGACCGGCTGAGCGGCGTTGTTCCTGTACCATCTTGATGAGGCTGCGGAAGACTACGGCCCCCAGACCGCAACCTATGGCCAGCTTGAGCGCTTTTGCGCCTTCGGTTTCAGCGGGCCATAGCCAAAGCCCCAGACCGCAGGCAAGGGCGAACAGCACGGTAACCACGACAAACATACGGTACAGCGTGCCATAAAGGCGAGGTGCTTCGGTGTTTTTCAGGGATTCTGCGGGGTAAAAGCGAGCCATGGCCGCTTCGATCCATGTGAAAAACAGGGTCTGTGCCAAACTGGAGACGCCCATAGCCAGAGCGTAACGCCCGTAGTCATCCGGTGACAATATACGCGTAAATACGGTCAGGGTGGCAAAGCCGATAACCCCTTGCAGTATATTGGCGGGCAGGTAGCCCCACAAACCTCTCCAGAACATGAAACTGGTACGCCTTTGGCTTTTTGGGGGCTATCTGATGGCCTGACGGTCGCCCAGAATGCACGGGACGGTCAGTGCCATAATATACAGATCAAGCCAGAGGGAGTGACGCTCAATATATTCTACGTCAAGGGTAATCCGGCGGCGAACATCTTCGGCATTGTGCAGCGGGCCGCGTGAACCATGAATAGCGGCCCAACCGGTCATGCCGGGCTTCATGCGGTGACGCCAGGCATATTCTGCGACCAGAAGCGCGGATTCATCAGGGCCGGTTTTCATGCCGATGGCGTGAGGTCTTGGCCCGACCAATGACATTTCGCCCGCCAGTACGTTGAACAATTGCGGCAGTTCATCAAGGCTTGTCTTACGGATAAAGCGTCCGATACGTGTTACACGTTCATCACCAGCGGTAACCTGACGCGAGGCCGTGGCATCGGTGGCTTCGACGCGCATAGAGCGGAACTTCCATACACCTATGGCTTCGTTGTTAAAACCGTGACGTCTTTGGCGGAAAAAGACAGGGCCGGGGCTGTCGAGTTTGATGGCTGCGGCCACCAGCAACATGATCGGCGCAAACAGGATCAGGGCGGTGGTGCCGATAGTTACGTCCTGAACGCGTTTGTAGAATGCCTTCTTCTCGTCTTCGGAAATTCCGGAGACCTTAGCCAGAGGCAGATCGGCCATGCGCGACAGGGCGGCCTGACGCCCGCTTTCGTTGTGAATGTCCACCAGAAGTGACAGGTCGTTCGGCAGGGCTTTTAGTTTTTCGATAATCGAATTGACGCGTGACTTGGCCGCAGGATCAAGGGCTATGACGATCTGGTCAACATAGGGCGTGATCTTGTGGCTGAGCAGCGATTGTGTATCGCCCAGAACCGGCACACCGCCAATGGATTCAGGATTACGCGACAGGCGATCATCAAACACCCCCAGAATATTGACGTCACGTCGCTTCAAAGCCTCATCAACCAGTCGTCTGGCGTGTTTAGTGGCGCCGACAATGACGATATTGGGGGTCAGTAAACCCAGACGACGCCAGCGCGCCACCCACAAAAACCATGTTATATGCAGCAGTATCAGGCCGCCCATTGCCGTCAGGCACCACAGCCCCAGAAGTGACAGGGCCTGAGCATAATCATGAGACAGCTGAGCAACAACGGCGCTGACGCAGGCGCTGATCAGTACCGCGGCAGTAACCTTGGCAATATGAGTCAGCAGGGATTCCGTCCGTGCGAACCGGTACAGGCCGAAACTTCCCATCGCCCAGCAGGTTATCAGCAGCGCAGTCAGAAAGGGCAGGGTCTCCGACACATGCGCTTCAAGCCAGCCACCACGAGACGTCAGGCTTGCGCATATAAAACTGAGGAAGGCCAGTACAACCGTATCAGCAAAGCGAAACATGCGGGCATACATGTCATTGGCCCGACGTTCGCGCAGAGAAATGAGGCGCTCAGGACGAAAGGGGCCACGACGATCGCGGGGTGATAAGGCACGTCGCGGTGCGGCCCTGATCTGTGAGCGCAACGCCGGATCAATGTCGGCCTGTCCTTCGGTGGGATGGGCATTGTCTGGCTTCGCAGACCTGCCGAATTTCAAAGCTTCCAGCATAACCTTCTGTCTGAGCTGATCAGGTGTTGAAACACAGCTTAGCCATAACGGACTTAGGCTTCGGTTAACGGCGGGGCGTTTTTACATAGAAAAATTGTGAAACCGGCAGATGGTTTGACTTTCGGGCTTTCAAGGTTCGGACTTACCCGTTCCGGCGTCCAGTCAACTTAGCCGGATTTATCAACGGCTGGCGTAAGTTTGCCCGTTGCGTTTTATAAATGATCACGCTAAGTGGGTTGCAACGGAGACGTGCCCGAGAGGCCGAAGGGACTCGTTTGCTAAATGAGCGTACCCC
>JASGFL010000118.1:0-6032 GCA_047605545.1 Asticcacaulis sp. | reverse complement strand
CCTATGGCTCGGTGCAGCATCCGCGTCTGCCGCTGAAACCCAACGAAGTCGTCCTGACCTTTGATGACGGTCCGCGCCCTGACACGACTCCCGAAGTGCTGAGCGCGCTTAAGGCCGAATGTGTAAAGGCCACCTTCTTCATGACCGGCGACGCTGTCACCCAATATCCTGATCTGGCGCGGCTGGTGGTTGCCGATGGCCACACCGCAGGCATGCACAGTTACAAGCACGACAATATGAATAGCCTGACGCCCGCCGACCAAACGGCAGACCTTAAGGCAACCGATGCTGCTCTTAAGGCCGCGCTCGGGGCCGGTGCGGCTCCGTTTTACCGCTTCCCCTATCTGGGTCAGACCGAACATCTTCTGACCGAAGCCAGGGCGCAGGGCATTACGGTTTTTTCCATAGACGCTGCGGCCAATGACTGGGAGGCCGGTGAAACCGCTGTGTCCGTCACCAACCGTCTGATGAATAATCTGGCCACCTCACGCGGCGGCATTATTCTGCTGCACGACTGGCAGCCCGTGACGGCTCAGGCCATGCCGATGATCCTTAAGGCGCTTAAGGATCAGGGCTATAGCGTGGTGCATGTGACTTGGGCGCGCTGATGACTGGGACGCGTTAAATGCCGCAAACCCCGTCTTCGCATACCGGCCCGTCACTGACCGATCCGCCCGTGTCTTTCCACGCCGCCTCAAGCGCCTGTGCAAAGACTTCGGGCGGTTGGGCACCTGAAACGGCATAGCGGTTTGCGAACACGAAATGCGGCACACCCCGCGCACCCGCCAGATTGGCGCCGCGCTGATCGTCCTCAACCTCGGCCGTCAGCTCCGTGCCGGCCAGAAAGGCCTTCACGGCGTCCGCCTCAAGACCGGCTTCGACCGCAAGGCGGCCAAGCACTTCATCATCAAATACCGACAGCCCTTCGGTGAAATAGGCCCGATAAAGACGCTCAAGCAACGCCTCGCCCTTATCACCGGCATACCGGATCAGGCGATGGGCGTTAAGGCTGTCGCCCGAAAGGGTGTTGTCCAGGTGATACTCAAGCCCGACACTGGCGGCCATGCCCTCAACCCGCCTCTGGTTCTGGGCTGCCTGCTCAGGCGTCAGGCCATATTTCTGCTGTAATATCTGTCCGGTCGGCACTACCGGCTGCCCCGGCGACAGACGAAAGGCACGGTGGCGAACCTTGACCTTATCCTTGTGCGGAAACGCCTCAAGCGCCGACTCGAACTGTCGCTTTCCGATCCAGCAAAAGGGGCAAATAATATCTGACCAGATATCGACAACGATTTCGGACATAGCCAACTGACCTCATAAACGGTGATGTTTAATTCAATATGGGAACGTCAGTCCGTACTGTCCACCTGACCTCATCCACATGCGCGCCACTTTCGGCACGCACCGTGTTCGATCCCATGTTCAGATTGACACCATTAAAGGTCGCCGCACCGCCCTGAACGGTCTGCGTGCCAACCACTACCCCGTTCACACTTAAGGTAACCGAAGGCTGATTGCTGTATACCTTCACCTGAGTAACACGGCCTGTGCGTTCGTGAAACCGCCGTCCGGTAACATAGACAAACGGCTGCGCCGACCACTGCGCCTTATAGTACCAGAAGGCGTCCTTCTTCACCTTGCGGTCACGGGTAATCAGGCCGCTATCGTCTATCCCTGCCTGATCCCCGTCATTGCGGCCATCCGCTGCAGAATCAAAGGCTTGCCAGACAAAGTTCGCCCAAACTGCCGGACGCGCCCGCAGGTGCGCCCAGGCCATTTCATGATAGGCCGCCTGAAACGCTTCGGGATGCCAGCCAGAGGCCGGATCAATCCGCCCCACCGCTTCTGACTGATGGCGGATACTGCCGCCCGTCCCGTAACCGATCATCGCCAGAGGATAGCCGACATGCGCCTGATGAAAGGCATCGACCACACCACTTAGGGTCGCTGCCTCATTCACCGAAGCTTTGGGCGTAAAATAGATACCCACCGGCTTGCCTGCTGCGGGTAAGCCCAGTGCCGGATTATCTGATGCAACCTCACTCAGGGTCTGGCGCGAAGGGTCTTCCGCCGCGACAATCGCCGCCTCGGTCGCACTTCTCGTCTCCCATAAAACAATGCTTGGGTGGTTGATGTGCTGCCGCACCAGTTCTCTGAGCTGCTGGCCCGTATTGGCGTGATGTGCCGCAACCGTCTCATTGCGTTTACCCTCGGCCAGACCTGTCACGACAATCAAGCCACGCCGGTCAGCCTCCTGATACAGCGCCTGCGCTGCCGGATAGGGCGAAAGTCGTATCGCCGTTGCCCCCATATCTTCGATAAGATCGAGATCCTCAACGATGTCGCTTTCGCTGACTGCCTGCCCCTTGCCGTAACGACCGGTATTGAGATTTACCCCCACCAGAGGATAGGGCTGACCATTCAGCAAAAAGCGATGCTGGGTATCGATCTGCACCTGACGAATACCGAAGTGTGTAACGATGCGTTCCTGCGTTTCGTTGCCGTCAGAAATTTCAGTGACCGCCGCATAGAGGTAAGGATCATGACGACCGTTCCACAGCTTCGGCTGCACCATACGTCCCGCCAGATTGAGCGTCTCCGCCTCACCGGCCTTAAGCGTTACGTTGCGCGTCATCTGCATGACCAACATGCCTTCACGCGAAAAGATACGCGTATTGACGGTCATTTTCACACTGCGCGCACGCTGGTTGCGCACGGCCACATTGACCTTAAGATCGGCATGACTGTTCAGCGTCAGCACGCTGCTGACCGACACGCCGCGACTGCCGTGATCCAGCCAGTCGATGCCGATATCCCGCGCCTGTATCAGCGACACGCCGCGATACAGCCCGCCCTCGACCGTAGCCTCACCGCCAAAGGGCGCAATATGCGGCTGCTCTGCGTTATCGACCCTGACAGCGATCAGATTGCGTCCGGCCTTCAAAAAGCGCGTAATGTCAAACCGGAAGGCCGTATAACCGCCCTCATGCTGACCGGCATGTTGTCCATTGACATAGACATCTGCCACCAACGCAGCGCCATCAAATTGCAGATAGACTCGATCTCCGCGCGCCACAGGCTTTAGTTCCAGCGACTTGCGATACCAGCCTGCGCCCCGATAATAGCTGCCGCCATCGTCCCCGTCAGAGGCGTTAAAACTGTGCGGCAGGGTTGCCTTGCTCCAGTCACGATCATCGAACTCAGGCTGAGCCGCAGCGGCAACATCTTCGCGCTTGAAACGCCAGTCCGCATTCAACGAACTTTGGGAAAAAGCACCGGCAGACACAGGCACAGACAGACACAGCACGCCCAATAAAACGGATAAAAATCTGAACATAAATGTGCCTTGAACGGATGAATGTAGCGGTGAACTGCCCCAAGGCCATCACACGATTCGCGCCTTTTTTAGACCTCATCAATTCGTAGCGGTAAATCGCCCTCCCCGCCTGTCGCGCCGCATACTGAGTTTTTTTCGCACCACCCCTTGCAAAGAGTTACACTATAACATACTTGCTAATCCGTACCGCTTAACCACAGGACACCCGCACGCATGTCTTCGACGCCAGTACCCGAAGAAAAAGCCAAACACAGCCACATTGCGCTTCTTGACCTGAGTGCGATCGGCATTTCGGGCCTGTGTCTGGTACATTGCCTGCTGCTGCCTGCGGCTTTTGCGGCCCTGCCTATTCTGGGTCAGGCCACTGAAAACCATCTGGTGCATCAGGTGCTTGTGCTGATTGCTATCCCTGTCAGCGTCTGGGCCTTGAGCCGTTCCGGTGGCTGGAAAAAGCCGGCTGTTGTCACACTGGCAGCCATTGGTCTGGGGTTACTTGCCGCAGCCGCCTTTATTGAACCGCTCGAAGTGCATGAAACCCTCCTGAGCGTCACCGGTGCCCTTCTGGTTGGACTGGCACACCTGCTGAACTGGCGTCGGCCACTGGCGAAGGCCTGAGCCAAATCAGTGGCGAGTGACTGAAAAAACTTCAGCCTCAGAGCTTGACTGAAATCTTTATGGCCATATGACAAAGCAAGCCGTTTCCGGCTTGCTGCCTCAATTTCGAAAAGCCCTGTTCATGCTGCGCCATATCGTACTGTTTAGCTGCAAAAACCAAGAAGACCGCGACGCCATCCGCAAAGGCCTTTCGGTACTCACCCAGATTCCGCACGCGCAGAAACTCGAAATCGCTTTTAACGAAAAGATAGACCAGATCGGCAACGACATCGAAGTCGTGGTCTATGGTGAGTTTGCCGACGCAGACGCCCTGCGCGCCTATAAAACCCACCCCCTGTATCAGGCCTCAATTGACGCCGTCCGGCCTTTGCGTGACCTGCGTTATGCCGCCGATTACACCATTGATACGGCTGTCACCTCGGCACTCTGAGCGCCCCTTGGGCTGACAGGCCATACATAGGCCTTAAAATCGCCTTCTATGCGACTGAAAATAAAAGACGCGTAATAACTTACCATTCGTTTTGCAAATTTCGCCTTATAGGCGTATAGTTGCATTTGATAATCAGAATTACGTTCCTTCCGAAGCGCGTCCAGATGGGGGATGTTCCGATCAGCTACCTTCTCACCCTAGCTTCCGCCGGTATCTTCCTGACCATCAGCGCCCCCATGCCTGTCCTCAAAGGCCCAGAGGCCATAAGATGTCGTGCAGCGGCTGAGGCCCTGCGTGATCAGGCCTATGACGAAATGCGTCTGCTGGTCGTTCGGGTTGAGCGCTCACCCAACCTGTCGCTTAAGGCCCTGACGGATGTGGAAACGGAAATCCTGCGCCGTGAAACCGAGATAAGCCAACTTGAGGTTCAGGCGGATAAATTTGCCTTCGCCGCAGAGCCCACCCCCGCCGTGCGCATCGCCCATAAGGAAATGACGCCCGTTGAGCTTAAGCCTCAGGTCGCCACCTGCGTCGAACGCCTTCCCGCCGCCCCCAAGCCCTGATCTGAACTAAACGCCACACGCCCCTGCGCTTCGCCACTTCTTGTCAGGCCGTTAGCGCTGTGGCCTTATGCACGGGACTGATTCTCAATCCGTGCGGGGCATTCTATGCAGCTTTATGAACTGGGCAGCGAACCGGAACACGCGGTCGCTAACAAGCCTTTGTTTGGTGATGACAAGGCCCTGATACGCGTCGGCCTGATTATCGGCGCCGTGGTCTTTTTCTGGAAACTGTATATCGCCCTGATTTCCAATGTGATCTGGGAAGAAGGCCATTTTGCCGTTTCCGGCCTGTATCCCGCACTCGGATACCCCGATATCCCCGCTGGCTTTCCGCTGCTGTCACATCTTGTGGTGCTCGTCTTTGGCTGGGAGATACTGCCCCTGCGGTTACTATCGCTGCTGATTGCCACTGCTATTCCATTTGCCGTCTATTTCATGGCCTCAGGCGTCGTCACCAAACGTCAGGCCATTTGGGCAGCGATCCTTTCGGTACTCATCCCGCCCCTGAGCATGTCCGGCACAATCTATTATCCCGAAGGCGCGCTTCAGCTTCTGCTCGCCCTGATGTTGGGATGCCTCCTGAGGGCCTTAAAGGACGATAGCTGGAAATGGTGGATACTCACCGGCATCTGCGCCGCACTTGGTTTGTTTGTCCATTTCCGTTTCCTTATACCTGGCGCAGGCGTTGTACTGTTCGCGCTTCTGACACCTCAGGGCCGCAAGCTTTGGGGCAATCCCAAATTCTGGGCGACCGGACTGATAGCCGCCGCAGGTCTTGTACCTTCGCTGATCTATAACGCGACTAACGGCTGGCCTGCCATTGCCTTTCACGTCACCAACCGTCCTGACTGGCGACCGGACATCAAATTCATGTTGTCCTTCCTCAATCAGCAGATTGGCATAACCACACCGGTCTTCTTCTTCGCCCTGCTCTATGCCGGCAAAAAGGCCGTGTGGGACGAACGCAAACAAGCCTCTGCACTTCTGGGCGTCGTAGGGATGTTCATCTTCGGCCTGTATTTCCTGCAATCACCCGCCAACCGCATACTGATGCCGCACTGGCCGTTTCTGGCCTATGTGCCGCTGG
>JASGFL010000117.1:0-6366 GCA_047605545.1 Asticcacaulis sp. | reverse complement strand
CCAGCGCCACCTTGAAGACCACCTTGTTCTGTTCAGACAGAACCGTGGACTTTTCAGTGATGTGCGGAGCAAGAAGCACGTCATAATTACGAATAGTGGCAGCCATTTCCTTATGCCTCCACAGCGAAGCGAGCTTCGATAGCTTCAACCGCCGCCTTCGTCAGAACCAGCTTCTCGCGGCGCAGAATGTCATAAACATTCAGGCCTGCGTTCGGCAGGACGTCGATGTTGGGGATGTTGCGCGAAGCGAGCGCAAAGTTGTTATCAACTTCAGGGCCAGCGATGAACAGAGCATTCTTCAGGCCGAGAGCTTCGAACTGAGCGCGCAGAGCCGCGGTCTTCGGGGCATCCAGAGCGGCCTGATCAAGAATGATCAGCGAACCGGACTTCAGCTTGGAAGACAGAGCGTGACGCAGACCCAGCGAACGCACCTTCTTGGGCAGGTCGAACGCATGCGAGCGAACAACCGGACCGAAAGCGCGCGAGCCGCCGACGAATTGCGGTGCACGGCGTGAACCGTGACGCGCGCCGCCAGAGCCTTTTTGCTTGTACATCTTCTTACCCGTACGAGAATTCTCGTTGCGGGTCTGAACCTTGTGTGTACCGGCGCGGCGCTTGGCCAACTGCCAGTTTACGACACGCGACAGGATGTCCGAACGGATCTCTTCGATGCCGAAAACAGCATCCGAAAGATCAACCGAACCGGCCTTGCCGTTGTCGAGAGTGATGACGTCGAGTTTTGCCATAATTATTCAGCTCCCTCTTGCGCAGGAGCTTCCTCAGCAACAGCCGGAGCGGCTGCGGTTTTGAGACCGGCAGGCTTAGGCGCATTCGCCGGAGCCGCCTTCTTCACTGCATCACGAACCTTGACGTACGAACCTTCGGCACCGGGAACGGCACCCTTGATGTACACCAGACCACGCTCGGCATCGACACGAACAACCTGAAGATTGAGGGTCGTTACGGTTTCAACACCGTAGTGACCAGCCATCTTCTTGCCCTTGAAGACCTTACCCGGATCCTGACGCTGACCCGTCGAACCGTGCGCACGGTGAGACACCGACACACCGTGGGTAGCGCGCATACCACCGAAGTTCCAGCGCTTCATCGCACCGGCAAAACCTTTACCGATGGTGGTGCCCTGGATGTCCACGTTCTGGCCTTCAACGAAGTGCGCAGCCGAAAGCTCGGCACCGACTTCGATCAGGTTATCTTCAGAAACACGGAATTCGGCGAGGATCGCCTTAGGCTCAACCTGAGCCTTGGCAAAACGCTCACGCTCTGGCTTGGAAACGTTCTTGGCCTTGCGCACACCGGCACCAAGCTGAACCGCCGTATAGCCGTCCTTTTCCTTGGTACGTTGCGCAACGACCTGAAGGCCGTCCAGCGACAGAACCGTCACAGGCACATGGTTGCCATCAGCGTCGAAGTAGCGGGTCATGCCCAGCTTGCGGGCGAGAAGTCCTGTTCTTACGGAATTCGTCATGATCAGGCCCGCCTTAAATCTTGATCTCGACGTCCACACCAGCTGACAGGTCGAGCTTCATCAGCGCGTCCACGGTCTGCGGGGTAGGATCGACGATATCGAGTACGCGTTTATGCGTACGGATTTCAAATTGCTCGCGGGATTTCTTGTCCACGTGCGGCGAACGGTTAACGGTGAAACGCTCGATCAGCGTCGGCAGAGGGATTGGCCCCCGCACAGTTGCACCGGTTCTCTTAGCCGTATTAACGATTTCGCGTGTGGAATGGTCCAGTACACGGTGATCGAAGGCCTTAAGCCGTATGCGGATATTCTGACGATCCATGTCGCTCATAATCCAAGTTAAAGGGTCTGCGTATCCCGCGTCCGTTGAACCATTTCAAAGACCAGCTTCGATCCCTTAAACGCAAGACCGACGCGATATCCGCAAAAACAAAGCCCCTGCAAGGTTACCCCTGCACGGGCCATTCGGAAAACAGGCCACCATGATTTATAGAAAACATAGCAACCGGTTTAATTTCGTGGTTTTAGACCGCGTCTGACCAACTAAGGTCACAGCCAATCTAACCGAGGTGGCGTATATGCCGAAGTGAAAGCCCCCCGTCAAGCCCTTAAAACACAAAAGTTTCAGGCGGCGCGACGTGAACGGCTGAGACGGCTGATCGCTCGTCGCCACAACCCGCGAAAGGCCGCTTTACGCCCTGCGCTTTCGGTTTCACAGGCCCTGATGATGCGCAGGCGACGATTGAGCGACAACCGTACGCCCTTCACCCTGCCCTTGGCTACGGGCGTGAGCGCTTCAACCGTATCCGCCACCAGACTGAGAATCGCCGCCTGTGTCCGCACACTGCCTTCAAGGCAGATCGCCCCCGGAGAGGTCATGGTGTGCTTATAGCCCTCACCACCGGCGCCAAAGTCTACCTTGGTGACGCCACGGCCTGACATATATTCCATAATACGTAACGACAGTAATATGCCGGGGCTGTAGCGCTGATACGATTCGGCATAGGCCGGAAACCACAGGTGCAGCACATGGCCATTGAGCAGACATATCTCTGCGGCCACCAGCACCTCACCATGATGCAGCGTCCCGACCCGCAGGCCATAATCCGCGTCATCGATTTGCGCCAGTTGCAACAACAGATCAAACGTCCAGCCGCAGGCAAAGACATCATGCATGCCTGAACGCACATATTGCTGCCGCTTAAGCTCAGTCACCCAGCGTAAAACCTCAGGTGTCACCATGCCAAAATTAAAGGTGAAACCGCCAAAGTCCTTTTCGACGTTGCGCTGACAACGCGCCACATTCTTATAGAACTTGATACTCTCTGCCGAATGTCTGGCCAGATAGGCGTCATAGCCGTCCGACAGATCAGCGACCTGCGACACAAGCTGGACCGTCTTTCCGCTGTCGTCAATTTCGCCGACCCATCCGGCATATTCCAGACGCGAAGCCTTCAGCTTCTTGAGCACCTTACGATAATCTATATGTGTGTCGTTTGCGCTGATCAAACCGTGATAGTCACTCATCGGCGCGCCCAGCGGCTGCAATGTGCGGCCACGCACCTGATAAGGCAGATAACCGATCACCCGCCCCTCATTATTCTTAAGGCGTGCAATCCGTGCTTCGGGCACCACCTGCCCCGCCGCCTGCGCATAGCGAACGTCGAAATATGGCCCCTGCAGATCCTCGCGCATGGCCACAAAAGATTGCCAGAGCGCGATATCTTCGGCTGTCAATTCTTCGGGTTTCACGACATCAATGTGCGCGGGGTCAGACATAGGGCCTCCTGTATTCAAACCCGTTATACAGGAGGTGAAGTTTAAATGCCCCTAACAACTAACCACTTTTGTTCTTTTTTCGCCTCAGCCCGCACCCGACACACAGGCCCGCCCACGGGGTAGCGTAAGCATCTTACGGCACAAAAAAAAACGACCGGCCCGAAATGCTTTGCACGGCATTTCGAACCGGTCTTTTTGCCTTTTAACACCATCGCCCAAACCTGCGTCTGGTACCGGAAGATGGCTCGCCGGTTGCAATACCCTTCTGAGGACTTGCATCATGTTAAAAAGCAAAAGGCTTACTCATGACACACTCAGTCTGGCACATTCAGCGTCAAAAGCCCCTGCGCCTTGAGGACCTCGAACCTAAGGAAAGCGTTAACAAGCCATTTACGACATTCTTACGCGGCACCTCTGCCCCTGCGACCCTCAGCGCCCAAAGAGCTTATTAATCAGACCCGACAAGCCCCGCCTGCGCTTATCCCTATAGGGCTTAACAAAGGGCGACACCTCCACCGACACCTCAACCTGACCGTCCGGCTCCGCAGCCGCCGCCTCAAGCGTATCGAACACCTTAAGCGTGCGCATCCGGTTGACGTGTATCTGCGGCAACAACGCCGCCTCGGCATTACCGAGCGCATGAATATGCGGCGCACCACCGCCAATCGGCCGTGTGTGGATCGCCGGAACCGCATCAATAACAAAGGTTTTAAGCTGACGATTAAGCGCCACCTCAGCCGCCTTCATGCTCACCGGCTCAACACCCCAGCCGGATTTCATAAACTGCATGCTGTGAATGGCGCTCAGATAGCCATGCACAAAGGCCTTGCCGCTAAAGCCATGCATCATGACCTCAACGATATTCACCCGATGGCAGGCCGCCCCTTCGATCAGGCGCGTTGATTCCCAGGCTTTGGAATAGAACTCATTGCTGATCGCAGGCTGGAAGACATCGGCACCAATCTGCGCGCACACCTCAAACAGTCTGGAAACATCCGCAGCCCCCGCCGGAAAGCGAATATCATCGTCCGGCATGAAGATGTAATCATAGTCCTCGAAACGCACCTCACGAGTAAAATGAAGCTGCTCCAGCAGGACGCGCCGCACCAGTTCGACCTTAAGGCCCTTGGCGCGCCAGCTACGGTCTGAAAACTGACGATAGGTGTCATAAACCCCGTCATCATCCCCGTAATAGATCGTCCATAGCTCATAGTCGCGCGACGACGCGATTTCATGATGCAAAGAGCGGTCGCCCGCCATAACAATTACCAGATTACGCATATCCGAACCGGCCTTCCGCGAGAATGGCGCTCCACATAGCATTGCCGCGCCCCCAAAGCATTTAAATTGTAAGCCCCCTTGCCGTGGTCGCTCCCATCCTTTAGATTTAGCCCGTTCACCGGAGTGTCCGCAGGCAAATGTGCGGGCTGAGACCGGAGGCTTTTACGCTGCCTCCTAAAACCGTCGAACCTGATCCGGGTCATGCCGGCGAAGGGAGTGGAGTTTCAGGCCTGATCTGCGCGTAAAATCCGCATTCGGGAACCCAAAGCCATAAAACCTTACGCTCATGATCCTTTTGCACCGCAGGAGGAATGCCATGAACGCACCTATAAAGAACCTCAAACCTATCAAGGTCGAAGCCTCGCCTTTCCCAGGCTCTAAAAAAGTCTATGAGCCGGGCGCCCTGTTTCCTGACATCCGCGTCCCCTTTCGCGAAGTCACCCTCACCGACCCCAATGAAGCGCCCGTAAGTCTTTATGACACCACCGGCCCCTATACCGAAGAAGGCTTTGTGCCTGAGATCGACAAGGGACTGCCGCGCGTGCGTGAAAAGCTGATCCTCGACCGCGGCGATGTTGAATTTATCGAAGGCCGCGTCGTAAAGCCCGAAGACAACGGCAATGTCTCTGCCGATCGCCTCGCGCCGGAATTTCCGAACCTGCCAAAGGTCATGCGCGGTAAGGCCGGTCGTCCGGTCACGCAGCTTGAATATGCCCGCTCCGGTATCATCACCTCCGAGATGGAATATATCGCCATCCGTGAAAACATGCGCCGCAAGGCCGAAGCCGAGGTCATCCGTGACGGCGAAGACTTCGGTGCCGAAATCCCCGACTTCATCACCCCTGAATTTGTCCGCGACGAAGTCGCCCGTGGCCGCGCCGTTATTCCGGCCAATATCAACCATGCCGAAGTCGAGCCGATGATCATTGGCCGTAACTTTCTGGTCAAGATCAACGCCAATATCGGCAACTCAGCCGTCACCTCTTCGATGGAAGAAGAAGTCGATAAGATGGTCTGGGCCATACGCTGGGGTGCAGACAATGTTATGGACCTCTCGACCGGCCGTAACATCCACAATATCCGCGAATGGATTCTGCGCAATTCGCCGAACCCCATCGGCACCGTGCCGATCTATCAGGCGCTGGAAAAGGTCAACGGCGTTGCCGAAGACCTGACGTGGGAAATCTACCGCGACACCCTGATCGAACAGGCCCAGCAGGGCGTCGATTACTTCACCATCCACGCAGGCGTGCGTCTGGCCTATGTTCACCTGACCGCCAAGCGCGTTACCGGTATTGTGTCACGCGGCGGTTCGATCATGGCCAAGTGGTGTCTGGCACACCATAAGGAAAACTTCCTCTACACGCACTTCGATGAAATCTGCGACATCATGCGTGAATATGATGTCACCTTCTCGCTTGGTGACGGCCTGCGCCCAGGTTCGATTGCCGACGCCAATGACGCCGCGCAATTTGCCGAACTTGAGACCCTGGGCGAACTGACTCACATCGCGTGGGCCAAGGGCTGTCAGGTCATGATCGAAGGCCCGGGCCACGTGCCGATGCACAAGATCAAAGCCAATATGGACAAGCAGCTTAAGGTCTGCGGCGAAGCCCCCTTCTATACCTTAGGCCCGCTGACGACCGACGTCGCCCCCGGCTACGACCACATCACTTCGGGTATCGGTGCCGCCATGATCGGCTGGTTCGGTACGGCCATGCTCTGCTACGTTACCCCTAAGGAGCACTTGGGCCTGCCTGACCGTAACGACGTGAAGACCGGCGTGATCACCTATAAGATCGCCGCCCACGCCGCCGACC
>JASGFL010000116.1:0-6610 GCA_047605545.1 Asticcacaulis sp. | reverse complement strand
AATGCGCGGCTTTTTTTTGCCCGAACGGCGAAATTGCCCTTTGCAAACCCCTTCCGGCACGCTGTCACATGACTGTCATAAAACTGTTGTAAACGGCCCGCGACCTGTGGTGCGACAAGGCACCTTAGTAGTTCAGGCACCCTTAACGGAGACCGTTGATGCTGAAATCCCTTACCGTCGCCTTTGGCGCCGCCCTCCTTCTGATCGGCGCTGCCGGTTGTTCCGGCGAAGCCCCCAAGGGCAATGCCACTTCTGCTTCAGGCATCAACGGTGCCGGCTCAAGCTTCTTCAACCCGCTGGCTTCGCAGTGGGCTGAAACCTACAAAGGCGCAGCTTCGGCCAATGTAAACTATAACTCCATGGGTTCCGGTGCCGGTATCCGTCAGATCAAGGCCAAGACGGTTGATTTCGGCGCTTCTGATAAACCGCTGACCGTAGCCGAACTGGACGAAGCCGGTCTGTATCAGTTTCCGATCGTCATGGGCGGCGTTGTGCCGATCATCAACGTTCCGGGCGTAGAGTCAGGCAAGTTCACCCTGACCGGTCAGGTTCTGGCTGACATTTTTCAGGCCAAGATCAAAAACTGGAACGACAAGGCGATTGCCGACCTCAACCCCGGCGTAACCCTGCCGAACCTGCCGATCACCATCGTCCACCGCGCAGACGGTTCGGGTACGACCTACCTGTTCACCAGCTACCTGACCAAGGTATCGCCTGACTGGTCCAAGAACATCGGTGCTTCTGACGCTATCCAATGGCCAGCCGGTATCGGCGGCAAGGGTAACGAAGGTGTCTCCGCTTTCGTTTCCCAGACCCAGGGCGCCATCGGTTACGTCGAATTCGCCTATGCGATGAAGACCAACACGCCTTATGCCAACCTGAAGAACCATGACGGCAATGTTGTCACCCCTTCGGCAGACACCTTCGCAGCCGCCGCTGCCGGTGCCGACTGGAAAAACGCTCCGGGCAACCAGCTTCTGCTGCTTGACCAGCCCGGCGCCCAAAGCTGGCCGATCACCGGTGCCGTCTTCATCCTGATGCACAAGGAACAAGCCAGCGCCGACAAGGGCAAAGCCACTCTGGCCTTCTTCGACTGGGCCTATGACAATGGCGATGCCGCCGCTAACGGCCTGCACTACGTGCCCCTTCCTGCCGAAGTTAAGACCCTGATCCGCGAACAGTGGGCCACCACCATCACCGCAGGCGGTCAGCCGGTTTATACGGCCAAAGCGCAATAGGCCTGAAGAAAACACTTTTGCCGGAATAGACTAACGTCTAAGAGGACGAAGGGATAAGCGGGCCGGTTCCCGGCCTGCTTATCCTGCTCCGTATGCGGACGGTTCAGATTTTTACCGGCTATCTTACAATTTACACATCGCTTAAACATAATCGTCACAGAGCGCGCCTAAAGCATTTTGATCACGCAGATTCCGGTTGATCGACCAAGAATGCGACAGGGCACTTTTCCGCTCCGGATATGACGGTTAACCGGCAGATTTATCTGCCACCCCAAAAGTAAAAGAGATGAACTGATCATGGCTTCTAGCGCCGCCCCGAAAAAGGATCTGGCTGACCCGATTTTCCGGGCTGTAGCATTTTCAGCCGCAACCATGCTGCTGATTACGCTGGGTGGCCTGATTATCTCCCTGATTATTGGCGGCTGGCCCGCCCTGTCGAAGTTCGGTTTTTCGTTCTTCACCTCAACGACATGGAATCCGGTCACTGAGGTTTTTGGTGCCGCAGGCCCGATTACCGGCACGTTGATTACCGCCATTCTGTCGCTCGCTATCGCCCTGCCGATTGCTATTTTCATTGCGGTCTTCCTGACGCAGTTCTGCCCCAAGATCATCGCCCAGCCGATCTCGACCGCCATTGAGCTTCTGGCCGGTATTCCGTCGATTGTTTACGGCATGTGGGGCCTGTTCGTTTTCGCGCCGTGGTTTGCCAAGACCATTCAGCTGCCGATCATCACCTCGATCCCCGCCGATTCTTTCTGGGGCAAGCTGTTTGCCGGTGTACCGAACGGGGCCAATATCTTCACTGCCTCGATCATTCTGGCGATCATGATCCTGCCCTATATGGCGGCCGTGTTCCGTGAACTGTTCCGCTCCATCCCGCCTCAGGTGCGCGAAGCCGCCTTTGGTCTGGGTTGCACACCATTCGAAGTCGTTAGCTCGGTCCTGATCCCCTATGTCAAAAAGGGTATGGTCGGTGTGGTCATGCTGGGCTTTGGCCGCGCGCTGGGGGAAACCATGGCCGTGACCTTCATTATCGGTAATGCGCACGGCTTCCCCGACTCGCTGTTTTCGTCAGGGTCAACACTGGCTTCGACCATCGCTAACGAATTTGCCGAAGCGACCTCTGACATGCACCTTGCGTCGCTGATTGCGCTCGGTCTGGTGCTGTTCCTGATTACCTTCACGGTTCTGGCAATCGCCAGAGCGCTCCTGTCCTCGCAGCGTTACTAAGGCAAAGGTACCCGAATTATGGAAATCGCCTTCACCCGCGCCCAAAGACGTAAGCTGGCCAGCCAGATATTTGTCGGTGTCTGCGTTGCCGCCGCCGGCATCGCCCTGATTGCCCTGAGCCTGATCATGTTCTCGCTGTTCACCAAGGGGTTCAGCGGCATCGACACCATGGTCTTTACCCACGACACACCCGGCCCCGACTCCGAAGGGGGCCTGCGTAACGCCATCATCGGTTCGATCATGATGTGTACGCTGGCCATGTTCATTGCGGTTTTTATCGGCGTTCTGGCCGGTACATGGCTGGCTGAAATCGGCGGCGACAGCAAATATGGCCATGCCGTGCGCTTTCTGAACGACGTGCTTCTGTCGGCACCTTCGATCCTCATCGGCCTGTTCATCTATGAGATGATGGTGCGTCCGATGCATGGCTTTTCCGGCTGGGCCGGTGCCGTGGCTCTTGGGGTACTGGCCACGCCGGTTGTTACCCGTACCACCGAAGACATTCTGAACCTTCAGCCCAATGCCCTGCGCGAAGCCGGCATGGCGCTGGGGGCCTCGCAATGGGTGACGGTGCGCAAAATCATCTGGAAAGCCGCCAGTGCCGGTCTTCTGACCGGTGGCCTGCTGGGCTTTGCCCGTATTTCCGGTGAAACCGCACCTATCCTGTTCACCTCGCTGAACAACCAGTTCTTCAGCACCGATATGGGGCAGCCCATCGCCTCCCTGCCGGTTGTTATCTATCAGTTCGCCATGTCGCCCTTCGACATCTGGCAGGAACTGGCCTGGGCCGGTGCCCTTCTGATCACGGCCACCGTTCTGGCTATCAATATTCTGGGGCGCTGGGTCGCCCGCGACAAAGACCATAAGTAGGAATCTTCCATGTCCGACAGCCCTGTAGCGACCAACATCGAAACCAAAGCCGACGCGATCAAGGCCGATGCCGCTTTTGAAAGCATCATCGTGCCGCCGCCCGCGGACTCGCTGGTTATGGAAGTGCGCGACCTCAACTTCTTCTACGGCACGAACCAGTCCCTGTTCGGCGTCAATATGCCGATCCAGAAGTCCGGCATCACCGCCCTTATCGGGCCGTCAGGCTGCGGTAAGTCCACGCTTCTGCGCACCATGAACCGCATCTATGACCTTTATCCGGGTCAGCGCGCCCAAGGTGAAATCCTGCTGGATGGCGAAAACATCCTGAACCCCAAGCTGGACGTTACCGCCCTGCGCGCCCGCGTCGGCATGGTGTTCCAGAAGCCAACCCCCTTCCCCATGTCGATCTATGACAATGTGGCCTTTGGCGTGCGCCTGTACCACAAAAAGAACAAGGCCGAGATGGACGAAGTGGTCGAAAAGGCCCTGCGTCGTGCCGCCCTGTGGGACGAAGTTAAAGACAAGCTCACCAAGTCCGGCCTGTCGCTTTCGGGCGGTCAGCAGCAGCGTCTGTGTGTGGCCCGCGGCATTGCGGTCGAACCCGAAGTTCTGCTGCTCGATGAACCGGCTTCGGCGCTTGACCCGATCTCTACGGCCAAGCTTGAGGACACCCTTGAGGAACTTAAGCGCGACCTGACCATCGTCATCGTGACCCACAATCTGCAGCAGGCGGCACGTCTTTCGGATTATACCGGCTTCATGTTCCTCGGCAAAATGGTTGAATTTGGCCCGACCGAAGAACTGTTTGTGCGCCCGAAAGCTGGCAAGACCGCTGACTATATTGGCGGCCGTTTCGGCTAAAATTTCCCCTATATCAAAAAGCCCGACAGCCATTTTGATATACGAAGACATGACCCTTCCCATGCCGCATGGGAAGGGTTTTTATATGGTAAAATGTTTTTACGTACATACGGACTGTGTTAAGTCGGCATTGACTTAGGCCTTGCACACGCCTATGCCCAATATATAATATGTATTACGTTTAACGGGTGCAGGCCCGTTCCAAGGTTCAGGAAACATATATAATGAGCAGACTAGAAGGTAAAACCGCCCTGATCACCGCTGCCGGTCAGGGCATCGGTCGCGCCACAGCCGAGGCGTTTCTGCGCGAAGGCGCACGGGTCATTGCCACCGATATCAATGCCGAAGCCCTTGCGACTTTTGACGGCGCAACCACACGTATCCTTGATGTCACCAAGCCCGATTCTGCTGCCACCATTGCGGCTGAATTCCCTGAGGTCGATATTCTGTATAATTGCGCAGGCTTTGTGCATGCCGGAACGATTCTTGACTGCGACGAAGACGCGTGGGGCTTTTCCAACAACCTCAATGTCACGGCCATGTACCGCATGATGCGCGCCTTCCTGCCGAACATGATCCAGAACTTTGAGACCAAGGGCACGCGCAGCTCGATCATCAACATGTCTTCGGTCGCCAGCACCATTAAGGGCGTGCCGAACCGCTTCGCCTATTGCGCCACCAAGGCCGCCGTCATCGGCATGACCAAATCTGTCGCCGCCGATTTCGTCACCAAGGGCGTGCGCTGTAATGCCATCTGCCCCGGAACGGTCGAGACACCGTCCCTGCTGCAACGCCTGCGTGACACCGGCGACTTCGATAAGGCCTATGCCGATTTCACCTCGCGTCAGGCGATGGGCCGTTTTGGCAAGCCGGACGAACTGGCGGCGCTGGCGCTCTATCTGGCATCGGATGAATCAGGCTTCACGACCGGCACAATCAACGTCATCGACGGCGGCTGGGTTAACTAAGGAAAGACATTATGAAATTGCTCCGTTTCGGCCCATCGGGCCAGGAAAAGCCCGGTATTATTGATGCCGAAGGTAAGATCCGCGATCTGTCCGGCGTCATTGATGATATTGCCGGTGACGTCTTGTCCGACGAAGGTCAGGCAAAACTGAAGGCGCTTGATCTCTCCACCCTGCCGCTGGCGCCCGAAGGCGTGCGCTTCGGCCCTGCGGTTGCCCGCGTCGGCAAATTCATCTGCATCGGCCTGAACTATGCCGACCATGCCGAAGAATCCGGCCTGCCGATCCCTGAAGAACCCGTTGTCTTCATGAAGACCACCTCGTGCATCGTCGGCCCGAACGACGAGGTTCTGAAGCCGCGCGGCTCAACCAAGATGGACTGGGAAGTCGAACTGGGCATCGTCATCGGCAAAAAGGCTTCCTACGTCACCGAAGCCGAAGCTGAAAGCCACATTGCCGGTTACTGCACCATCAATGATGTCTCCGAACGTGCCTTCCAGATCGAGCGCGGCGGCACATGGGACAAGGGCAAGGGCTGCGACACTTTCGGCCCGATCGGCCCCTATGTCGTAACCCGCGACGAGGTTGCCGACCCGACCAATCTGCGCATGTGGCTTAAAGTCAACGGTAAGACCTATCAGGACGGCTCAACCGCCACCATGATCTTTAAGCCGGCCTTCATCGTCCATTACCTGTCGCAATTCTTCAGCCTGCATCCGGGTGATGTCATTTCCACCGGCACCCCTCCGGGCGTCGGTCTGGGGCAGAAGCCGCCGGTCTATCTCAATGTCGGTGACGTTATGGAACTGGGCATCGAGGGCCTTGGCGAACAGCGTCAGGTCGTCGGCGCCGCCTAAGTCACACCCTGTCTCAATGATACCCTAAGGGGCCTTCGGTAACGGAGGCCCCTTTATTTTATTGACATTGCACCGACTTCATTCTTATATCAGCGACAATCATAATACATCATATATTTACACAGTGAGCGCCCCATGCCGACAGTCTTTACCCGCCGCCTGACACTGGCCCTGATGACCGCGACCGCCTTAATGAGCGCACCGTCTGCGCTGCTGGCCGCGCAGGGCACCACCTATTACGTGGCCCCCAATGGTAACGATAAGGCCGACGGCAGCGCGCAAAAGCCGTTCAAAAGCCTGACACGCGCTCAGGAAGCGGTGCGTAAATCCAACAAAACCGGCGATGTCAGCGTCGTTATTGCCGATGGCACCTACGCTCTCGAAAAACCCCTGATCTTCACGCAGGCCGATGGCGGTCAGAACGGCTATTCCGTCACATGGCAGGCGGCCGAAGGGGCCAAACCCCTCCTGTCGGGTGGCCTGACTGTCACCGGCTTCACGCTGGTTGACGAAAAAGAGCGCGTCTATGTTGCCAACACCCCAAAAGGTTTGGATACGCGTCAACTCTGGGTCAATGACACGCTGGCCG
>JASGFL010000115.1:0-6750 GCA_047605545.1 Asticcacaulis sp. | reverse complement strand
GCGCCCGCGTGTCAAGAATAACGTGGGTTGTAGGTTCGAGGGGTGATTCTCGTGAGTTTGGAAAACGGGGCGGGTAAGTCCGGTTTCAACGCCAAGATGGCGTTCTTGGCACCGTTTGTTGTCGTTGTGGCTTTGGCCGTGTTGATGACCGCGCTCATTACTATTGGCATGAGCGGGCATTTCAGCGCGCGGGAGAAGGCCATAACTCAGGCGGCATATTCCGAAATCGCGCGTGCCAATGAAGGCCGGTTGCCCGAGAACATAGCCTGTGATCCGCCGGCTGATTTGCGCACGTCCAATCTGTGTGCTCAGTGGAAGGCGGCGGATGCGGCTAGGGATGGAGCGAATTGGAGCGCTATCGGAATTTGTATTTCTTTCATTACCTTGCTCGCAGTCTGCTTTGGTTTCTGGCAGAGCGGAAGTGTGCAAAGGCAAGAGTTTAGAGGATACATTCGTATTGAAGCTCATAATTTGAATCAACAAATTTACAAAGCTATCGGAGCAAGGCTGAATATTGTTAATTATGGGCGCACTATGGCAAAAAATGTGCGCTCTGTGGTTCGTAAGGATGTTGTATTCCATAATCCATATACCACAATCCCATTGAAATTGTCTGGAGATGAAGGTTGCATCACTCTTCATCCTGAGGATAAGACTTATGTCGATGTTGTGTTCGGTGACGATACGATTGAGGAGTGTTATATTATACTTTTCATATTGAAATATCTTCGTGCATACATACAAATTTCTGTATTCTATGAAGATGTTTTTGGAAAAAAGAAAGAAACGCACGCCGCTTACGAAATCGTTGTTGAGCAAATTAATGATGGGTATGGTATTAGGTATATCCTTCTTCCTGATGGGAATTGGGCAACTTAAATTATGCTTTATTTGCTGTTTTCTATGGCAAGAAATTTTGGACATATAACGATCTGTTCTAAGGACTTCCTTCTGTGCGGCAGACGTGGTGGGATATGAAACAATAACCAGAATTAGCAATTTGCTAACTTCATCATTGTAAAAATAATAACGGATTGCTATTTTATGGTCATGAAGACGATCATCTACGGGCCTGCGGCCGAGAAGTCGCTGGAGCGCATCAATGCCCGTGATCGGGTTCGTATCGAGGAACGTGTCGAGGCGTATGTGTTGACCGGCCACGGTGACATCAAGGCCATGAAAGATGTGCCTTTGTTGCGGCTCAGGGTCGGTGATTACCGCGTCCTGTTCACCGAGGATTTGCAGGTTCTGGATATTTTTTACATCGGCCACCGGCGCGAGATTTACCAATAGGAGATGGGTGACATGACTGAACACGCTCATATCAACATCAAAGACGAGACGTTCGTGCTGGTGCCGCTGGCGGAGTATGAGGCTTTGAGCCGCCATATCGAGACGGTCGAAGACGAGCTTGAGGAAGAATGGGCTGCGCGGGTTTATGCCGAGCATCTGGCCACCAAGGCGCGTGGTGAATATATCGCCATGACCAAGGAAGAATGGGCGCG
This sequence comes from Asticcacaulis sp., assembly GCA_047605545.1. GTDB lineage: Bacteria > Pseudomonadota > Alphaproteobacteria > Caulobacterales > Caulobacteraceae > Asticcacaulis. The sequence continues at coordinate 5,245 of JASGFL010000115.1, read as the reverse complement.
TATCCGTGCCGGTGAGTCTCCGGTGCGGGTTGTGCGCGAGCATCGAGGGTTGACGCAGAAGGCCCTTTCGGACGCCAGTGGTGTGGCTGCGCCCGAAATCTCGGCCATCGAGGCCGGTAAGCGGCGCGGCAGCGTCGATACGCTCAAGGCGCTGGCTAAGGCGCTTGGGTGTCCGCTGGATGTGGTTGCGGGCGAGTAGCACGGTCAGAGGCCTCCGATGGCCGATAGATAAAGATTGAGCAGGGCTTCGGCTTCTTCGCGCTGGACTCTGTCCTGTTTGCGCAGGCGGACGATCTGACGCAGGACCTTGGTGTCAAAGCCTTCGCCTTTGGCCTCATCATAGACTTCTTTCAGGTCGGCCATGATTGCGGCCTTGTCTTCTTCGAGGCGTTCAATGCGTTCGATGATGGTGCGCAAGCGGCCTTGGGCGGCGGCGGTGATAACGTCTGGGTGTTGGTCGGACATGGCGGGTTCACTTTAAAGGTCGTTGGCGGGTTTGGCTGGCGGGCGGTGCGTGACCTGACCCAAGGCCGAGGGGGAGATGGTGCGGACATAGGCCACGTGGCTTAGCCATGTGTGGCCGCAGTCGGTATTGGTGCAGTGGAGGTAGATCGCCTTAAGGGTATGGGAGATCGTTTCCGATTTGCGGACGAAGGCCTTAGAGCGGCATACCGGACAGAGATGAGATGCGCCGCGCGTGCCGGGTTCGGCTTTGGCGTCAGGTGAGGGCATGGGCCATCCCCCTTTTGATTTCTTCGGCATCGTCGGCGGCGTTGGCGCGGCTCAGGTTGTCGATCTTGCGCCTGAGCATCAGGGCCTCTTTGTCATAGAGGTCGAGCATGGCTTCGAGGAATTCAATGGCGCGGTCGTCACCATAGATCACATGGCCAGACGCAAAGGTCAGGGTGCGCAAACGTGAGGGTAGCGCATCCTCAGGCAGGGGTAAGTCTGAGGATGCGCAGCCGGTTGCCGTCGGCAAGGGGGGAATGGCGGCAACCGGTATTGGTGTATCGGTATTAATATCAGTCATGGGCGCGGTTGTCCCGTGTTTTGCGCTTAAGGGCGGCTATGGTTTTGCCAAAGGCGGCGTGGGCTTCTTCGGCTTCTTTGAGCGCGGCCTTAGGGTTGCCGCCGGTCGACAGGCCCAACAGGGCGTCGATGGCTTCGCCGCTTTCGCGGGCGGCTTCGCGGGCAAGGCCGATGAAGCAGCCCCGATCATTGCGCCAGTTTTCGATATCGAGCCTGAGGGCGTAGGCCTGAAAGAGCGGTGCGCCTTCGCCGCCGGCGCGGCGATAGGCCAGATCGAGCCGGATGGCGTCACGCATCGAGATTTCGCGCTCAGCGTCAGGATCTGCGTATTTGCGCATCGTCCATTCGGTTTTGTCGCAGACCGAGGCGCAACCGTCCCAGCCGATCAGGTCAGCTATGCGAGACAGGGCGCGGTAAACGGTCAGGGGCGGGCGGGCTTTGGTCATCAGAGCTTCAGGTCAGGTAAAGGTACAGGATCGCGGCCCAGATCAGGGCGCAGACGGCATAAAGCATCAGGTTGGAAGGTTTCATCATGCTCCCCACAGAATGGTGACTATGGCACCGAAGAAGGCGGCGCAGCTTAGGGCAGAGGTCACGAAGTGCGCCCAAAAGCGGTGACGGGCCGTGATCATGATCACGTGCGGCTCAGGCTTAGGGCGGACGTAATGTGCTGTGCGGATCATGCGGCCCCCCGTGTGTCCAAAAGCGCTGACGGATTGGCGTATTCCCCGCGATCCCAGTCCGATAAGTCATCATGGCTGATGGACAGAATTTTGCGAGGGTAAATGTCAGGGCGAAGATCATGGGGCGAAATGCCCGTGGCCGCAGAGGCCTTAAGGACGAACTCGGCCGGAATTTGGTGCGATGATTGCACCCATTTCCAGACGGCGGTTTGCGATACGCCACAGATGCGGGCAAGGGCCGATTGGGAACCGGCGGCAGTGATTACGGCGTTGAGCGCTTCGAAACGGGTCATGGGTCAAGACGCCTTGATGAGGTTTAGAAGAAAGAAGATTGCGCCTTCGGCCCGTTCGATTTCCTGCTCGCCAATCCTGAGGGGCTTGCCAAGCCGGCTTAGTATTCTGTTGAATTTGGCAGCGATTTCCGGATTTGCCCTTAGGGCTTCCATGGCTACGGAAAGGGTGTCGATCACGTCTTCGGTTATCAGGCCCTCAAGGTGCTTTTGGCGAACTTGTAGGGAGAGTGCTACTTCGGACATGTCGGAAATGGATTTGGTCGCCGTGTTATGCAGCTCTTCCAATTTGGTAAGAAGCTCCAATTGCGACAGGGCACCAACGGGTTTCTCACGAAGGTATCTGGCCGAGGTGACGATTTGTTCAATCCGAGCCAAAGCCTCAGGGGTAAGGTGGTCGGCGTCAATGACCAGCTTGTTTTCAAGGCGGACGGTAGCGTCAGTTGATGTTTCGAGAGAGGCTGTCATGGGTCAGGGCCTTTGGTCTTCGATGATGGCGAGGGCTGCGGGCATGCCATTCAGTGCCGAACCTATGATCCGGCTACTTTTGACGTGCTCGACAAATGCAGCCATTTCTTCGGGACCCTCTACGACGCGATCGATCAGGCAGAGACCCAACATCAAGGCAATCAGGCTTTCTGTGTGGTCAATATTGCTGCGCATCTCTTGCAGCAGGGGCGTGAGGGCACGTCCGGCGAAACTTTTGAAAGATTTGGTTTCATCCGAAAGGAATATTTCGTCGGCAGATAAGGGGCTGGTCATGGGAACCTGCGAGATAACACCAAAGGGAATGATTGGTTCATTATGGTAGTTTCTGCAACCAAAGTTAGAGCCTGTCAACTACTAAAATATCATTCTGTGCTGGCAACTGAAGTTGTAGGGTGCAACCATGATTGATGGGAAGCGACTCGCAAAATTGAGAGAGGCGGCTGGTTTAAGTCAGCCCGCTTTAGCCAAACTCGTTGGATTTTCACCCGCGATGATAGGTAAGCTTGAGCGTGGCGAAGCTCGCAATACCTCTCGTGTTTATGATGTTGCTACAGCATTGAAAACCAATGCTGATTACTTAATGGGGCGGATTGATGATCCGTCACCAGTCGGAAGTCTGCCTCCTTCTAAGGAAATGGCGGATCAGCTTGATCTGGTGCGTATTCCACAGATCGATGCCCGCTATTCGATGGGCGGTGGCGCGGTCATTGGCGATGAAGTCAAAGCCGAACCGATGATGTTTTCACGGGCATGGATACGTCAGTTTACCGAAGCGCCGATTTCCGACCTGTTCTGGACGGAAGGCGATGGTGACTCGATGATGCCGACTATCGGGCCGCGCGACGTGCTGTTGGGTGACCGCAGCCAGAACCAGCCGGTGAAATCAGATCAGATATGGGCGCTGACGCAGTACGGTCATGGCATGATCAAGCGCCTAAGGGCCACGGCTGAGGGCTATACGATCCTGTCGGATAATCCTTCGGTGCCACCCGATACGGCAACGGATGGTTCCATGCACATCATTGGCCGTATCGTGGCCGTGGTGAGAAGACTTTAATTATGATTGCCATTATGGCTTCGGTTGTGTTGACTTGCTCGCCGGTCGTTGTGGACGGTGACACACTTAGGTGTGGTGACGAGCGTATCCGACTGCTTGGGATTGATGCACCGGAGATCAAGGGGTGTCAGGCAGGACGTGTCTGTGTTGAAGGCAATCCTATCGCCAGTCGGGATAATCTGAGGGCTGCGGTCAAGGGTAAGACTTTGAGCATCGAGCGCGTGGGCAAGGATCGGTATGGTCGGACGCTGGCGCTTGTTAAGGCCGGTGGGGTTGATCTGTCGTGTTATCAGGTTCGCACTGGACATGCGGTGTATGTGGCCAAGTGGGATAACGGGAAGCGGCTGGCGCGAGTCTGTGGTGGTTTATAGGTGGGGAGCAAGCTATGATGATGTTGGCGGTAAATCGTGTGGCGGTTCCATGCACACTATTGGCCGCATCGTTGTGATTGCGAGGAGGGTTTAAGTATGTTCGGGGGGGATCTGGTGGAGTGTCCTGTGTGCGCAAGTGCCGGAGGAGGACTTTGCAAGCCTTTAACAGCCTATACCCCAATGGGAGCGGGGTATGATTGTGCTGGGTGTGGCCGATTTGAAGTAGTGGCTTCCGAGAGAGGCAGCACATTGCGTGTGCATGCATTTCTGGTGGATTTAACGGTGGTTCAGCGTGCTGCTTTGTCCCATATCATCCGGAACAATCAGACGAAGGATCGTGAGCCTTTTTGTATTGATGTTAACTGGATTTCCGTTTTCCCAGAGACTGCCCGATTGCCGTCGTTTCAGGAACAGGTCTCACGGTTGATACGAATAATCGGTGATGATTATTCGTTAAACGGGAGGGCTGCTGAGTTCGTAATTCCCATAGCTACAGCTAAGATTGGTTGCATAAATTCGAACGCGTTTCATGATTTGATCGACAGTGTTGTCAGTGCGGATCTGGTGAGCAAAGAGCAGCTTGAATACTCTATTGGGAGCGAGGGCCAGATCGTTGATCGCATGCTTAAGCTTACCTATGCCGGTTGGGCGCGTTACGAACTGGAGAAGCGCGGCGAACTCAGTGGCCGGTATGGCTTTATGGCTATGAAGTTCGATGATCCGGTTCTTCAGCCATTGTTCAGGGATACAATTAAGCCCAGGGTTAAGGAAGCCACAGGTTATGATGTTGTCGAGGTTCGTGAAAAAACGCGCGCCGGTGTCATTGATAACATTATACGCGAAGAAATTCGCAATGCTGCGTTTGTGCTTGCCGACCTTTCTCATGGGAATAACGGGGCCTATTGGGAGGCCGGTTATGCAGAGGGGATGGGGAAGCCCGTCATTTACCTGTGTGAGCAAAAGACATTTGATGAAACCAAAACACACTTCGACACCAATCACTGTACGACAGTGATGTGGTCAAAAGGTAATGAGGAATTATTCGCCGAGCAGCTTATTGCCACGATCCAGCGGTCGCTTTCAGCGGGACTGGTAAGAGGAACTGCGTGATCGGGCGCATTAGGTGGACGGCTCCATGCGCATCGTGGTCGGGTAGTGGTTTTGGTGAGAAGGGCTGGGGACGCCAGTTATTAATTTGTGTGAACACACAAAGTTTGAGGAAGCCAAGACCCATTTCGATACCACCATTGCACTACGGTTATGTGGTCGGCAGATAAGCCAGACGATTTCGTTAAAGAGCTTGTGGCGACTACAAGGCGGTCGCTT
>JASGFL010000114.1:0-6812 GCA_047605545.1 Asticcacaulis sp. | reverse complement strand
CGGCTCGTTTACACCGAGTAGGTCGGCGGTTCGATCCCGTCATCGCCCACCATTTTTCTTATTTTCAATGAAAATTTGTAAAATGGTTTTTTGAGCTCAGGGTCATTGACCTTGGCATAGCGCAGGCTGAGTTTTCACTCGGTCGCTGGTCACTTCGTTCAAGTGGTTCGACACGCAGAAGTCGCGCAGCACAATTCTCCATATTATCTTCGATAATCCGTAAATGGTTAGTTTTCGGCGCGCAGAACCAATAGCCCTGTCGACATGCCGGAACTTATAAAATTACAGACGGAAACGGGCGTGTTACGCGTATAATTCCTGATCACGGAAGAGATGTACGCATGACCAGATGGTTCCTCGGCCTGTGCCTTATGCTGACTGCGCTGATGCCTTTGCGGCTCATGGCTGCGGATCGTGTCACGCTTGAGCACACGACGGCATCGCTGGTTTCCGAGCAGAGCCGTATTGATGGCAAGTCTCCGTTTTGGGTGTTGTTTCAGCTCGATATTCAGGCGGGTTGGCATACCTACTGGATTAATCCGGGGGACTCCGGTCTGGCGCCTTCGCTTGAGTGGGATTTGCCGGATGGGGCTCAGGCCGGTGAGATTGTCTGGCAGCCCCCACATCGACAGCCATTTGGCCCTTTGATGAACTATGGCTACAGCAATGTGGCCTATCATCTGGTGCGTATCACACCGCCTGCCGGAGGACTTAGGGGCGATTTGCCGCTTAAGGTCACGGCCAGCTGGCTGGTGTGCGAAGAAGAATGTATCCCCGAAGAGACGGAACTGAGTCTGACCTTACCTGTTGGTGAGACGTCTATGCCTTCGCCGCAGGCAACGGACATCAACCGGCTGGTAACGGACGCAAGCCTTGAGACGCTGCCGGTGACGGTGCTTTCAGTGAGCGATACAGGCCTTACGGTAAGTGTGCCCTATGCGGGGCGCACACCTGAGGATGTCTACATCTATCCGCGTGAGGGCGGTGTGATTGAAACCGTAGCGGCGCAACCATACGCGCTTAAGGACGGCACGCTAACGGTCAATCTTACGCGAGGGATGATAGATGTGCCTGCGGCGTTTCAGGGGCTTCTGGAGGTGCGTGACGCGGACGGTGTGCGCCACTATGCCTTAAGCTCACCCGAAGCACCTGTTTCCAATCAATCGTCAGAAGCGGCATCCACGGGGCTGACCGGTTTCTGGATTATCCTGTTGTCAGCCTTTGCGGGTGGCGTGATTCTCAATGCCATGCCGTGTGTGTTTCCGGTGCTGTCGCTTAAGGCGCTGGCGATCAGCCGTAAGGCCGGTCAGGACGAAGTACATATTCGCCGTGACGGTCTGGCCTATACCGCCGGTGTTGTGATCAGCTTCCTGTTGATTGGCGGGCTGTTCCTGCTCATCAGGGCAGGGGGCGATGCGGTAGGCTGGGGCTTCCATATGCAGTCCCCGCTGGTGGTCACAGCCCTGATCTATCTGTTGTTTGTCATCGGACTTAATCTGTCGGGCTTTTATGACATCAACCTTAGCTTTGGCGGCGGGCAGTCACTGACGCAAAAGGACGGCTGGAGCGGTAGTTTTGCGACGGGGGCGCTGGCGACGCTTGTGGCCACGCCCTGTACGGCGCCGTTTATGGCGACCGCGCTGGGGGCGGCTCTGACCTTACCGGCGATAGCGGCATTAGGTGTGTTTGCCGCACTGGGGTTTGGGTTGGCGTTCCCGTTCCTGTTGTTGTCGTGGTTTCCGGCGGTATTGCGCAAATTGCCCAAGCCCGGGTCTTGGATGGAGACATTCCGGCAATTTCTGGCCTTTCCCATGTATCTGGCGGCTGTGTGGCTGTTGTGGGTGCTGGGGCAGCAGGCGGGCATTGATGCCGCAGCTATGGTGCTTATTGGGCTGGTGGTGCTTACGCTGGCTGTGTGGGTGTGGCGGCGGGTATCCGGCAAGAAACGGGTCGTGATGGCGCTGCTTATTGGCGTAGCGTCTCTGTATCCATTTGTGGGCATGCCCAAAGCTGACGCTGGGCCTCAGGAAATGGCGGACAATGCCTTTTCTGTCGAACGGATTGAACAGGCGCGCGCAAAGGGTGAGGGGGTGTTTGTGTATGGCACGGCCGCCTGGTGCATCACCTGTAAGGTCAATGAGCGTGTGGCGCTCGAGACCGATGAGGTAAAGGCTTTTATGGCTGACAATCAGATTACGGTCATTCGCGCCGACTGGACCAATGCGGACCCTGAGATCACCGGTTGGCTGGCGCAATTTGGTCGCAATGGTGTGCCGCTCTATGTCTATTATCCGGTGAACGGCGATCCCGTTGTGTTACCGCAAGTGCTGACCCCTGCCATAGTGCAGGAGAAACTGTCCTGATTCATTGAACAAGGAGATAGTCTTATGAAATATTCACGCAGATTGATCAGTGCCGGTTTAATGGCGGCTGCCATTGGCCTTGTTCCGCAACTGAGCCATGCAGCCCGTCCCGGTACTGCCGCGCCGGCCTTCAGCCTTAAGGACGTGGACGGCAAGACGGTGACGCTGGCCTCGCTCAAGGGGAAGGTCGTGGTCATTGACTGGGCCAACTATCAGTGCCCCTTTGACAAGATGCATTACGAAAGCGGCAACCTGCCTGCCTTGCAGAAGAAATATACGGACAAAGGGGTTGTCTGGCTGACCATCCACTCATCGGCACCGGGCAAGCAGGGCTATCATGCACCCGCCGACATGAAAAAAGAAAACGTCCGCGTCAAGAATGCCGCCACATATGTGCTGACCGATTATGACGGTAAGGTGGCCCGCGCCTATGATGCCAAGACCACGCCGCAGATCTATGTGATCGATAAGAACGGCGTCCTGCAATATAATGGTGCAATTGATAGCATTCCTTCGGCAAAGGCCGAGACGCTGGCTAAGGCCGTGCCACACGGGGCCAATGCTATTGATGCAGTTCTGGCGGGCAAAAAGCCTACGCCAGCGGCCACACAGCCTTACGGATGCAATATCAAGTTCCCTGACTCATAAGGGGCCACACAGCACGCATAAAAAACCGCCGGTTTAAGCCGGCGGTTTTTTGTTATCAGGAGGGCGTTTTATCAGAACTGGAAGCGGACGCGGATAGCGAGCGACTTGTTCTCATAGGCGTCCTGCTTTTCGTATTCGGCTTCGATTCCGAAATAGCTGTACTGGTTGCTGGCGGCGATGCGGACACCGGCGACAGGGCCACCGCCTTCGACTTCACCACCGGTAAGGGTGAAGGGGTTTCCACCTTCGAAGCTGGCAACCGTGTCGGCCAACTCAGCCGAGAAGTTGTTGCGGTAGCCGACCCAGACCTCAGGCTTGAACAGGGCGTCTTTCTTGGCGCGACCAATGTTGAGCAGGGCCGTGCCGCTGAAAAGGTGGCTGGTACGTTCTTCGATGGACAGGTCAAAGGCCGAGCCACCGCCGGTTTCATCGCGCGCATCTTCCTTCAGGCCATAGTAGTCAGCGCTGACGGAGGGGGTAAGGGTCAGGAAGCCCGCCGTATATTCATAGCTGGCACCGACGCTGCCGTTATAAGACACGCCGTTCCATTTTGATTCGCTGTGGGCAACGAAATTGGTCTCGAGGATGTAGCGGTCGGATTCGAAGCTGGCACGACCCACGCCGCCGCGTACCCAGCCCTTGAAGCCCTGACCGTTATCCACGCGCCAGTACAGGCCAAGGCTGAGATCCGTAGCGCTCAGGTCTTCTTCGGGGGTGGCAAAAGAATCGGTCGGAGAGGCGGCGGTATAGCCAAGGAACAGGCCAACAGCCTGTGTGGAGCTAAGGCCGCGCTCAACGCCGCCCGCAAAGCTGAAGCCGCGGGATTCAAAACCGGCTGTATCCCCGCGGTCACGGGTAATTTCATAGCCATATTCCTGCAGCCAGTATTGGGTCTCACCGGCAGACGGCACAACCGACTGGGCAAACAGGGTACGGCTCAGGGCTTCGTTGCCTTTCGCCAGAGTCAGGATGTTTTCGCCCGAGAAGTCAGGCAGGAAGGACATGTAAGACTTAAGGAAGGCGGCTTCGGTCGCAGGTGCAAGCAGGGCATTGGTCGCCGCTGTGCTGCCCTGTGCGGCGGTAAGTACGGCGTCAAAGGCACCGTATTCACTGACCGAAAGGCCAGATTCCGCCTGAGTACGCAGACGAACATCCGCATAGAGTTCGGTGTTGCCGGTATTGGTCGCCAGGCTTGCCTTATACAGATAGGGCAGGGTCTGATCGAAGCTGTCTGCATCAACCGTCCCGAACGAGATGTTCGAGGCGCTCAAAAGCGTATAGCGAGTACTGTTTTTGACAATCTTATCGAAGCCGAGTTCAATGGTCGCGCCGCTGGCGATCGTGGCCGCACCGCTTGAGGTCAGAATGGCCTGTGTAGGCGTTTCGGAATTCAGGTTAAAGCGCAGGGCACCGTCGCTGCTGACGTTTAAGGCGCTGAGATTGGCCAGTGTGCCGCGACCAAGTTCAAGGCGACCGTCAATAATATCAAGGTCAATAGAACCCGTGGTTTTCAGGAGGCCGCCAACGCGACCACCTTCATCAATGGTCAGGCTGTTTTGGCCTGCGCCGAAATCGATTGTCCCAAGCACATAACCGCCATTGACGGTGATCGTGTCATTGCCGCTACCCAGCAGAATGTCACCGGCAATATAGGGGATGTTGCTCACTTCTTCGGTCGAAGTGTCGTTCTGAACCAGATTGAGGCCAACCGTATTGTTGCGCGTATCAATGGCTATCGGACGGTTCGTGGCGGTCTGGGCATTGCCATCGGCGTCAGTTCCGCCCGAAATGGCTGCGGAAATGGTTCTGGTGTTGGTCAGGCTGGTTAGGCTGTTTGAGGCATCATAGATGGCCACGGCCTCTACGTCCTTGCCTGTAGACTGAACGGCGATGGCGCCCGAGTTATTGATGGTGCTTACCTGTGAGCCAGAGGACAGGTAAACGGCATAGGCCTTGACATTCGCACCTGCCGCCTGCGCCGAAATGGAGCCTGAGTTTTCAATCTCAGGCAATTGCGCCCCAGAGCCAATCAGCAGGCCGTTGGCATTGTGCACACCTTCGGCGCTGGAGACGTTACCGGCAATGGTGCCCGCATTGATGAACTTATCGGCAATCGTGCCGTCCAGCAGGGCAACGCCGCGAGCTTCGGCATCAAGTGCCGTAGCGCTGATTGCGCCTGAGGTAAAGATGCCGTTCTCAAGGGTTACATCGTGGCCCAGACCACCTACCTGAAGGGCGGTGGCGCTCATGCCGCTATAGACACCGCCAGCGGAGATAGAGCCGCGATTGACCAGCCCGTAGGTCTGGTTCTTATAGGCGTCTGTCGCTGAGCTGTTGTATTTTACGGCACCAATAGTGATGTCACGCGAATCAGAACCGATCAGAAGGGCCGGAGCGCTGCCATACTGGATGATGGCTGCGGTGGTTTCGGTGGTGTCGGTAAGACCGTTGCCGTTTTCGTCCGTATTGGCTTCGTCCGTGCTGGTGACGGCGCCGCCGATCAGAATACCATCGGTGACATCACCTGCGATAATGACGGCGGATTTGCCCTGCTGAAGATGTTCGGCGGGGTCGAGTTTCTCGATCAGATCGGTTGAGACACCGGCTGGGTAGCGATAGCCTGAGTTGCCGATCGATGAATCGATAATAAGCGCGCCGTTCTGATTGCCGGTAAGCTCAAAACCCGAAGCATTTGGCCCCTGAGAGGTAATGCTGCCGCTGATATAGGTTTGACCGGTTTGTTCACCCGCCAGACGAATACCGGTCACGTCCGTGCCGGTAATGGCAATGCTGCCGTCAAATGTGAAATCGCCGGTTTGCCCGTCTTCGATAGAGATACCTGCCGACTGGTTACCTTCAACAATAATGCGGGCAGAAGCGGTGCTTGTGTTGTTAATCGCAATATCACCGGTCACATGACCCGTGGCGCGAATGCCGTAACGGTTTGTGCCCTTGGCGAAGTCGCCGTCAATAAGGCCATCCGCAGGCGTATCTGTGTCGGTTGCCGTGTAATCATCGGTAATGCTGATGGTGCCGCCGGTCAGGGTGATATCTGTGGTGCGCGCACCGTCAATCAGGATGCCCGTGGCATTATCCGCTGGTTTGGCGATTGTAATAGTGCCCTCAAGAACCGCCTTATGATTCGAGTTCACCGTAAGGGCCGTGCCGCTTTCGAGTGTTATGCTGCCTGCGGTCGCCACCTTAATGTCGTCTGCATTGCCTTCGTTGATCGTCGCCGTCAGCGCAGGTGTTGTGCGCGCGGTGGAAATGCTGGTCTCTGCCTGTGCAGTGAAAGCCAGACCGGACGCGGTGATCAGGCCGAGGGCTGTGGCGTTGAACAGGTGGGATTTGCGCATGGTCTTGTTTTCACTCGTTATGAATTGTGTTTGTAATAATCAGGAGGCAGTGGATTCTGAACTGCGGAAATGTTTCCGGATGAATATGGGCTATTCTATGTCATTAAAGGTGCAAGCCTGAAAACCGGCACAGATGTGCGGATATAGACCTGACAAGCTTTCCCCCACAAACCTGATTGTGTTGCCCGTGATTTATACGCAATCCTGATCGGTTGCCTACGTAAATTTTAAAAGGAAGTGGGGAAAAGTGATGAGCGGGGCCATCCGTTTAAGGATGGCGCGAGTGACGGGACTCGAACCCGCGACCCTCGGCGTGACAGGCCGATACTCTAACCAACTGAGCTACACCCGCATCACACTTTTCATATATGGCAAATTCAGGCTGCGAGACCATCCGTTTAAGGATGGCGCGAGTGACGGGACTCGAACCCGCGACCCTCGGCGT
>JASGFL010000113.1:0-6823 GCA_047605545.1 Asticcacaulis sp. | reverse complement strand
GGACGTCAGGTTTTCAACCTGAAAAGAGGGGTTCGATTCCCCTAGGGACTGCCAAAAGAGATTTACATAAGCCGCTGAAATATGTCGGTTACCACCTTGATGCGGTCCCTTCGTCTATCGGTTAGGACGTCAGGTTTTCAACCTGAAAAGAGGGGTTCGATTCCCCTAGGGACTGCCAAGGCGCTCTTTATCGAACAGTTGAATTTGTAATATCGCCATTATTAGTGCAGAATAGTTCTGCGTAGCTTGAGTCCCGTTTCCCGTAGTATTTGGAAACCTGCAGGCGGCTTTCGTTCACTTTTCTCTCGCTATAAGCGATTTATTGGTGTAGTTTCCCGTAAAACGACAAGTTGACGGGTGTATCAACTTGCCCCATCTATATACCGACGTTATATTATAAGGTGTCCCAAAGGCTTTGGCTAAGGGGTGTGGTGAGGATTATGAGTTTGTTTGATTATAATGACCGTGAGGAATCAGAAGAACGCATCGCCATTCAGGGGCGCGTTAAGTGGTTTGATTCCGGTAAGGGCTATGGATTTATCGTTCCGCAGGATTCCAGCCTGACGGGTATGCGCGATGTTCTTTTACACGTTTCCACGCTTCGTGATGTTGGGCGCGATTTTGCCTCTGAAGGGGCGGCTATTGATTGCACGATCGCCAAACGCTCTAAGGGCTGGCAGGTAATTTCCATCGAAAACCTTGAAGAAACCGGCGCGGCGCCTGTGCGTCAGGAGCGCGATCCGTCGGCAGTACGTTCAAGTCACTATGTAAACACCCATTCCGTTGCGGTTGGTGAGCTGGAAGAAGCTACCATCAAGTGGTTTAACCGCACCAAGGGCTATGGCTTTGTCGTACGCGGCAATGATCCGACCGATATTTTCATCCATATTGAAACGCTGCGTCGCTTTGGCATCGAAGACGCCCAGCAGGGCGATGTTCTGCTTGTGCGGTTTGGCGAAGGGCCTAAGGGCCTTGTGGTTACCGAAGTGCGTCCCGGGGCTATGGTCTGAGGCGTATTTTAGGGTTCAATCCAATCGGAACTTACTTTAACCACGGAGTCATTGGATTCCGTGGTTTTGTTTTGGGTAGTGAAGATGAAAAGTGGTTTTACCAAAGCGCTCGTTTTTGCGGCTATGCTGGGCGGACTTATACCTCTGGCGTCATGTGCGCAGACTTCGGCTCCGGTGACTGCAGAGGCTGCGCTTGAGCCGGTGCGTGTGGTAACGGCCACGCAAACGCATGCGTTTAAGGTGGAAATCGCCGATGATGAGTTTGAGCGTGCCAAGGGGCTTATGTACCGCGAAAGCATGGCGGCCGATCAGGGGATGTTATTTTTGTTTCCGGATGTCTCGGAACGCAGTTTCTGGATGCACAACACACCCCTGTATCTGGATATAATTTATATTTCACCGACCGGACATGTGGTCTCGATCCAAAAAAATGCGATTCCTTACGATAAGACGCTTCTGAAATCCTACGGAGAGGCGGTTGCTGTGCTCGAAATCAACGGCGGATTAAGCGATCAGTTGGGGATAAAGGCCGGAGATCGCGTCGAACATCGCTTTTTCGAGGGAAAGGGGCCAAAACCGCAATAGTTTCTGCTTGCGAAGCCGTAACGAAAGTGGCAATAAGCGGCCTCCTCGCAAGAGGATAGTGTTCGGGGTGTAGCGCAGCCTGGTAGCGCAGCTGTTTTGGGTGCAGCAGGTCGGAGGTTCGAATCCTCTCGCCCCGACCATTCATTTAAAAAGGCCTGCCCCTTCAAAGGGCAGGCTTTTTTAATGAATATTCTGCGCATGGGTTTGAAGCGAACAAGAGGTTCGACGACCAGCAGGAAATATTATGCGCAGTTATAATATTTACGCGCAGACGCGGCGCAGCGTTTAGCGTAGCCAATCCTCTTGATCGTTCAGGTTAAGTCTTTTCACGTCTTTCTGGCCAAAACCGGACGCGCCCCCTTGGCAAGGGGCGGGGTTGATAGTAACAGGGGGCGTTATCAGTCAACCGGTGGCAAGAGGTCCGGCCATGTTCGCGCGTATTTTTAAACCGGCAAAAACGGCTATGCAGTCGGGTAAGGCGAAAACTACCGATTGGGTGCTGGAGTTCGCACCGGCATCTGCGCGTAAGCCAGACCCGTTGATGGGCTGGACAAGCTCGGCTGACACCAAGGCGCAGGTTCGCCTGACGTTTGATTCAAAAGATCAGGCCATTGCCTATGCGGAAACGCACGGCATTCCGTTTCGTCTGATCGAACCCGAAGTGCCGCCTAAGATCATCAAGGCCTATGCAGATAATTTTGCGACCAATCGTCGTCAAAGCTGGACGCACTGATTCGCACTCACGCTTTCGGTTCTGAAAGCGCTTTAACGGCTCCGTAGCTCAACTGGATAGAGCATCCGCCTTCTAAGCGGACGGTTACAGGTTCGATTCCTGTCGGAGTCGCCACTTGCATTTTAAGTGGCTGATATTTATCAAAAAAATATTGGTGAGACGGTCGAGGTGAGACAGGCTCGCTCTTGGTTTGTTCTTAGGAGAGGTGCCTTATGGCGGCATCTGCAAGGCGAACCTGATCTGCGTCTCTGGTATATCGTTCGGCTTCGGACAGGCTTTTGTGGCCGAGAATGGCCATGATCTGGTGAGCCGTGCATCCGATTTCAGCAAGGCGGCGACCGGCTGCTTTGCGGCAACCGTGGGGGCTTGAGTTTTCAGGCAGTCCTGCCTCGCGGCACCATTCTCTGAAAATATTGGTAAAGCTTTCGGCAGTGTAGGGTTTGTTGTTCTGACCGGTGATGAACATAAGGCCGTCCGGTGGCATGAGATCGATTTCAGCCTGAAGCACGGGATGGATCAGGATTTCTAGTCTATGACCTGTTTTTTGCTGGATGACGCTGATTCTACCGTCCCTGACGTGTTGGCGTCCCATTCGCACGGCATCAGACCGGCGTTGGCCGGTGTAAAGCAGAAGCAGAATCGCGCGGCGTTGCACCGTTCCTGATTTCCAGTAGCCCAGATATTGGGAGATATCTTCTTCGGAGAGGGGGCGGAAGCCCTTGAGTTTCGCCAGTTTGATATTCGAAGCTGGATTGTCGGTTCGATATTCGCGCTCAATTGCGAAATCAAAGAGCGTTTTGAGCCTTTTGAGAAGGGAATAGCTGGCACCCGGCTTATCGGCCATTTTATCCATAATCGCGAGCAAGTGTCGTCTTTTGAGGCCCGCTACGGGGGCATCTTTGATCTTCGTGCCGTTCGGCAGGGCAATCGTCTGAAAGCCGTCAATAGCCCGTCGGTAGGAGGTTTGGGTTGCCAATTTCAATGGTCGGAAACGGGCACTTGCGTAATATGCGGCGCATAGTTCGCCTATGCTGCCGCTACGGATCAGGCTTGCGCCAGGCTCAACCTTAATGGGTGGCATTCTGAGGGCCGCGTCGTAGTCCTCAAAAAAATCGGTGGAGCCAAAAGGCCCGCGCAAGGGCACGGTTTTGTACCCTGCGCGGCGGAATTGAAGCCGTGGTTTGCCGTGCTGACTGAGGTACGATTTTACGTATTTTAGTTTAATCGTTGCCATCGAAGAGACTATCCCACGGGTTATTGGATTTGTTGGAATTCAACGGGATCGCCGGACTGTCGGCGGTCAGGGTTTCGAGCACAGAGCCATCCGGCATGATGAGGCGGGTTGCCACGCCCTGAGCCGCCAGTTTTTTCATCAGCGTGAGCGGCGAGGGGCTGCGTTTGTTGGGGCGGGTCATGTGGTGCCTCCGTTAGACAAGGCGTGAAGGATGAAGCGGGCGCGTTCGGCAAGCTGAATACGGGTGCGGCGTTCGCGGTCAACGAGGGCCAAGACTTCGCCAGCCTTAGGGAAAAACGCGCATTTGGGGCCAGACCGCCAGCGCGTGAAAGCCAGTGCGATCAAGTCAGCCGGAAGGCCCTGAAGGTCACGAAGCCAGTCTTCGGTTACAAGCTGATGTTCCCGTTCTGACAGCCGGCGTTCGGGATAGTGCAGCCCCAGTCGGTGTAGCAAAACCGCCATTTCCGGAAGTGTTGCCGGTGTTGCCTGAGTCAGGGCCTGTTTGGCCTCAGCCAGCAAGACGGAACAGGTTTCCGGCTGTGCCTGCGCCTCTTCAACCAGCGCCCGCGAACCCTTGCTCGGCAAGATTTTTAACGGCGGCAGCGAGGTATGCGGTTGAACGGCCCTCGGGTTTTGCGGGGCGGGAAGTGCGGTCATGGCGATCGGCCTCAGGGATTTTCAGGGTTTCGAGACGATTGGCGTGGTTTTGGG
The DNA here is from genome assembly GCA_047605545.1 of Asticcacaulis sp. Taxonomy (GTDB): domain Bacteria; phylum Pseudomonadota; class Alphaproteobacteria; order Caulobacterales; family Caulobacteraceae; genus Asticcacaulis. Next base: position 2,550 of record JASGFL010000113.1, on the reverse strand, counting down.
TGATGGCAGGCGTGAAGTAGGCCCATGTTCGCGGTGGACTTCGGCCCGATTGCCGTTCGGTCATGGCGGTGATGGTTGGCACCACGTCCAGTTCGAAGCTCAGGCCGTTGTTGCGCCACTTGAGCAGTTCGGAAGCTGTCAGCAGTTGCCACTGAGCCGAGGACAGGCCGGCTCGTTCGGTCAAAACCGTGATGGTTTCGGGTGGATCGGGCCAATCGGTAATTTCGGAAGGCTCGCGCGCACTAAGCACAGCAGTAAAATCTTCCTCCTTCTTATACCTCCTTCCTCCTTCCTCCTTCATCTGCGGAACGATTTCCGACATTGGGGGAACTGAGGTCACTTGAACGGGGTCGAGTTCCCCCATTGTCGGAACTGAGGTCGTTTGAAAGGGAGGCATTTCCCCCAAAGTCGGAATTGGTGTGTCTTCATCTTCGTCAAGTTCCGAACAAGGGGCATCTAAACCGATGTAGGTTCGGAACTGATCCGGCATGTGATGGACAGGTTTCGGCCTTTTGGGGCGTTGATAGCGGGCAAAGTTGCGAATGACGCCATAGGCTTTGCCGTTATGTTCAAAGCGGGCGATCTGATTGAAGGTCACCAGTTCGGCCAGCAATTCCACAATGTCTATATTATCGACAGGGAACAGGCGCATTTTCAGGCCGACCGGCTTCCATTCAAAGACGCCGTTGTCGTCGGCTTCGTTGCGAAGCGCCAAGGCCAGTAGTCGGGCATAGGGGCCGCAAGAGACAAAATCTTCGTCTGTCCATTGGCCGGGGTGCAGAGAACGAATACGAGCCATTACGCGGCCCTCCCTTGGCAGATGGTTGACCGAAGTGGCATTAAGCCCCCCGTCTGAAGTTTGAGGGGGTGATTCCATTGAAACGAATATTTGCGGTGACGCTGGCCATAGCGGTTTTGGCCATGCCGGTTACAGCTGCTGTGCCTCAGGCGGTCGTGGTTGAAGCGGGCTGTGATGACCGAAGCTCTGACCTTTGCGCCCAGTGGAAGGCAGCGGACGCGGCGAGAGACAGTGCAGACTGGGGATGGTGGGCTTTGTGGGCCAATGCTTTCACCGTGTTGCTTGTTTTCGTCACTCTGTGGGAGACGCGCAAGAGCACGCGCGCGGCCATCAGAAGCGCGGATGCTGCTGTTGCGGCGCTTAGTGCGGATCGCGCAATGGTCATCCCGTCGACCAAGATAGCAACTTTGCATTGGAAGTTGTCGGATGAACGTAGACTGCTGGATTATGCGGATATCGAAGTTTGCATAGACTGGAAAAACTACGGCAGCCGGACAGCGTTGAACGTTGACCCCAAGATAAGAATTTCGGCCGGATATGGCAGGGATATTGTGTCCCAAAGCCCTTCTGGTTTTCTCAATGAACTTGGGATTGAGAAAGAGTTGAGAACAGAAGCCAAGCCGCCTGTGGAGGCTGTGCGTGACTTTCTCGAAAGGGGCGCAAAACTGTATCTTGAGGCGGAGGTCTCCTATAATGACAGGATGTATGTTAAGGCCTTTGAGAAAAGCTTTCTCTATGAATTTGTTATTCCTGGGAAGTTTTATAAAAACGATGAAGGACTTTGCGGCATTCCGCTTCAAGAGGTCGTCGTTGAAGAAAGCAATTGGAAACGCCGTTTGTGGTATCGGGCCTATGTGAAGCATCCAAGGATGATGAATATTTTTGGTAATAATGTGCATCACTTCTTCTGCCTCATTTCCAATATTTCCAAATTTTTCAAACGCTCAGAAACTTCAGCGGAAGAAACGCGAACAAAATAAGGTGGATCGTTGACGGTATTGCAGACCTTGCACCGCAGTGTGATTTCACGAGTTGGGATCGGAGAAATCAGGTGGTTTTCGCTGCAGTAACGGCACTGGAGCAGTATTGCGGCACGATCTTTTGAAGGGCGTATCGGAATCATATCATTGGTTTCAATGACTGCGGTTCGGACTTCTCTGGCAATTGTACGGCTGATAAACATCATAATGAGTGGCAGGAGGATCAGGGCAGCAATGATGAGGAGTAGGATTTTCATTATGCCGCGCTCCTGAGGTCAGCGGTGTGGGGGATGTCGGCCATGAGGCGGTGGCCGTAAAAGGCGAGGGTACGGAACAGGGGCGCGTAGTGGCGGCTTTCGAGATCCGTACCACGGTCGGTCGGGGTGCCTTCGGCCAAGTCCGCGATCATGTCCAGGGCGCAGAAAAGCTGAGACAGTTCCTGATGGATGTCTTCGGTCAGCGCATAGGGGGCGCGTATGTGGGGAGTATCGGGGCGCGGGGGTGCTGCGCCTGAAGCTGATGTCTTCATGGTCGGTTCGCTTGTACCAAGGGTTAGCCGACCATCAGCTCTCACACTGGTGATCGGACGCAGCGGGTGTGAGAGGCCGCGTACAAGCATACGGCAGACCCGAAGGTCTCCCGCCACGCCCGACCATAAGAAAAGCGCTCGACACAAGGTGTCGGCAGCGCTTCGGGCGCTTGTACGTATGCGGCTCTCACACCGCATCTCTGTCGTTTTCACAGAGACGGGTACAGATTTGCTCCGATTGC
>JASGFL010000112.1:0-7011 GCA_047605545.1 Asticcacaulis sp. | reverse complement strand
GTCCGAGCCGAAGAACGCTCTGGTCAAGCAGTACCAGCGCCTGTTCGAGATGGAAAACGTCACCCTGACCTTCACCGAAGAAGCGCTCTATGCCATCGCCAAGAAAGCCATCGTTCGTAAGACCGGTGCGCGTGGTCTGCGCTCTATCCTTGAAGGCATTCTGCTGGATACCATGTACGAACTGCCGAATATGCAGGGCGTTGAAGAAGTAGTTATCAACGGCGAAGTTGTCGAAGAGCGTGCGCAACCACTGCTGATCTACGCCGAAAAGCGTAGTGGCGGCGGCGCAGCCTGAGACGCTTTATGAGTTAGGAAACAGGACGGCTGTGGCTGACACAGCCGTCTTTTTTTATGTCTGGTGCGTTTGTTGCAGGCGTAGTGATCGAATACGCCTTATTGGCGAAAACGGGACAGGTCAGGACGTTAGATGAATCAGACTGGGACGCGGTTGCACTTCATGGATTCGGGCCGAGCGCTGTTTATGCTGCTCGGGATTCCCTATCATGCCGCCATGATCTGTCTGGTCAATGCGGGTAAAGGCCCCTATGCGCCGCTGTCTCTTGAAATCATTACGATGCTGGCGGCGGTCATCAACGCTTTTCGGATGCCGGCCTTTTTCATTATTGCCGGCTTTTTCTCAGCCCTGATCCTGATGCGTAAGACGCCTTCCGACTGGTTTAAGTCACGGCTTTTCCGCCTTGGGGTGCCGTTCGTTTGTGCGACCATACTGATCAATCCCTTTCAGATGTATCTCAGCCTGATTTCGGGGCATTACCCCGGCCTGTCAGGTAATTGGGGGGATTGGTGGCAGTTGATGACGACTTCGGGGCAGCACTGGGTGCGGCACCTGTGGTTCCTGCCAAGCCTGATTATTATGTCGGCGCTGATTGCCCTGATCTGGAAACCCGTATTTGTTCAGCAGGCTGTGAGGGTGAAGGCGGTTTTGAACCTTTGCCACCGCTGGTATGCCGTTGCGGCGCTGACGGGTATTGCAGTGGTCTGGGCCATCGCCGTTAAGGCGGTTCCGACTATTGTCGGGCATGACCTGACCTTTTTTACCACCATCATCAATCTGCCTATGACGGCGACCTATCTGCCCTATTTCCTGCTTGGGGTAGCGCTCTGTTTCCAGCGCAGCCTGTTTGAGTCTTTCCTGAATTTCAGTTGGGCGTCTCTGATTATTGCCGGAATATCACTGGTGGTGTTTGTCATGTTCTGGGGCGGGACGGATGAACTGACGATGTTCCAGAAGCTGACCAAGACGCTGTCGGGTGCCTTGACGGGCCTCTATGTCAGTCAGTGCCTGTTTGTCCTGCTGTCACGGTTTATGAATGGCCACAATCGTCTCACGGAATGGATGGTCTATTTCTCGTTCTCCATCTATCTGTTCCATCAGCCGGTGCTGGAGGCCATGGGGTACGGGTTTATTTATCTTGATTGGAACCCGTTGGTTGAGTTTGTGATTATGAATGTTGCGGGGCTGGCTGTGTCATTGGGGATCGCCTGGGTGATCCATAAGAGCGTGGTTTTGAGCCTGATGTTCAATGGGGCAAGGCCAAAACGGATTTAGCGCCTGACTAAAGTCGGTAAATGGGGGGAAGATGATAAAGAAATTGTGCCTGTTGGGTCTATGTGTGGTCTGGCCCATTAGTGATGCTTATGCTGACGATAAGCCACAAAAGACATATGAAGACTGCTTCAGTTTGCCGCTTGAAGTACTTAAATCGCCGCCTATGGGTGCCGATTGGCATACACGTCTCTGTTCCATCGGTTACAACGAATACCGCACAAAAGATAAGGAAGCTGCGTTTGCGGGTTATTTGAGCTTAGCTGAAGAGGGCTATGGTCTGGCGCAGTCGTATGCGGCTGAAATGTATGAAAAGGGCACCGGTGTTGAAAAAGATATCAGCAAGGCCTTATTTTATTATCATAAAGCCGCAGAGCAAGGGGTAGTTGCTGCGCAAAACAATTACGGCTTTATCTATTTCTACGGCAAACATAACATTGAGAAGGATCGCAGTAAGGCGATCCCCTGGCTCCAGAAAGCGGCAGAGCAAGGCGATTCAAATTCTCAAACGCTTTTAGCTGAGGCCTATGAAACGGGTGATGGGTTCGCTCAGGACTATGCCAAAGCCTATGAACTGTACGTTGTTGCCGCGGAGAAAGGGCATATATTTGCGCAATACCGTCTGGGATATTTGTATTATATCGGAAAGGGCGTCGAAGTAGATACCGTTGAAGCGCAAAATTGGTTTGAATTGTCGGCTATGCAGGGTGTGCCCGGAGCTCAGTATTTCATGGGCATGTGCTACATTGAAAGCTGCAAAGGTGTCGAAGACGATATGTCAGCCTACAAATGGTTTTACATTGCGTCGCGGACAAATGCAGAAACGCCTGCTACGCAATGGCTTCAAGTACTTGAGGGATCCCTCTCCGCAGATCAAATTGAAAAAGCGAAAGCTGAAGGTGAGGCTTTCCTGAAAGCGTACGCTCGAAAATAGCCTCAGTTGCACAGAATACAATTGTTCTTGATTTGTTCTTATTTTGACTTATCGTCGGGGCATGGTTGTCTCGACGCTCAGAACTGAACCTGTCACTGATGAGAACGCCCTGCCGGATCAGAAGCGCAAGGGCAGGGGGTCTGTGTCCAATCGTCTGAGCGGGCGGTTTGATGCGCCGGATCGTTATGAGATTGATGACGGCTGGGAACCGGAGGAGCGTCCCAAGCTCAGGACGACCTTAAGCGAAGATACGGCACGGAAAATCATCACCTATAACAATTCGCCGGATGTTGGATTCGATCGTTCCGTTAATCCGTATAAGGGCTGCGAGCATGGCTGCATCTATTGTTTCGCGCGACCGACCCACGCCTATCTTGATCTGTCGCCGGGTATAGATTTCGAGACACGGATATTTCGTAAGCCCGATGCGCCGGAACTATTGCGTCGTGAGTTGTCCGATCCGCGTTACAAACCGGCGCCATTGATGTTGGGGATCAATACGGATGCCTATCAGCCGACGGAACGCACTGAGCGCCTGACGCGGCGGTTGCTTGAGGTGCTGTATGAGTTCCGCCATCCAGTGCATCTGATCACTAAGTCTGCGCTCATTCAGCGGGATATTGATATTCTGGGAGCTATGGCGGCGGAGCGACTGGTGACAGTGACGCTTTCGATCACGACGCTTGACCGTAATCTGGCGCGGATTATGGAGCCACGTGCGGCTACACCTCAGAGGCGTTTTGACACCATTTCGGCTTTGAGCAAGGTGGGAATTTCAACGGGTATGTTGATCGGGCCGGTTATTCCGGGGCTTACCTGTCATGAGATCGAGGCGCTTATGAAATCAGCCGCCGAAGCCGGTGCGACGCGCGCAGGCTATAATCTAATTCGCCTGCCGCATGAGGTGAAAATCCTGTTTGAAGAGTGGCTGACGCACAATTTCCCTGATCGTAGAAACAAGGTGCTTAATATGATCAGGCAATGTCGTGACGGGAAATTGAATGACGCTAATTTCGGCAGCCGAATGTCCGGTGAGGGCGTCTATGCGCAACTCATTCACCAGCGGTTTAAGCTGGCGATGACCAAATACGGTATCGGGCGATTAAGCGGTGATCTGAACATTAAGGCTTTCAAGGGAGGCGATAGGCAGATGAGCCTGTTTTGATCAGGGAAGTTGTCAGGCACTTCTGGTCTAACGGGTGCAGGGGCTTTTAGGTTGCGCTACCGCTGTGCTGCTTGAGCGCTCGGCTCTGTGCCTTGAAACTGTAATAATTTATCCCACATTCATTACAGGTTCAGCCGAGGAATCGTCTAAGGTAGGTAGGAACCTGAAAAAAATGGGCGTAAGGTGGTCGTTTGATGCCCGCCCTGTGGAGCGTATGAATGTTTGATGTCCTGACCATACCCGTATTGCCTTTGAGGGATATTGTGGTGTTTCCGCACATGGTCGTGCCTTTGTTCGTCGGGCGTGAGAAGTCGGTTCAGGCCCTTGACGAAGTCATGAAGGGCGATAAGCAAATCCTTCTGGTAACGCAGAAAAACTCGGACGATGATGATCCGGCGGGCGATGCCATCTATGATATCGGTGTGCTGGCCAATGTGCTGCAACTGCTGAAACTGCCGGACGGAACCGTTAAGGTACTGGTCGAGGGTAAGACGCGCGCCAAGGTGCAGCGTTTCACCGAGCGCAAGGAATATTACGAAGCCGAGGCAGTGCCGCTTGAGGCGGCGCATACGGCAGGGCCAGACGAAGAAGCGCTGGTGCGCGCCGTCACCGAGCAATTTGATAACTACATCAAGCTGAACAAGAAGATTCCACCGGAAGCGCTGCAGGCGCTGGCTGAGGTGAGTGAGTCTGATGTTCTGGCTGATTCTATTGCGGCGCATCTGGTTGTGAAGATTGCCGAAAAGCAGGCCTTGCTTGAGGAACTGTCGGTTTCCAAGCGGCTTGAGAAAATCTATGCCCTTATGGAAGGCGAGATTTCGGTTCTTCAGGTCGAAAAGAAAATCCGCAGCCGCGTCAAGCGTCAGATGGAGAAGACCCAGCGCGAATATTATCTGAATGAGCAGATGAAGGCCATTCAGCGCGAACTGGGTGAACAGGACGACACCAAGGACGAGATCCTTGAGCTTGAAAAAAAGATCAAGGCAACCAAGCTGTCGAAAGAGGCGCGCGCCAAGGCCATGTCCGAGTTGAACAAACTCAGGAACATGTCGCCTATGTCGGCCGAATCGACAGTTGTGCGTAACTATCTCGACTGGTTGCTGGCTATCCCCTGGGGCGTCACCAAGCCGAAGCCGATTCAGCTTGATAAGGCCGAAGAAATTCTGGATGCGGATCACTATGGCCTTGAAAAGGTCAAGGCGCGTATCCTTGAGCATCTGGCGGTGCAGGCCCGTATGGGCACGCTCAAAGGTCCGATTCTCTGCCTTGTAGGCCCTCCGGGTGTCGGTAAGACCTCACTGGGTAAGTCTATCGCCAAGGCGACGGGTCGTGAGTTCGTGCGTATTTCGCTGGGTGGCGTGCGTGACGAATCCGAGATTCGCGGGCACCGTCGTACCTATATCGGCTCCATGCCGGGTAAGATCATTCAGAACATGAAGAAGGTCAAATCGACCAATGCCTTCTTCCTGCTGGATGAAATCGACAAGATGGGCGCGGACTGGCGTGGGGATCCGGCATCGGCTCTGCTTGAAGTGCTCGATCCGGCGCAGAATTCGACCTTCAATGACCATTATCTTGAGGTCGATTATGACCTGTCGAAGATCATGTTCGTGACGACGGCCAACTCGCTCAACATGCCTCAGCCGCTGCTGGATCGTATGGAGATCATCCGTATCTCTGGCTACACCGAGGACGAGAAGGTTGAGATCGCCAAGCGCCATATCCTGCCGGTTCTGGCTAAGGATCATGGTTTGACAGCCGAAGAATGGATCGTACCCGAAGCGGCGATACGTGACCTGATCCGTTATTATACGCGTGAGGCCGGTGTGCGTTCGCTTGAGCGGGAACTGGGTAATCTGGCGCGTAAGGTCATCCGTGATCTGGCCAAGGAAAAGGTCAAGTCGATCACTATTGATGATGAGCGTCTGGCTAAGTATGCCGGCGTCAGAAAATACCACTACGGTGAAACTGATGAGGTTGATCAGGTAGGTATTGTGACGGGTCTGGCATGGACTGAGTTCGGCGGGGACATCCTGACGATCGAAGCCATCAAGATGCCCGGCAAAGGCAATATGAAGGTGACCGGCAACCTTAAGGAAGTCATGAAGGAATCCGTTTCGGCGGCCAATTCATACGTTCGTGCGCTGGCACCGAAATTTGGCATCCTGCCGCCGGTATTTGATCGTACCGATGTGCACGTGCACGTACCCGAAGGGGCAACACCAAAGGATGGCCCGTCAGCCGGTGTGGCCATGGTTACGGCTATGGTTTCTGTCCTGACCGGTATTCCTGTGCGTAAAGATATCGCCATGACCGGCGAAATCACTCTGCGGGGGCGTGTTCTGGCGATTGGTGGGCTGAAAGAAAAACTGCTGGCGGCTCTGCGCTCAGGCATCAAAACGGTTCTGATCCCCAAAGAGAATGAAAAGGATCTGACCGATCTGCCTGAAAACGTGAAAGCGGGCCTTGAGATCATTCCGGTCAAGCATGTTGAGGAAGTGCTCAAGCATGCCCTGACCGAAGAACTTGAGGCCGTGGACTGGGTTGAGCCGGTTATGCCGCCACAAACTGCGGTTGAGGACAAGGATAGCCGTACGGCACACTAAGGTGTTACAACGGGTATAAAATAGTTATCCAAAACTGTGTATCAGTTTGAAACAGATGAGCAAAATCCAGAGATCACCTCTCTGAATTTTGCTCTTTTTTTGTATAAACCCTTAAAAAAATTGAGTTTGCAGTGCAAAAAGCATGATTTGGCTTTTGACGCGGGTGTTTTTTTGTTGTCAGTATCTGCATCCCCTGCGCGGCGACTCGGATTTCGCTCGAAGCGCCTTGGGGCGTTGCCAACATATTGCCCGCTGCGCCGGGCTGGGAGAGAGAATATGACGACAAAAGCTGAACTCGTTGCAGCCATTGCCGAACAGGCAGGTCTTACGAAAGAACAAGCCAAGAAGGCCGTTGACGCCTTCACCGATAGCGTTGTGGATGCCCTGAAGAAGGGTGAAGAAGTTCGTCTGGTTGGTTTTGGTACCTTCCTGGCCGTTAAGCGCGAAGCCGGTACGGCCCGTAATCCGCGCACCGGCGAAACAGTTGCACGTCCGGCCAGCGTAACGGCACGTTTCCGTGTCGGCGAAGGCCTGAAAAATGCTCTGAACGGCTAATTCTATAGCTTTGAGCATTAACTAACAGGTTTTGCAGGCCATTTGACGATTTCGTGTCAGAAAGGCTTGACTTATATTCCGAGGCTTGGCATTTCCTCGCCTCGGAACTACTTTCCAGACCCTTTCAAAAAAGGGACCCTATAATGGGGGCGATTAGCTCAGCTGGGAGAGCGGCTCGTTTACA
>JASGFL010000111.1:0-7122 GCA_047605545.1 Asticcacaulis sp. | reverse complement strand
GTGGTCGATACCGCCGCCGCATAGGGCAGTTCTTCGTGCACACGCAGGAAAAGTTTTTCGCGGGTGATTTCCGCCGCCAGAATCCGTACCGGCGCATCGGCTGCCTGATCCTCAGGATATAGCCACGGCCCGTCCGGCATCTTTTCCGCCAGAGCCTGCTTAAGATCAGCCACCCCATGCCCCTTGTCGGCCGAGATCATGAACACCTGCTCAAAGACGCCTTCCTTGAACAGATGATCCGCCAGCGCCAGAAGATTATCCCGACGCAGCAAGTCAATCTTGTTGAGCGCCAGAATGACCTTTTTACCCGTTTCCTTCAGGTTCTCGATAATCGCTTCGGCATCGGCCACATCGCGTTTATCTGCTCCCGAAGCTTTGTTATCTTCGGAAGGAAAATGAACATTCAGATGCGCTGCCGCATCAATCAGCAACACCACAACATCGGCATCATCAGCACCGCCCCAGGCCGATTTGACCATGGCCCGGTCCAGACGCCGACGCGGCTTAAAGATACCCGGTGTATCCACCAGCACAATCTGAGCGTCCCCGTGAAGGGCAATCCCGCGCACCGGAAAGCGCGTTGTCTGCACTTTTTGCGTGACAATGCTGACCTTCGTGCCGACCAACTGGTTGACAAGGGTGGACTTACCGGCGTTCGGCGCGCCGATAATGGCGGCGAAACCGGCTTTCGTATCAGGGGTAGCGAGGGTATCGGACAAGGGAACTCTTCTTGGGTAAATCAGTTAATTAGGGCGTATCAAGGCCGTGACGCTCGATAAAACCGATGGCAGCGGCCTTTTCCGCCTCCTGCCGTGACCGGCCTTTGGCTATGAAAACCTCATATCCTTTTAGCGTTAGTTGCATCGTAAAGATAGGGGCATGGTCAGGCCCCTCTCGTTCGATGACTTCATAATCCGGCGCAGGCAGCTTCATACGCGCCGCCCATTCCTGAAGATGGGATTTGGGGTTCAGGGCCGCACGGCTGATGCCGGCCTTAATACGCGGCAGCCAATAGGGCAGAATAACGAGATTGACCGCCTCCTGCCCGCCATCAAGATAGATACCCGCAATGACCGCCTCACAGGCGTCCCCCAATATGCTGAGGTTCTTGCGCCCACCACTGCGTGTCTCGCCTGCCGCCAGACGCATGACCGGCCCCAGCCCCATGTCCTGAGCCACCTCGGCACAGGTTTCACGGCTCACCAGTCCATGCAGACGTTGCGAAAGCTCACCTTCATCGACATCCGGAAAGCTGCGCAGCAGGTTTTCCGCCACCATAAGCCCCAGCACGCGGTCGCCCAGAAACTCAAGGCGTTCGTAATTGACCACCTTGGCATCGCTGACACTGGGGTGGGTCAACGCGGCATCCAGCAGCTTTTTATCCGAGAACACATATCCAAGCCGTTTTTCGACGGCCTCAAGCTGACCGCGTCGATGCTCAGACGTATCTTTTTTCAGTATGCGCGCCATGCCGCCCTAGTTCAAAGACTTGAAGAAACGATCCCAGCGCAGATCAAGCCATGTCCACGGCTTCCACAGTGACGCGCCGCGATTCCACGAAATCAGCACCATGGTCGCCTTACCCTCAAGGTTTTCAGCCGGCACAAAACCTACACCGCGACTATAGGCCGGAAAGCGGCTGTCGAGCGAGTCATCGCGGTTGTCGCCCATGACGAAATAATGCCCCTGCGGCACAATAAAGGCTTCGGTGTCGTCTGCGCCCGGCGCATAGCCAAGGTCCTGCACCAGATGCCGGTTACCATTCAGGTTCTCAAGCTGAACCATGGCATTGGGGTTGCCGTAGTGGGTCGTCACAGCCCCTTGCTCAGTCAGTGGCACCACTTCGTCATTCAGATAAATCTGGCCATTGCGCACCTGCACCTTATCACCCGGCACGCCGATCACACGCTTGATGTAGTCTGTCGTATTGTCGAGCGGCAGTTTGAAGACCACAATGTCCCCGCGCTCGGCAGGCTTTTCAAAAATTCGCCCCTCAAATACTGGCGGTGAAAACTGAATTGAGTGCTTGGAATAGCCATAGTTCCACTTCGAGACGACAATATAGTCGCCTTCATAGAGGTTAGGCTCCATCGATGCCGAAGGAATAGTGAACGGCTGGAACAGAAGGGTCCGGAACACAAGGGTAATCAGGAGCGCGATCAGCACGGTCTTGACAAGATCCCAGGTATCTTCTTTCACCGGTGCTTTGGCATCCGCTTCGACATCCGTTTGCGCTTCGCTCATAGATAGGTATTCCCCATGATTATCAGGCCTGACTATCCGCGTTTTGTGGCGCGGATAAGGCTTCAATGACCACATATGCCCCCGCATAGGGCCATTCGTCAGTCAAACTTAAATGAATATGCGTCTGATGACCAGACGGCGTAAGTGTCTGCAAGCGCTCAAGGGCGCCGCCCCTCAGTATAACCAGCGGCTTGCCCAGAGCGTCGCGTTCGATTTCGATATCGGGAAAACGAAAGCCTCTTAACCCCGTTCCCAGCGCCTTCATCACCGCCTCCTTGGCCGCGTAGCGCTTGGCATATACCGCCTCAGGCTTGGCGACCGACTGCGCATAAACTTGTTCAGACCGCGTAAAGACGCGGTTCGTAAACCGCTCGCCAAAGCGTTCAACCGACTGCGCGATACGGCGAATATCGCACAGGTCCGTGCCTATCCCGATGATCACGACACGTCCGTCACAGTCTGGCGGCGTCCATCAGGTCGCGCATACGCCGAACCGAGGCATCAAGCCCCGTGAAAATGGCCTCACCAATCAGGAAATGACCGATATTCAACTCACGTATCTGAGGCACTTTCGAGATAAAACTTACGGTGTCATAGTCAATGCCGTGACCGGCGTGAACCTCTATGCCCACCTGATGCGCCAGATCAGCCGCCCATTCCAGACGCCGCATTTCCTCGTTGAACAGGGTCATCTCCCCTGCCCGCCAGGTATCACACAACGCGCCGGTATGAAACTCAACGACCGGCGCACCAATGTCCGAAGCCGCCGAAACCTGCGCCGCATCAGCGGCAATAAACAGCGAAACGCGGATACCGGCTTCACGCAGTCGCGCCGTCGCCTCACCGACCATGTCCTTGTTGCCCGCCACCTCAAGACCGCCTTCGGTCGTGCGCTCCTGACGACGCTCAGGTACCAGACACACCGCATGCGGCTTAAGCTTAAGCGCAATGCCGATCATCTCATCGGTCACAGCCATTTCGAAATTCAGCGGCGTATTCAGTTCAAGGCACAGGTCGTTAAGCGCCCAGATGTCCTTATCCAGCACATGTCGCCGGTCTTCGCGCAAGTGCGCCGTAATACCGTCCACACCGGCTTCGATGGCCTGACGCGCGGCACGTACCGGATCAGGCGCACTGCCGCCACGCGCATTCCGCACGGTCGCCACATGGTCAATATTCAGCCCCAGACGAATGCGCGACGGGTTCATTATGAAGCTTTCGACAAACGACGTGAACCGGGATCTTCGACCGGCACCGCCGCCAGTTCCGGCGGCAGGGCATCCGCCGGATAGGCCGGCACCTCAAGCGTCGCCAGCGCGATCAAAGGCACGCCGACATCGGCCTTACCGCCCGAACGATCAACGATGCAGGCCGCAGCAACCACGTCCCCACCGGCAGCCTTAATGGCAGCAATACATTCACGCGAAGACAGGCCCGTAGTGACGATATCCTCAACCATCACCACCTTTTCACCCGGTTCGATATGGAAGCCGCGACGCAGTTTGAATTCCCCGTCCACGCGCTCAACATAGAGCGAACGCACCTTCAGATGACGGGCCGTTTCATAGCCTGGAATAATACCGCCGACCGCAGGCGAAATCGCCACATCAACCGCCCCTACCTGAGCCGTGATCTTTTCAGCCAGCGCCTTACACAGGCGCTCGCAACGATCCGCCTCCATAAACACCAGATTTTTTTGCAGGAACAATGGGCTATGCAGACCGCTTGAGAGAACGAAATGGCCTTCGCGCAGGGCATTGGCGGCGCGAAATTCGTTGATTACATCTTCAGAGGTCATACAGCAGATTCCTTACAAAGCAGCGCCCTTCCTTTAGCCCATGCAAGACCGGTGACGCAACGGGATTCAGCAGGGGCCTAAGCCCCTGACTGTCCCGCCGGATTAGCCCCTGACCCGTTCAACGCCTTCAACCGAAGGACAGGTACGGATGGCCGCAATAATGTTGGCCAGATGGCGCGCGTCCATCACCTCGATGTCAAAGCGGGCGTCAATGAAGTCCACCTGCTGATCCGCCAGATGAATATTGACGATATTGCCCTTGGCCTCACCGATCAGTCCGCAGACCTGCCCCAGAACCCCCGGATTGTTACGGATACTGGCCCGCAAACGCGCCGTTGAAATGGTGTTCTTTTCGGCATTCAGCGTCCATTGCAGGTCGATCCAAGCCTCTTTTTGACCTTCAAAAGCCTCAAGCGTATCGCACTCGATCGAATGGACATGCACATCATCGCCATCGACGATACCGACAATGCGATCACCGGGCACCGGCGTACAGCACTTCGAGAACCACACCTTCTGATGCGGACGCAAAGCCTGACCACGGACGAAATTGCCCATATCGTCACCGTCCCTGATGCGGCTCAAAGCGTCCGTTGTCAGGGTGGCAGGCAGCTTCAGACCGGGGAACAGAACCTCAAGCACCTTAAGCGTCGGGATCTTGCCGCGACCGACAAATTCATAAAGCTCGTCTTCCGTCTGAACCTGAAACCGTTCAAGCGCCGGACGCCAGCTAATGTCCGCAATGGATTTTTCCACCTGCGCCGCCGTCCGCTCAAGCGACGTGCGCCCCAGACGGATAAAGTCTTCTTTTTGCGTCTGACGGATGTGACGCCGGATCGCCGAACGCGCCCGACCGGTAATGGTCAGCGACAACCAGTCAGGATTTACCCGTGATTCTGTGCCGGTGATGATTTCGACCTGATCACCGTTTTGCAGCACCGTCCGCAGCGGCTTATGTTCGCCATTGATGATGGCCCCAATTGCCGTTTCGCCCACTTCGGTATGCACCGCAAAGGCAAAATCAAGCGGCATTGCCCCGCGTGGCAAGGAAATCAGACGGCCCTTAGGTGAGAAACAGAAGACCTGATCAAGGAACATCTCAAGCTTGGCGTGCTCGACCCACTCTTCGGAATCGCCCCCGCTTTCGACGATCTGAACGATATTGCGCAGGTTGTTGATCGGGTTACGGCCATCCTTTGTCGCCGCTTCCTCGTCAAATCCGTAAGACTGGTTCTTATAGCCCCAGTGCGCCGCCAGACCTTCTTCGGCAATACGGTCCATCGCCTCGGTGCGTATCTGCATTTCGATACGCGTACCCTTGTGGCCGATAACGGTCGTATGCAGGGACTGGTAATTGTTGCTTTTGGGGGTAGAGATAAAGTCCTTGAAACGCTCCTGAACACAGGGCCAGGCGCGGTGCAGAACCCCAAGCGCGCGGTAGCAGTCGTCCTCGCTGTCAACAATTACGCGGAAAGCATAAATGTCCGAAAGCTGCGAAAAGCCGATGGACTTGCGTTGCAGCTTTTTCCAGATGGAATAAGGGGATTTCTCACGCCCCGACACACGCGCCTGTATCCCTGCCTCAGACAGATGCAGGCCAATATCGCGGGCAATTTCGGAAATCGCCTGCCCCTTATGCGTGCGCATTTCCTCAAGGCGATGATTAATCGCCTCAAGCCCGCGCGGATTGATGAAACTGAACGCCAGTTCCTCAAGCTCGGTCGCAAAGCGGTTACAGCCAATCTGACGCGCCAGCGGTGCGTAAACATCCAGCGTTTCCCGCGAAATTCGCTCACGCTTGTGCTCAGGCACAAAATGCAGGGTGCGCATATTGTGCAGACGATCCGCCAGCTTAACCAGCAAGACCCTCACGTCCTTGGAAATCGCCAGAATGAACTTGCGCAGATTTTCCGATTGTTTCGTATATTCCGACTGAAGCTCAAGGCGCGTCAGCTTGGTCACGCCCTCAACCAGTTCGGCGATTTCCTCACCGAACAATGAGGCAATCTCTTCATGCGTTGCCGGCGTGTCTTCGATTGTGTCGTGCAGCAGCGCCGTCACAATCGCCGCCGTATCCAGCTTATAGTCCGTCAGGATACCGGCCACCTCGATCGGGTGCGCGAAATAGGGATCACCCGAAGCCCGAAGCTGCGCGCCATGCATACGCATCGCATAGACATAGGCACGGTTAAGCAGCGCCTCATCAACCGTCGGCTCATAGGCCGCCACCTTCTCCAGCAGTTCCAATTGACGTAAAAACCGGCGCTGTGCCGGTTTTTTCGCTTCTGCCTTGGGGGCCGATTGAGCCTCGGCAGGGGGCGGAATTTCAGTCGGTGGTGAAACCGGAGGCGTTTCAGGGGGCGGCATTATCGGTGGTGTTTCGGCGGGAGGATCAAGTGGTAGCGTCTCAGGCGGACTAAGGGGCCTGCCCTCATCAGGACGTTCCGCCGGAAAACCCGCAGGCGTCTTTGGCGGATCATTCGCCTCCGTCAGATAGCCCGTCGCACCGGTTTGTCCTTCACTACTCATCACGCCTGCCGTCACCAGATAATTTCCCGAAGTGCTAACCTGAATTTCATAAGGCCGCGCACCTGAGGATACATATAGGAAGCTTACGCCCAACCGCCCACCTTAGCCACAAAATATCTTGTGAAGCCTGACAAAAACCCACGAAAAAGCCGCACAACCCTGAGGCTGTGCGGCTTAAAATCGTTCTGAACCGACCGATCGGAAGGCTTAGTAGCGCTCTTCCTGACCACCGTCACGATCCGACTGAAGCGCGCGGATCAGTTCCGATTCGGACATTTGCTGATGCTGAGGATCGGCCAGCAGAGCGAGGGTTTCGGCCTCTTCTTCCGCTTCGGTACGCTCATCAACACGCTGCAGGCTGGCGATCAGGCTTTCGGTCAGGGTTTCCGGCGGCAGAACCTCGTCAGCGATTTCGCGCAAGGCCACAACCGGATTCTTGTCATTATCGCGGTCAAGGAGCAAAGACGCCCCTGACGAAATGGCGCGGGCGCGATGAGCGGCCAGCAACACCAGATTGAAACGGTTATCGACCTTATCGATGCAATCTTCGA
>JASGFL010000110.1:0-7312 GCA_047605545.1 Asticcacaulis sp. | reverse complement strand
GAGGTTATCGACCTTTTCTATCAGCATCGCGTCGATCCCGATGTGCCTATCGAAGATGTCGCCGGTACCGTCCGTGACCTGATCAACGAAGGTAAGGTCAGGCACTTCGGCCTTTCCGAACCGGGTGCGGCTACGGTGCGCAAAGCCCATGCCGTGCAACCGGTCTGCGCCCTTCAGAATGAATATTCCCTGTGGACGCGCGGGCCGGAAACCAATGGCATCCTGGAGGTCTGCGAAGAACTGGGGATCGGTTTGGTGGCCTATAGTCCGTTGGGTAAAGGCTTTCTGACCGGTGCCATGCCAAAGGATACAAAGCTGGATCAGGGGGATTTCCGTAACGCCTTGCCGCGTTTTTCACCTGAGGCCATGGACAAAAATCAGGCGCTTATCGAACGCCTCACTGAGATTGCCACAGATAAAGATGCCACGCCCGCCCAGATTGCTCTGGCATGGTTGATGGCGCAACGCCCGTGGATTGTCCCCATTCCCGGCACTACCAAACTCAGCCGTCTGGAGGAAAATCTGGCTGCGGCAGACAACGAACTGACCGCCGATGATCTTAAGCGCATCAACAAAGTTGCCGACGAAGTCACCATCGAAGGGGAACGTTATCCGGCGCACCTCATGTCAACCGTTGGCCGATAAAGCCAGTCAGGAAACCCGCATGTCCGATAAAACAAGCCCTAAAAATTCCCCCCTGAAACTGGACCGCCGACAGATGCTGTTTGCAGGCGTTGCCGCCACCGGAAGCGCGCCTTTTGTGGCATCTTCGGCCCCTCAGGCGGCCCCACCTCCGCGTGAAGATATTGCCAAACGTAGGCTGGGTACGCTTGAGGTTTCCGCGATTGGATTAGGTGTGCAGAATATGAGTCGCACCTACCAGACGACCGTGCCAACACGCTCGGAAATGCACCGCATCATCCGTGCGGCCTTCGACAATGGCGTGACTTTTTACGATACCGCCGAAGCCTATGGCCCGCACGAAGTGGAACGCATTCTCGGCGAAGGCCTTTCGGGCATACGTGATCAGGTGGTTATTGCGACGAAGTTCGGATGGAATATTGACCAACAAACCGGTCAACGTCTGCCCGGCCTGAATAGTCGCCCGGAGCACATCAAAACCGTGGTCGAAGCTATGCTGAGGCGCTTACAAACCGACCGCATTGACCTTTTGTATCAGCATCGCGTTGATCCTGACGTTCCCATCGAAGACGTCGCCGGTGTCATTTCCGACCTTAAGGCACAGGGAAAAGTGCTGCATTGGGGGCTATGTGAGATGGGCCTGAATACATTGAGGCGGGCGCACGCCGCCTTGCCCGTCAGCGCCGTACAGAGCGAATATTCGATGCTCTGGCGTGGCCCCGAAACCAGCGTCCTGCCTGTGTGTCAGGAACTGGGCATAGGCTTTGTTCCGTGGAGCCCGCTGGGTGTTGGTTTCCTTAATGGCGCTATCGATGCGCGCACCAACTATGCTGACGGCGATATACGTAAGCTGGAAACGCGCTTTGATAAGGAAAATCTGCCTGCAAATCTTAGGCTGGTGAGCCTGCTCAAAACATGGGCAGAGCGCAAAAATGCCGCCACCGGCCAGATCGCGCTGGCATGGCTTCTGGCGCAAAAGCCATGGATCGTTCCGATCCCCGGCACGACCCAGATGGCCCATATGCTTGAAAATACCGCCGCGCCCCACATCCGATTCAGCTCTGAGGAGATAGAGGCGTTGAATAAGGCTGTGGCAGAGATTGAGGTACAGGGCCTGCGCCTGCCTGAGGCTGTGTTGAGATTCTCTGACGTAGAGGCCGCATTCGTCTCTGAACAACCAAACACGCGCCGCCGCGCGCCGGGCGCTTGAGCTGTTGGATAGCTCTGCGCAAGGCGCGCTTACCCATCAACATACATATGAATATTATACCGCCAGACTCTCGTTATAACTGAGGTAGCATCGGGGGGCAGGTCAGGCAGGTCAGCCCCAATAACTTACAGATGCAGCCCGTTGGGCTAAAAAATCGCCCGTTTTCATTTTGCCTTCTTGTATTTCACCCACTCCCCAGCTTCCTCATCCCGAGAAAATGTTAAGAGCTTTTCATCATGATATTCGGAGTAACGCGCGTCATAAGGAATGCCGTGCTCCTCGTAAGTAAGCGTTACGGCGGGCCGCTCTAAGAATCGGGCAACGATATTGCCACGGTCACGGATCGACCAAATACCCTTACCATCGTGAGTGTCAGGGTCGTTTATTTTAAGCACTATTCCCGAGACATTGTTGGCCTCAAAGGTGCCGTCGCCTCTAAATTGGATTTGACCAGAACTTACTTCTTTCGGATTTTGATCACCATCCCCTCGGCTGTCATAAGTCCACTTTCCAGCTACATCTGCCTTTGTAGGCGGCTGCGCGTTGCAAGCACTCAGAGAAAAAAGGCACAGCGCCGCCAAAAATATTTTAGACATGACCATTCGCTCCATTAACTTCCATCGCATTTTCCTCCTTGATCAGGTCGGCATGGCTCTACTTTTACTTTTACATTTTCCTGCCAGTAAAAATCTTGGCGCGTAGGTGAGAAAAGACCGCTTTTGGGCTGCGCGGCCTCCTGCTCCTTGATCACCCCGATAATCTGCGTCTCGGTGAAATGGCTCTTTCTCATTTGTCTGCTCCTCAAGTTGAGGCAGACTCTACATTATAGCGAGGGCGTCAACGGGGGAGCAGGTCAGATCGCAAAAACAGAGCAGAAAGCAAATCTGAGATTAGTCTTTCTGCTCTGTCTGTGCACCCATATCCGAAGTGCAGATTACACATCTACCATGAATCTCGATTACGGATTTTTCCGGTGTAAAAACCCTTTTGTCAGCCCAGCGCGATAAAATCCCGCTCAGGGCCTCATCCGTGAAACTCTCGACCTGCCCGCACATTCGACAGATCGCATAAGCCTCCCACGCCTGCGCGCCCCCTTCCCTTCCGAAAGTATATAGGCGTTCACACTTTCCAGCCGGCGCACCTATATCCGCCAGATAGACGCGGGTTCCAGCCGGCAGCCGCGCACTCAGTTGGTCGCTTGTAACTACCTGTTTGGGCAGGAGCTCAATCGACGCTGGAAGCGGGCGATAGTCGGCGTTCGGTGCGCGCATTTGGCGGACTAGCCGTTCAGATAACGGCGCATGCAATAGAGCAGCGTTCCGGTGTCTTCGTTCTCACGAATACCGATGACACGTCCGAAGAAAATACGGTGGGTGGCCTCATCTACCGCATTCGTCAGCTCGCATTCAAAGCTGACTGACGCATTGGTAAGGACGGGAGCGCCGGTGATCCCCTCCCGCCAATCACCATGCGCAAACCGATCCTCAGCCGAGGCCCTGCCGCCGAAGAGGTTCGAGATATCTTCCTGCCCCGGCATCAGGGTGTTGACGCAGAAAAACCGCGCTTTCTCAAAAGCAGGAAAACACGCAATCGCGCGGTTAACACAGACAAGCAAGGTTGGCGGCGTGTCGCTGACGCTGCACACCGTCGAAGCCGTAAAGCCGTAACGCTCATTGCCGGAACGCGTGGTGATAATGCTAACCGACGAGCCAAGGCGCGACATGCCACTGCGGAACGTGTCTTTGTCGACAAGATCAAACTGATGATCAATCATGCTCTTCAGCCCGCCAATTCTTTGCGGATAATTTCTGCCCCTGCCCCCAAGGCCTCAAGCTTGCCTTTGGCGACGCGGCGCGACAAAGGGGCCATGCCACAGTTGGTGCAAGGATAGAGTTTGTCAGCATCTACGAACTGAAGCGCCTTTCGCAGCGTATTGGCGACTTCTTCGGGTGTTTCGATGGTATTGCTGGCCACATCAATGGCACCGACCATTACCTTCTTGCCGCGAATAAGCTCAATCAGATCCATCGGCACATGGGAATTGTGACACTCAAGCGAGACCATACCGATCTTGGATGCCTGCAGTTTAGGGAAGGCTTCTTCGTATTGTCTCCACTCCGAACCCAGCGTCTTCTTCCAGTCCGTATTGGCCTTGATGCCGTAGCCATAACAAATATGAACAGCCGTCTCGCACTTAAGCCCTTCGATGGCGCGCTCAAGCGTGGCCACGCCCCAGTCGTTCACCTCATCAAAGAACACATTGAACGCAGGCTCATCGAACTGAATGATATCAACCCCTGCCGCCTCAAGCTCACGCGCTTCCTGATTGAGGATTTTTGCAAACTCCCACGCCAGCTTTTCACGGCTTTTGTAGTGGGCATCATAGAGCGTATCGATCATGGTCATCGGCCCCGGAAGCGCCCACTTGATCGATTGTTTTGTTTGCTGGCGCAGGTATTTGGCGTCTTCGACAAACACCGGCTTCTTGCGGGACACCGCTCCGAAAACCGTTGGCACGCTGGCGTCATAACGGTCACGAATCCGCACCGTTTCGCGCTTCTCGAAATCCACACCGTCAAGATGTTCAATGAAGGTTGTGACAAAGTGCTGACGGGTCTGTTCGCCATCACTGACGATATCAATACCGGCCTGCTGTTGATCCATCAAAGCCAGACGCAGGGCATCCTGCTTACCTTCGATCAGTTCTTCGCCCTGCAATTTCCACGGCGACCAAAGCGTTTCAGGCTGAGCCAGCCAGGAGGGTTTCGGCAGGCTTCCTGCGGTTGAAGTTGGCAACAGAGTTTTCATAATATTTGACCTGATATTTAGCTGATTACGCGGCGTGCTTGGCGGACCATTGCTCAAGAATATTTTTGTAGGGTTTGATGAAATATTCTTCGGTATATTTCCCCTGTTCAATCGCCAGACGGGTGCGCTCTTCGCGGTCATAGACAATCTGCGTCAGCGAGAAGTCCTGATGCTTCAGGCTGGGCTGATAGTGGGTACCCGCAACGGAATTGGCGTTGTAAATCTCAGGCCGGTAAATCTTCTGGAAGGACTCCATAGTGCTGATGGTGCTGATCAGTTCAAGGTTCGTATAGTCGCTAAGCAGGTCGCCACTGAAATAGAAAGCCAGTGGCGCGACGCTGTTTTCAGGCATGAAATAGCGCACCTTCAGCCCCATCTTGTTGAAATACGCGTCCGTCAGGGAATATTCGCTCTGCTGGTACTCAACACCCAGAATAGGGTGATGATTATCCGTGCGGTGATAGGTCTTTGTGTGCGAAACGCTAAGGCAAATCACGGGCTGCTTGCTGAAGTTGTCCCGATAGACCTCAGAACTCAGGAAGGATTTGAACAGTCTGCCATGCAGGTCGCCATAACCCTCCGGCGTGCTGAATCCGGCCTTGCCCTTGTTATGCTCAAGCAATAAAACACTAAAGTCATAGTCGCGCACATAGGATGAGAAGTTGTTGCCCACAACCCCCTCGATCCGCTCACCGGTCTTTTTGTCAATGATGGTCGTTTTGAGAATTTCAATAAGCGGAAACGGCTCGTTGCCGGCCAGCCCGTTAAGGGTCATTTCGACAGAAATAATGTCAAGATCGACGCTGTAACGATCGCGGCCAGCATTATCCCAATGCGCAAGATCATTAAAACGGTTGTCGATCATGCGCAGGGCGTTACGCAGGTTTTCCTGACGGTTCTCACCGCGCGCCAGATTGGCAAAATTCGTGGTGAGACGCGTGCTGTCCGCGGGATGATAATTCTCATCAAAGTGTATGCTTTTGATGTTGAAGCTGAACTCTTTGGCCATCTCGATTTCGCGCCCTACTCTTGCGGTAAACCTAATTCATTTTGGACGGCTCACCCGTCCCGATGCGGCACCATATAAAGCATTTGTTATATGACAAAAAATGACTTGTTTTCACCATTCAATGAATTATTGTCATGCATATGCTTGACCTTCAACATCTGTCCATTGTCCGTGAAATCGACCGCTCCGGCAGCCTGACGGCTGCGGCAGACAAGCTGAACCTGACGCAGTCTGCGGTAAGCCATGCGATGCGGCGCTTTGAAGATCGTTTCGACGTGGCTCTTTGGGAAAAGGATGGTCGCGGCATTCGCCTGACGCAGACCGGACAGTATCTGCTGACTGTGGCAAACCGCATCCTGCCTCAGATCGATCATGCCGAGCGCATCATAAATGAATTTGCTCAGGGACGCAGAGGCTCTCTGCGCATTGGCATGGAATGTCACCCGTGCCAACAATGGCTCACGCGCGTGCTTGATCCCTATCTGCGGCAGTGGGCAGAGGTAGATGTCGATGTCACGACCGCGTTCCGTTTTGGCGGCATAGCTGCTCTGCTGGGTCATGAGATTGACCTGCTGATTTCGCCGGATCCGATTACGCACCCTAGCCTGACCTATGTGCCGGTGTTCGACTATGAGATCGTGCTGGCCGTAGCCAAACATCATGCACTGGCCAGCAAAGCCATTGCCGAACCTGCGGACCTGAGTTCTGAAACCCTGATAACCTATCCGGTCGCCGTAGAACGCCTCGATATATTCACGCAGTTTCTTGTACCGGCAGGCTGCCATCCCCGCCGCCATCGCACGGTCGAAACATCAGAGCTAATGCTGCAAATGGTGGATGCCGGACGCGGAGTCAGCGCCATACCGGACTGGCTTTTGAACGAAATGCCTCTGGGTGCACGCGCACATGCGGTTCGGTTGGGGGAAAAGGGCATCCCCAAGAGCATCCATGTCGGTATGCGCACCGAAGACCTTTCGGTCGCCTATATTGAAGGCTTTATCGACATAGCCCGGACGACGACACGAACCTAACCAAGGCCTGAGAATTAGCCTTGGATAGCCTCAATCGAACGGCTCAAAATTTTATAGGCAACAGGATCGCGCACTCTGATTATTAAAAATCAAACGCAGGCCTCTCGTCCTCCATCCCATCTATAAACACTTTTGGTTGAATGCCCGATGGGGTATCAATACGCAAGAAATCTTCTTCAAAAAAATCCATCCCAATTTCACAATCAAATTTTATACCAGTGGACTTGAATATTACTTCGACATTTTTATGCTCAATAATAAATTCCTCGCCCCACGGCTCTATGATTAAATGCTTTGAGTAATTACCAACCAATTTTAACTTCAACTTCATAATATCCACCATTTTTAAGACTGCCCGCCAGACAATCATATCAGTAGTTTTCCGTTAACTTGCATTTTCGCAAAATGGTTAAATGCGCAGTTCGGACTTCAGATTATACCTCTGAAGAGCGAGCACCAAGAGACGATCTGGGGGATTTTTTTGCGCTGAACAACCAGAGCCTTAAACGCAAAAAGGCCTCTCGAAGGAGGCCTGTATTTGATTGTATTCATTGAAGAATTGGTTGCGGGGGCCAGATTTGAACTGACGACCTTCAGGTTATGAGCCTGACG
>JASGFL010000109.1:0-7350 GCA_047605545.1 Asticcacaulis sp. | reverse complement strand
GCTACAAAGGACTGGTGTTTACGGTGAAGGCCTGTGAGACCAGTGCGCCCGAAGAGCCGATGTCAGATACCATGGCCTATCTTGAGGTGCGTACAAATCCGGCACCTTCGGCGGCAGGCGTTGTCCCTAAACCGCGTCAGGTGTTTCAGGGCTGGTCATATGCTTCATCACCGGGCCTGAACCCGTTTGAGCATCCGGCCTATGATGCCTGGGTGGTGGCCTGCAGGGCGCCTTTGCCGGTGACGGTCGCCGGTAAGGAATAGAAATCCCCTTCGGTCTCAAGGGCGTTTTTCAGCAAAAACTGATAGTCTTCGCGCGGGATTTCGATAACGCCGAACTGACTCAGATGGTCTGTCTGAAACTGACAGTCCAGAAGGCGGTACCCACCGGCCTTTAATCGCGCCACCAGATGAACCAGAGCGATCTTAGAAACGTCTGTGGCACGGGACACCATGCTTTCGCCGAAAAATGCGCCGCCAATGGCCACGCCGTAAAGGCCGCCCACCAACGTTTCACCGTCCCAGACTTCAATGCTGTGCGCCAGACCACGGGCAAACAGGGCCTCATAAAGCGACTGAATGGAGTGGCTTATCCATGTGTTGTCACGGTTGGCGGCTTCTTCGGCACAAAGCTCTATTATTTGTGTGAAGGCGGTATCGACTTTGACGGTATAATCGTCCTTCGCCACCGTCCGTTTCAGACGTGACGGAATATGAAAGCCATCGAGCGGTAATATGCCCCGCATCGGCGGATCGACGAGAAACAGGTATTCGTCATCGCGGGCGTCCGACATCGGGAAGATGCCGGACTTATAGGCCGCGATAAGATCATCAAGTGTAAAGCTGTCAGCCATACGAGGCCTAAGCCCCTGCCTGCGCCTTAATCCAGTTTTCCAGCCAGTGGATGTTGTAATCCCCGTTCTGAATGTCTTTTTCATTCAGAAGGTCAAGGAACAGCGGGATCGTGGTTTCGATGCCGGTAATAACCGTTTCCTGCAGGGCGCGCTTGAGGCGGGCCAGAGCTTCGGGCCGGTCACGACCATAGACAATCAGCTTGCCGATCATGGAGTCGTAATAGGGCGGAATGGCGTAGCCGTTATAAACCGCCGAATCGATACGCACCCCAAGCCCGCCGGGGGCATGGAAATCCGTGACTGTGCCCGGTGATGGCACAAAGGTACGGGCGTTTTCCGCGTTGATACGGACTTCGATAGCGTGGCCTTTGAAGTCGATATCTTCCTGCGAGAACGACAGAGGCAGGCCAGCCGCAATGCGGATCTGTTCGCGCACAAGGTCAACACCGGTGATGAATTCGGTTACCGGATGCTCAACCTGAAGTCGGGTGTTCATCTCGATGAAGAAGAACTCTCCGTCCTCATAGAGGAATTCGATGGTGCCGACGCCCAAGTAACCGATCTTCTTCATCGCCTCGACGACGATGTTGCCGATCTTTGAACGGGCTTCTGAGTCAATCACCGGAGACGGCGCTTCTTCGAGCACCTTCTGGTGACGACGTTGCAACGAACAGTCGCGCTCGCCCAGATGCACCACATTGCCATGGCTGTCGGCGATGACCTGAATTTCGATGTGACGTGGCTTCTGGAGGTAACGCTCCATATAGACCGTGCCATCGCCAAAGGCGGCGGCCGCTTCGGACTGCGCGCTCATGACCGCTTCGGCCAGAGATTCGGCATCCTTGGCGACCTTCATGCCGCGACCACCACCGCCGGCAGCGGCCTTGATGATCAGCGGGAAGCCAATGGACTTCGAAGCTTCAATAGCTTCTTCGACCGTAGCCACGCCACCATCGGAACCGGGCACCACTGGGATACCCGAATCTTTGGAGGCCTGCTTGGCAGTGATCTTGTCACCCATCAGGCGGATATGCTCAGGCTTTGGGCCGATAAAGGTCAGGCCGTGCGCGCCGATGATTTCAGCAAAGCGGGCATTTTCCGACAGGAAGCCATAGCCCGGATGCACGGCTTGCGCGCCGGTAATTTCGGCGGCAGCAATGATGGACGGGATGTTGAGGTACGATTTCGACGCCGGTGCAGGGCCAATGCAGACGCTTTCGTCTGCCAGATGCACATGCAGCGCGTTACGGTCGGCCTCGGAATGGACGGCCACAGTGGCAATGCCCATTTCCTTACAGGCGCGAATAACGCGCAGAGCGATCTCGCCACGGTTGGCAATAAGGATCTTTTCAAACATTCGGATTACTCGAAAGCGATCAGAGGTGCGCCAAATTCAACCGGCTGGGCGTCGGAAACAAGGATTTCAGCCACAACGCCATCCTTGGGAGATGGAATGGGGTTCATCGTCTTCATGGCTTCGATGATCAGCAGGGTCTGGCCTGCCTTAACGCGGTCGCCGACCTTGATGAAGTTGGCTGCACCCGGCTGCGGCGCCAGATAAACGGTGCCAACCATCGGAGACTTAACGGCGTCTTTGGCGGCGGCAGGTGCGGCAGCGGCAGGCGCTTCGGCCGCAGGTGCCGCCGGAGCGGCCACGGGCGCAGGTGCGGCAACCGGAGCGGCAGCGGCATACACAGCCGCAGGTGCTGCCGTCAGCTGACGGGCCACACGGATTTTCAGGTCGTCCTGTTCGACTTCGATTTCGCTCAGTTCGGTTTCCTTAAGGATGTCCGCCAGCTTGCGAATGAGGTCGGGATCGATGGAATTACCTTTGTTAGACGACATGCATGTACCCTGAGATATGTAAAGGCGTGTAAGTTATTGATCCAACAGGCGTAGGCCTGCGTCAATAGCGAGTTCATAACCGATGGCCCCGAAACCGGCGACAACCGCCTTGGCCGCCAGCGACACATAGGAGTGACGGCGGAAGGCTTCGCGGGCATGGGGGTTGGACAGGTGGCATTCAATGACGGGAACGCTCAAAGCCTTAAGGGCATCGAGCAGTGCCACTGAAGTATGGGTGTAGCCAGCCGGATTGATGACCAGAAACGCGGCTTCTGTGCGCGCTTCCTGAACCCAGTCAATAAGCTGACCTTCGTGGTTGGTTTGACGGAAAACCACAGACGTATTTCTGGCGGCGGCCAGCGCTTCACACCGTCCCTTGATGTCATCAAGAGTGGTGTAACCATAAATTTCCGGCTCACGCACCCCAAGCAGGTTGAGATTTGGGCCATTAAGGACATATATGGGCTTGGACATCTATCCTCAGCGCGCAACCAGTAAAAAGCGGTCTTTTATCGCCTGTTGCCGTCACTCACAAGCCAAAGGGTGCAAAAAGCGAAGCTCATGTCTGAAATTGACACAAAAACTGCGAAAATTCTGTTGAATGGGGAGGCTGCTGAGGTTTCAGCCAAGACCGTAAGGCAGTTGATTGAGGCCATTGGTCTTGATGGACGCAAGGTTGCCGTAGAACGCAACCTTGAGATCGTCCCTAAATCGACCTACGACACCACCCCGATTCTTGAGGGCGACAGATTGGAAATCGTACACTTTGTCGGCGGAGGCTGAGGTGTGAGATGTAAGGCTTAAGCCTTGCTCTCATCGTGCGGGTTGGCGCGAAAATAATCAAAGCCACCCGGATTAAGGTTGGTAAAGCTTGGCAGATTTTCCAGCCACTGTTCGTTGCCGGTCGCGGGTGTGAGCGTCAGGCCGCTGGTATCATTGACACTGAGTTCGATATCATCGCCTTCGCTGATGTTCAGTGCGTTTATTACATCTTCGGATAAGATAACCGCAAGCTGATCGCCCTGTCTGATGACCTTCATGTCGTTCCTCACTTTTTTATAGCTGTTGACCTTGCATAACATGCTGCAAGGTTTCGGGCCAGACAGGTCGTCAATCTGTGTCAGCTTGTCGCTTTGGGCGGTTTTACACTGGTCATGGCGGGGTAAGGGGCTATATGAGACACACAGACTTTTACGGGATCACCAAACCCAGGGAAATACCAAACCATGAGCGATAGCTGGAGCGTAGCAGGCCGTACCTTTCAATCACGTCTGATTGTTGGCACCGGTAAATATAAGGACTATGCACAAAACGCCGCTGCGGCCGAAGCTTCGGGCGCGGAAATCGTTACTGTGGCTGTGCGTCGGGTCAATCTGTCTGATCCGAACCAGCCGATGCTGATGGATTACGTCAAGCAGGATCGTTTTACCTATCTGCCGAATACGGCAGGGTGCTTTACCGGCGAAGATGCGGTACGCACCTTGCGTCTGGCGCGTGAGGCCGGTGGCTGGAATCTTGTTAAGCTTGAGGTGCTTTCTGACCCCAAGACGCTCTATCCGGATATGGAAGAAACCCTGCGTTCGCTTAAGCTGCTGGTTAAGGATGGCTTTGACGTGATGGTCTATTGTTCGGACGATCCGGTCTATGCCAAAAAGCTTGAGGAGGCAGGGGCCTGTGCCATCATGCCTTTGGGCGCGCCGATCGGTTCAGGGCTTGGGATTCAGAACCGCGTAACCTTGCGCATCATCATTGAAAACGCAAAAGTGCCTGTGCTGGTGGATGCCGGTGTAGGGACGGCTTCGGACGCCGCCGTAGGCATGGAACTCGGTTGTGATGCTATTCTGATGAACACGGCTATTGCCGAGGCCAAAGACCCGATCCGTATGGCCGTGGCCATGAAGCATGCCGTCATTGCCGGACGTGAGGCCTATCTGGCCGGTCGTATGCCGAAAAAACTTTATGCCGATCCGTCTTCACCGCTGGCGGGTTTAATCTAGGTATCTGCCTGCCTAAGCAGTTGTATGAGCGGCATCAAAGTGAACGGGAGTTGAGAAATGAACGAACACACATACGTCTACAGTCTGCATATTGCGGCGACACCCGAAAAGGTATGGGCGGCGTTGACGGAAAACATCTCCATTCAGGCTTACTGGGGTGGGGAGTGGCGCATTGAGACTGAATGGACCGAGGGCTCGGCTGTCACGTTCTACACCCGTGACGGAAAGCGGTTCTCAGAGGGCAGGGTGCTTGCGAGCGATCGACCGCGACACCTTGTCTACAGTTGGCCCAATCCGCCTGAGGAGCAGGGTGATAATGCGCCTGAAGAGCTTGACTGGCGAATCGAGAATACCGGCCCTGGCACGGTTAAGCTCTCCTTGACTCACCGTAACCTCACTCAGGAATATTATGATGGCGTAAGCGGTGGCTGGCCAGCCATATTATCGAGCCTGAAGACCCTGATTGAAACGGGATCGCCACTACGTTTCGACAGCTAATCCGAGCCAAAACGATGTCAGGTTGCCTTAGTGGTGGCAGACTTTCTTTTGCCACGTCTGCGGCGGCGGGGCTTCTTGCGAACCATCGACAGCAATAGTCCTTCGCGCAGGCCGCGGTCAGCCACACGCAAACGCTCACATGGCCAAAGGTTCTGAACGGCCTGTAAAATGGCCGCGCCCGCCAGCACCAGATCAGCCCTGTCACGTCCGATGCAGGCTTCGGCCTCACGTCCTTCCTGCCCCATGATGAGCAGGCGTTCGATCACGTCACTGCATTCAGTATCACTCATCCAGAGGCCATCGACACGTGAGCGGTCGTAACGCTCAAGCCTGAGGTGCAGGCCCGCCAGAGACGTAATCGCGCCGGAGGTGCCAACAATATAGGCATCCTGTGCATCAAAATGCGGGCGAAGGACTTCGGGCGCTTTAAAGGCAGACAGAGCCGATTCGACATCTGCGGTCATGGCTCTGAACCAGGCGTGCTTGTCGCCTTCGGCAGGCTCAGGGAAGCGCTCCGCCAGACTGACGACGCCGGTTGGAACCGATATCCAGTATTTGGGTGACGGTGGACGCGTGGATACATTCAGGCCGTGGCGCGCACCGCGTACGGGCGCGGGCGTTGGTGATGGGGCTGTCTGGCCAAGCTCCACCCATGATATTTCGGTTGAGCCACCACCGACATCCAGCACAATGGCTGCCTTTGCCGGCGCATCCAGCAACGAAGCGCAGCCGATAACCGACAGCCTTGCTTCTTCTTCGGGGGTGATCAGTTGCAGTTTAAGTCCGGTCTCGGATTCGACGCGACGAATAAAGGCCTGACCATTACGGGCAATGCGGCAGGCCTGAGTGGCGACGGCCCTGACCTTGACTACCTGACGGCGGGAGATTTTCTCGGCACAGATTTTGAGGGCGGCTATGGCGCGTTCAATGGCGCGATCCTGAAGCTGACCATTCTGAGACAGACCTTCACCAAGTCTGACAATGCGCGAAAAGGCTTCGACGATGCGGAACTGACCGTTGTGAAAAGCCGCGATCATCAGGCGGCAATTATTTGTGCCAAGATCCAGCGCGGCATACAGGGGGGCCTGATCCGGCAGGTTGGTACCTGCGGCATCTGCAGGCGTCCGCGGCAGGCGCGAATGCGCAGGCCGTCTGGCTGGCTGGCCCTTGGTTGAGGGAGCCTTACGCATGTGGCTCATACCCCGCTTGATTACAATGAAAGCAAAGGGCCGTGTGGCGCAGTTGCAAAAGTTGGGTTTACCCTAATGGGGGCAGGGGCCAATGGAAAGCCTTTTATAGATTGTGCGTAGCGGATTCGCGCTAATCTGTTGAAATCTATTCGACTGAAGCTGAGATTGGTGTCGGGGGCGCTTTGAGACTCTCGCCTGAGAATGATAATTCTTCCTGATCAGGAACAACCGGCGGGGGAAGGGGAATGGCGCACTGACCCGAACGTATTACATAAGACGGGTGAGTCTGTCTGATTCACTTTGTGGGGGGATACACATGCAAAGCGTTGGTAATACACCTATGGACCCGTCATCAGATCATCCTGCAAAGGCCGCCCGATTCGTTATCGGTCAGATTGTCAGGCATCAGCTGTTTGATTTCAGGGCGGTTATATTTGACGTTGATCCTATGTTTGCCGATGCCGAAGAATGGTGGCAGGCAATCCCCGCTTCGGTAAGGCCTGACAAGAACCAGCCCTTCTATCACTTGCTGGCTGAAAACGGTGATGAATGTTACGTCGCCTATGCTTCGGAGGGGAATCTTAGTCCCGATACCTCAGGTGAGCCTTTGCGCCATCCGCAGACGGGCCTGATTTTTGAGCGCTTTGAGAACGGGCGCTATCTGCCCAAAGGGCGTCTGGCAAACTGATGGGTGCGTCCATTGAGCAGGCTTAAGGCATAAACCAAGATGATTGTGGGTTGATCCGAACTAACGGTTGACACGATGGTTTGTATTTATGTAGATGCCGCATCTTTCCTGAGATGTGGCTGATTTTATAATCAGGCAGTCAAATGGACAGAGACCATCAGCGGTTCCTGAAGCACTGATTTTAGCAAAATAATGCTTGATCATTTTGGTGGCACGCTGTAAGTGGTTGAAAAAATTGATTAGTTTCAATTGAGCCCGTAGCTCAGTCGGCTAGAGCAT
>JASGFL010000108.1:0-7561 GCA_047605545.1 Asticcacaulis sp. | reverse complement strand
CGGTCGGCTCTAACCATTGAGCTACTCGCCCCCATTACGCGCACGGGTTCCGCAATACCGGCCCCACGCAGAACGAAGGCAGCGTGCCTAACATGCCCCCGTATGAATTTAAAGCCTCAATAGCGAAAATTATGCGGATGAATTGAACCCTGCATTACGGGTTCAGCCTGCGTTCAGGCTCTTATCGATATTTGATGTGGAACAAGGCACGGTCTGACACCACGTGATCATGTTACCGCCCTGTTCGCGCCGCAATCGTAGCCTGTACTGGGCTCACGATTCTCAACTGAAAGAGACTGACTATGAAACCGCTTCTCTCCGTTTCCACCGCACTGGTCGCCCTTGCTATGGCCTGGTCACCCGTTCAGGCTCAACAGGCCGCCACGGCACCCAAAGCTGAACGGATTTTCAAAATGCAACAGAAGACGACCTCGCTCACTCTCTCGGAAACCGCCGAAATCAGGTCTTCGCCGGATGTGGCATTCATTACCTTTGGCGTCAATACCGAAGCCAAGACCGCCGAGGAAGCCCTGCGCCTTAATGCCCAGAAGATGAATGCTGTTCTGGCCTCCGTTAAACAGCAAGGCATTGATGAAAAACACGTACAGACTTCAGGCCTTAATCTGAATGCGGTCTATGACTATCCGAATTCTTCGACCGGCTCGAACACGCCGGTTCTGCGCGGCTATCAGGTGACGAACCAGATCAGCGTTCGCGTCGAAGATCCGTCACGTCTGGGCAATACCATTGATGCCGTAGTCAAGGCAGGCATCAATCAGATCAACGGCGTTTCATTTGGCCTGAAAGACCCGTCAAAGGCCGAAGATCAGGCCCGCATTGACGCCACCAAGACTCTTACGGCACGTGCAGAGCTATATGCGCAGTCACTGGGCCTCAAGGTAAAGCGCATCGCCTCCGTAAGTGAAAACGCCAGCTACAGCCCGCCGCCGGTCATGCCTATGTACCGTATGGCCAAGGCCGAAATGGCCATGGATTCGACACCAATCGCCGGTGGCGAGGTTTCGACCTCCGTTACCCTGAACGCGGTTTTTGAACTGGAATAGGTTGCTTAACGGCTGTCACCTGAACCTTTCGGGTGACAGCCGAAACCCCTTCGGTTAGGCTTGGCTACGCTGAGCAACTACGGGGGAAACATTGTCTATTTTCAAACTATTACTTTCACCAAAGGGGCGCATCCCACGGAAAATATTCATAGCCGTGGCTCTTGGGTGCAATCTCAGCATTTACTTCCTGACCATCTGGCTACCGTACCTCTTGCTATCATCTCTTGATGATACGCTTCCGATAATTATTGGCGGCATCCTCAGCTTGCTCCTGCTTTGGCCTTTGTATTGTGCATGCGCCAAACGCTTACACGACGTGAACCGAACCGCCTTTTGGGCAACACCATTGCTGATCAATCCAGTTCTGGCCGGTCTGATACCTGTTATTGTACCATGGATAATTATCACCGTTGGATTAGACCCCGACGCATGGCAATGGATATTCGAATGGCCGACAGTGATTGCGACCGCCTATATACTCCTGCTTCAGCTGGTTCTCGCGTGCTGGCCCGGCACTAAAGGCCCGAACCGTTTCGGCGATCCTGATATGGAAAAAGCCCTGTCGGTAGATAGCGTATTTGAATGACCGCTTGCGAGGCGTTCGGCTTTGCGCCACAACAGGCACATGAGCCAGACGCCCCCCCTTTCCCAGTTATTCGTCACCGAAGTTTATCGTGCTGACCTGACGGATTTGCCGGACTTTGAAACCTTCCTCGAAGAGCTTGATGACACCTGCCGTGCCATCGCTGACGAAGACGAAGCCGGTCAGGAATGGTCACAGCAAAAGGCCTATCTCGGCTATACCTCCTATGGTTCGCTCAATGATTTGCCGATGCGCGCCAGTATTTTCGAAGACCTTAAGGCCCAGCTGGATATCCACGCCCTCAGCTTTGCCGAGGCACTGGAATATGATGTTTCCGGTGGCAATCTTAAGCTCGACAATCTGTGGATTAACATCCTTGAGCCATACGGCACCCATTCGGGGCACATACATCCCCACAGTCTGATTTCCGGCACATTTTATGTGCACGTTCCGGACGGTGCCAGTGCGCTGAAGTTCGAAGACCCGCGCCTGACCTCGTTTATGAACACCCCGCCGCGTAAGGCAGGCGCCAGACGCGACCACCAACCCTTTGTTTATGAAGCACCTTCTGCCGGAACCTTGCTGATGTGGGAAAGCTGGTTACGCCATGAAGTCCCCATAAACTTAAGCGAAGATGTCCGCATTAGCATCAGTTTCAACTATAGTTGGTAAGGACAAAACCATGCTGAACACCGCCCTGATCGGATACGGATATGCCGGAAAGACCTTCCACGCCCCGCTGATCCGGGCCGCAGATGGCCTGAAACTGACGACGGTAGTTTCGTCACGCCCTGCGGATGTGCATGCAGATATCCCCGATATCAGGGTCAGTGATTTTGACACGGTGCTGAACGATCCGACCACCGATCTGGTGGTCATTGCCACACCCAATGACCTGCATGCACCTCAGGCGCTGGCGGCCCTTAAGGCCGGCAAGCATGTGGTGATCGATAAGCCCTTTTGCCTTGATCTGACCGAAGCCGAAGCCCTGATCGCTCAGGCCAGTGCATCAGACCGCCTGTTGTCGGTCTTTCACAACCGGCGCTGGGACAGTGATTTTCTAACGCTTAAACGGCTGATTTCCGAAGATAAATTAGGCGATATAAGTCTTTATGTGTCGCGCTTTGACCGCTTCCGCCCCTTCATCCGCAATCGCTGGCGCGAAGCGCCGGTTAAGGGCGCAGGCCTATGGTACGATCTGGGGCCGCACCTGATTGATCAGGCTTTGCAATTGTTTGGCGCGCCGGAACGTCTTTCGCTTGATCTGGCGCAACAGCGTACCGGCTCAGAAGTGGATGACTATTTCCATGCCACTTTGTCCTATGGCCAAAAGCGGGTTATCCTTGAGGCCAATGTTATGACGCCCGCCCCCGGCCCGCGGTTTGAGGTACATGGCTCGAAAGCCTCGTTTGTTAAGTTCGGTCTGGATACGCAGGAAGCCACGCTTAAAACCGGCGGTACGCCTGAGGATATCGATTTTGGGATTGATGACCGTGAGGGTCTGCTGACGCCTGTTTTAGCCGGTGATCATGTGGGGACGGCCGTGGGCGTAGCGTCCGAAAAAGGCAATTATTCCGCTTATTATGCAAAAATTGCCAAAGCTATTTCCACCCGCGCCCCCAATCCGGTGCCTGCCGAAGACGCTTTGGCGGTCATGCGCATCATCGAGCTGGGCCGTCAGAGCGCCAGCGAAAATCGCGTCATTCAATTATAAAAAAATGCGCCCCGAAAGGCGCATTTTTTTATAATTCTAAAACGGCAGGATATTGCGTTTACGCGAATAGGCCAGCCACCCGACATTGGCCCCCAGACGGAAGCCGACACCGGCGCGGATCGGGGCCAGAACCATGCCTTCGGCCCGTTGATAATTTACCCCCAGTCCACCGACGAAATAGGCTGAGCCTTCGACACCGGGGAAACGGCGGAATATCTGATCCGGACTTTCGAGGAAGTAGGCCAGCGTAAAGACACGCGAGGCATTCACGCCACCATCAAAACCGGCAGACGGCCCCTGCCAGAAGACCGGCGTCGGAGCCTGAAGCGACTTCATGTGCACAAGGCCCTTACCGTAGCGCAGACCAACACCGATCGCACCTGAGACTTCCTCACCGGCAATATAGGCGGTCGGGCTGTCGCCATAGTCCATGAAAATCTTTTCAATAGCACCGCCCAGCGCCTCGGCAGTCACGCCAAGGAAATCCGAACCGGCACGGACGATTTCATCACGGTGATAGGCTGCATCACCTGTATTGGCCCGCGCCAAGGAAGGCAGAACCGCAGAGGCGCCCATCGCAGCGCCTGCAGCCAGACCGTTTAACATAAACTGACGACGTTCCATAAGAACACTCCAGGAGTGGAAAACATAATTAAAGGCTTTGTTAACCCAAAACCCGTGACCAAAGTCTTACCAACCCAGTCACCTGAGGTTCATTTTGGTTAATGGCCACAAGATAAATTGTCAGTATGTCAACGGCGAAAATATGGCTGGGCGTCCGAGGCTTATTTTCGCCCGATTTAAAGTAGCCCGGCCCCTTAATCCCAGTCCTTGCGGCAGTCCTTATTACCCTTAAGCGCTTCCATAATACCCGGATAGGCCGCACGCCCTTCGCGATACGCCTTCCATGTTTTTTCACGCTCGGCGATACAAAGTTTGGCCGGTCGGGTTTCGCGTGGCTGTAACGGTAGCACCAGATCATCCGGCGCATCCCCCAGCGCACAGTCCTTATCCAAGGGCTTACCCAGACGGCGCTGCTCAAGGCAGGCTTCACGCTTCAACAAGGCCTGAGTCAGGGCGGCACGACCTTTGTCACCACCGGCATCATAGGCCTTGGGCGTCACGGCATGGGCGGAATCCGTCGCGGCCTTGGGTGCGACGACCGGAGCCGGTTTGGCGGCAATCGGCAAAACATCTTCGGTCTGCACTGTCTTTGCATTTCGCGGGGCGACCGGCACCGGCATGGTCGGCACAGGACGCATGCGCGCCGCCTGAGCCGGCAAGGGCACATTCTCCGAAGCTTCGGGCGCAGACGGCTCTGGTGCCTTGGTGACTGGCTGCGTCAGGGGCACCTGCCACAGTTCAATCTCGATCGGCTCAGAGGTCACAGGCAATGGACGCACTGTACTTACAGCCACAACCGCCAAGGCAAGCGCATGCAGACCCAATGCCGCCGCAGCGCCCCACAGCAGACGTGAATGTGATCCGTAGCTTTTCCTCATGCGGCCACAGAATGCGCATGCGGACATGGCGGCATTTGGGCGCAATCGTGTGACGCCCTACATATTGTCAGACGTGCGTGCCGTGCTTTGGTCATAGATTTTAAGTGTCTTTTTCAGAACCTGCGCGCGCCACACGCGTTCGATATTGGCGCGGACCCAGCCGATATCCACCTTTTCCGGTCTGGCCAGCACCAGCGGATAGGGTCGATGATGATCCGTGGTGAAAAACGTCTCCGGATCTGCCTCGATCAGGAAATCCCGCTCCGGCATATCAACCTTGAAAACCGGTGCATCATATTTCGGATTCCAGAACAGGATGACCTTGTTGTTGACCTTAAAAGAGCGCGCCTCCCATGAGGTGGTCTCAACGGTATCCGGATAAGACAACACCATAGTCCGCAACTGCTCAAAGGTAAGCATAGTGTCTTTCCTTATGTGAAAATTACATCACAGCCGGAATATTACCACAGCATAAAAACTATGGCTCCGATATTCTGAGTGCAACAAACCCAGTCAGAACAAAGGAGAAAAACATGGGCAAAGGCATATTGCTTTGGTTATTGGGTATTCCCATTCCCGTCATTATCCTGCTGTTCCTTATTTTCTGACCCGCAGGAAATCATATTCAAATTCATTGAGGGCGCGGATCTGTTTACTCAGGTTCGCGCCCTCTGCGTTTTTGTTACAAAGTCAGAAATACCGTTTTGTCCGCGTAAGGCACTTAAAACGCCTGATATTTTTCATCCGTTCGGATTTTTTCAGCCTTATTGGCCAGCCCGCGCAAAAATATTGCACCCGCTCACAAAACTTAACGCATTGTGGCATTTAGGCTTACAATATGTGACAATTTGCGCACGAAAGCCCCCTTTACTATTTTGCGGCGCAGCATATATAGAGCACATCAAAACAAAGGAGACTAATGATGAGCAGACAAAATTTTATCGCTAATATCGATCGTAACGGTTCATTGGCCATCGCCGCTGTGTTCCCGATCGCCTTCATCCTCGCGCTGGTAGCAGCCCTGTGATTATTTATATTCATCCCACAAGAATGAATACAAATACACAAAACATACTTTGAAAAAACGACCAATTATCCATTGGTCGTTTTTTTTATTTCCAAGCACCTGCCAGAGATGGCCAATTATTACAATTTCGACGCAATTCCCGCGTTTGGTGCCTTATTTGCCCCTACTTCTGCCCCAAAGCCTTGTTAGTTTGCGGCTCCCTTAAGTAATCCGCGTCCTTATTCATGCTGACTTGCGACCTTATCCGCTCTGCGGATCTTACCGTTCAGGACGAAACAGAGTGGCGAACGCTGACGCGCGCAAACGCCGCCTTTAATTCTCCGCTTCTTTCACCTGAATTTTTTCATGCCGTCGCACGCATCCGTTCAGACGCACATGTGGCCGTGTTCCGCAAAAACGGTCAGACCGTAGGCTTTCTGGCGCATCACCGCCGCCCCAACGGATTTGCCCGCCCGATTGGCGCGCCTTTTTCAGACTACACGGCTCTGATCACCGGCCCTGATGCGGATTTCACCATTCAGGAAGCGCTTGAAAAAGCCCATATCCGTCAGTTGCAGGTTATCGGCCTGATTGATCCCTATAATGTGTTCGCAGGCATCAACGGCACCGAAGATACGGCCTACGGGTTTGATTTCACCCTGCCGGACAATATCATCTCGCCCAAGCGCAGCAAGAACATCAGACGCAGAGAGCAGAAACTGGTCAATGACTACGGCCCGCTCCGGTTTCATGTAGGCGACCGCGACCCGCTTACGTTTGAACGTATGCTGACCTGGAAACGCGCCCAGACCCATCAAACAGGCATATCCGACTTTCTGGCGCCCAAGTGGATTCAGGCGCTGATGCACGACCTGTTTGCGCTGCCGCCCGAAAGCCCGTTACAGGGCCACATGACCAGTCTTTATGCCGGTGACCGGTTGGTGGCCTGTAAGTTCGGCGTGCGACTGGGGGATTACCTGCATTCGTGGATTTCCACCTACGACCCGACCCTCAGGGACTATTCGCCGGGTCTTTTGTTCCTTGTGCACGCCCGCGAAGCCCTTACGGCCGAAGGGGTACGTGTCTATGACATGGCCACAGGCTCACCGGAATACAAAGGCGTATATTGCAACGACATCCGCACAGTGAGTAACGGCCGCGCCTTTGCCTCTTCGCCTCTGGGCCAAAGGGACAAGGCCCTGTCGCAGTGGTACGCCCGTCGCGTGGAACAGTTTGGCGGTCGTCCGGCCTCTGCCCTGCGCCGTCTGGGACGCCGGATGGATCAGATTGCGACACTTGAACTGGATACGCCCAACCGTATCGCCGGCATGGCCCATGCAATACTCAGTGCGCCGCAAAGACTGAAATCATCGGGTTAAGCCCCCTTCCCCCGTTGTGCGCTTCATGCTATCGCCCGACGCATGAGCACTGATTTATCCAATATCCGCAATTTCTCCATCGTCGCCCATATCGACCACGGGAAATCGACCCTGTCCGACCGCCTGATTCAGTTCACCGGCGGCCTCACCGCGCGTGAGATGAAGGAACAGGTGCTTGATAATATGGAAATCGAGCGCGAACGCGGCATCACCATCAAGGCGCAGACGGTGCGCCTGAACTATAAGGCGAAGGACGGTCAGACTTATGTCCTGAACCTGATGGACACGCCGGGCCACGTTGACTTTGCCTATG
>JASGFL010000107.1:0-7812 GCA_047605545.1 Asticcacaulis sp. | reverse complement strand
GCAATCACCTTATGGGCATCGCGCACATAGCGGTACACTTCCGAAACCGCCCGTTGCAGCGCCGCTTCCGACACCAGCACCGAACCGCCAAATTTTACTACAAGCGTGGTCATCTCAATCCGTTCCGATCTTTTCGCCCCTACGGCAGGCCAAAAATTAACAATAATGCGTTTCCTGAATGCGTTTCCTGAAACGAAGTCCGGCTTAGCCAAAACGGTATAACGGATTTTCGGATTAGAATGCGCGACAATTCAAACGGGTGGTTATAAGGCTTTCGGGCAAACTCAAAGCAAAAAGAATGCGCGGCAATGGTTTTTTTGTGCTATCGCGCCTCAAGTCCTGAGGTGAAACCGTGTCCACCAGCGCGTCGCATAAATCTGCCCTTACCGCCTATCTGTGTCTGATGACGGCCACCCTGTTCTGGGCAGGCAATATGGTGGCAGGCAAACTGGCGGTCGGGCATATTTCCCCTGCCATGCTTAATACCCTGAGGTGGACATTGGCCATGGGGTTGATTTTTTCCATTTCCTATAAGGAAATCAAGGCTGACTGGCCGGTTATTAAGCGCTATTTGCCCTTACTGCTGGCCTATGGTTTCGTTGGTTTTGGCGTTTTCAATATAATTTTATACACAGCGCTGGTTTATACCAGCACGCTGAATGTGGTCATCGAACATGCCGCCATGCCTCTGACTATTTTTCTGTTGAACTTTGCCCTTTTCCGCGTTCGGGCAAGCTGGGCGCAACTGGCCGGTTTCATTCTTACCTTTGCCGGAGTCATTGTCACCGCCAGTCATGGCCGGATCGATAATCTGGCGGCCCTTGAACTGAATATCGGCGATGCGCTGATGCTTCTGAATGTGCTGATTTATGCCGGTTATACCATCAGCCTGAGATGGAAGCCTGACATTCACTGGAAATCAATGATGGCCATTCCGACCATAGGCGCTGTGGCGGCGTGCTTGCCTTACCTGCTTTGGGTTTCACGCGACACGGGCCTTGTTTGGCCCGACGCCACGGGATGGACGGTGGTAGTTTACGCCGCGATATTCCCGTCGCTGGTGTCTCAAGTATGCTTTGTCAGAGGCGTCGGCTTGATCGGCGCCAACCGTGCCGGTCTGTTTATCAACACCATTCCCTTGTTCGGCGTGATTTTGTCCGTTCTGATATTGCGTGAACCCTTACACCTGTTCCATTTTGTGGCTTTGGCGCTGGTACTGGCAGGTATAATCCTTGCGGAATGGACGCGTTTCACACGCCC
This sequence comes from Asticcacaulis sp., assembly GCA_047605545.1. Taxonomy (GTDB): domain Bacteria; phylum Pseudomonadota; class Alphaproteobacteria; order Caulobacterales; family Caulobacteraceae; genus Asticcacaulis. Next base: position 6,552 of record JASGFL010000107.1, on the reverse strand, counting down.
AGCAACTGCTTCCTGAGGGACGGTGAACGGCTTTTATCCGACAGCCAGATACCAAAAAAATAGCGGCTGAATTCATCATCACGTATGGCACCGATCTGCTGGCCATTAAGATAGAAAATAGCGTGGCCCTGCCCGTTGCGGACGCCGGTTATGTCGCCATTTTTTTCCATAGTCGGCATGATGGCTACTAGCTGTTCACGCCACTCTGACAACTTTGTGGCGTCGGTAAAACCCTGTCGCTTGATTTCATTGACTGACACGCTGACGATACGGCTTGCTTTTATTTTCCTAAGGAATACAAGCTGTACGGCAAAGGTGCCATCCGGGTCATACGTCCCCTGAGGCGCATAAAGGGTTACCGAAAATGGCGTCATACCCAGATAGGTAAAGCGCCCTGTGCCGATTTTCTGGGCACCTGAAACCACGGACTGAGGGCCGGACGAAAGCTCAGCGCGCGCAGTAAATGGCACGCACAAAAGCGCGCCAAAACCGGCAATCAATCCTCTGCGATCAGGGCAAATTAGGCCAGTTGATGATGGCATCCGACACCTGTGGAACAGACATTTGTCCTCAGAGTTTAGAGCCTTGCGCATAAACATACGATACGCCCTTACCCGTCTCTGCCTTGGCAGATTCCGGCCACAGAATAAGCGCCGAAGTTACAAGCACCAGCAAGCAGCCCCCCATGAGGCCATAAAACAGCTTATCCCCCAAGGCAGTTCCCCCCGCAGGCCTAATGATCAGAAATATAAGGAAAATCTACACTTGTCAGACATAGCCGACGGGCCAGAGTGTTAGGGAGCAAAACTTAACAAAACTCTAACAAAATAACGCGAAAAAACAATCCAAGGTTACAATTTGGCCCGCAAAATAGCGCAAAAATTAGCGAAAAAATGGAAAATAAAAAGAATTACAACCACTTTGCTGCACCCGCACAATGAACCGTTTGCAACAAAACATATCTGATCGGCACACAGATATTCTTCGCACCGGCACTGCCTCTGGATATGCCCCTTGACGACGGGGGATAAATCGTCACATAAGGGCCAGATACTCATCGAGACCAGCCGAGGGACAGGCCCGACGACGCTGGGGCAACCGCTTAAAAACCCTGTTCAGGGATTTTACGTATGGTGCCAACTCCTGCGGAGCTTTTTGCTTCGACAGATGAGAGACGTGACGACATGGATTAGTTCCATACGTCCTTTCTCCGACTGGTCCTGAGTAGCCTGAATTGCGCACCCGAAGACCAGATTTATGACCCAGAACCTTAATACGCCCGACCTTATTGGCACCGACATCCGCGTCGATATTCCGGCAGACTTCCGTTTACAGAGCGGGCAGTCGCTGGAGCAGACCGATGTTGTAGCGCGCCTTTATGGCCCTTCTGACGCACCTGTCGTGGTTGCCGCCGGAGGCATTTCGGCCGGACGCATATTGTTTGCCAAGGAAGACACGACCGACACCGCTCCCGGCTGGTGGGAAGGTGTGGCTGGTCCGAATGAGGCGCTTGATCTTAATCGCTGGCGCGTCCTGAGCATCGAATTCGCCCCGCGTCTGCCGACATCGCAGATCTATACCATCACCACACATGATCAGGCGCGGCTGGTAAGGCTTATCCTTGATCATCTGGGGGTTCAGAAGGTTTATAATTTTATTGGCGCATCCTATGGTGCCATGATCGGTCTGGCCTTTGCCGAGCTTTATCCGGATTATGTCGAGCGTCTGTGTGTGATTTCGGCAGCCCACCGTTCGCATCCTATGGCTACGGCTATGCGCGGCATACAGCGCCGCATCCTGAAGTTCGGCCTTGAGACCGGTCACGAAAAAGAAGGCATCTCGCTGGCACGGCAATTGTCGATGACCACCTATCGTTCGGATGATGAGTTTTCCGAACGCTTTGACGGGCCACCGCCGGAACTGGCGGGCGATAACTATACGGTTTGCAGCTACCTCAGGTCACGTGGCGATGCCTATGCCACCGAAGCCAACCGCTGGATTTCCATGTCCGACAGCCTTGATCGTCACCGCGTAAATCCGGCAAATATCAAGGCCAAGGTGTTTCTGGCGGCTGTGCCCAATGACCGGCTGGTGCCCTATGCCGACATGAAGGCCCTGCACGAAGGTTTGCGCAACAGCGTATTTATTGACTTCCCCTCCCTGTACGGACACGACGCTTTCCTTAAGGAAATCAGTTCAGTATCCGCCATTGTTAAACGGTCTTTGGAAGAATGAGCAAAAAAGCCTATCTGGATAACGCAAAAGACGCCACCAAGGCGGTTAATATCGGCATCGATATTGACCCCGTGCACGGGGCCGTCATGCCGCCCATCTATCTGTCGTCCAACTATACGTTTGAAGGCTTTGGCCAGAAGCGCACCTATGACTATGCGCGTTCGGGAAATCCGACCCGTGCGGTGATTGCCGATGTGCTGACCAAGCTGGAACACGGGGCCGGTGCGGTGATGACCTCATCAGGCCTCGCGGCGCTTGATCTTCTGTGGCAGGAATTACCGAACAAACGCGTCGTGGTACCGCATGACTGTTACGGCGGTACGCAGCGCCTTTTGAATGCCCGTACCCGTCAGGGACTGATCGAAGTCGAATATGTTGATCAGGGTGATGACGCCGCCATCGAAGCGGCCCTGTCGAAGCCTGCGGGGCTTTTGCTGCTTGAGACGCCGTCCAATCCGCTGATGCGTCTGATTGACCTGAAAAAGCTGATTGCGCTTGGTCACAAGGCCGGTGCGAAGGTTGCGGTTGACAACACCTTCCTGTCGCCCGCCCTGCAAAACCCGATCAGCTTTGGGGCCGACTATGCGGTGCATTCGACCACCAAATATATCAACGGCCACTCTGACGTGGTGGGCGGCGCGATTGTCACCAAAGACGCCGAAGAAGCCACGCGCCTGAACTGGTGGGCCAATGCCCTGGGCTGCACACCCTCGGCCTTTGACAGCTATCTGACCTTGCGTGGCGTGCGTACGCTTCTGGTGCGCGTGCGCCAGCAGCAGGAAAGCGCGCAGATCATTGCCGAATATCTTGCCGGTCATCCGGCGGTCGCCAGCGTCAACTACCCCGGACTTCAGTCCCACCCGCAGCATGAACTGGCGAAATCCCAACAAAAGGGGTTTGGCGGCATGATGAGCTTTGAGCTTAAGGGCGGCATTGAGGCCGTAAAGCGGGTTCTGGACGTAGTTGATCTGTTTTCACTGGCCGAATCACTTGGCGGGATCGAAAGCCTGATTGTGCACCCGTCTTCGATGACTCATGCGGCCATGTCTCCCGAAGCACAGGCCACCGCAGGCATTACTGGCGGGCTTTTACGGCTGTCGATTGGCCTTGAAGACCCCGAAGACCTGATTGCGGCTCTGAATCGGGCTTTAAATGTGGCCTGAGGTGACAAATCTTCGTCTTTAGTGCCCGTTTTATCATTGACTTCGCCGCGCGGATGCGTATTTTCCGCGCTTCTTAAAGTTTCTCTAGGCCCAAGCCCTTTGTCTGGTAGCGGCCCAACCGATTAAAAGGCTATCACCATGGCTAAGCCCGCCTCCATCAAGATCCGTCTGAACTCGACGGCGGACACCGGCTTCTTCTACGTAACGAAGAAGAACGCCCGCACCAAGACCGAAAAGATGGTGCTGAAGAAGTACGACCCAGTTGTACGCAAGCACGTCGAATTCCGCGAAGGCAAGATCAAGTAAGATCGGCCCTTCCGAACTGTTATAAAAAATCCGCTACGGTTTTCCGTGGCGGATTTTTTTATGCGCCCTCTTGACGTGCGCCCTATCACGTAACATTTAAAGTTACATGAAAGCAGATAATCGCCTCTCCTCCGTTCTGCATGTGCTGCTGCACATGATTGAACTTGATGAACCTCTGACCTCGGATGACCTGTCGCAGATGCTGACCTCACACCCCGTGGTCGTGAGGCGCACACTTGCTGGATTACGTGAAGCCGGTCTGGTGCGTTCGGAAAAAGGTCACGGCGGCGGCTGGGTCATGGATTGCGATCCGGCGAAGGTCAGCCTGTATGACATTCATCAGGCACTGGGGGCGCCGGCGCTGATTTCCATAGGCCATCGCAATCACAACCCGTCCTGTCTGGTTGAAGCCGCCGTCAATGCGGCACTCGACAACGCTATCGAAGAGGCTGAGGCCCTGCTGATCGCGCGCTTCAAAGCCATCAGCCTCGCCGATCTGAGCGCCGGTTTCCATAAGGGCCTGACCGAAAGGGTCGGGCATCTGACGCTCGAAGATTTACTGCATAACCACCCTGCCCGCCCTCAGAAAGGAAATTCCGATGTTTGATGCGATTGTTATAGGCGGCAGCTTCGCCGGTATCTCCGCCGCCACCTATATGGCGCGTGCGCGTCTCAAGGTGCTGGTGATTGATGCCGGTGAACCGCGTAACCGCTTTGCCAGGGCTTCACATGGCTTCTTCACCCATGACGGGGCCTCGCCGTTTGATATGCTGGAAAGCGCCCACGCCCAACTGATGGCCTATCCGACCGTTTCCTTCGTCACCGGACGCGTTACGGGTGCCGCTCAGGCCGATGACCATTTCTCGGTCACTCTGGATAACGGCAAAACCCAAACGGCCAGACGCCTGCTGCTGGCTACGGGCGTCAGAGATATAATGCCGGATATCGAAGGGTTTGAAGACCGCTGGGGTAAGTCCATCGGTCACTGCCCCTACTGTCACGGCTATGAAATCAACAAGGCCCCGATTGCTGTGCTGTCCGATTCCGCCATGGCCGCACATTATGCGCTTCTGGTGGCGGAATGGGGGCAAGTGACATTGCTGACCAACGGCTTCGAAGGTCTGACCGAAGACGATCTGGCGCGCCTGAAAGCCAGAAACATCCCCGTCGAAACCGCACCAGTCAAGCATCTGACGGGTACGGCACCGGAACTGTCGGGCGTGGTTCTTACGGACGGCAAGGTCATCAAGGCCGAGGCCATGCTTGCCGCGGTCAGGTTCGAACCCGCAGCCCCCGTCGCCGCATTACTTGGGTGTCTGTATGACGACAGTCCGAACGGGCCAATCCTGAGGGTGGATGCCATGAACCAGACAACGGTTTCCGGCGTCTATGCGGCGGGCGACATTACCCATATGCGCCATTCTGTAGGTATGGCCGTAGCGGGTGGCATTATCGCCGGCACAAGCCTGCATCAGTCACTGGTGTTTGCCTGATTATGCCGCATGCAGGATGACGCGGTTGCGGCCGGTTTGCTTGGCTTCGTAAACCGCTTCGTCGGCACGTTTCAGAAGGCCTTCAATCGAGTCGCCCTGCCCGCTCAGTGTCGAGACACCTACGGACACCGTGACGTTCAGCGCCTGACCGGTCGCCAGTTCAAACACCGCTGATGCGACCTGAAGGCGGACACGCTCAGCGATATGGCGGGCATCTTCGCTGTCGGCACCAGGCATGATGACGACAAATTCCTCACCGCCCATACGACAGGGCATATCCACAGCGCGCACACTCTGGGTCAGGCGACGCGCAAATTCTTTCAGCACCTCATCACCGGCATCATGACCATAGGTGTCATTGACGCGCTTGAAATAATCAATGTCCAGCATCAGCAGTGACAGAGGCTCTCCGGCCTTCATATGCCGCGGCATAAGATTGATGAACTGCATATCCATATAGCGACGGTTATTCAGCCCCGTCAGCGGATCGGTTACCGACAGTTCCAGACTGCGATCAAGGCTGTTGCGCAGATAGTCAGCATAACGCTTACGACGGATCTGCGTGTGGGCGCGGGCAATCAGTTCCTGCGCATCCACCGGACGCGGCAAGGCATCATTGACCCCAAGCTCCAGCGCCTTAAGCAGCACATCGCGGCCATCGGGGCTATAGACCCCAAGAACCGGCGTCTGGCGCGTCGCTTCGGTAGAACGCAGGTGAGCAATAAACCGCAGAGGATCAAAGCTTTTGGCCGTCAGGTTCAGCACCAGAAGATCAACCCGCCCCGACGCAATCTTATGCGCCTTTACTGGGTCGCTTTCAAAGGCGCAACGATGGGTGCGACCCAACTGACGCAACATGCGCATGCCCTGACGCTCATTGTCGTCAATGATCAGCACATTGCCGACGGCTTCGATCTGACGCTGAAGCTGGGCAGGATCGAACACACCGGCACGGCGACCGGACACCTCGCGCTGACGCAGTTCATCGAACATCAGCTTAAGGCGCACCAGCGCCTTAAGGCGCGCAAACAACATAACCTCATCGACGGGCTTATTCAGGAAATCATCAGCCCCCGCCTCAAGGCCGGACAGGCGATCTTCGCGGCCATCAAGCGCCGTTACGAGAATAATCGGAATATGACGGGTTTCAGGATCGTCCTTAAGCTGACGCGTCACCTCATAGCCATCAAGCTCAGGCATCATGACATCAAGCAGCACGATATCCGGCTGTTCGGTGCGGGCAATCTTCAGAGCATCGGCTCCGTTATGCGCCACCAGAACTTCGTAATATTCCGCCTCAAGCCGCGCCTGCAACAGGCGGACATTGGCGGGCATATCATCAACAACCAGTACCT
>JASGFL010000106.1:0-7896 GCA_047605545.1 Asticcacaulis sp. | reverse complement strand
CAACTTCCTGCGAAGTCGAAACGATCTTGCCCGGATGGACGTTCTTCTTGGTCCATGACATTTCAGACACGTGGACCAGACCTTCAACGCCTGATTCCAGCTCAACGAATGCGCCGTAGTCAGTGATGTTGGTGATACGACCGGAGAACTTGCCGCCGACCGGATATTTCAGGTCAACACCATCCCACGGATCGGACTGAAGCTGCTTCATGCCGAGCGAGATACGTTGTGTGTCCGGGTTGATCTTGATGATCTGAACCTTGACGCTGTCGCCAACGTTGAGGACTTGCGACGGATGCGATACGCGCTTCCAGGACATGTCGGTAACGTGCAGCAGGCCATCGATGCCGCCGAGGTCAACGAACGCACCGTAGTCGGTGATGTTCTTGACAACGCCGTCACGGATTTCGCCTTCGGCCAGCTGACCAACCAGCTCGGTGCGCTGCTCGGCGCGGGCTTCTTCGAGGATCGCACGACGCGACACAACGATGTTACCACGCGGACGGTCCATTTTCAGGATGGCGAAAGGCTGTTCCTTGCCCATCAGCGGTGCGATGTCGCGTACCGGACGGATGTCCACCTGAGAACCAGGCAGGAAGCCCGAAGCGCCGTCCATATCAACCGTGAAGCCGCCCTTAACGCGACCAACGATCGTACCCATGACAGGCTCGCCCTTGTTGAACACGACTTCGAGGCGTGTCCATGCTTCTTCGCGGCGGGCCTTTTCACGGCTGATGACGGCTTCGCCAACAGCGTTTTCAACGCGCTCAAGGAAGACTTCGACGGTGTTGCCAACCTTAAGGTTAGCCGCGTCAGAGCCGAATTCCTTAAGGGGGATACGGCCTTCGGTCTTCAGACCGACGTCAACGATGACGAAGTCTTTTTCAACGCCAACGACCAGACCGTGTACGACCTGACCTTCAAGCATGTCACGGCCGTGCAGGCTTTCGTCCAGCAGGGCAGCAAAATCGTCACGTGACGGATTATATTCGCTCATTAAGTTCTCAGTTTGGTTGGCGACCGTAACGACGGAAAAGACGGCACTGGCATCAGGGGAAACGCGATGCACATCAGGCCGAAACGGGCGGCTTTGGGATAAGGGAAATTATTCAGATAGAATAAGCCGGATAAATATCCGCAAAGGCAACGGTCATGACCCCTGATCTTTTTGATAAGCCCACCGGTTAGATTTAGCCCCTTTAAACGGAGCCACGGCGGTCTTTCACGATACGTCGCGCTTGGTCTATGGCGGCTTCTATACCTAAATCGGTGGTATCAAGCAAGACCGCATCTTTGGCCATTTCCAGAGGCGCCGAAGACCGCGACGAATCGCGCTCATCCCTCAGGCGGATATCGGCCAGCACCTCTTCAAAGGTCAGGGCCGGCGTGTCCTTCACCAGTTGCAGCCAGCGGCGGTGCGCCCGTACCTCAGGCGTCGCCGTGACGAATATCTTCACATCCGCATCCGGCGCAATCACCGTACCGATATCGCGCCCGTCCAGCACCGCACCGGATGCCTGTTGGGCGAAATCAATTTGAAACTGTTTCAGGGCCGCACGCACCTCAGGGACGGCGGCCACCTGAGAGGCCCATTCACCGGCTTCGCGGCCACGCAATTGCGTATCCTCCAGAAGCTCAGGCGTAATATCCGAGGCCAGTGCCGCCACATCATTGGGCTCGCAGACACCTGCGCGCGCCCTTAAAACTCCTACGGCGCGATACAGTAGACCTGTATCCAGCATCGGCAGGTCATAATCAGCGGCAATACGCGAAGCGAGCGTGCCCTTACCGGACGCAGCGGGGCCATCAAAGGCGATAATCAGTGGCTTGGTCATCAAACGGGATTACAACGCTTATTGGCCAGACGTAACAAAAAAGCACAAAGCTTTAGTCAAATTTTACATGCTGTCTGATATACAGCCCCATATTGTAAGCAGGAAACACATATGAGCCAACGTAAGTATTTCGGCACCGACGGCATCAGGGGCCGCGCCAATACCTTTCCAATGACCGCCGAAGTCGCCTATCGCGTCGGCATGGCCGCAGGCAAGATGTTCATGTCCGAAAGTGACCGCCGGCATCTGGTGGTTATCGGTAAGGACACGCGCCTGTCGGGTTATATGATTGAACCGGCGCTGGTGGCCGGATTTACCTCAGTGGGGATGGATGTGCGCCTGTTCGGGCCGCTGCCGACACCGGGGGTGGCGCTGATGACGCGTTCGATGCGTGCCGATCTGGGGGTTATGATCTCGGCGTCGCATAACGGCTTTGCCGATAATGGTATCAAGCTGTTCGGGCCGGACGGCTATAAGCTGTCGGACGAGGTCGAGCTTGAGATCGAAGCCCGGATGGATGGCAATATCCTTGAGGGCGTAGCCGATCCGCACAAACTGGGCCGCGTGCAGCGCGTTGACGACGCCCAATGGCGCTATGTTGAAATCGCCAAGGCCACCTTCCCGCGTGATCTGCGCCTGAATGGCCTGCGTATCGTCATCGATTGCGCCAATGGTGCTGCCTATAAGGTCGCTCCGACCGCGCTTTACGAACTGGGGGCCGAGGTCTTTTCCATCGGCGTGTCACCTGACGGCGTCAATATCAACGAAGAATGTGGCTCTACGCACCCGCATGCTATGGTCGAGAAGGTCAAGGAACTGCGTGCCGATATCGGTATTGCCCTTGATGGGGATGCAGACCGCGTGGTGGTCTGTGACGAAAAAGGCCAGATCGTCGATGGCGATCAGATCATGGCCATTATTGCTTCCCATTGGGCTGCAAAAGGGCAGTTGCAAGGCGGCGGCGTCGTGGCCACCGTCATGTCAAATCTGGGCTTTGAACGCCTGATGCAGTCAAAGGGCCTGACGCTTGAGCGCACCAAGGTTGGTGATCGCTATGTCATGGAGCGCATGCGCGAAGGCGGCTTCAATCTGGGTGGCGAGCAATCCGGTCACGTTATTATGCGCGATCATGCGACTACTGGTGACGGCCTGATTGCCGCGCTTCAGGTGCTGGCGGTGCGTGTGGAGTCCGGCAAGCCGGTCAGCGAACTGGCGCACCAGTTCCGTCCGGTGCCGCAATTACTGAAAAACGTGCGCTTCAGCGGCGAAAGCCCGCTGAAATCAGACACCGTACAGGCCGCAATTGCCGAGGCCGAAACATTGCTGAAAGGCGAAGGCCGCGTTCTGGTGCGCCCCTCGGGGACAGAACCTCTGATCCGCGTCATGGCCGAGGGCGATGACGAAACCAAGGTCAAGGCCGCAGTCCAGCAGATCGCAGACGCCATAGCCCGCTAAAAAGAAAAAGCCCCTTCCGATAATTCACCGGAAGGGGCTTTTTAATTCAGAACCTTTAGATCAGGCCATATGGAACACTGATTTCAGGTCGGTTGCTACCGGCGAATTATCAGGGTTTGAATCCATGATATCGGCCATATAGGCCCACCACTTCTGCATGACCGGATGGCTTGGCAGGTCGGCCATGGTGTGATCGGCGGTTCGCTTAAGTACGCCGAACAGGGTCAGGGTCTCGGTGTCCAGAAAGATGGAATAGTCCGACACACCGGCCTGATGCAGAAGGTCGGAAAGTTCCGGCCAGATCTCATCATGGCGCTTTTGATATTCGGCTTCAAAACCGGCTTTGAGCTGCATTTTGAAGGCGTGGGTTTGTAAGGTCATGGTGCGTTTCCTTAAAATAATCAGTTGCCGGACACTGAGGTGACAACCTCACGCATCAGCGGCCAGTCAGAAGGCTTGATTTCATAGTTGCGGGGGTCCGCAGGCTTTGCCGGATCAAAGGCCACGAAATCGGGCGCAGCTTTCAGATCAAGACCTGCCGCCGGATCGGTGATCACAGCAGCCACATAGTTGGCAATCACCCACGCGCCATAGGCATTATGGTGCGTTTTGTCGCTGCCCTTTGCTGCAAAGGCCAGAGGACTGACATCCGGCCCCAGGGTTTCATAAAGCGTGGTCGTTTTTTGCGTCAGATCGACCAAAGGCAGGTTCAGTTCAGCGGCCACATTGCGCACCGCCTGATCATAACCGCCGTGGGTGTTTTCGATCTTGCCATCCTTAAAGAAACGACGCGCCACAGGCGAGATCAGCACAACCTTTGCCCCACGGGTCTGGGCATCGGCGGCAAACGCCTTCAGCCATGCAGGATATCCGGCTTCAGCGCTTACATAGGTGCGCGGCCACTGCTTTTTCTGGTCGTTGTGGGCAAACTGGATCAGGACGATATCGCCTTCGCGCACCTGACTGAGGAGCTTGTCCCAGCGCAGCGACGTGACAAAGGACTTCATCGTCTCGCCCGAACGGGCATGGTTAGCGACCGAAACATCATTGCTCAGGAAACGCGGCAGCATCTGGCCCCATGAGGCATAGTCTGCACCGCCCTGATCGCTGACGGTGGAATCACCGGCCAGAAATACCCGACGCACCTGAACCGGCTCGATGGTGATCGAACGCACCTGAGCGGCATTTACACCCGAAGCGCTGATGGTCAGGACATCGTCCCAGTTACGGCTGATGTCTTCGTCGCCACGCAGACCTACCTTGGGCGCATTGACGACATCCTGTTCGGACTTACCGTTCAGAAATGGTGTGCGCGTGTTGGCGATGAACTCGACTGTACGCTTTTGCTTCTTCTTCAGATCAATCGGTGCCAGCATCAGGCGGCGGTCTTCTGACCACAGGCTTGTGCGGCTGGCGCGGTCGCCGGAATCCAGTTCAACCCGTATCCGGTAATCACCTTCGGGCACACGTACCGAAAAGGCCTGCTCATTACCGTCACGCTGACTGGTGAAGCCGTATCCGGCCTCAGGATTCCATGCCTGAGCCGTTGCCACATAGGTGGTTCCGGCCGGAGCCGCCTTATTCGTGGCCCCGTCAGTCGTAAAGACAAAAGTGCGTGGCGCATCCTCTGACGCGGCCATTGCAGGCATTGCCGATGACGCCGCTAACAGTGCCGCAAGCACCATAGCTGCCCCCCTTTTTCTGAACAGACTTGTCTGATTGATTTTGATCATATTGCCGCTTTTTGTGCGCACATCAGCCCCTTTTATGCTCGTTTTTGATATTTTTTCATTGATATGCGCATGAGTCAATGTCATCTTAGCGCCCAAATGGCGGCAGGCCTGCGCGGCACTGCCCGTTTGCCTGAACGAATGCCAGCAAACGGTAATAAGCCAGCTTGTGGGAACTCCCTGAAGGAAGACCGATTTTATGATCTACTTTGCCACGCGCCTGAAAAGCGCGGCCCTGTCACAGACGTCACGCGCCGTACTCATGGCGGCTTTAATCAGTGTAGGCGGCAATGCCTTTGCACAAGAACTGGGGATTCCTCAGGCTTCGGATGTCACAAGCCGTCAGGTGAACAGCACCGCCAGCGGTCAGGTCGGGCGTGTAGAACTAACGCAAACTGCGGAAAAAGACGGCCCCGTCTTTATTATGACCAGCTTTCTGGCCTCATCGCAAAATACCTTAAGCCTGTTTACCTCCGCCGACGGGGTTAATTTCAGCACCCTGCGTTCCGAGGCTTTCAAGCCCGATGAGCGCCTGCTGCGTGATCCGTCGATTATCCGTCATACGGACGGCTATTATTATGTCGTCTATACGACCGACTGGAACGGCAGCGATTTCGGCGTCCTGAAGTCCAAGAATCTCAAGGACTGGGATTTCGTGCAGCACGTGCCGGTGAAGCTTGAGGGCGTTAAGAACGTCTGGGCGCCGGAATGGTTCCGCGATACGGACGGATCGCTGAAGGTGATCGTTTCCCTGTCGCGTAACGGTACCGGTGGCCCGTTCGGCGCCTATATTATCGAAGCCAGCGCCGATCTGACGCAGTGGTCGGATCCGATCCCGATGGACGGGCTTCAGGGCAACTATATCGACACCTTCGTCATCGCTAACGAAGACGGCAGTGGCTATACGGCGTTCACCAAGGACGAAACCACCAAGCTTATTGAACTGGCGACCGCCAAGACCCTTAAAGGGCCGTGGAAGCTGGAAAAGACCGGCGACTGGGCCGGTTGGGGCGGGCCTTCGGAAGGTCAGGCTCTGGTCAAGCTGCCGGACGGCGGCTGGCGCATCTATTTTGATGACTATATGACCAAGCACTACTGGTATTCCGACAGCCATGACGGCTTCAAGACATGGACGCCGAAAAAGGAAATCGGCGGCGTGTCGGGTTCCGTGCGTCACTTCACTGTTCTGGCCGAAGACCCCAAGGTATTTGCCGAAGCCACCAAACCGGCTGGCACCCCTAAGACCATCACATGGGATGAACACTCCCTGATGGTTGACGGTGAGCGTATTGTCGTCTGGTCGGGCGAAATCCACCCCTTCCGTCTGCCGAACCCGTCTCTGTGGCGCGATGTCATTCAAAAGATGAAGGCTTCGGGCTTTAACGGCGTCGCCTTCTATTTCGACTGGGGTTATCACTCACCGTCTCCGGGCGTTTATGACTTCTCGAACGTGCGTAACGTTGAGCGTGCGCTTGAGATCGCTGCCGAAGAAGGCATGTATGTCATCGCCCGTACCGGCCCTTACGTGAACGCTGAACTGACCGGCGGTGGCTATCCCGGCTGGATGCGCCGTCAGCGCGCCGAAGCCCGTACCGATGACCCGCTCTATCTTGCTGCTACCGACGAGTGGATGAGCCAGATCAACCCGATCATCGCCCGTCACCAGCTGACCAACGGCGGCGGTACGGTTATCGCCTATCAGCTTGAAAACGAACTGGGCAAGGTTGAGCCGAAGCACGTACGTCAGATGGAACATCTGGCGGTTAAGGCGCGCGAAGACGGCATCACGGTTCCGTTCTTCCACAATGCTGCCGGTCGTCTGCCTGACTGGGCACCTAAATCATCGACCGCGCCCTGGGCGAACTCTGGCCCGACCGACCTCTATGCCTTTGACGGTTATCCGGGCGGCGTCTGTGACGTTCACGCCCAGCCGGGTACGCCGAACATCGCCCCTGACTGGGGTATCTATGGCAAGAACGTACCGAAGATCGGTTCGCTGTCTTCGCCCAACACGCCGGGCTTTGCCGCGGAACTGGGCGGTGGCTGGTTCGACTACTGGGGCTCGAACGGTACCTATGAATGTACCTCCAAGCGTCAGGGCGTCGGCTATCAGCGCGTGTTCTACGGCACCAACCTGATCAACCGCATCACCATCCACAACGCCTATATGACCTTCGGCGGCACCTCGTGGGGCTGGCTGGCGGGGCCTGTGGTCTATACGTCTTATGACTACGGCGCGGCTATATCCGAAGACCGTGGCCTGCGTGACAAGGCCTATGCCCTCAAGCAACAGGGCATGTTCGTTCAGGCGGCTGAAAAAGTGCTTGGCGAAATGGACAAGGGCCCGATCCTGAAGCCAACCAATGACAAGCTTCAGGTCTATCACAACGTCAACCCGACACTGGGCACGCACATTCTGTTTGCCGTCCACAATCCGTCAAACGCCGTCACCGATGACCGTGGCACGTTTGAGCTGACGACCCGCGACGGCACCTATACGATTCCGGTACGCGTCAACGGTCAGGACGCCAAGATGCTGCTGGCGTCATATGAGATGGAGCGTCAGCATCTGGTCTATTCCAACTCGGAAATCCAGACGCACTTCCAGCATGGTGAGCGCGACGTGGTCCTGCTGCATGGCCGCACCGGCGAAGACGGTGAAACCGTCCTGCGCTACAGCTCGGCCCCTAAGGTCACTGTACTTTCGGGTAAGGTGACATCGAAGTTCGATGCCCGTAAGGGTGATCTGCGCCTCAACTATAAGCATCAGGGTCTGACCCGCGTGCTGGTCACCGGTGGTGGCCGTGCACCGATGCTGCTTCTGCTGGCTGACGAACAGACCAGCTGGCACTTCTGGCGTCAGGACACCGAAGCCG
>JASGFL010000105.1:0-7934 GCA_047605545.1 Asticcacaulis sp. | reverse complement strand
GGCGCTGAGGGTCAGCACGCGGGCCGTGCCCAAAGCCTCAGGCGCACAATCGGTTTTGATGGTGTCCGCCAGCACCGGCGCGGCGGCAACAAGCGGAAGAGCGGCCAATGCCGTCAGCAGGCTACGTAAGGTCATGAAATTTTGTAAATCCGTGAGGTTTGCGACATCCCTGAGATGGATAGTATAATCTTGTTGTTGCGACTCCATCCGGCTGAATTAAAAGCATGACTGAGACCGTTTGAACAGGGGGACGATCATGAGGCTTGGGCTTATAGCGGGCGGGCTTATAGGGATATTACCGGCTGTGGCTATGGCCGATACGGATCAAGTCGCCATATCGGCAGAGTGGTTGAAAAGCGCCTCAATTTCACAGGTGGCGGCGCGGCTATTGCCCAGAGACGTGGCGGCAGATGTAGTTGGTATCAGGGTCGGATATGGTTCCGATCACAGGTATGTGCCCAGATATATTGTGCTTTATAATCGGGCAGAGAGGGTTACACCTCAGGCCTGCCGACAGTCGTACTATCGCGTGCCACTACGTCCCTTCGAGGGGGGAATGGCTTCGCAAATTGATAGCGAAAAATTGCTATCTGTTGGACCTGTCCGTTCTTCAGTACAGGTTGGTTTAAGGCAGGAGGGCGCCTGCGAGGACTTGCCCGTTGAACGGTTCGCCTCATTAGATGGGAAGGTATCCGAGGCAAAGGCTATAGAAACACTGGAGTGGGTGGCATCATTACAGTCACGCGAAGCCTTGCCTCAGGAGGTCGTGGTAACTTGTCAAAACAGTTCAGGGTTAAATGCGATTTGCCCAAATGAACCGTTTGCCGCGTTCAGGTCTTTGCCACTTGAGAACACACACATCATTGGTGCCGATTGGCTTGTGATTATGCCGGATGAGACTGGTCAATATTACTGGGACGTTCGGATTGAAACCGATGGCGAAAAGCGCAGGATTTCCCTTGAATGGGGAAGGCCTGCGCCGTTCTAATCGCTTAGTTTTTCACGTAGGGGGCGATGGCCGGATCGGCCTTGACCCACAGATCGACAACCATCTTGCCGAAATATTTTGAGCCTTCGGGGCCGGTGTGGGTGTAGTCAAAGGCCTGACGGCTATTATCGGCCTGTTGCGAGGCATCGGTGAAGACCGCAGGGACGGTGGTGCCGGTGTTGATGGCCGTATAGACGTTTTCAGGGATCGGACCACCCGCCAGTTCAAGCGACTTGGCGATGCCCATTTCCTGCACCCTGGCCTGACCTTCGGCGTAGAGGTCGATCAGGGTAACATCAGACGTGCGGGCAATCAGGCGCGTCAGCTGCGCCCACGGCAGCAGATCATTTTGCAGTTTGAAGTTTTTAAAATGGCGCTGGGTGAGGGGCGTGACCAGTACCGGCACGGCACCGGCCTTTTTCACATCGATCGTATAGTTACGCATATTGACGGGGAATTCGGTGCGGATATCGGTGCGGCGTTCTGGGCGGTGCGAGCCGTCATTATGACCGAACTGAAGCAGCACATAGGTCTGGGCATAGTTGCCCTTATCGTTGACCATGGCCAGCACTTCGTCCCATAGACCTTCGACGCGATAGGACTTGGATGAGCGCCCGCCGCGGGCTTTGTTGATGCAGGTGACCTCGGGTTTGAACTGCGCGCAGAAGCCGGTGCCGTAACCGGCTTTTTCGGTCATTGTGGAATCGCCCACCAGAATGACGCGGATGGGCTTCAGCGTCTCGGCGGATGCTTGTGAAGCCAGAAGTGGGGCGGTGATAAGGGCGGCAGCCAGAAGAAGTTTGCGCAGCATGGTCAAAGGGGTTCCCTGTCGATTTGATTGCTGATGATTACATCCGGCTGGATATGATTGCAAATTAAACCCGACGGTTACGGCCATTGCGGCGGGGCGGGCTTGGCTTTCTGACAAGGGGGCCTATATAGGGCGCATCACTGCACCGAAATGACCCTAAATATGCGTAGCTATGCCTCTCAGGATTCGGCCACATCATCCGAAGCCCGTTCCAAATTTGCCTCTACTATGGCGGTTCTGAAGCCCTATATCTGGCCGTCTGAC
Organism: Asticcacaulis sp.; assembly: GCA_047605545.1. Lineage (GTDB taxonomy): Bacteria > Pseudomonadota > Alphaproteobacteria > Caulobacterales > Caulobacteraceae > Asticcacaulis. The sequence goes on along the minus strand of JASGFL010000105.1, from coordinate 5,871 downwards.
CGGCCGGGGCTGCGCGTCTATGTCGTGCTGGCGCTGATCGCGCTGGTGGTGGGTAAGCTATTCACGGTGCTGATGCCCTATACCTATAAGTGGGCGACCGACGCGCTTGATCCCAAGACGCCTATTAGCAATCTGTGGCTGGCATCACCTTTATTGATGGTGGTGGCCTATGGGGTGGCGCGGCTGTTGTCGAACGGCTTTAACCAGATCCGTGACGCCTTGTTTGCGCCTGTGGGGCAGCATGCAGTGCGGGGGTTGGCGAACCGTACCTTTGGGCATCTGCATAATCTGTCGCTGCGTTTCCATTTGCAGCGGCGCACCGGTGGTCTTTCGCGGGTAATTGAGCGTGGTGCGACAGGGATTGAAACCATTGTCCGCCTGACTATCCTGATGGGTGTGCCGACGCTGGTTGAGTTTCTGCTGACGGCGGCGATCATCGGGCATGAATATAATATGCTCTATGTGGCGGTTATCGCCGTGACGGTGGTGGCCTATGTGTGGTTCTCGATTGTCGCTTCTAACTGGCGCATTCGTATTCGCCGCGACATGAATGATGCCGATACCGAGTCCATGTCCAAGGCGGTGGATTCGCTGCTGAACTACGAAACCGTCAAATATTTCAATAACGAGACGCTTGAGAAGGCGCGTTATGATGTCTCGACCGCCAAGTATGAAAAGGCGGCGACCAAGACCTTTACGTCTCTGGCCTGGCTTAATCTGGGGCAGGCGGTGATCTTTACGCTGGGCATGGGCGCAGTGATGCTGATGTCGGCGCGTGAGGTCATGGCCGGTAATCAGAGTATAGGCCATTTTGTCATGATCAATGCCCTGATGGCGCAACTGGCGATCCCGCTGAATATGATCGGGACCTTGTATCGGGAAATCACGACTTCGGTGACCGATATGGATGCCATGTTCACGCTGCTGGATGAGCCTGAGGAGGTCACAGATAAGCCTGACGCCGCAACGCTTAAGGTCGATAAGGCGGCGGTGGTGTTTAAGGACGTTGTCTTTGCCTATGATCCGGCGCGTCCGATCCTCAAAGGGGTATCGTTTGAAGTGCCTGCCGGTAAGACGGTGGCCATTGTCGGGCCTTCGGGGGCGGGCAAATCAACCCTGTCGCGGCTGTTGTTCCGCTTTTACGACGTTAAGGGCGGGGCCATCGAGATCGACGGGCAGGATATCCGTGATGTCACTCAGGCTTCGCTGCGCAAAGCGATTGGCATGGTGCCTCAGGATACGGTGCTGTTTAACGATACGGTGGCCTATAACATCGGCTATGGCCGTGCAGGGGCGACCACAGACGAAATTCACGATGCCGCCGAACGGGCGCAGATTGCCGGATTTATCGCGTCCCTGCCATTGGGCTATGACACCGAGGTTGGCGAGCGCGGTCTTAAGCTGTCGGGCGGAGAAAAACAGCGCGTAGCGATTGCGCGCACGCTTCTGAAAGCGCCGCCGATCCTGATACTGGATGAGGCGACGTCTGCGCTTGATACGCACACTGAGCGTGAAATTCAGGCGTCTCTGGATCAGGTGTCTCAGGATCGTACGACGCTGGTTATCGCGCACCGCCTGTCGACGGTTGTGGGGGCCGATGAGATACTGGTGCTCAAAGACGGCGTTGTGGCCGAGCGTGGACGTCACAACGATCTGATGACGTTGAAAGGCCTTTATTTCGATATGTGGGAACGTCAGAAAGCCGCCGATGCGGCGCGTGAAACTCTGGCGCAGGCCGAAGCGATTTAGCGGGGGCGTTTTCGGCCCCCGCGTCTCTGTTTGCCTTGAGCCTATTTCCAGATAAAGCGCACGCCGTCCTTGGCGTCAGATTGCGGGCCGGGGCTGTCGGCGGTGATAGTTTTCGTAACCGGATCAATGCGTAAGAAGCGGTGGTTAACAAGCGACATCAGCACCAACTCACCATAGGGCGTTTCGATCCACTGGAAGGTTTCTGCGGTGGAAGGCGCACCGGTTTTCAGGGTCACTGAGGCATCTGCGTTGACGCTAATGTAGCGTCTGCCGGATTTGAGCGCGACACGCCCCAGTTCCATGTCAATGATCTCAAAAGCGGTTGGGTTAGCTTCGGACAGTTTGCTGCCCGTAACCGACAGGCCGGTGTCTTTGTTGAAGGCGGTGAGGGTGACGGACTGACCGTAAGGGATCGGACGCATCAGACCCTGAGGGTGGGGCTGATGGATGGTGACTTCGTCAAAATCCGCATAGCCACCTTCGACGCCGGTGGTGTTGTAGTTGAACAGGCTGTAGCGCACGCCCTGAAAGGTTTTAAGCTGGAATACCATGGTGAATTCATCGCCAATCGGCGTGAAGTTCTGACCGTCGGTGGAATAGCTGAAGCGAGCTTTTTCTGTCAGGAAGTCACAGTCGGCACGGAACCACAGGCGAGTCGCACTGGTTTTGACGCGCACGGTTTTTCCGGTTTGCTGATCGTACTGAACGACATTCAGGCCGTCTGCGGTCTTTTCTACGCCCAGCCAGCCATAGGGGCGATTAAGCAGGCCAAGACCCGCAACATCGCCGGTTTTCAGGCCGCTCGCCTCAAGTACGACGGTCGGTTGGGAAATCGGGCCAATAGACCGCTGCGTCAGGGTGTTTTTGGCGCTCCAGAAGCTTTTGGCGGGCAGGGCATGCAGCCGTAAAAAGCCGCTGCGTTCGGTCAGTGACCATTTGCTGTCGACGGGTACGTGATTCCACTGCCAAAGCGGTTTCAGATTCTGAGCGGAAAAGTCATCACTGCGTTCAAATGGAACTGTAATCGGCTGAGGCTCAGCGGTTTTGGGTTTAACCCATGTGCGCGGGTTACGCTCAAGGTTGCCTTCAAGACCGAAATAGGGCCAGCCGTCTTTCCACGTGATCGGCGCAATGCCCAAAAGGCGTCCGACTGAGTTATAATCCATCATTGAGAAGCCCCACCATTCGCCCGAAGGGGTATCGACAATGCCGCCCTGATGCAGCGACATGCGGCCATTCGGGGCGGGGTTAGGGGGGATAAGTTTAAACGGCGCGGAGTCTTCGTTACCCCATGCATCTTCCATGCGGTAACCTTCGGCCAGACCAAAATCTTCGTCTATGCTGATGGATTTATTGACTTCCCACGGGCCTTCGGGGTGATCGGCCCGCGCCGCAGGCATACGCATACGGCCTGCAAACCAGGCGCTGGTGATATAGTATTTGCCATCGAACTTATAGAAATGGACGCCTTCGCCCATGCCGGCGTCGCGGGATATGATTACGCGCTCTGAGCCCGGTATAATATCGGTCAGGTCATCAGTCAGCTGGACCATATGGATGTCCTGATACCCCCATATGGCGTAGATTTTCCCGTCGTCATCAAACAGCACAGACAGGTCGTGCATGGAACGCTTCATTTCCTTGCGCGTCCAAGGGCCAGCCGGATCAGTGGCGGAAAAAACCTGCGTCTTTTCACCATTCACATTGCTGAAAATATAGAAGGTGCCGTTGTGGTAACGCAGGCTGGGGGCCCAAATACCCTGACCATATACTTCCTTTCCGCCCTCAAGACGGAAGCGCTCGCCCAGATCAAGGCGGTCAAGCGCATAGGTCAGGAACTCCCAGTTCACCAGATCTCTGGAACGCAAAATCGGCAGGCCCGGCATGGTGTGCATGGTCGTGCCGGTCATGTAAAAATAGTCACCGACGCGGATCAGGTCAGGGTCTGAAAACTCATCATAGAATATGGGGTTGGTGAAGGTTCCGTTGCCGTTGTCCGGTGTCCATGTGGCAGGCTTTTCCCCTGCAGAAACATGAAAAGGAAGGCAGCCCAGAAGGGCTGCCACACAGATGGATTTCAGCAGACGGGTACGCATCAGTTCTCTCCCTTGTTATGGAGGCGACCCTAGCGAGTGATCCCGTCAGTGGCAATTAAAGAGTCAGACAATTGGATTAATGCGCTGTCCAGCCACCGTCAATCGACTGAAGCGAGCCTGTGATCGAGGCGGCCGAATCCGAAGCCAGAAACGCTGCAAGCGCGGCCACTTCGTCCGTGGTGACAAACTTTTTGGTAGGTTGCGCCGCCAGAAGAACGTCACGAATGACCTCGTCTTCGGTAATGCCGCGTGCCTTGGCCGTATCGGGAATTTGCTTTTCCACCAGCGGCGTCAGCACATAGCCCGGACAGATGGCATTACAGGTCACACCATGCTCGGCGCCTTCCAGAGCAACGGTCTTGGTCAGGCCGGCTATGCCGTGTTTGGCGGCGACATAGGCCGATTTGAACGGTGAGGCGACCAGAGCATGGGCCGATGCCATGTTGATGATCCGCCCCCAACCCTGTGCCTTCATGGCCTCGAAGCTGAGGCGGATAGTGTGAAATGCGCTTGAGAGGTTCAGGGCAATGATCAGATCCCATTTCTCTGGCGGAAAGGTTTCGATCGGTGAGACATGCTGAATGCCTGCATTATTCACCAGAATATCCAGACCGCCGAGTTTGGCATGGGTATCAGCGATCAGAGCTTCGATCTGATCCGGCTTGGTGAGGTCAGCGCCGTTATAGGCAATGGTCACGCCGTGGTTTTTAGCAAGCTCGGCTCGGATGGCCTCGATCTCATCGGCAGGGCCAAAGCCATTGAGCATGATATTGTGGCCTTCGGAGGCCAGTTTGCGGGCTATGCCCAGACCTATACCGCTTGTGGAGCCGGTGATCAGCGCATTACGGGAGGATATATTCTGGGGCATAATCAAAGCCTTATGGTTTAAATTTAATCGTCAGTTTTGGTCGAAATATCAGGTGCCGATGCGGCAATGTTAAGAGCCTGCTGGCCGCATTGTTCTACAAATTGCATGGTCGCACGGGTCTGGTTCTCACCGTATTTCATGCAGGTTCGGGTCCACTGATTCTGAAGCTCGGCAATCTCACCTGCGTCGCGGGTGGTGCTGGCTTTTTGCATCAGGGATACTGCGTCACGCGTAAAATCAGTGGTTTCCTGCGTGTAGCGGTGCGAAGAGGCGGATATCATTTCAATCAGATTGATCAGGCTGCGCGCCGCCAGTTGCTGCTGGGCACCCATCAGTTTCAGACCGGTTTCAAATGGAGACTGAGGCTTGATCATGATCCGCGCAATCTGTGTTAAGTGAAACATTCACCCGCATCTTAGTGATCTAAATAGGGTGTGTGAAGCGGCTTTGCGATGGCAAAGCGATGACAAATTTGCGGCATCTTGCGGGGAAATTACGCTGTCTGAAAGTTTGGTTAACGCGCACGGCTTCCGGCCGATCACGAAAAGGTAAGAATGTGAAATGATCGCGGGTCCGAAATGAAGCCTGTGAGGCGCGTTTCATCACATTTACCCGCATATTCAGACGATTTGGGTATCGATGTGTTTGGGAAATCGTCGTTATAAAACTGACATAAACTCAAAAACATGTGCCTAATTCAGAGGCGAGGGGGTGTTTGTGATCGTCGCTTCCCTTTGGAGGGCGGAAAAAATATTTTTTTAGAAAAATAATTTTGATCACGTGAAAAAGATTAACTATCAGACATGTTTGAACTTTTGCTCAATTTTGCCGCATTTTCGATTGTCTGTGGCTAAAATAACACGCGAAAAGTTAAAATGACCACCTTGACGTCTAAGCCAGGGTTAGGCTTCTTTAGGCGCAAATCACTTGTCTCAGGTGATGGCTATGTGATCATTGAGGGGTCATTATGGCAGGATAATGTGCGCAAATGTGCCGATGCTGACGATAGAAACAGCGCGGTCATGACACAATAGACGACTCACAGGGGATCTTTCGCCTAAGCAGGATGAAAGTGCCGTGTGGGTCTATGGTTTTAACACGGGGGTAAACGCTTCCCCTATTATCCCTGGTCCGCTCCCTTAATCTTAAGGGGGTTAA
>JASGFL010000104.1:0-7946 GCA_047605545.1 Asticcacaulis sp. | reverse complement strand
TTCGTTGAATCCCCGCGTATAGGCCTTGATCTGCCGCTCGATATTCGCGGAACCGCTTTTCAGGAACGTGTATGGCAGGCCCTGAGGCAAATTCCGGCAGGTGAGACCGCTTCCTACGCCGATGTCGCCCACCAAATCGGTGCCCCCAAAGCCGTGCGGGCCGTGGCGCAAGCCTGTGGCGCCAACAAGATTGCCATTGCCATCCCTTGCCATCGGGTCGTCCGAAATGATGGCGCTTTGTCCGGTTATCGCTGGGGCGTAGAACGCAAGCGTGCGCTTCTCGAAAAAGAGTCGCAGGCATGAATACGAACGTCCATACCTCTGATGATATCGAAAAGCGTCTGTCAACATACGACTGGAGCCATTTCGCCACCGAAATGAATAGTTTTGGATGCGCCGTTCTGCCTAAGCTTCTGACGCCAGAGACCTGTGACGCACTATCCGGCCTTTATGCGGAGCAAACTCATTTCCGCAGCCATATTCACATGGCACGACATGGTTTCGGCATGGGGGAATACAAGTATTTCAAATATCCCTTGCCCGATATTGTTGGCACTCTGCGTACCCATTTTTACCCGTATGTGGCAGGCCTTGCCAATAGTTGGAACCAACGCATAGGATCAGAGACAACCTACCCCGATACGCACGCACAGTTCCAGAAGCAATGTCACGCAGCCGGTCAGAACCGCCCTACTCCTTTGCTGCTTAAATATGTGTCAGGTGATTACAACTGCCTGCATCAGGATATGTATGGGGATGTTGTTTTTCCGATTCAGGTTGCAATTCTGCTTTCCGACCCGGAACGCGACTTCACAGGCGGTGAGTTTGTTCTGACTGAACAACGTCCCCGCATGCAAAGCCGCGCTGAGGTCGTCCCTTTAAAAAAAGGTGATGCTGTCGCCTTCGCCGTTCACACCCGACCAGTGCGTGGTTCCAAAGGCGACTATCGCGTTAATATGCGCCATGGCGTAAGCCGCATCCGTACCGGACACAGGCATAGCTTGGGGATTATCTTCCATGATGGTGCATAAGCTGATCTTGAGCCGCCAGACCTCTCCAATCGGAGATTTCCTTCTGGTCTGCGATATGAATGGCATATTGGTAGCCAGTGAATATGCCGACCATCTCCCGCGATTACACCGCCTGCTCTCCAGAAGACTGGGGCATTATCACCTGAGCGAGGGAGCCGCGGTTATAAGTATCTCTCAGGCGCTAAAGGCCTATTTCGACGGTGATATCACCGCTATAGACACCATACCGGTCACATTTAACGGCAGTGATTTCCAAAACAAGGCCTGGGCCGCTCTGAGACAAATTCCGGCGGGCGAAACGGCTTCATATTGCGAACAGGCCGCGCGTATTGGAAACAAAAAGGCCGCGCGCGCCGTAGGCAGCGCCAACCACAACAACCCTTACAATCTGATCGTGCCCTGCCATCGTGTCATCGGCACCAACGGAAATCTGGTTGGTTATGCAGGTGGACTTGAGCGTAAACGCTGGCTTCTTGAGCATGAAAAGCGGTATGCAAATCCGCCAATGCACCTCAAAATACAATCAGAATAATTACAGAAAAAATGATTTCAAAATACGTACAAATTCAATAAAATTTCACAGAATAAATTTACACGTAAACAATATTGGAAAAATTTCAAAAGTCCGCATAAATTTCAAATAACCAATTTTATTTTATATAATATTACACCATATAAATATCCGAAATCCCCATACATTACGATAACATTACGGCTATTTATCTCATATATTACGCTACGGTTAAAAGTATTTATACATACGCAAAACTAATTGCGACGCATTCTCCTGCATGATAGCGCCCAACCACTAATGCGAAACATTCGCAGCGGATGCTCAAAAGGCATTCTCTCAATAAATGGGGCATATAATGCAAACTTATCAAAACAACACGCGCTACAACGCTGTCAGAAATCATCTGATGGTCGGGACCGCACTCATTCTGGCTCTGAGCGCCACACAGGCCGCAGCAGAGTCCATTGAGCCGGAAAACGACGATACCATCACCACCGTCACCATCATTGCCAATATCGAAGATCCTCAGTCTACCTTTGGTTCCGCCTATACCCTTACTCAGCGCGAACTGGAGAAGTTTGAATCCGCCAATGTCAACAGCATCCTTCGGGCTGTTCCGGGCGTATATGTGCGCGAAGAAGACGGACTGGGCAGCTTCCCGCGCATTGGTATCCGCGCCTCATCAACCGGCCGCAGCGATCGCATTGCAGTGCTTGAGGACGGCATTCCGGCCGCCATGGCCCCCTACGCCAATACCTCTGCCTATTACTTCCCGAACATCAGCCGCATCAGCCGCATTGAGGTTCTGAAAGGGCCGGAAACCCTGCTCTACGGCCCGCAGACCACATCAGGCGCCGTAAATCTGATTTCAACACCTATCCCCGCTACGACTTCAGGCTATCTGAAGGCCGAAATAGGTGACTATAATACGCGCCGCGTACATGCCTATTACGGCGGCACAATCGGTCAATGGGGCCTTCTGTTTGAAACATTTCAGGGCGAGACGGACGGACATCAGAAGATCGACCGCTCTACGCGCACAGCCGGCAACTCAATCAGCGAATACTTGTTCAAAGCCCGCTGGAACAGCGAAGATCAGCGCCATCAGTTTGATTTCAAGGCACAGTACGCCGACGAAAGCCATGACGTATCCTATCTTGGTCTGACTGACGCCGACTTCAAAGCCAATCCGAACCGCCGCTATGGTCTGAGCGAGCTTGAACGCATGAATAGCGGTCGCACAGGCTTTGTCGGTCGTTATCAGGCGCAACTGACAAATTCGCTTAAACTTGTCACCACCGCCTATCACACCGATACGCACCGCCACTATACCCGCCTCAATCAGATCAACGGCATCAGCATCGGCGGTTCGGGTGTAACGAACGTCGTCAATACGAATGGTGCCAACGCGACCCTTATCCGTGACATCCTGCACGGCACAGCCGACACCACTCATGCCAATGGCGTGCGCTATGGTCAGAATTTTCAGGAATTCACCTCAAAAGGCCTTCAGTTCGAATTGAAGGGTGACTTTGTCACCGGATCGCTTAGCCACGACATTACCTTTGGTGTACGCCGTCACGAGGACGAAACCCGTAACGTCGCTCTGGACAACAACCTGATCTATCAGCAGCGCAACGGCAGTCTGGTCTTCAGCCACGCCACACCAACCACTCCGTCCAAAGGCTCAGCAAAGGCTACGGCCATCTGGTTGTCCGACCGTATCAATGTCGGTCAGTGGAGCCTTCTGCCAATCATCCGCTACGAAGACATTGAAACCATTTCCAACGTAGCCAACCCGACAGGTGCCCGTAACAGCCTGTCACGTACGACGCTTGGCCTTGGAGTCAACTATGGCCTGAATGCGAACTGGACGGTACTGGGCGGCGTGTACGAAGGCTTCGCGCCTCCGGGCTCAGGCGCTGTCATGGGCACTAAAGGCGAGGAAAGCGTAAACTGGGAAGCCGGTGTCCGCTATCGTAACAACGGTGTAGGCGTTGATGCCATTGCCTTCTTCACCGATTACAGCAACTCACTGCGTACCTGCCTTGTGGCCAATCCATGCGCCAGCGGGGCCATTGAGGGAACCGAACAAAGCGGCTCCAAAGAAGTCTATGGCCTTGAATTTGGCCTGTTCGCTGACCTCTACGAAAGCGAAACCCTTCGCGTGCCCGTAAGACTGTCTTACACCTGGACGGATGGTGAATACACACGCGCATCGGATGTCTCAACGGGTGTCAGGTCGGGTGATTCCCTTGAATACACTCCTCCCCATGCCGCTCAGTTGCAAATTGGTGCCGAACATAGCTCCGGCTGGAACAGCTATGTCGCATTCAACTACACGGACGGCAGTTGCTCGACCAATACCTGTGACCGCGCAGGCGTAGACAGTCATTTCCTGAAGACCGAGAGCCTGTTCACAGTCGATGTCTCGACGGCCTATCCTTTGACCTCTGCGGTTGAGGCCTATGCCAAGGTGGACAATCTGTTTGATGAACGTTCCATCACCCACCGCGGCTCAGATGGCGCACGTGGCAATCCAGCACGCTACGCCGGTGTTGGCTTACGCGTAAAATACTAATCCCCTGACGACATACGCGGATGATGCAAGGGCGTCATCCGCGTATCGCCCTGCCCCCCCCATATGACTTCGTAAGTATGAAGCTTTCCGGCACCCTATTTAACAGGCAAACACTTACCGAACAGAGGGTATTGTCCTTTGTGCGCGGAGAGCCTTTGAATCTGGGAGATAATCGCCGCCATAAGGGACAACTGACCGGCGCCCGCATTGCACGTGCCGATATTGAAAAATTCAATCTGCTAAAAAAGCTCGCTACGCAGAACGGCATTCACATTCAGCCGTCCGGATCAGTTTATGTCAGCGATGGCGAACTCAATATTCTGAAATGGCTGGCGACCTATCAGCGCGCCTCCGGCCTGCATAGCCTGTGCCATGAGGATATTGCCTTGGCGCTTACTCTGGCCCATTGTGCCGGAACCCTCAGCAATCTCGGCCTGAGGCTCAATCCTCCGTCGCGCCGGAGCAAGTCAGCTATTTCAAACTCCCCACCTGAAACGTCAAGACACACGGTCACTATATGAAGCTCCTCATTGTCGAAGACGATTCTCAAACGGCTGATTTTATAATGCGCGGACTAACCCAGTCCGGACACACTACCGATGCCGCCGAGGATGGGCGTTCAGGCTACGAACTGGCCCTGCACCACAATTATGATGTTCTGATTATCGACCGCATGCTGCCCAAAATGTCGGGCCTTGAGTTCGTCCGCTCCCTTAGGGCCGAAGGGCGTACTACACCCGTCCTGCTTCTCACGGCGCTTGCCTCTGTTGATGAGCGAGTCGAAGGTCTTGAGGCCGGTGCCGATGATTATCTTGGGAAGCCCTTCGCGTTCACTGAACTTCTGGCGCGCGTTAAGGCGCTGCACAGGCGAAACAAATCGAACGGCGTAGATGGTGGTCACCTGATTCAGATCGCCGACCTGAGCATTGACCTTCAGAAACGCCGCGTAACCCGCGAAACCCAGCGCATAGACCTTACGCCTCAGGAATATAAATTGCTGGAATTTCTGGCCCGACGGGCCGGTGAAACCGTTACCCGCACCATGCTGCTTGAAAATCTGTGGGGTTATGACTTTGACCCCCGCACCAATATTGTTGAGGCGCACATGAGCCGCCTAAGGGCCAAGATTGATCGCGGCTCCGGTAAATCCCTTTTACGCACCCTGCGCGGTGTGGGCTATGTACTCGATGACCCTGCTTAAGCGCTTTCTGCCTCTTTTTAAAACCGCGACCTTTCGTCTGGCATTGGTTTTCGCGCTTGTCTTTGGGGTCGGAAGTGCCGGTATGCTTCTGGCGCTGGATCTGGCCATATCCCGCTTCGCCGAAGCCGAAATGCGTCAGGCACTACAGCACCAGATGGCCATTATGCGCGCAGATGCCAACCTTGAAGGCGGGCAGGCCCTCATCAATATTCTCAATGAACACAACCAGAATGACGACCTCAGTCGCTACAGTTATTACGTCGTTACCCCCGAAGGCCAAAGCCTGAATGATGGCCTCCCGCCTGAGGTAAAAAGCAGCAACGTCTGGGGCGTAATCGATTTCTCTATTCCGCGTCCCAACGCTGAGCCTGAAATCGTTACCATGATGGTACGGACAGAATATGCCAAAGACGGCACCTTCATGGCCGTAGGCCGCAACACGGAATCTCTGCACCAGTTGCGCAAAGGACTAAATAATGTGGCCCTGTGGGGCGGCATTGGCCTGATCATGCTGGCCTTAACCGCCGCTATGATCGCAGGACATCTGTTTCTTCGCCGTCTGGATAAGGTAAATGCCGTTGCGGCCCGCCTGATAGACAGCAACCTCAGTGAACGCCTGCCCGCCATAGGCTTCGGCAGTGAGTTCGACACACTGGCCAATAATCTCAATCACATGCTTGATCGGCTTGAGGCCTCAAACACAGCCCTGCGTCAGATGTCTGCGGACATTGCCCATGATCTTCGCACCCCCCTGACTCACCTGCGCAATCGCCTTGAGGAGGCAGCGCACACAGGTCAGCCAGAAATCATCGAAGGTGCGCTCAATGATTGTGACGAGATGCTGCACCTGTTCAACGCGCTCCTCAGGCTTGCCCGCATTGAATCCGGAGAAATGCGCAAGAGCTTCCAAACGGTCGACCTGACCGCTTTGGTAGATAAGGTAATGGAAATATATGAACCGGTGGCCGAACAAAGCGGCAAAACCCTTCGTTCCTCAGCGCCGTCGCAGATTCACATAAACGGGGACACGAGCCTGCTACAACTGATGCTCGGCAATCTTGTCGACAATGCTATCGCACATACCCCACCTGAGACCACCATCGCCATTGATGTCAGGTCATCAGGAAATGTGATCACCCTGTCTGTATCCGATAATGGCCCCGGAGTGCCAGACAGCGAAAAAGAGAACATTACCAAACGCTTTTACCGACTTGACAAAAGCCGCACTACCCCCGGCTACGGCCTTGGGCTTCCGTTGGTAATAGCTATTGCAGAACTCCATAAGGCCGAATGGAGCATTACTGACAATAACCCCGGACTTCACACAGAGTTATTGTTCAGCACGTCCATATAGACTGAGACTTCGTCTCAACCGCCCCCAAGCGTCAGGATCACTCCCATTCAATTGTATTTAGCCCAGTTAGGCCATTGATCTAGCTGGGTTTTTTCTTTTTTTCGGCACCGGAAGCCGACGCGCGGGCCGTCAAAATCTTACGGTGTTGATTTTAAAGGGAAAATCGCTGGAAAAATATTTCTGCGGTTTCAGTATCTATCGAGGTCGATTCCCTCACGGAACCCGCTTTTGAGGTCTCGGCTGGATCGCACAGCGAACCAAGAAAGTACCGTCACGCAGTTATAGCACGGTACGTTCTGTGACGCGATCCGCCGCCGCATCATCGAAGCGCTATTCCTCCATCCGGCGACCAGACTACCACATCGCGCGGCCGCCCTCGGAAAGGCTCTTCCACGAGGGCCAAGCCGTCGCGGAAAAGCGCATACTGATAAGGTTCGTCTACATCGGCCCCGAAAATGCGATCTCCCTCTGAGAGCGCAAACCCTGTCGGTTCAAGGGTTGGAAGCCTCGTAGCCGTCGGCAGCCCCACCTCTCGGTCGCGGATCGTATTGCTCAGTGCGTTCAAGAATTCAGCGCCAGCCTTCTCCTCGATCACGAACCAACCGAAGTCGGAATCTGGCTGACGTGGCGACGACAGTCGAGCGCGCCGCGAAAATCGCCACCAGTTGGGATGATCGAAAAAGTCATCGATCCACCACGGAGGACCGCCAGGTCGCAATAGCCATGGCGACGCTGCCAGATAGGTTCGACCGGCATAGTCAAATCGCAGAAGCGGAACGTCGGATCGCTCGGGAGGAGCGGAATCCGGCAAGCGGACCCAGTCGATCCAATTCGTGACGTCCAATGCGCCCATCAGGAGAAAGTTCGAGCGATGGGTCGCCAGCGCCATCGAAGCGGGCGTACCTTCTGGCGCCTCGTCAGCCTGTAGGACGGTAGTGGGCGGGGTCCGCTTTCGCGGCTTCAAGATCCGCGTCTCCGATACAGCCAGGAAGCTCCCGGCTGTCGTCGGCTTTGACCCGAACGCGATCGAGTAGCCGTGGATTACCTGTCCGAACGGCGACGACTTCGCGACAAACGGCTTTACCTGCTTGACATACTTCTTCTTCGCCGCATTCGCTATCTTGGCAGCGTTCGCATCCTTGGCGAACGAGCCGTGCGCCTCGGCGAGCACAACACCGTGGCCGGATGCGTTGCCACCGTCGTAGATAAATGGCCTGTCCCTGGTTTGACGGACACGTAGTTTAGCTCGTCAAGTTTGAGCGAGC
>JASGFL010000103.1:0-8126 GCA_047605545.1 Asticcacaulis sp. | reverse complement strand
ATGGCCTCAAAGACCATATAAAGCGTCATCACCTTGGTGATCGAAGCCGGATAGCGCGGGCTGTCGGCGCGCATGGAATAGAAGACCTCGCCCGATTGCGCGTCAACGACGATGGCCGCATAGCGCGGGCTGTCGGCCGGATCGCTGGCCAGGGCCGGCGTCGCCGCCAGCGCCGAAGCCACCATCAGCGACGCCGCATATTTCGTCCCCCGCGCCCAAAGCCTCCGCCCCAAAAGAACGGGTCGTGCGGTTTGCCCCCAAAGATCTGACCCATTACGCATCATACTTTGTCCTGCCTAAAAGAAACGCCATCAGCCGGGTTCTGACCTCTGCCGCGCCTTCAGGTTCTTAAAACGTGCCTAAGTCCCCAAAGGTGCGGGAGGTTCTGTCATCTCCGTAACTTAACCATAATGACGGAAACGGAATATGTCAGAAATTTTTACTCTGATAACAGAACACGCCCAAAACCTTACCAAGTCCTTATCCAATGAAGGCCTTTTCGGGCGAAATTGCGTCAGAATTCGCCTCAGAGGCGCAAAAGGGCTATCACATTTACGTCACTATTGTGCGCTGCACAATTTTGTTTGACTGAATGCTGCATATGCGTTATACACAGCCCCGAACTGGCGGATGCGTAACACATGGCGTAGCACATGGACTGTCGGCCAAACGATCAGACCTTAATGATCGAACCCTTGTCTGAGATCTGCGTTCCACATTTTTTACAACGTTTACGGAGAGACCTCCATGTCTGCAGAAGAATTCAAAGCCACCACCGATCGCGTTGCCGCCGCCGGCAATCAGGCCTTCAAGGACGGCGTCGAAAAGAGCCTTAGCGTTCTGAACGAAGTCAACAGCCTGTCCAAGAGCAATATCGAAGCTCTGGTCGAAAGCTTCACCGCCGCCACCAAGGGTGCCGAAGCCGTCGGGGCGCAGACCGCAGCCTTCACCAAGAAGAACTGGGAAGAAGGCGTCGCCGCCGCCAAGCACCTGTCTTCGGCCAAGAGCGTTCAGGAAGTCATCGAGCTTCAGTCGGCCTACGCCAAGAAGTCGCTGGAATCCTACGTCGCCGAACTCAACAGCCTGACCGAGACCCTGTCGTCTTCGTTCAAGGACAGCTTTAAGCCGATCAACGCCCGTCTGACGGCGTCGGTCGAAAAGTTCCAGTCCTATCGCTGATATCTGTTCCGGCCGCTGATCTGCCGCGCCGGAGCTGAGTTTGGAAAATCCCCGTTGCAGGTTTGCGGCGGGGATTTTTTATTTTTTCCTCACGCGAATTTCATGTCGCTTTGTAACGAGTCTCATTAAACTGTGATTGAACAATCCGCCCCTAAGGCGTTTCTGCCCCTTAACAGAAACGAAGTTTGCACTATCTTGAATACTGAGACGAAGACGAAAACAGAGGTAATGGTGACCGCAACCGCTGCGCACAGACTGGCTTCGCGTCCGCCCAGGGTGACGGACGGCGATAAGCCCGCCCACGCGCCCTTTGCCATTATCGATGCCAAGCCCAAGCCTCAGAAACCCTCACTCTACAGGGTTTTGATACTTAACGACGACTATACGCCCATGGAGTTCGTGGTGTACGTCCTCGAGCGGTTCTTCAACAAATCGCGCGAGGAAGCCACCGTCATCATGCTTCATGTCCATCAGACCGGTGTAGGCGTATGCGGCGTCTATACCTACGAGGTGGCGGAAACCAAGGTCGCGCAGGTCGTGGACATGGCCAGAAGGCACCAGCATCCCCTCCAGTGTACGATGGAGAAGGATTAACCGTCGCGTACATTCAGTAACCCAGGCTCCAAGGAGAGGCCGTCATGCCATCGTTTTCCAGCGCCCTCGAAGAAACCCTGCACCGCGCCGTCGGTCATGCCAATGCGCATCACCACGAATATGCGACCCTGGAGCATTTGTTGCTGGCCCTCGTCGATGATACCGATGCCGCAGGCGTTATGACCGCCTGTAATGTCGATCTCGTCAAGCTGCGCACGGCTCTGGCCACCTATATTGAAACCGACCTGAAGTCGCTGATTGTGCCGCAATCCGAAGAAGCCAAGCCGACGGCAGGTTTCCAGCGCGTCATTCAGCGCGCGGTGATCCATGTCCAAAGCTCAGGCCGTGACGAAGTCTCCGGTGCCAATGTGCTTGTGGCCATTTTCTCCGAACGCGAATCCCACGCGGCCTTCTTCCTGCAGGAGCAGGAAATGACGCGTTATGATGCGGTCAACTATATTGCTCATGGCATCGCCAAAAAGCCCGGCGCGTCTGAACCCCGCACCGTGCGCGGCGCAACCGAAGACACGCCCCCCGAAGAGAAGAACGGGAAGGCGGCCTCTACGGATGCCCTGTCCACCTACTGCGTTGACCTGAATGAAAAGTCGCGCCACGGCAAGGTTGACCCCCTGATCGGTCGTTCGGCCGAGGTTGAGCGCTGCATTCAGATCCTGTGCCGCCGTACCAAGAACAACCCGCTTCTGGTGGGTGATCCCGGTGTGGGTAAGACCGCGATTGCCGAAGGTCTGGCCAAGAAGATCGTCGATGGCGAAGTCCCCGAAGTTCTGGCGGGCGCCACCATCTACAGTCTGGATATGGGCACGCTTCTGGCGGGCACCCGCTATCGCGGCGATTTCGAAGAGCGCGTCAAACAGGTCGTCAAGGAACTTGAGGCCCATCCGAATGCCGTGCTGTTCATCGACGAAATCCACACCGTCATCGGTGCCGGTGCCACTTCGGGCGGGGCTATGGATGCCTCTAACCTGCTGAAGCCGGCCCTGGCGTCGGGTGCGCTGCGCTGCATGGGTTCCACGACCTATAAGGAATACCGACAGCACTTCGAGAAGGACCGCGCTCTGGTGCGTCGCTTCCAGAAGATCGACGTCAATGAGCCATCGCTGGACGACACCATCAAGATTCTGAAAGGCCTCAAGCCTTATTATGAGACCTTCCACAATCTGAAATACACCGATCCGGCCATCAAGACCGCAGTTGAGTTGTCGGCGCGTTACATCACCGACCGCAAGCTGCCGGACAAAGCCATTGACGTCATCGACGAAGCCGGTGCCCTGCAAATGGTGCTGCCTGAATCGAAGCGCAAAAAGGTCATTGGCCCCAAGGAGATCGAAGCGGTTATCGCCAAGATCGCCCGCATCCCCTCCAAGTCGGTCTCCAAGTCCGACACCGAGGCCCTGCGTGACCTTGAGGTTGATCTGCAACGGGTGGTCTTTGGTCAGGACGAAGCCATTGCGCAGCTGTCATCGGCCATGAAACTGGCCCGTGCGGGCCTGCGCGATCCGCAAAAGCCTATTGGCTGTTACCTGTTCTCCGGCCCGACAGGCGTGGGTAAGACCGAAGTGGCCAAGCAACTGGCGTCAACGCTCGGCATTGAACTGCTGCGCTTTGATATGTCCGAATATATGGAGCGCCATACGGTGTCTCGCCTGATCGGTGCGCCTCCGGGCTATGTCGGCCATGATCAGGGCGGGCTTCTGACTGATGCCGTCGATCAGCAACCGCACGCGGTTGTCCTGCTCGATGAAATCGAAAAGGCCCACTCGGATATCTACAACATCCTGCTTCAGGTCATGGATCATGGCCAGCTGACGGATGCGGTCGGTAAGAAGGTCGATTTCCGCAATGTGGTTCTGATCATGACCACAAACGCGGGTGCCTCGGACAACCAGAAGAACTCGATCGGCTTCGGTCGCGGACGGGTCGAAGGTGAGGACGATGTCGCTATCAAGCGTCTGTTCACACCGGAATTCCGTAACCGTCTGGATGCCATCGTGCCCTTCAGCCAACTGAAGCCCGAAGTCATTTCGCAGGTCGTTCAGAAGTTCATTCTGCAACTGGAAATGCAACTGGCTGACCGCAACATCTCGATCGAACTGACCGAGGATGCGGCCAACTGGCTGGCTGAAAACGGCTATGATGAACTCTATGGTGCACGGCCTCTGGCCCGCGTCATTCAGGAGAACATCAAGAAGCCTCTGGCCGATGAGATCCTGTTCGGTAAGCTGGTACGCGGCGGACATATTCTTGTTAAGCTGGCCGATGGCAAGATTGCCTTCGACATCACGCCCGCCAAGGACAGGAACAGTTCCAAAGCCGAAACGGTCGACTAACGCCCTGCGTTCTATAACCTAAAAAAAAAGCCTCCGGATTTTCCGGAGGCTTTTTTCTTTCTCTCTCATTATCCGCCTTGCGTTAGGTCTGATCCTAATCCAGCCGCATAGGCAAAAGCGGCGGCGGCAAAAAAGAACGTGGCAATAGCGTAAATCCCTCTACAGCCCTGCTTTCTGCATAACCCGGAAAATACATATCCATGTATATGATGGTTTTAAACGGCTCTGCGCCCCCGCATTCTACCTCGAACCCGTCAATGATAGTGCCATAAGGCCCCTTGCCAAAACTGCCTAACCGGTTGTGGCGTGGATATGTCTTGTCAGGACATCGCAGAAGGAGCAGGTATTCGTATTCACCGTCGGGCAAATACACCCTTACGGGGTTCTCTTTGCTCCCCAACGGATGATTGGCTTCCGCCTCGGCTATTCGTTGCTCGACGTTTTTTCGTGCCTGCGCCTGCTCCGCGACATAGGCCTCAAAGCGACTGTCTATTGCGGCCATTGCCGCACATGAAACCAGCGCCCCCGCCACAAACGTAGCTACAGCCAAACTTTTGTTATTTTTAACCGTAAGCATTCGCCACATACCCCCCTAGTATATTTATCGCCTTGATTTAAAGGCGTGGGCAATCGTTCCGTCATCAAGCCAGTCAAGCTCACCACCGACCGGCACACCGCGCGCCAGATGGGTTATGCGTACATCCGGTGCCATTCGTGTCAAGTGATCGGCAATATAGTGCGCCGTCGTCTGGCCTTCGACCGTAGCCGGTAAGGCCATCACCACTTCCTGCACCTGACGGCCCTCGACGCGCCGGAACAGGCCGGACAGGCGCAAATCTTCGGGCCGCACCCCATCAAGCGCCGACAAAAGCCCCCCCAGCACATGATATTGCCCGCCAAAGGCCCCAACCCGCTCCATGGCCCACAGGGCGGAGTCTTCCTCGACCACACAGATCATCGTCCGGTCACGTGACGGATTGGCACAGACCGGACAAGGGTCCTGCGTCGCCAGAGATCCGCAGTTGGAACAGGTTGTCACCCTCTCGGCAGCAGCCTGCATGGCGGCGGTCAATGGCAACAAAAGCTGTTCGCGCCGCTTCAAAAGCGCCAGCGCCGCCCGCCGCGCCGAACGCGGCCCAAGCCCTGGCAACTTCGACAGAAGCGCCATCAGACGTTCAATTTCAGGGCCTGCGCCGGACGCCATAGACGCTTAGAACAGTTTCGGCAGAGGCATATTACCGAACGGGCCTGCCGCTTCCTTCATCAAGCGCGCCGATTCGTCATCCAGCTTTTTACGCGCATCCGCATGGGCGGCGATAATCAGATCAGACAGCACCTCGGCCTCGTCGGCATTCAGCAGGCTTGGGTCAACCTTAAGCGACACCAGCAAACCGGCCCCTTTCAGCTCAAGCGACACAAGGCCCGCACCGGCTTCACCGGTAACAACGACCTCGCCCATCTTGGCTTGCGCTTCGGCGAATTTTTCCTGCACGGCCTGAGCCTGCTTCATAAGGGCGTTCAAATCCATCAGTCGTCATCCTTTTCATCAGTATCTTCGGGAGGCGCCGCATCCGCCGACAACACAGGGGCCGGTTTATTGCGCACACTCAGTTCCGCCTTGGGGAAGGCCGCCAGGAACGCCGATACGAACGGGTCTTTTTTGGCCGCCTCAAGAATTTCCACCCGCTCACGCTCATCGCGTTCGCGCACCGTTTCCGCCCCGCCACCGCCTTCGGTCGCGATCAGCCAGCGCTCACCCGTCCATTCTTTCAGCCGCGCCGACAGTTTCCGCGCCAGATCAATCGGCGCATGTGGGGCCGGTTCATAGGTGATCGCCCCGCGCTGGAACGACACCAGACGCACATAGCGCTCAACATCGACCCGCAAACCAATATCGCGCTTCTCACCAATAAGTGTCAGCACGTCTTCAAAACTGTTGAGTTGTATCTGCGGCAGCACCGCCGCATGGGTACGAAGCGCCGCCCGTGGGCCGGAACCACCGCCACCGCCCGAACCGCCACCGCCTCCGGTTGGCCCGTTCAGCAGGTCTTCGCCCTTTTCCAGCCGCTTCAAAAGCGTCTCAGGCCCCGGCAAGTCAGCCGCATAACATATACGCACCAGCGCCATTTCCGTTGCTGCCGCCGGATCGGGTGCCCGACGCACTTCTTCAAACGCCTTAAGCAGCAGCGTCCACAAACGCGACAATGTCCCCGCCGACAACTGCGCCCCCAGCGCGGTTACGCGTGACGCCGGTTCCTTGGGCAGGCGCGTGGCCTCAGCCCCCAGCACCTTGGCCACTGAGGTCGCATGGCAATATTCCAGCAGGTCGCCCATGATCTGCGACGGATCGGCCCCGAACCCGTACAGCGTACGGAAGGCCAGCAGGGCTTCCTGTATCTGGCCGGAAATAATGTTTTCAAACAGACCGAGCGTCGCCGACCGATCGGCCAGCCCCAGCATATCGCGCACGGTTTCCGCCGATACGCTCTGGCCTTCTTCGGCCTGCACCAGCGCCTGATCCAGCAACGACAGAGAATCACGCACCGACCCTTCGGCGGCACGGGCAATCAGGGAAATAGCATCCGGCTCAATCGATGCGCCCTCAAGACGGCAGATTTTCTCAAGATGCGGCGTCAGGGTTTCCGGCTCAACGCGGCGCAGGTCAAATCGTTGACACCGTGACAGGATCGTCACCGGCACCTTGCGGATTTCCGTCGTCGCAAAGATGAACTTGGCGTGGGGCGGCGGCTCCTCAAGCGTCTTCAGAAGCGCGTTGAACGCCCCCGTCGACAGCATGTGCACTTCGTCGATCACATAGACCTTATAACGCGCCTCGACCGGCGCATAACGCACGCTCTCAAGCAGTTCGCGCATGGCATCCACGCCGGTACGCGACGCGGCATCAAGCTCAAGGACGTCAATGTGACGACCTTCGATGATCGCCTGACAATGCGCCCCGAAAACCGTCAGATCGACGCTGGGGCCATGCACCGTATCGGATTCATAATTCAACGCCCGCGCCAGCAAACGCGCCGTCGTCGTCTTACCGACCCCGCGCACACCGGTCAGCATAAAGGCATGGGCAATACGCCCTGTAGCAAAGGCATTGGACAGGGTTCTGACCATGGCTTCCTGCCCGATCAGATCCTCAAAGCTGCGTGGCCGGTATTTCCGCGCCAGCACCGTATAGGCCGCGTTCTTGTCCACCGGCTTGGGCGCATCTCCGCCACCGAACATATCAGACGTGTTGTCGTCACGCTCGGCTTCAGGCGCTGCGGCAAACGGATCGTCGGTTTCGGGCATGTCGGTCATGAAGGATTTATAGCGTCAATCCGGCCCAATACCAGCCCGAAAACATCGCGCATAATCTCTAATTGTTGGGAGAGTCAGGTGAGACCGCGCGACCCGAAGGTGAATTCGTTGTGGCTGCTGCCTTCCGGCCCTGACCAGATTGGCGAGGCCTTCGCCCGCGCGATCTCAAGCGCTATATGCGGATTCCGGCCTGCGATTGCAAGCGCTTATTTGAAGGCTTCAAGCCCTACGCGCAGACGCACGCCCAGCACCAGCGCATCGTCCGTCTGCGGATCGCCCGCCGGGTGACGGATATATTGCACGTCCGGCTGCACACTCAATCCATCGCGGATGGCGTAGCGGTAGCTCAGTTCGTAGGTCGTTTCGGGCTTCAGATCGACGCCCACTGCCTCGGCATAGGGCTGACCGAAGTCGGCATGGGCGATGGCGAAGCCCACGGCGTCGGAATCACGACCGGCGAACGGCCCGGTCCACACCAGCCCACCGCCCAGATAGGTTTCGACGGCCTGAAGATCCTTATTGGCCTTGCCCACGCGGACCCAGCCCGACACGCCGCGGTCACTGTCCAGTTCCGGCTTGTAGATATCGTATTTGGCCTGCGCATAGTAGCCGCTGTTGGCCTTCGACAGGCCCGTGCCGTCCAGCCGTTCGGCCGCCGCCGTATAGGTCCAGGCGCCCAGCTTGACATAGCCG
>JASGFL010000102.1:0-8263 GCA_047605545.1 Asticcacaulis sp. | reverse complement strand
GCACCTGCTTCGGGAGCAGGGGGTCGCAGGTTCGAATCCTGTTTCCCCGACCATTTAATCAAAAAAGGGATGCCCTAAAGGCATCCCTTTTTTGATTAAGGTCTGGCGTCATGTATTCGAACCGTGAAAGGTTCGACGACAAGCAGGTAAATAGTATGCATCTGCATACTATTTACGCGCAGACGCGGCGGAGCGTAAGCGGAGCCAATCCTGTGGTGGCTACCGCCCCCTTAAGCCTTGGCGTTTTGGTTTTAACTTCCCTTTGGTAACGTTTTGCTGATGGCGTGTGTGATCGCTTGACGATGGGCGGGTGCAGAGATACGTTTACGTAAACGTCAATTGAACGCCTTCGACAGCAAGGCGTCACTCAGGGTACAGGGAGCCGTATCATGGATGCCCGAAGCTATACGATCCGTCAGCTTTCCAAAGAGTTTGGTGTAACAGCGCGCGCGCTCCGCTTTTATGAGGATAAAAAGCTTATCTCTCCTGAGCGGAAGGGACAGACGCGTATCTATTCCGCCCGTGACCGCGCGCGGCTAAAGATCATTTTGCGCGGAAAGCGGATGGGATTTTCTTTGGTGGAAATCCATGAAATCCTTGATCTGTATAACCGCGAAGATCGTGGGGTGGCGCAGATGCGGGCAACCGTGGCCAAATATCACGACCAGATCGAAACCCTTAAGCGGCAACGCGAAGACATCGACATGGCTATCCGCGATATGATCGAGGGCTGTGAGTGGATGGAAGGCGAAATCGCCAATTACGAGGCCGCTAATTCCGGCGCCCCTGCTTAATTCAGACTGAAAACCATAGGACGTTACGATGACCTACAAAGCCCCCGTGCGTGATTACCAGTTCCTGTTCAATGATGTGTTTCAGGTTGAGCAATATAGTGACCTCAAAGGATTCGATGAGGCGTCTCCGGACGTGGTGTCGGCCATTCTGGAAGAAGCCGCAAGGTTCACAGAGGAGGTTGTGGCCCCGCTGAATCCCACGGGTGACAAGGAGGGGTGCGTTCTGAATGCGGATCATACCGTAACCGCGCCCAAGGGATACAAAGAGGCCTATCGTCAGATGGTTGAGGCCGGATGGCCGGCACTGGGCGGCGATCCTGAATATGGCGGGCAGGGCCTGCCACATTATGTCAATTCGGCGTTTTCTGAAATGCTGACGGGGGCGAGTTCGGCCTTTGCCATGTATCCCGGACTTACGGACGGGGCCATTGCGGCCCTGACGGCGGGCGGTACGGATGAACTCAAGGCTCTATATCTGCCGAAGCTTATTGCCGGTGAGTGGTCGGGTACGATGAACCTGACCGAACCGCACTGCGGGACCGATCTGGGGCTGTTGCGCACCAAGGCGAAGGACAATGGTGACGGCACCTATGCGGTATCGGGGCAGAAGATCTGGATCAGCGCCGGTGAGCATGATTTCACGGACAATATCTGCCATCTGGTTCTGGCGCGGCTTGAGGGGGCACCGGAAGGGGTAAAGGGCATTTCCCTGTTCCTTGTGCCCAAGTTCATCCCCGATGCCGACGGTAAGCCGGGCGAGCGCAATAGCCTGCAGTGTGCGGGCCTTGAGCATAAGATGGGGATTCACGGCAATTCTACCTGCGTCATGATCTATGAGGACGCTAAGGGCTGGCTTCTGGGGAGCGCTAATGAGGGGCTGAAGATCATGTTCTACATGATGAATAATGCCCGTTTGGGGGTCGGTTTGCAGGGGCTGGCTATTGGGCATGCTGCGCATGTGGCGGCGGTTGAATTTGCCAAGGATCGCCTGCAAGGGCGTGCGCTGACAGGGCCGGAATCACCTGATAAGCCTGCGGATTCCATTCTGGTGCATCCGGATGTGCGGCGGATGCTTTTGGAAAGCCGCGCCCTGACCGAAGGTGGTCGGGCATTGCTGACCTGGGTGTCGTTGCAGGCCGATCTGGCCAAGTCTTCACCAGATGCCGCGGTGCGTGAAAAGGCCAATGATCTGGTCGGGCTTTTGACCCCTGTGGTGAAGGCGTTCCTGACGGAAAAGGGCCTGAAGATCACTCAGGATTCCATGCAGGTGCATGGCGGATCGGGCTTTACTGAGCATTTTCCGGCTTCGCAATATATGCGGGATGTGCGCATCACCCTGATCTACGAAGGCACCAACGGCGTGCAGGCACTTGATCTGGTGGGCCGCAAGCTGCCGTCCAAGGGCGGGCGTGCGCCCATGAGTTTCTTTGCGGATATTGATGCCTATGTGGCGGAACACGAAGCCGCATCGCCGGTGCCGGAATATATCAAGGGCCTGAAAGACGCCAAGGCCAAGCTGATGGACGGCACTATGTGGCTGATGCAGAACGGTATGGCGAACCCCAATGCGGCTGCGGCCGGATCGCTTGATTATCTGTATGTGTTTGGTCTGACGGCCTTCAGCTTTATGTGGGCGCAGATGGCGCTGGCGGCGAAGCAAAAGATCGATGGCGGTGACACAGATCCCTATTATGCCACCAAGCTAAGGGTCGGGCAGGTGTTCCTTAATCGCATACTGCCGGAAATCGATGCGCATCTGCAACGTATGAAGGCCGGTTCGGAAGACCTGTTTGCCCTGAGTGTGGATGAATTTTAGGGCATTGGTCGCCTACTGACTGGCCCAGACAATGCGGGCGATCCACGCAAGCTGGCTGCGCTCGACAACTCTGTTGGAGAATTGCGGGTTGAGGGAACGTAACTCAACCTGCAAGGCCGACTGACGCACCAGTTCCTTGGCCATCACTTCGCCTTCGGTGGTTTTAAGCACTATACGGTCGCCGCGCCGCAGGTTCTGGGTGTGCGGATCGACAATAATCCGGTCGCCGTCCCGATACAGGGGCAGCATGGAATCTCCGGAAATTTCAAGGGCGTACAGGCCACTGTTGTGACCGGGAAAACGAATTTCGTCCCATCCCTGACCCAGCGGATAGCCTGCGTCATCAAACAGGCCGTCTGAGCCTGCCTGAGCCAGTCCGATCAGCGGAATGCCTCTGGCCTGATGACGTTTTTCGGTCAGGTTGGCAAATTCCGAAAAGCTTATAGAGGTCGCCTCAAGCAGTTTGGCCAGACTTTCGGTAGAGGGCCAGCGCGGGCGAGGCGGGTCTTCGGGAGACGAGCGCTTGGATTTGTTAAAGCTGGTGGGATCAAGGCCCGCCATGCGCGCAAGTCCAGACGGCGTGGTGTTCAGCCGGTGCGCAAGTATATCTATGGCGGCCCATATGTCGGTGTGGGATAGGGTCACGATGCCTGCCTGTCAGATAGCGCTGTGATTACAGCGTGTGAAAGGAAAATAAATCTATAAATAGGAAAATCAACCTATGTTGGGACTATTGTCCTGTGCTCTGGGCGGTGCAGACAAGGTCAGGCTGATTTTTTTACGCGGTTTACGTGCGTATATCATTCCTGCAAAAAGTGAGAAGAGAACCATGTATATGGCAATGTACTGAATTGTGTCAGCAGTAGCCGACGTAATTATGGGATTTGTCAGATGCAAAATCTGTCCCATCAGCGCCATGACCTGAGCCGCAGACGCCCACAAGGGCCAGGGATGAGGCGATTTCCAGCACAGGGCAATAAAACCGGTCAGGCACAGCAGGTCGGTAACAAGGGCCGTAAGAACTGGCCCTGACCAGCCATAGCTATTCACAAACAGATTAAGACCGAAAAGGGTACCAAAGAGCAGCGCGCCTTTGCGTTCGTATCCGCTCCCCCATAGCAAAACGCAAATGCAGACGAGTGTTACAATTGCGCAGGTCGTCTGTATTAAAGGCATATAGGTCTGGCTCTGGTTTTGCCGCCATTCAGGACGGGAATTAGCAGGGCCAGCAGGGTTATACGCAATTAAAAATTGTGCAATTAAAAAATCCCCCATGGGTTGTTTTGGCGTACTTTATGAGGTCACGAAATGGGCCTGCAAAAGGGCGATAGGGTTTTCTTTTACGTCCTGCCAGGCGCGGGCTTCGACATGGGCGACGGTACGACCGACGCGGTTGATATGCGCCTGAGCCCATGTGCTGACGGGCTTGCCTGAGCGCAGATATTGTACGCTGACGCTTACGGGTTTGGGAATCTGATCAAGGTTTTCGGCTACGGCCAGTTGGACCATGGCGGTCATTTCAAGAAAAGCGCCAATGACGCCACCATGCAGGGCAGGGACTAAGGGATTGCCAATAAGGTGTGGGACGAAGGGCATGTGTGTGCGCAATTCGTTTCCGGCAATGTCCAGCCTGAGATCAAGAAATCTGGCAAAGGGCATTTCTTCAAACAGGCGTTCAGGCGTTACAGTGGGAGGCAGCGTGATCATGCGGTCGCCTTTGGGTGTGGTTTCAGGCTGGGTTTGGAGATGATAAAGGCCGCTTGAGCCGCTGCGACCGGATCATTGATGTCTCCGTCGTGGGCAAAGGCCCGAACAAAGCCTACGGTACGCGTCATCTTGTAACATTTGGCGCAGATGATCAGATCAAGATCAGGCACTGCCGGTCGCATATAGTCGATCCGCAGATCCAGAGTGGCTATGGGTTTAAACTCCCCCAGTGCGTCCCAGACCGCCAGACCACAACCATGATCCAGCAGGGCGGTGACTATGCCTCCGGCGATAACGCGTGTGTGCGGGTCACCAATCAGGTCTTCGCGATACCCCAGTTTAAGATTGACGCCTTCCAGATCCCGCCCCAGATAGCTTGCGCCTATGGCCCGCATGTAAGGGATGGTATCAATCAGTTGAACAAGTATATCTTCGGGCAGTCGTGTCATTAGAGTTTGCCGGTAACTGTTTGAACAAAATGATGTTCCCGTATGTAAACCTGTGCGGGTTAAATCATTGCATCCTGCCCATAGTGCGCCCTGAAGTGTCAGGCGTCAAAAAAAATCCCGCTGACGCAAGGGCAGCAAGACGTGAAAAGCCTTGCAAATTCAGCTAAAAACCGCATCTACACGTTTTCGTGCTGTCCTGAGATTGAGGTGTTTTCCCATGTCCGAGCCTTCGCAGTCTGTTCCTGATCACGTGCCGGCTGACCGTTCAGCGCTGGTGCTGTTTTCGGGCGGGCAGGATTCTGCGACCTGTCTGGCGTGGGCGCTGGCGCATTTTGACCGTGTCGAGACGGTGGGATTTGATTATGGTCAGCGGCATAATGTCGAGATGGATGTGCGTCTGAAGGTGCTGGAGCGCCTGCGTGAATCTTATGAACCGGCGCGCCTAAAGCTGGGGGAGGACCATGTGGTTGACCTCAGGGGGTTCGGGGCGGTGGCAGAGTCTTCGCTGACCCGCGATCAGGAAATGAAGATGTCCGAACGCGGCCTGCCCAACTCGTTTGTGCCGGGGCGAAATCTGGTGTTCTTTGTCTATGCGGCGGCGGTAGCCGACCGGCGGGGCATTGATCATCTGGTGGGCGGGATGTGTGAAACGGACTTCTCCGGCTATCCCGACTGTCGCAAGGATACGCTTGAGGCGATGGAAAAGGCACTGCGTCTGGGCATCGAGCGACCATATGTGATTGATACGCCGCTGATGTATCTCACCAAGGCTGAGACGTGGGGTCTGACGCATGAACTGGGGGGCGATCCTCTGGTTGAACTGGTGCTTGAGGAAACCCATACCTGTTATATGGGCGTGCGCGACGAGCGCCATGAATGGGGCTATGGTTGCCGTACCTGTCCGGCCTGTGAGTTGCGGGCAAAGGGTTTTGCGCAATGGCGGGCCTCAGCGCAGCCATGACCTATAGCCTCAAGGAAATTTTTCTGACCCTTCAGGGGGAAGGCGGACAGGCGGGACGTGTAACCGTCTTTGCCCGCTTTACCGGATGCAATCTGTGGAGCGGACGTGAGCAGGATCGCGCGACGGCGGCCTGTACCTTTTGCGATACGGATTTTGTAGGCACGGATGGGGAAAATGGCGGGAAGTTTCCAACGCCTGCGGATGTAGTGGCTGCACTTGATGCGCAATGGGGGATGATTGATCCGTCATTGAAGGCGGTGGTGTTCACTGGCGGTGAGCCGTTCCTGCAACTGGATGCACCGCTTATTGCGGCGGTAAAGGCCGCCGGATATTTTATCGCTGTGGAATCCAATGGCACACTTAAGGCGCCCGAAGGGGTGGACTGGCTCTGTATTTCGCCCAAGGGCGAGAACCGCCTGCATCAGACTTCGGGGCAGGAACTGAAACTGGTCTGGCCGCAGGCTGGTGTGGATCCGTCAGAATTTACCGGCATGGCCTTTGAGCGCTTTTATTTGCAGCCCAAAGACCCGCTGGATCAGAATCCGGATACCCGTGTGGCCCATACGCAGGCCGTCATTGACTATTGCCTGAGCCATCCGCAATGGCGCATGAGTGTTCAGACGCACAAGATCGTAGGCATTAAATAAAGGGCCTACAGAAGCTTGCGGGTATCGATGCTTTCGTCGTGGCAGCTCATTTCTGAAACCGCATCCAGTACCTGTTCGACCGTATCCACGCTCATATAGGTGTGGCGGAAAGCTTCGGGGGTGAAGCCCTTTTCGATCGTATGGCGAACCAGTGAAAAGAAGTCTTCCCAGAAGCCATTGCTGTTGAGGAAGATGATCGGCTTTTTGTGCAGATCAAGACGACGCCAGCTCAGGAGCTCAATGACTTCTTCGAGCGTACCAACGCCACCCGGAAGCACTACAAAGGCGTCGGCTTCTTCGAACAGGCGCATCTTGCGTTCGTGCATGGTCTGAACGACGACGGTTTCCACATCATCATACAGGCGTTCACGGCTGCGCAGGAACTCAGGCATGATGCCGATAACACGTCCGCCGTTTTCATGAGCGCCGCGGGCCGCTTCGCCCATCAGGCCAACACCACCGCCACCATAGACAAGACGCAGGCCGTTTTCCGCAAAGGTTTTACCCAGTGTGTAGGCTTCTAGCTTAAAGCGTGGCTCGACTGCGTCGGATGAGCCGCAATAGACGCAGATAGACCGGATAGGGCGCTGAGCAGAGCAGGGAGAAGGCAGGATGCCGGGGGGAATCTTAACGGGTTTAGCGCCTGAATCGGCCATGTAAAATCAATCCTGAATGTAGGGGTGCCCATTAAAACCATTGCGATGGAACATCACTTTGATTCTATGGACATCGTATAATGCATAAGCTTATATGGCTTTGGTTGCAAAATTTTGAAGGGGCATGATACCCCGCCTATGGCCCGTAAATATGGCACTTATTCCGGTAAATCTGAAATCCGCATCTCTGCTGATGACCTGTGCGGCCCTGACGGTTACAGGTTGTGCCCCGTCGGGAACCGAAGCCGATAAGGACACGCCCTATCTGGCAACCTCTATGGGCTATGCCCGAACCCCCGAAGTTGTCGATGCGGTCGTAAACGCAGACGGAAGTCTGCGGCTTACGGGGCTGGCCATGCCTCAGGGACGGGTGCGTCTGGTGGCGACGGACGGGCGTGCCATAGGTGTCACGGCCGATGCGCGGGGGCGTTTCATGGCCGATGTACCTCAGGGCGAGGGCGGAAGCCTCTATACGCTGGCTATGGAAAACGAAGGACGGCTGATCAAGGCCGACGGCACCGTATTCGTGCCGCCGCAAACGGCTGCGACCGATGATCCGGGGGCCGTGTATCTGCGTGAAGGTGCCGCAAGCCTGCCTTTGTCGGCACGTTCAGGGCTGTTGGCGACGCTGGATTATGATGCCGGCGGCGGTATGGC
This sequence comes from Asticcacaulis sp., assembly GCA_047605545.1. GTDB lineage: Bacteria > Pseudomonadota > Alphaproteobacteria > Caulobacterales > Caulobacteraceae > Asticcacaulis. Next base: position 576 of record JASGFL010000102.1, on the reverse strand, counting down.
GGTTTCGGGTCGCTCATTGCCGGATGTGGTCATTGAGGTGGCCGTAGATGGCCAGACGGCGGCGCGGACACGCACCGATGCGGTGGGGCTTTATCACGCACTGATCCCGCCTGGTAATCGCGGTATCGGCAGTCGTGTGCAACTGAGCGTGCGCGGCGCCAACAATACCGAAACACGCAGTGCGATGCTCAAGGCGCCGCAATCGGATCGTATCGAGGCCGATGACGGCCTGTGGTACATACACCGCAGCCTGTTGGGTGGTGGTTCGCAGACGACAGTGGTGTTTTAGATATCTGACAGATTAATTACAGGTGTTCGGTGTGACTCTGGTCTGAGTGTCGCAATTGAACAGACCCAATGTCATTTAAGGGAGTGCCGTCCAGCGTCACTTAATTGAATAGGGCTGAATAGAATGAGAATGGCTAATCAGCTCAATAAGTTTGCCGATTTTTACTTAATGTATTAAAATTTATAGATAAAACAAGAAAATGGCGGACAGAGAGGGATTCGAACCCTCGATAGAGTTGCCCCTATACACGCGTTCCAGGCGTGCGCCTTCAACCACTCGGCCACCTG
>JASGFL010000101.1:0-8575 GCA_047605545.1 Asticcacaulis sp. | reverse complement strand
GTCGCCAGACCGATCATGGCCAGCATGGCGGCAATGATCCAGAAGCGGATGACGATGGTCGATTCCGCCCAGCCCAGCTTTTCAAAATGGTGATGGATCGGGGCCATCAGGAACACCCGCTTGCCCGTCAGTTTGAAGTAACCGATCTGGATCATCACCGACAGGGCCTCAACGACAAACAGGCCGCCGACAATCGCCAGAACAATCTCGTGCTTCGTGGCCACAGCCACAGCCCCCAGACCGCCCCCCAGCGCCAGCGAACCGGTATCGCCCATGAATATCTTGGCTGGTGGCGCATTGTACCACAGAAAGCCCATGCCGCCGCCGATGATCGCCGCACAGAAGATGGCGACCTCACCCGAACCGGGCACAAAATGCACATTCAGATAGTTGGCGAACACATAGTTACCGACCGCATAGGCAATGATGCCGAACGTCCCCGCCGCAATCATCACCGGCACAATCGCCAGTCCATCAAGCCCGTCCGTCAGGTTCACCGCATTCGACGCCCCGACAATAACAACGGCCCCGAACACCAGATAGAACAGACCAAAATTCAGCAGCACATTCTTGAAGAACGGAAAGGCCAGAGAAGTGCTCAAATTTGCCGAACTCGGCGACTGCGGTGCCAGAAACACTAAAACCGCCACCGCGACACCGGCAATCAGGAACTGCGCAATCAGCTTCTGCGAACCAGAAAGACCCGCCGAGGTTTGCTTTGTGACCTTGGCATAGTCATCAATGAAGCCCAGCACCCCAAAGCTCATGGTCACGCCAAGCACCACCCAGATGGTCGGGCTGCGCAGATCGGCCCACAACAGGGTCGCCACCAGAATACCGGCAAGGATCATCAGCCCGCCCATGGTCGGCGTGCCTTTTTTGGTCAGCAAGTGGCTTTCCGGCCCATCGGTACGGATCGGCTGACCGCGCCCCTGCTTGGACCGCATCCAGCGGATGAAACGGCTGCCCATAGCCACGGCAACAATATAGGCCGTCACCAGCGCCAGACCGACGCGCACCGTCTGATATTTCAGCAGGTTGATGAGCGGCCAGTTATGTTCCTGTCCTGAAAGTTGATCGTACAACAGATAGAACATCGACCGCCTGAACCTTATGAAATGAAATTATGAAGCCTGCGCCAGAAGCCCTGCAACGATCCGGCTGGCGTGCGATCCGTTGGAGCCTTTGACCAGCACCACATCACCCGCCTTAAGGTCCGCAGTCAGCGGCGCAATCAGGTCTTCAGCCTTATCGGCATAAACCCCTCTGCGGGATTCTGGCAAGGTCTCCCACAAATATTTCATCAACGGGCCAGCCAGATAGACCTTATCAACATGATTTTCGGCAATCACGGTCGCCAGAGCGGCATGAAGACGTGCCTCATCAACCCCAAGCTCCAGCATGTCGGTCAGCACGGCAATGCGGCGTACGTTTTCAATTTTTTCCGCAGCCCCCAGCGCCTTAAGGGTCGCCGCCATCGACACCGGATTAGCATTATAGCTTTCGTCGATCAGAATGACCTTGCCGGCATCCTTGCTCAACACGTGGGTTTTACCGCGCCCGTCCAGCGCCTGAAACGCCTCAAGCGCCAGAAGCGTGATGGTCAACTCGACATCCAGCGCTTCACACATCAGCAACACCGCCATGGCATTGACCGCATGGTGCTTGCCCGTAGCCGCCAGAGAGAAGGCTACTTCCTGATCGCGGAAACGCGCCTTGATATGGGCGCGACCATCTTCGATACGATGCTCCAGAAGCTGCGCATCGGCCTGTTCGCTTTCACCGAACGAGGCGACCACCGCACCGGCTTCGTCCGCGCGATTGCTCAGTTCGGCAAACCACTTGTCATCGGCATTAAGAATAGCCAGACCATTGAGTTTCAGGCCTTCAAAAATCTCGGCCTTGGCCTTCATGACGCCGGTTTCGCCGTCTTCGAAGTTTTCCGTATGCACCGGCCCAACATTGGTGATGATCACCGCATCAGGCTTCACAAGGTGCGACAAAGGCTCGATCTCACCGGCATGGTTCATGCCGATCTCGATCACCACCCGCTCGGTTTCCGCAGGCATACGCGCCATGGTCAGCGGCACACCGATGTGGTTGTTAAAACTCTTGACCGGCCCATGCGCCAGTCCGGCCATGGAAATCGCCGCCATGACCATCTGCGTGACAGAGGTCTTGCCGACCGATCCGGTCACGGCCCCGCGCTTTTCAAACGGGTCACGCTCACGGGCAAATTCCGCCAGATCATAAAGTGCCTTAAACACGTCCGGCACCAAAAGGCACGGCCCGCCCTCGACCGGACGCTTTGTAACCGCCAGCACCGCACCGCGCTTAAAGGCATCCGCTACAAAGTCGTGTCCGTCGCGCTCACCACTCAGGGCAAAGAAGATATCGCCGGGCTTTACCTGACGGCTGTCGAAAGTAACGTCCGAAGCGGTTAACACCGGCCCTTCGCCTGACAATCCCACATAGGTGCCCCCCATGGCGTCTGTCAGTTCGCTACCCGTCCACAGTACATTAGTCATGCCACATCCGTTAATGGTTCTTGAGGGCCTCGACCACTACACTGACATCATCAAAAGGCAAGACCTGCGTACCGATTATCTGCCCCTGCTCATGGCCTTTTCCGGCCACAACCAGCACATCTCCGGCCTGTAAACCGCCTACGGCCTCAAAAATGGCCTGACGTCTATCGCCTATCTCCATTAGGTTTGAGGACTGTGAGCCGGTCAAACCTTTCAGAATTTCCATCCGGATTTGCGCCGGATCTTCGGAACGCGGATTATCATCGGTCACAAATACGCGATCTGCCCATTTTTCGGCAATGGCCCCCATTTGCGGACGCTTACCGCGATCGCGGTCACCGCCACAGCCGAATACGCACAACAACCGACCCTTGGTGTGCGGGCGTAACGCCTTCAGTACCGTCTCAAGACCATCAGGCGTATGGGCATAGTCAACATAGACCTCGGCCCCATGCCGGTTTGACCCGACCCGCTCAAGACGACCGCGCGCCCCTTTGAGGTGCTCAATCGCCGCAACGACATCGTCAATCTTCTCGCCCGTCGCCAGACACAGGCCCGCGGCCACCAGTACATTCGACGCCTGAAACAGACCCGCCAGCGGCAGCTTAACCTCGAAACGACGCCCCTGATACTCAAGCCCCAAAATCTGGCCATCCGCCGTCAGACGACGCTCGTTCAGGTTCAGAAACTGCCCGCGCTCCCCCACAGTGGCCACATTCAGCCCCGACAGGATAGAGGTCGCCGCAAAGGCGTTAAACCCTTCGGCATCGGCATTGAGCACCGCCGTACGCCCACGCGGCAACAGCTGTTCAAACAGCCGCAGCTTGGCCTGACGATAGGCTTCCATCGTGTGATGATAGTCCAGATGATCCTGCGTCAGATTGGTAAAGCCCGCCGCCACCAGCGACACACCGTCCAGACGCCGCTGATCAATCCCATGCGAAGACGCCTCAACCGCCAGATGGGTCACACCATCGCTGGCCAGACCCGCCAGCCGCTCCGCCAGATCACCAGCATCCGGCGTCGTAAGTCCCGGCGCGGTCAGCGCATTTTCCGTCTGTCCCGACTGCGTCACAACCCCCAGCGTCCCGACGCTGGCGCTTTTGTGTCCCAGATGGGCATAGATCTGACGACAGAAGGTCGCCACACTGGTCTTGCCATTGGTGCCGGTAATCGCCACGCAGGTCTTGGGCTGCGTGCCATAGAAGGTACGTGCCGCCAGCGCATAGGCCCGACGCACATCGTGCACCGTGACAATGCGCGACGCATCACCCTTGGTATCTTCGGGTGCCAGAACCGCCGCCGCCCCTTGCGACAAAGCCTGCGGAATATAGGCCCGCCCGTCCTGTGCCGAACCGGGCAAGGCGCAGAACAGGGTGCCGTCTTTCACCTTGCGGCTGTCTGCGGTCACACCGGTAACTTCCGGATCGTAATCCAGATCGCGCCTCAGAACTTCAGATAAGCGTAGTGCCGTCATGTGGTTCCCGCCTATTGCCCGCTATCGGCTACAACTGTGCCGCTCTGCTCTTCATCCAGTATCACTCTGGCCTTGTCCCAATCGGCCAGCGAAAATTTATCGTCCCCGCGCTCAACCCCCACAAAGGGCGCAATCCGGTCAATGACCCGCCCCGCCACCGGTGCCGCCACCCAGCCACCGGTACGCAGGCCGTGGGTTTCCTTGGTGCCCTGAGGCGTATCAACCATGATCAGCACCAGAAAACGCTCCTGATCGATCGGCCCGTCAGACGGAAACACCGCCGCAAAAGACGAGATCAGGCTGCGGCGATCATAGCCGCCCTTGGCAGGCTTTTCCGCCGAGCCGGTCTTGCCGCCCACGCGTAAGCCCGGCGCATTGGCGCGTGAGCCTGAGCCTTTGAGAACATTGACCCGCATCAGATCAAGCATGTGCCGCGTCGTTGACGCCGAGAACACCCGCTCCCCCTTAAGCGGCACCGACGGATCACGCTTAAGAAGCGTCAGAGGCCGCAGATAACCGCCATTCAGCACCGCTCCGACCGCCTGCGCATATGATAGCGGCGAAATCGACATACCATGCCCGAACGAAGATGACGCCAGCGTACCTTCGGACCACTTTTTCGGAATAAGTGGCGTCGCAGATTCATAAAGTTCAACATCGGCCGCACGGAACAGGCCCAGCGATTCATAATAACGCGTCATGGTGTCCACGCCGACATCCTTGGCCACCAGAGTCGTGCCGATGTTCGATGAGTGCACAAACACATCCTCAAGCGTCATCATCTTGTTCTTGGCATGGAAGTCGGAAATCCGGCGACGACCAATCGCATAGGGGCTACGGGCGTCATAGACCGTCCCCAGAGACGCCGTACCGGCCTCAAGACCGATAGCAATCGAAATAACCTTGAAGATCGAGCCGACTTCGTAACGTGCCGCAGCGGCGCGGTTGAACTTCTGCTCATTGCTGAACTGACCCGCCTGATTGGGATCATATTCCGGCCAGTTGGCCATGGCGATAATTTCACCGGTCTGGATATTGGTGACAATCCCCACCGCACCCAGCGCCTGCTGATCAACCGCAGCGGCGCGCAACTCGTTTTCCAGCGCGCCCTGAACGCGCATATCCATAGCCAGTTCGATTTTCTGCCCGCGCTTACCGGCATCAATGATCTGGGTGTTCAAAGACCGCTCAATGCCCGCCACGCCGCCGCCGCCGCGCTCAGTGCCGCCGACATAGAAACTGCCTGTGACGCCTAGCGGGTAGCCCCGCACCTTGGCCGGCTCAAAACTGACACCGGGCAGACCATGACTAAGCAGGTTCGCCCGATCCGATGCCTTGAGCATACCCATGACAATGGTCGGCCCCTTGCCGTTCATGGCCTTATCCAGCGCTTCACGCGGAATTTCCGGCAACAGGCTGATCAAGGCACGACGCACCATAGGCCGATCTTCGCCAGTCATATCGGTCGGATCAACAAACAGATCATAGTTGAACACATCGGTCGCCAGCATATAGCCGTTACGGTCCACCAGATCGGCGCGCGTATTGGCCATGACCGGCAAACCACCACTGACACCCGTTCCGGCCAGAGCCGACTTCACCGCAAATCCGGCCAGCACCAGATAGACAACGCTTAAGACCACCAGAATAAAGAAAATGCGCATCCGCACATTAGACATGCGCTCATGAGACGCCGCATTTACCCGCTCAAAGGCATGCTCCACCGTCCACATGCGATCAGCCACCCACTGAAAGCCGGACTGCGTAGAGTCTATGAACGAATGACCAATATTCTTCTGACCGAAATGCTTGGGGCCGGACTTCATGGGTTGGCCTCGGTGATGGTGATGAGAGAGGCAGACTGCGCCGGTGCCGTAACCACAGGATCAGCCGCCGTAGCCGCAGTCGCAGCTTGGCCCACGGTCTTGGCGGATTTGTCCGGTGCCGACAGGGCTTTCGAAATTTCCGGCAGATTTTCCAGCCGCGCTTCACGATCGGGCTTCACCGGCGTCATCCCCAGATGCTGCGTCGCCAGCGCCTCGATGCGCGCCGGACGCTCAAGATGCGCCACACGCACCTGAAGCTCCTTGATAGCCGCTTCTTCAACCGCGATCTGGGCATTGAGCGCGTTCAGACGACGCACGGATTCCCCTTCGCGCACCTTGGAAAAGCCGACCCACATCATCATGCCAACCGCCAGAACCAACCCCACCAGTTCCACCAGACGAATACCGCGCACACGGCGATTAAACAGTCGTGACACGGCCATCAGCTACCCTTTCTGCGGCCGGAGGTTTGCGCACCCAAAGCGGCAGGCTTCGCAAACACCGGATTAGTGGTACGACGTCCGGCCCTCAGACGCGCCGAACGGGCACGCGGATTGGCCGAGGTTTCAGCATCAGACGGCCCAACGGCCTTGAATGGCGCATAGGTCGGCGGTGGTCCGGCCTCGATCTGTGGGGCATAGCGCGAACCGGACGGCAGCTTGCCGCCACGTTCAGCAAAAAAGCTTTTGACCAGCCGGTCTTCGAGCGAATGGAAAGTCACCACCGCCAGCACCCCCTCGGGCTTCAGCAGATATTCCGAGGCATCCAGCACCCGCTCAAGCTCACCAAGCTCGTCATTGACGGCGATCCGCAGGCCCTGAAATGTCTTGGTGGCCGGATGAGTCTTGTCGCCGCGACGCCCGCCGACAGCCTTTTCAACCACAGCCGCCAGATCCAGCGTACGCTCAAACGCCGCTTCCTGACGACGGCGCACAATGGCCGCCGCAATAGCCCGCGAACGATGCTCCTCGCCATAAAGCCAGATGACATGCGCCACATCAGCCTCGGCCCAGTCATTGACAATATCTGCCGCGCTTAAGCCCTCAACGGACATACGCATATCCAGCGGCCCGTCACGCATAAACGAAAAACCGCGATCAGCCTCATCAAGCTGCATGGACGACACGCCGATATCGAGCGCAATCCCGTCCACCTGATCCACCCCCAGATCAGCCAGACCTTCGCGCATTTCGGAAAACGGGCGACCTACAAACCGGAACCGGTCAGGAAAATCTTCGCGCACCGCCGCCACATAGGGCAGCACCCGCGCATCCCGATCAAACGAAATAACCTCGGCCCCCGCCTCAAGCAAGGCGCGCGTATAGCCACCGGCCCCAAAGGTGCCATCGACGATTAACTGGCCATTAAGGTTACCAAATACGGTTAATACCTCAGGAAGCAGTACGGAAATATGCGGGTTTGCGCTCATCCGGTCAGATCCCCAGTTCCGCAAACAGCGCCGCTTTGTCCGGCGCCTTCGAGGTCACCTCTACCTCAAACGCCTCAGGCGACCAGATCTGAAACCGGTCACTCAGGCCCAGCAGCACGACCTTGTCGCTAATGCCATAGCTCGCGCACACTGCTTCGGGCAGGGTAATACGCCCCGCCGGATCAAAATTCAGGCGCACCATGCCGCCATAGATATGCTGCTCAAGCATACGGCGCTTGGGCGAGGCAAAAGGCTCGGCCTCAATCAGACGTCTGTAGCGGTCAAAAAACTGCGGCCCGCCACATTCAAGGCAGGACTGGCTTTTCAAAGCAAAACAGTAAACCCCTGAAAAGACTTCAATATCTGAAAATGGCTGCTGGGCAATCGTGCGGAATTCCTGCGGGACCAACAGTCTCCGCTTGGTATCAAGCTGCTTCTCGTGGGTTGAGAGAAACACCTCTGAACCTTCAGGCCAAGTTCGCCCGCTCCCTTTTCCGCACGCGTCAGCCACCCCGACGCCCTTCATATGGATGGCGTCAGAATTAACATGGGACCAATTGGGATGCAATGACTCTGAATGACTCTTTTACCCAATTTTAATCAAAAAAGGGCAATCCAATCAAACAATTGGAACAAATTGCGAACATTAAAATCGCCGCAAATCCACCCTGAAATTGCACGAAATTAATTCAAGCATTTGTAATAGAATAGATTTTCAAATCCAATTTGACGCAGTTTCGCCCAAAGGCCCTTTCAAATTGGTTACGGCCCAAAATGATAATCGCCACCACACGCCTTCACCCGCGCCTTGCCGCCCGCGACCAATTCAATTAGCCTGTGGGTAATTACCGGCGGCGATAGTTTGCCGCGATAAATATTCCGAGTAATTTTTAATGTTTAGTCGTATTTTCGGCGCCCTGCGCCCCGCCTACCTTATCCGTGCATGGCTTATCGGTGCCGCATTTCTGGCCCTGATTATCTGGCTAAGCCTGCGCGCCTCGGCGGGCACCCAGTCCCCGACAATCCCCCTGATCTATTTTTCGGTATGCACCCTTCTGTTCCCATTCGCCAAACTGTGCTGGGATGAACTGCGCAACCTTCTGATGGGGGATAATATTGTTTTTCTGCCGGCTGTTCTGGTCTGGCCGCTCAAGCTGATTATCAACATCATGCTTTGGGGATTTGCCGTATTTATCGCCCCGTTTGGCCTGCTCTATCTGTGGTTTCGCACCCGCCCGTAGCGGCACTAACGCCTCAGAAAATGGATCAGATGGCCTGTAAGCCGGGTTCTGTTCAGGGATTGCTCCCCTTGGCG
>JASGFL010000100.1:0-8925 GCA_047605545.1 Asticcacaulis sp. | reverse complement strand
TTGTGCCGCCGCCGGTAATGATGGTTCAAACCTGACCCGTCATGGCATCGATGAGCTTATCCGTTCGGCCCGCTTTACAAAAGCGGACTGACCACCACCAGCGTCACTACCAGAAGCCCCAGCGACAGATAGCGGTAGTTTTTATAAAACGGCACGCTACGAAGCTGCGCCGTTTCGCGCTGCCACACTGCGCGCGTAAACATCAGCCCTGAAATATCGTCCCACACCGGTGCCGGACGCATATAACTGCCTACCACAATGCTCAGGGCGCTCACGATGAAAATCACAAAGGCGGCCTCAAGGAAGTGCAGCGGCACCACATCGAATATTTCGCCCCCCAGAAACAGCCCGATACTTAAGGCCGTCCCGATCAACAAACCGCAACCGGCTCCAAAACGGTTGGCGCGCTTCCAGAAAATGCCCAGCAAAAACAAGGCAGCCACCGGCGGCACCGCATAGGACAGCATGGCCTGCAAATACTCCCAAAGCGTATCCTGTATCCGGCTCATGAGCGGAAGCCACAGCATCGAAATCCCCATCACCGACACAATGGCCACGCGCCCCGCATTAAGCAGCCAGCGCTCAGAGGTTTGTGGACGATAGCGTTTGATGAAATCGAGCGTCACCAGCGTCGCCGCCGCATTATAGGTCGCCGCCAATGACGACATCAGCGACACAACAAAGGCACCAATAACCAGCCCGATAAGCCCCGTAGGCAACAGTTCGACAATCATCGCCCAGAACACGCTTTCGGGCCGTTCAAGCCCGGGCAGGATCACCAGCGCACATAAGGCCGGCACAATCAGCAAAAACAGGGTCGAAAGTTTTAAACCACCGGCAAACAGACTGCCCCAGCGCCCGTGATCGAGCGACTTTGCCGCCAGAACCTTCTGCACCATATACTGATTGGTGCACCAGAAATAAAACCCGATCAGCGGCAGGCCCGACACCAGCCCCGTCCACGGCAGAACCGCATCCCCCTGAGGCCGAACCAGCTTCAGCTTTGCCGGATCAATCTGCGCCGTCAGCGCCTCCCAGCCCCCGACCAGCGACAGGGCCGTCACCGATAATACCGCGCACGACCCGATCAGTATCAGCGCCTGAACAGTGTCGGTAATCATCACCGCCCTCAGGCCCCCGATCAGCAGGAACACCGCCGCACATAACGACAAAAGCCCACTGACCTGCCACAGCGTCAGCGCCGGAAACAACAGCTTGAACAGAACACTACCGGCGAACAAGGCCCCCACCGTGTCCACCAGCACAAACAATACGATCGCCAGTCCCGACACATAGGAACGCGCAAACCGGCCATAACGTTTTTCGAGAAACTCCGGCACGGTGAATACACCCGACGCCAGATAGGTCGGCAGAACCACCGCACAAAAGGCCACCAGCACAAAGGTCGCCACCCAGTCATAATTATAGACGCTGATGCCGTGCGCATAGGCCGATCCGCTGACGCCCACCAATGCGGTCGAAGAAATCGTCGCGGCAAACAGCGCAAAGCCCACCATCGGCCAGCGTGCCTGCTGCGCCCCCAGAAACTGCTGATTCAGCGTTCGGATTTTCAGGCGGCTCAACACCCCCAATAGCGCCAGCGCCAGCACATAGGCCGCCGCCACCACCAGATCGACACCTGCAAACCCCGCCATAAACGCCCCTGTCTTTTTCTTTGACCCGACAGTGACAGCCCTGCTGCGATTTGAAAAGAGGCCGCAGGATGATCCGGCGGCCTCTTTGATATGTCACCCGTTCAACGGCTGGTCTTAGCGGACACGTACCCCAAGCGCTTCGACCGCCTCAAGCGATATCTGCCCCTGAGCCAGACCGCTGTCGGCCTGGAACTTCTGCATGGCGGCTACGGTCTGGGTCCCCAGATTCCCGTCGATGCGCCCCGGATTATAGCCCCGACGCTGCAAAGCCGTCTGAATGGCGCGCACGGTTTCCGGCGAAGCATTACGCTCACACAGAACCTCACGCCATACCGGCTCAGGCTCACGCAGGACGCGGGTACGTTCCACGCGGTCATAAACGGCCGGAATATGCTCCTCAACCACGCGCTCAGGCTGGTCGATCACGGTACGCTCAACCTGACGCACCTTGGCAGGCACCTCGACGCGACGCACGCTTTCGGGACGTACCTGTACCTTGCGCTTTACTTTCTTGTATTCGCTAGGCGTCTCGGTCAGGCAATAGATGGTCTGGGCACTGCCCTGTTGCAGATAGGCCGTCGTATCGTGCGAAGTACGCACCAGTACGTCCTGCTTACCGGGCCAGTTCAACGTACCATCGGCGCGGTAACGTACCGGCTGATGGTCATGCGGCGTCACCAGAGCGGCACCCGTGGCATGACCGCGTGTCGTTTCCCACTGAACCGAAGGTTCACGCACCATGACATGCTCATGGCGCACTTCGTATTCTGCCGGAATGCGTTCTTCGTAATAGGTAGCTTCTTCGACGACCTGAGTCTCGGTCACCGTGCGTGTCACCGCAGGTATGACCCGACGCTCGGTGCGGGCTTCGGCCACAATCACCTTCTCATTGAAGGTTTCAAACTCAGGTGCCTTCAAAAGACGCGCATAGCACTGACCCGGACGGGCAATGGCCCGCAGATCCGCCGGCAGTTCATCGCGCGACTCAACCGATACGGATGACCCTTCGTGATAGGGCCGCAACTCCGGCAGGGTCTCTGTCTGCACATCGCGTGGGCTTGTTTTGTGACCATGCGCCAGAGCCGTGCCGCTCAGGCCAGCCGTCAGGGTCAAAGCGGCCACGGCACACATGGAAATGCCTGCACCAAAATTCAATTTACGCACCAGCGTCATCCTTATTGCCTTGGCAGCGCCCCCGCGGATTAAACCATCCCGCTGCATTGAAAATCCATTTGCCTTGCCCCGCCCTGCCGGACCATCCGGCAAAATCGACTCTCGGCGCAATGGATGCCATTTTAACGCTTCATTAACCTTCGCAACAAGTCCACTCGCTTCATTCGCGTAAATTAACCATATCTTTATGCCTCAGGGGCCGATTTTACCGTTCAAAGCCCCCTGTCACGCGCATCCAGCCAACTGGCGACCCATACCAGAGGCGCATTCCAGTTGATCGTCACCTCATTGGTTGAATAGGAACTGATGTGGTCAATATAGCAGGTCTGAACGTGACACCCTTTAAGTCGCTTGATCGCCTCAGGGTCGACTTCCGACGGGTTCTGATTGGCACCACCGGCAATCACCCCTGCGGGCGGTGGCGGTAATGTGCCCTCATTGACCCAGAACCGGTGATGCGGATGCTGCATCGCCTTTTCGCCATAGCCGGACACATAGGAAATCCCCAACGGATTCCGCCCCAGCACATAGTCCGTCAGATTGACCACCTCATGCGCATATGACGGCCCATAACGATCACCGAAATCCGCCCCCAGCGCCAGAATAATGGCGCGGTTCATAAAGTCGGCACTTGAGCCCCAGCGATAGGCACGATCAAACGGCACCGCATAGCCCTGAGTGGCCGTCTCCGCCTTCAGACCCCGTGACCTTGTGACAATCGCAGCGCGTGCCACGGCCTTAAGCTCATCAGGGGCCGAAGTCGCCAGAGAAATCGTCCCCGGCGTATGCATACGGCCCCAGTTGAAGTCCTCAACCGCCAGATAATGCGGTGAGGCCTTAAGCGCCTCAAAATATGACTCATCACCGGTCGTCAGATATAGCTCTGCGGCCGCCCAGTAAAACTCATCGCTGACATCATAATCCCCATAGCCGCCGCCCCCACCGGCCAGCACATCAATCGCATAGGCATCCGGCACCCGTAACGCCGCCGCATAGGCCCGCTTTGAGGCCGTCAGGCACTTAGCGGCATAGGCGTCATCAACGACCTCGAACAAACGCGCACACTGCGCCGTCACAGCCGCCAGATTAAGCGTTGCCGCCGTGGACGGATAGGACAGCCCGCGCTTTTCCTTATCCAGATGCGGCGGGGTCGGCACCGCCGTCCAGTTCTCATCATGCAATTTGTGATGCGCCATGCCCGATGCATCGACCTTGGTAAACCTGAGCGCCGTCAGGTTTTCCCTCTGATCCCCCAGAGGCAGGGTCAGACTCTGCCCCTCAGGCACCTGCATGCCCATCATGAAATCAAGATTGAAACGCGCCTCATCCAGCAGGTCATTAATGCCATTGCCCGCCTCAGGGATTTTGACATTGCCATCCGCAAATCCCGGCGCCAGACCGTATTCATATAGGTTCAGCAGCGTCCACACCGATATGCCGGAATTGACGACATATTTGCCGTGATCGCCAGCGTCGTACCAACCACGTGAAGCATCCAGTTCGTAATCACACCCGCCCCAGTCATTGCCACGATGATCCTTCGGCCCCCAGCAGGTGACAATTTCCTTTTCGTGCGCCACAGGCCGCGCCCATTGCTCACCAACATATTTTGCCTCGATCGGCACACCGGAACGCTGATGATAGAAAAAGGCCAGCGCATCATATTTCAGCGACTCATAGACCCGACCAATATCAAACGGATGGCTTTGGGTGCCATTGATCGTCAGGACATAGCCCTGCCCCACGGCTCTGAAACGCGAAAAGTCAGCCTGATGCACAGTCTCCTTTGAACCCGCGTTCTCACCAAACACCACGGTCTGCCCTGAGGCCACCTCAATGCCTCTGGCGCTTAAGATACGCCAGTGCACAGGCTGATCCCGATCAGTCACCACAATCGCCGTCTTGTTCGACGCGCTTGTGAATCCGGTCTGATTAAGATGAATGGCCCTGACATCAGCCCTGACATCGGCCTTAGCCCCAAAGGCCAGCAGCCCACCGATCACCCCAACCACTGCCCACGGCGTTATTGCGCGCTTCATTCGTCTTTTCCCTCCGGCTTCATTTATTATGACAACGCTATCAGCAACCCCGCCCTCAGACCAGACGAAACCCGCACGACTTGATTTAAGTCTTGACATTAGGGGGTATGTTTCTAATCAGCAGGGTAATTTTCCGTCATATCCCCTCTGAGGTTCCCATGATCCCCCGTTATTCCCGCACCGAGGCCGCCGCCATCTGGGACCCGTCCACCAAGTACAAGATCTGGTTCGAGATCGAAGCCCACGCCGCCACCAAGATGGCTGAACTGGGGGTCATCCCTGTCGAAGCCGCTGAAACCCTGTGGGCCAAGGGCAAGGACGCGCAATTCGACTCAGACCGTATTGATGAAATCGAACGCACCGTTAAGCACGACGTCATCGCCTTCCTGACGCATGTGTCTGAAATCGTCGGCCCCGAAGCCCGCTTCCTGCATCAGGGCATGACCTCATCGGACGTTCTGGATACCTGCTTTGCCGTTCAGCTTCAGCGTTCGGCAGACCTGCTGATCACCGGCGTTGATCTGGTTCTGGCGGCTCTGAAAAAGCGCGCTCTTGAGCACAAGTTCACCCCAAGCGTTGGCCGCTCGCACGGCATCCACGCCGAGCCTGTAACCTTTGGCCTGAAGCTGGCCGGTTACTACGCTGAGTTCGTGCGCGCCAAAAAGCGCCTTGAAGTCGCCCGCGAAGAAATCTCGACCTGCGCCATTTCCGGCGCCGTTGGCACCTTCGCCAATGTCTCGCCCGAAGTCGAAGCCTATGTTGCCGACAAGCTGGGCCTGCAAATCGAGCCGGTCTCCACTCAGGTCATCCCGCGTGACCGCCACGCGGCCTTCTTCGCCGCTCTGGGCGTTGTTGCCTCTTCGATTGAGCGTCTGGCGGTTGAAATCCGTCACCTGCAACGTACCGAAGTGCTTGAGGCCGAAGAGTTCTTCTCAAAGGGCCAAAAAGGCTCGTCGGCAATGCCGCATAAGCGCAACCCGATCCTGACGGAAAACCTGACCGGTCTGGCGCGTCTGGTACGCTCGGCTGTCGTTCCGGCGATGGAAAACGTTGCCCTGTGGCACGAACGCGACATCAGCCATTCGTCGGTAGAACGCGGCATCGCCCCTGACGCCTGCGTGCATCTGGACTTCGCCCTGCGTCGTCTGGCCGGCGTGGTTGAGAACCTGCTGGTTTACCCTGAAAACATGCAAAAGAACCTCGACCGTCTCGGCGGTCTGGTGCACTCGCAGCGCGTGCTGCTTGCCCTGACGCAAAAGGGTATGTCACGCGAAGACAGCTATTCCGCCGTTCAGCGTAACGCCATGCGCGTCTGGCGCGGCGAAGGCAACTTCCTCGACTTCCTCAGCGAAGACGAAGACGTCTCCAGGTTCTTCACCCGTGAAGAGCTCGAACCCTTCTTCGACCTTGGCTACCACACCAAACATGTCGACACGATTTTCGCCCGCGTCTTCGGCGAATAATCAGAGCCTCCCTCATCCTCCCCTGCCACGCGGGGGAGGATGATTTATAATTACCCACAGGACGTGCCCATGCTTTCCCTTCGTACCGATGCCTTTGACTTTGGCGGCTTTCAGAACCGCTTTGCCCAGAAAGGCCGTATTCGCCTCGAAGGGGCGCTAACACCTGACGATGCCCACGCCGTGCATATTGCCCTTGAGCAGCAAACACTTTGGGAACTGCACCTGATGAGCACCGAAGGCACACCGGACATCATTTCGCGCACGGAACTTGAGGAACTGAACCCTTCCGAAATTCAGGACCGCCTGTCCGCCGCCGCCGAACGCGCGCAAACGGGCCTCAGCTTCCTGCACCTCGGCTATGACCTGACCTCTGAGGCAGCCTTACGCAATCTGGGCGAAGATCATCCGCTCTATCATCTGGCGCAACTGGTCTGGTCGCAAAGCTTTGCCAATTTCTGTCAGTCCGTGACCGGCCTGTCGGGCCTTAAGCTGCAAACCCTGACGGCCACAGCCTATCGCCCCGGTGACTTCTTCACCATGCACACCGACAAGGACGCGGCCCTAAGCTTTGAGTGGAACTTCACCCACGACTGGCGTTCGGACTGGGGCGGGCAGATTCTGTTCCACTCGCCGTCCGGCGATCTTGAGGGCGGCATCATGCCACGCCTCAACGATCTCAGCCTCTATGCCGGTGATCAGCCGCGCTCAATCGCGTCACTGGCCGCCTATGCCGGTGGCCCGCGCTTTGCGATTAACGGCCGCTTCGCCTGATCATTCCGTTTTTTCTTCCTCATCAATGACTTTAATCTTGTTGCCCGGAGCCACCTGCACATCCGGTGTCAGACTGTGTTCATTGGCGTCTTCGGGCACTTCATATTTGTGCCCGTGCTCCGGTGAGAAATAGTCCTTGTCTTCTCCGGCCTGATTAAGTTCACCGGGGGTAAAGACCAGTTTCCCAACATGGTTGGCCGCATCTGCGGCTGTACGGTCAGCAGGGGTTTTCGTAGACATGACGCACCTCCTTTTTGACCCTTCATCATAGTCTTTCGGACATAAAAAACCCGTCCGGTGAGGGACGGGTTTTTATAAAAACTGACCTGAGGCCCTGCTTACTCGCCCTTGGTATCGGCATTGTAATACTGAACACCGATCTCAATGGCCTTACGCCCCGTTGTCCGGCGATGGCGATTGGTGTCACGCAGCGAATATACGCAACCGCAATATTCCTGCTGATAGAATTCCTCGCGCTTGGAAATCTCGATCATACGCGATGAACCACCGCCCTTACGCCAGTTATAGTCCCAGTAACTTAAGCCCTCATAAGGGGCCACCGCGCGCTCACCGCAGCCATTGATCTGCTTCATGTCCTTCCAGCGCGAAATCCCCAGCGAACTGGTCATCACCGGAAAGCCGTTTTCATGCGCATAAAGGGCCGTGCGCTCAAAACGCATGTCAAAGCACATGGTACAGCGGATGCCGCGTTCCGGCGCCCACTCCATGCCCTTGGCACGTTCGAACCAGTTGTCCTTATCGTAGTCGGCATCGATGAACGGAACGCCATGCTTCTCGGCAAAGCGGACATTCTCGTCCTTGCGCAGCAGATATTCACGCTCTGGATGGATGTTCGGATTATAGAAGAAGATGGTGTATTCCACACCCGAAGCCAACATGGCCTCCATGACCTCACCCGAACAGGGCGCGCAGCACGAATGCAGCAGCACCTTCTTCTCACCGTTTGGCGGCGTCAGGACGGGGCGCTGAAATTCAGCCGGTGGCGTATCGTTCGGGGCTTTGCTCATGGGGCGCGTCCATATCATGACCCGCGCCCCTGATCAACAATCAGCCAAAGCCTCATGCAGTTGCCTTAAGGCCGGCCCCTTCGACCAGATCGGCCACCACCGACGGATCCGCTAGGGTTGAAATATCCCCCAATGCTTCCGGCTGGCCTTCAGCGATCTTGCGCAGGATTCGCCGCATGATCTTGCCTGAACGCGTTTTCGGCAGACCGGGCGCCCACTGAATGACATCCGGTGAGGCAATCGGCCCGATGTCGCGACGCACATGCTCACGCAGCGCTTTCTTCAGGTCTTCGCTGCCCGTTACCCCCTTAACCAGCGTAACATAGCAATAGATGCCCTGCCCCTTGATGTCGTGCGGATAACCGACCACAGCCGCTTCGGCCACATCCGGATGCGCCACAAGTGAGCTTTCGACCTCAGCCGTGCCTAAGCGGTGGCCGGAAACGTTCAGCACGTCATCGACGCGACCGGTGATCCAGAAATAGCCGTCTTCGTCCCGCCGCGCCCCGTCACCGGTGAAATATTTCCCCGCATAGGTCGAGAAATAGGTCTCAATGAAACGCGGATGATCGCCATAGATCGAACGCATCTGACCGGGCCATGAATCGGCAATACAGAGATTACCCTCAACCGCACCCTCAAGCTCCTTGCCCTCAGCGTCCACCAGAACCGCCTCGATACCAGGTAAGGGCAAACTGGCCGAACCGGGCTTAAGGTCAACCGCACCCGGCACCGGTGTAATCAGATGCCCGCCGGTTTCCGTCTGCCACCAGGTATCGACGATCGGGCAATTATG
>JASGFL010000099.1:0-8960 GCA_047605545.1 Asticcacaulis sp. | reverse complement strand
TCTTTTAAGGCCAGAGCTAACTTTAAACTGGATTAAATCCAGGGGGCAACGTCGGGGTGCGCTTCTGTGATTTTGCCCTGTGGAAAAGTCTGGTAAGCTGCTGTCTCATCAAAGGGCTGTATCGATTTTTTACGCTTAAGCCCCCTCAGATAAGGACAGACAAGGCAGGCATCAAAAGCCTCAGGGAGACGCAGCTTATGGTTTCGACATCCTTTGCGCCGCAAACTCTGAACGGATCGGACATGCACATTGTGCCTGTGGGCCTAAGGCGCAGCCTTAAGGCTCTGGCGCGTAACTGGCGAACCGGAAGCCTTGAAATCATCTTTCCCAATGGCGGGATATATCAGATCAGCGGTCAGGAGCCTGGCCCCAAGGGAACGCTTAAGGTCTATGACTTCCGCTTCCTGCGGCGTGTGCTGGCGTCCGGAGATATCGGCTTTTGCGACGGCTATCGCAAGGGCGAGTGGGATACGCCGGATCTGGCGGCCCTTCTTGAGGTGTTTACGCTGAACATTGACCGGCTGCGGCGCTTCCTGACGGGGCATCCGCTAATCAAGCTGTTCAATCGGGTCGGGCATTTTTTCAACCGTAATACCCGCGCAGGCTCGCGGCGGAATATTTTCGCCCATTATGATCTGGGAAACGCTTTTTATAGCCAGTGGCTGGATGCCACCATGACCTATTCTTCGGCCCTGTTTAACCGTTCGACGGCGGCGCGGGCGGATGCGCAAAAGCAGCTTGAGGTCGCTCAGATTGAGAAATATGCCGCCCTGTCACGCCTGATTGACCTTAAGCCCGATCAGCATGTTCTGGAAATCGGCTGCGGTTGGGGCGGGTTTGCCGAATATGCCGCCGGAACCATTGGCGCAAAAGTGACCTGCCTGACGATTTCGCAGGCCCAGTATGACTATGCTGCGGCGCGCATGCAGCGTCTGGGCCTCAGCGATCGGGTGGATATCCGCCTGCTTGATTATCGTGACATCCACGGGCAGTTTGATGCCATTGTCTCCATTGAGATGTTCGAGGCCGTGGGCGAACGATACTGGGACGACTATTTTACGCAGCTTCAGTCCTGTCTCAAACCGGGCGGTAAGGCCGGACTTCAGATCATTACCATTCGTGATGACCTGTTCGAAGGGTACCGAGAACGCCCTGATTTTATACAAAAATACATTTTCCCCGGCGGCATGCTGCCGTCAATCGGGCGGTTAAAAGACCAGACCGATAAGGCGGGACTTAAGCTGTTGTCGGACACAAGCTTCGGTCATGACTATGCCCTGACCCTAAGGCTGTGGGCGCAGCGCTTTGAAACCGCCTGGGCCGAAGGGCGCATAACCGGATTTGATCGGGCGTTTCGTAAGCTTTGGCTGTTTTATCTGGCCTATTGCGAGGCCGGTTTTCGTACCGGTCGAACCGATGTTGTACATTTTGGCGTGCAAAAACCGGTGATTTGATTGCGGACGGGGTGTTAAAATAACTTGTAACCCCCTGATGCGCGGGCTACCAAACCGGTTCCTTTTAACATCAAACGGAGAATCGACTGTGAAATGCGGACGGTTACCGATTTGGGGGCGTAGTGCAGGATAGGGTGCAAACCGAGGCTAGGGCGAAACCTTTCGGCGCGATTACGCTGACAAGGCACGGAGAGCCGGCCTTGTCACGGCGGGTGAAACTGACCGCTGGTGGCTATCGTGACTGGTGGGCGCGTTACGATAAGGCGGGCTTGCTCGAAGGGCAGATACCGCCTGAGCGTCTTAAGGCCTATGCGCGTGACGCGGCCTATATATTTTCGTCAACTCTGCCGCGTTCCATTGAAACCGCGAAGGCGGTCTCTGACGGTAAGGCGTTTACGTCGCTGCCTTTGTTTGTCGAGGCGCCATTGCCACCGCCTGAGTTTCCGGATTTCATCCGGTTTTCACCCAAATACTGGGGTGGCATATCGCGTATATGGTGGTGGGCCTTCAATCACCATCAGGGACAGGAAACCCGCAAACAGGCCGAAGACCGTGCCCGTGAAGCCGCTCGTTTCCTGATCGACAAAGCCTCGGAAGGCGGTGATGTGCTTTTGATGGCGCATGGCTATTTCAACTTCATGATTTCGCTTGAACTCGTCAAAGCCGGCTTTAACAAAACCTGCGAACAGGGCTTCAAATATTGGGGCTGCCGACGCTATGAAAAGCGTGCCGCCTGAGTATTAACCGACCCGAACCACCAAGATTTTTACCCAGAAACACATTCACACACAGAAGACGTCCGATGAGCGAAGCTGCAAACGAAACCCTGTCCTTCGAAGAGGCCCTGTCCCAGCTTGAGAAGATCGTAGCAGAGCTTGAGTCCGGTCAGGCCCCGCTGGAAAAGTCGCTGCAACTTTATGAACGCGGCGCGGCCCTTAAGGCCCTTTGTGAGCAGCGTTTAGAGGCTGCACGCTTGCAGGTTGAAAAAATTACCCTTAACAAGGCAGGGCAGGTTGAGGGGACCGCGTCTGCGGAATTTAATTAGACTTCTGTTTCCGTACCACCGGAGCTTGTTTTAGGATTATATGGATTTGCCTCTGACCGCTGCCAATTCTGATCTACCGCCGTTGCAGCAACGTATGCAGGAAACGGCTGATCTTGTGACCATGGCGCTTGATCAGCTTTTGCCGCGCGGCGAGGGGCCTGAGTCCCGCCTGATGGAGGCTATGCGTTACGCGGTTCTGGGGCCGGGTAAGCGTCTGCGGCCGTTTTTTGCGCTTGAGACCGGACGACTGTTTGATGCGGACCCGCAGTCGGTTCTTAGGGCTGCCTGTGCACTGGAATGTATCCATGCCTATTCGCTGGTTCATGATGACCTGCCGTGCATGGATGATGATGATATTCGTCGTGGACAACTGACGGTGCATCGCGCCTATGATGAGGCAACCGCCGTGCTGGCGGGGGACGCACTGCAAAGCGTGGCCTTTGAAATATTGTCGCACGAAGACACGCACGAAGATCCGATGGTGCGTTGTGAGTTGGTGATGCGTCTGGCGCAAGCCTCAGGCGCGCAGGGCATGGCGGGCGGTCAGATGATCGACCTTATTGGTGTGTCCGACGATCTGGGGGGCGTGGCACGCATGCAGCGCCTGAAAACCGGTGCCCT
Source organism: Asticcacaulis sp. (assembly GCA_047605545.1). Lineage (GTDB taxonomy): Bacteria > Pseudomonadota > Alphaproteobacteria > Caulobacterales > Caulobacteraceae > Asticcacaulis. The sequence goes on along the minus strand of JASGFL010000099.1, from coordinate 5,840 downwards.
GATCGGCTATGCATTTGAAATTCCGTTGATAATCGCTGATGTCAGTGAGCGTGAATCCCACGCCCTGATCCATTTCGCTCAGGATATCGGGCTGGCCTATCAGATTGCCGATGACCTGCTGGATGTCGAAGGCGACCCCGATCTTTTGGGTAAGGCGGCAGGCGGTAAGGATGCCGAAAAGGGTAAAACAAATTTTGTCACCCTTCTGGGGCTTGATGAAGCCAAGGGTAAGGTGCGGATTTTATCGGAACAGGCCAAGGCAAGACTTGATATTTTTGGCCCTTCGGCGCAAATCCTGCGCGATAGCGTCGATTTCGTGCTAAACCGCCAGAACTAGCACTCTCTACTGAGTAAAGATCACGGTTATCGTTTCGACGCCGACTTTTTATAACCCCTGCGATAGGATCGCTTTTACAGCCTGATCCGGCCAAAGAGTACCCGCCCCATATGTTGCATTCGCCCGCTACGCCTGTTCTTGATACGCTCGACGTTCCTGAGAGAATCCGCGACCTGACAGCGGCTGAGCTTAAGACGCTGGCGGATGAAGTGCGTCAGGAAACAATCTCGGTAGTTTCCAAGACCGGCGGACATCTGGGGTCGGCGCTTGGGGTAGTGGAGCTGACGGTTGCTCTGCACCATGTGTTTGAGACGCCGCGTGACATCCTGATCTGGGATGTCGGGCATCAGACCTATCCGCACAAGATGCTGACCGGACGTCGTGACCGTATCCGCACCCTGCGTCAGGGCGGTGGTCTTTCGGGCTTCACCAAACGCTCCGAAAGCGTCTATGACCCGTTTGGCGCAGCGCATGCGGCGACCTCAATCTCGGCAGCTTTGGGTTTCTGCGCGGCGCGTGACCTTAAGGGCGAGGACAATAAGGTCATTGCCGTTATCGGTGATGGTTCGATGTCTGCCGGCATGGCCTATGAGGCGATGAACAAGGCGGCGGAAACCACCCGCAACCTGACGGTTATCCTGAACGATAATGATATGTCGATTGCGCCGCCCGTAGGGGGCATGAGCGCCTATCTGGCCAATCTTGTGTCCGGCGGGGCCTATCAGGCCGTGCGCCGCTGGGGTAAGTCGGTGGCCGAGCGCCTACCGAAGTCCCTGTATGAGCAGGCGCGCAAATCCGAAGAATTTTCCCGCACATGGTTCACCGGCGGCACCTTTTTTGAGGAACTGGGTTTCTATTATGTCGGCCCGATCGACGGTCATAACCTTGAGCATCTGCTGACGGTGCTTAAAAAGGTGCGCGAGATCAAAGACCGTCCTGTGCTGGTGCATGTGGTCACGAAAAAAGGCCACGGCTATTTGCCTGCCGAAGAAGCCGCAGACAAATATCACGGCGTGTCGAAATTCGATATTGTCACCGGTGAGCAGTCAAAGCCCAAGGCCAATGCCCCAAGCTATACCGAAGTGTTTGCTTCCGAACTGATCCGGCAGGCACGTATTGATCCCAAGATTGTCGGCATTACTGCCGCCATGCCTTCGGGCACAGGTCTTGACCGGTTCGCTGAGGTTTTCCCCGACCGCACCTATGATGTCGGTATCGCCGAGCAGCACGCCGTCACCTTTGCGGCAGGTCTGGCGGCTGAGGGGATGAAGCCGTTCTGCGCCATCTATTCGACCTTCCTTCAGCGCGGCTATGATCAGGTGGCCCATGATGTAGCCTTGCAGAACCTGCCGGTGCGCTTTGCCATTGACCGTGCGGGGCTGGTCGGTGCCGATGGGGCGACCCATGCCGGTACGTTCGATATCGGCTATCTGGGGGCCTTGCCGCACATGGTGTTGATGGCGGCTTCGGATGAGGCGGAACTGGCGGGCATGATTGCGACGGCGGCTGCCTATGATGACGGCCCTTCGGCTTTCCGCTATCCGCGTGGCGAAGGCGTTGGCGTCGCTATACCGGACGCCGCCCAGCCGTTTGAAATCGGCAAGGGACGTATTATCCGCGAAGGGTCAAAGGTCGCCATCCTGTCACTGGGGACACGCCTTCAGGAAGCCCTTAAGGCCGCGGATATCCTTAGCGCGCGCGGATTTTCCACTACCGTCGCGGATGCCCGTTTTGCCAAGCCGCTGGACACCGAACTGGTGCGGCAACTGGCGCGTAATCATGAGTGCCTGATTACGGTCGAAGAGGGGGCTGTCGGTGGTTTCGGGGCCTTTGTTCTGCACTATCTGGCTTCGATCGGTGCGCTGGATAATGGCTTGAAAATCCGCACTCTGACCTTGCCGGACGTATTTCAGGATCATGATAAGCCTGAAAACCAGTATCATGACGCCGGTCTTGATGCGTCGGGCATTGTTGCCTCGGCCCTGTTTGCATTGGGGCTTGATGAGGCGGACATTGCCCGCATGGCAGCGGTTTAAGGCGCCGCATCAGAGCCTAAGCGCCTGCCTGTAATCCTCGATCTCAACCAGTTTGCGCGCAAAAGCCGACCAGTCATCCTGCTCGGCAATCGGAGCCCACAGGGTTTCGATCTCCTCGTAAACCAGTGTCACCGGTTCGGGGTGGCTGAACAGTGTGTGTGATAGGCGCGAGGAATCCTCGGCCTCATAGCTGGCAATCAGGGCGCGGAACGGCGCGAAAGCCTCATCCTGATAGAAATCTTCGCGCGGGCCGCTCATGGCGCGGGCCTCACTCTGTTTGCCGCCGAACCAGTCAAAGAAAAATCCCTCAAAACCGCCTGCAGGCGACATGTGCGTCAGTCCCTTGAACCCAGCGGCCAGAAGTTGTTCGTCGGTTTCGGGGTTTACGGATTTGAGATTCAGGCGCCTGAGGAAGGCATGGTTCATCGCCGTCTCAAAGCGCTCGCTGAAGTTTTCAAGCGCGGCAATCAGCGGTTTATCCTCACAGGTCAGCAGGAAGGTCTGCGCCAGCCGGTTCAGGTTCCAGAACACGGCATCTGCCTGACGCGCATAGGCATAAAGCCCGTTCTTATCAAAATAGGCGGCGGTAAATCCGGGCTGCAAATAGGGCAGAAAGCGATAGGGGCCGTAATCAAAGCTTTCCCCCGTAATATTCATATTGTCGGTGTTCAGAACCCCATGCACGAAGCCTGCGCACATCCACTGGGCACAGAGTTCTGCCGTCCGCGTCACCACCCTGTCAAACAGGGCCGCGCTCAGCTCAGGGCCTTCGTAAGCCGCCAGATCCGGATAATAGTTGTCTGCGACAAAGCGGATAAGGCGTTTCATCTCATCGGCCTGATTCAGATAGGCCAGACGCTCAAATGTGCCAAAGCGGATATGGCTGTGGCTGAGGCGCACCAGAACGGCCCCGCGCGTAGGTGACGGCTCATCGTGGCGCGTAAGTGACTCACCCGTCTCGATCAGAGAGAAGCTTTTTGAGGTATCAACGCCCAAAGCCTCAAGGAGGGCCGTGGCTAACACCTCACGCACGCCGCCTTTGAGCGTCAGCCTTCCGTCGCCGCTGCGTGACCAGGGCGTCTGACCTGAGCCCTTGGTGCCGAGGTCAAGCAGCCTGCCCCTGTCGTCACGTAGCTGCGCAAACAGAAAGCCACGCCCATCCCCCAGATCGGGGTTATAGTGCCGGAACTGATGGCCGTGATAACGCAAGGCCAGTGGCTGGGCCTGATTTTCCGGCAGAGGCTGAAAACGCCCGAAATGATTTATCCATGCCGCATCCGTCAGCCACTCAAGCCCGACCGAAGCCGCCGCGCGATCATTGCGGTACCTCAGGATCGTCTGCGGGAAATCGGCGGCCTCAACCGGATCGATAATATCGATGCCGCTAAGGCCTAACAGGGGGGCGGGCTGGTAAGAGAACTGGCTGGGCATTCGGTTTAATCCGTTAAATTCAGTCGATACGCACAGCCGCCGTTACCGAAATACCATAGCTGCCGGATCATGACGCAACTGTGATCGTAGCGTTGTGCAATTGCAATATGGATATGGTTCTGGCTCAGCAGAAACTTTACGTTTACGTAATTGTCAATTTTCTCATAGAATTTCACTAAATACGCATTCTTACGCACCCTGAGGCTGTGTCCCTGAGGCGGACGTTTATGAGCCGTTTTGCTGTGCAGTGCGAAGATAATTTAAATTGTCTTTGGTCAATGATGTGGCATAGATTCACGCATAAGTAACGGTATCTGTCGAATCTTACAAAACAAAGAAGTGATAAATAAGGAACATTTAGCGGATGATCTTTAACCCTTTATAATCTCTGTAAGGGCTATTGGTTTTTTCAATGTTTACCTAAGGGAAGTGGAAATGCGCACTAAAAGGCAAGTTAAAATTCATCGGACCCTTAACAAAGTTTTAATGGCGACCGGATCGGGTCTGGTTCTCGGCGCGATAGCGTTTACGCCTGCATTGGCGCAGGAAGTCAGTGATGACGGAGAAGTCACGACCATTACGGTTACGGCGCAAAAGCGCGAACAATCGTTGCAGGATGTGCCGATTGTGGTGACCACTCTGCCGGCCAAGCTGCTTCAGGACGCTGGTGTCCGTGACATTAAGGACATGCAGGTTCTGACGCCCGGCCTTACGGTAACTTCCACCCAGAACGAAAGCCTGACGACTGCGCGGATACGCGGCGTCGGTACGGTGGGTGATAACCCCGGCATGGAATCTTCGGTCGGTGTGGTGATCGACGGCGTTTATCGTCCGCGTAACGGCGTGGGTTTTGGCGATCTTGGCGAATTGTCGCGCATCGAAGTGCTCAAAGGCCCTCAGGGGACGCTTTTTGGTAAAAATACCTCTGCAGGGGTTATCAATATCATTTCCAAAGAGCCGGACTTCTATTTCGGGGCCGAAGCGGAAGCGACGGTCGGTAACTATGACGCAAAGGGTTTCTCAGCGGCTGTAACCGGCCCGCTGGTCGAAGATCAGGTAGCTGCACGGCTTTATGTCGCCAAGCGTGAGCGCGGCGGTTTCTATGATGTGAATACCGGCATCGGGCCACGTACCCTGACCGAAGATGCCACGCAGAATTTCAGCACCATCCGCGGTCAATTGCTGTTTACCCCGACTGAGCGCACCAAGATCCGTGTCATCGGCGACTATTCACGTCGCTCGGAACATTGCTGTTCTGTGGTTCAGACCCGCACAGGGCCTACGGGGGCCATTATCAATTTGCTGACGGGCGGGCAGGGCATAGCCGCAACGGCTGATCCCGAAGCACGTGTGGCCTATGCCAACCGTGATACCGCCCAGCGTATCACCGACGGTGGTGTGACCGTCGAGGTTAACCAGCAACTTGACTCGTTCGGTGGCTCGACCCTGACCTCCGTGACAGGTATCCGTAGCTGGAAAAACGTCAATGGTCAGGACATCGACTATACGGGCGCTGATATTCTTTATCGCAATGACAATGGCGATTTCTCTGCCAAGTTCGACACCTTCTCGCAGGAACTGCGTCTGGCGGGTGGGAATGAGCGCCTGAACTGGCTGATTGGTGCCTTCTATTCCGACGAAGACCTGACGCGTAATGACTCCTATGTGTACGGCAGCCAGTACGAAACCTATCTGTCTCTGGTTCTGTCGGCCAACATGCTGGGGCAGGCCAATGCAACCCCGACCTTCATTTCGGCTCTGACCGGTCGTGCGCCGGGCACCTCCTACGTAGCGGGCCAGCAGGCACTTGATCGCTATACGCAAAACTCCGAAAGCATCGCGCTGTTTACCAACAACAGCTATAAGTTCACCGATAGCTTCGAAGTGACCCTTGGTCTGCGCTATACGCAGGAAACCAAGAAAATGACCGCCAACTATTCTAATTCGGATGGCGGCATCGGTTGCGGATCGGCACTGGCGGTTTATCAGCAGGCCGGTATGCTTTATGCGGCCAACAGTGGCGACGCCGCAGCGGC
>JASGFL010000098.1:0-9296 GCA_047605545.1 Asticcacaulis sp. | reverse complement strand
CGATCCGGTCTCCAGATCGCAGGCCGCGGTTCTGGGGGGCGTTGTGGTAGTGTTTGAAATGCCCAACACCAATCCGAACACGACGGATGTACCGAATTTTGAAGACAAGATCAGACGCGCGCGTCACCGCATGCACTGTGACCACGCCTTTTATGTCGGCGGGACGCATGAAAATGTGACCATGCTGGGTGAACTGGAGCGTCTGCCCGGTTGCTGCGGCGTCAAGGTGTTTATGGGCGCTTCGACGGGGACATTGCTGATCGCGGACGATGAGGGCGTGTTCAATGTTCTTAAGAATGTACGTCGTCGCGCGACCTTCCATTCCGAAGATGAATACAGACTGGCTGAGCGTCGCGCACTGGCGCGTGAAGGCGACTGGACAAGCCATGATTATGTGCGTGATGCGCAATCGGCTATTCAGTCTACGCACCGTCTGGTGAAGCTGGCGCGTGAGGCGGGTAAGCGTATCCACGTCCTGCACGTGACGACGGCTGAGGAAATCGAGTTTCTGGCGCAGAACAAGGACATTGCGACGGTGGAAATCACGCCGCAGCACCTGACGCTTGTGGCGCCTGAGGCCTATCAGCGCCTGAAGGGCTATGCGCAGATGAACCCGCCGATCCGTGATCAGTACCATGTTGATGGTCTGTGGCACGGTATCAATGGCGGTATCGCCGATGTGCTGGGTTCTGATCATGCGCCGCATACGATCGAAGAAAAGTCCAAACCTTATCCGGCGTCGCCTTCGGGTATGCCCGGTGTGCAGACCCTGTTGCCGGTTATGCTGACCCATGTTGCGGCGGGTCGTATGTCGCTTGAGCGTCTGGTGGATCTGACGTCCGCAGGGGCGCAGCGCGTGTTCGGCGTGGCGGGCAAGGGGCGCATGGCCGAAGGCTATGACGCGGATATCACGCTGGTCGATCTTAAGGAAAAGCGGGTCATTACCCATGCGCAGCAGCGTTCGCGTTGTGGCTGGACGCCGTTTGACGGCTTTGAGGCGCATGGCTGGCCCAAGGCGACCATCGTGCGCGGCAAGGTGGTGATGCGTGATGATGAGATCGTGCTGCCGTCGCAGGGGGAGGCGTGTCGTTTCCAGGAAACCCTGTAAACGGTTAGGAATACGAACTAAAAAAAAAGCCTGCAAGGATAACCTCGCAGGCTTTTTTGTTGCCATGTGGCAGGGGTTAGTCCTGACCGACGGCTGACACATAGGTGCCGTTACCGGGGATCGAGCAGGTTTCGTAACCACGGCTCTTAGCGATGTTACAGGAGACAATCGCGCCAAAGGCTTTGCGTGATTTCAGCAGGTCGGCAATGTAGCCGCGCTTGTTGGTGCAGGCTATTTCCACGATCACAGCACCTTCATCGGCGATACCGGCGTAACGAACTTCCTGAACGTCACAATCCTTGTTTTCAGCCTTGGTCAGAGCGTCGATATTCTTGACCAGAACGTCTGCGGCTACGTATTCACAGGCGCGGTTACGGCCTGCAGCAGTGTAGCAGTCGAATACATCGGCCTGAGACGTGCTGCCCTGATTAGGAATGAAGCCCATCAGGCCGTAGGTTTGTTCGGCACATTTAAACTCGATCAGGTCGCGGTTTGTGTTGGTCTGCGTACCATAGACATTGAAGTCAGTGACGGTGCAGGTCTGGCCAGCCGCTTTCAGGGTTGCGGTGAAGCCGTCCTTTGCGACCTGCTCAAGGGCGGCCGAGTCGGTGTACTGACACGGGCCAAGCGTACCGGCGCGGTCACAGCCAACGGTGCTTTTGAAGGCGCCGGTCATGTCAGTGGCAACAAGGAAGCCCGGTTCATTGGCGCAGCCGATTTCATAATAGTCGGTGTTGTCTGCGGCAATGCGGCCAAGCCAGCGGGCATTATTGACCTGACAGGTCGCTGAAGCCTGCTTTGCCTGAGCGCTGAGGCTGAGGGCAACCTGTTCGGCGCTGTTAAGGGTACAGGCGGAGCTGGTTCCTACGGTCAGAAGGCAGGCGGTCAGGGTCAGGGGATAGCTTGAGCCGGCCTGAGGTACGTCAACAATGGCACCGGCCTTATCGGTGCAGCTATATTCATAGCGGTCGAATTTCTGATCCGGCACGCTGCCGAGCCAGCGGGCGTCAGCAACCGTACAGTCAGGTGTTTTGGTCTGGATCAGGGTGTTCAGCCAGGCGTGGTGCGGCTGGTTACCCGGAAGGACGCATTTGATACGCGAAGGATCCGCGGCATTCTGACCGTGAGCCTGCGTACACGTCAGGGCTTCGCTGATGGATTCTGACTGGCTCAGGATATAGCCGGGGCCGCCGTTACAGGCGACTTCGTACACCAACGTTTTGGTGTTCTTGCCTTCGGCATTTTTACCCTTTGACTCGCCTACGAAAAACGTATCGGACACATCACAGGTTGCACCGGTGGCGGCAATAAGCGCAGGCGCTTCTTTTTGGCCACGTTCACGGTTTTTGTCGTTCGGCTGAGCCTGCTGGGCGTTGACGGCGGTCAGGCCGGAGCCTGCGACCATCAGCAAGGTAAGGGCCAGAGGTTTCAGTCCGCGTGTGAACCGGTCCGGTAAACTAAGGTTGATCATAGAAGGGGCTTCCCTGAAATGCATACATGTCTAACATGGGGACCGGTAATGGGCCGGTATAAACTGTGCATGGTTTAACTTTAAGATGTGACCACGGCAAGGCAATGACTCACCCGAAATAAGGAAAAAATAAGGTCTTGTCTTATTTAAGGTAAAATAGGCGCGCGGGCGCAATAACTGTATGACAAATAAGGTCTGAGGAGGCTCTAATGTCTGACAATATTTCTGTTGATTTGCGGAACGGCGTTCTGCATCTCAGGCTTGACCGTGCGACCAAGAAAAATGCACTGAATATGGGATTGTATGATGCCCTGAGTGCGCACCTGTTGCGGGCGACCGAAGACACGGATGTGCATGTGGTGCTGATCAGTGGCGAAGGGCCGGATTTCTGCGCCGGTAATGATATGGCCGATTTTCCAGCCATGGCCGCTCATAAGGGGCCGCCCGAAGAACAGCCGGTGTTTCGGTTTCTCAAAAACCTGACCTTCTTCCCAAAACCTCTGGTGGCAGCGGTGCAGGGGCAGGCCGTCGGCATTGGCACGACCCTGTTGCTACACTGCGATCAGGTATGGCTGGGGCAGGGGGCGCGCTTAAGTCTGCCGTTTGTAAGGCTTGGGCTGGTGCCGGAGGCAGGGTCTTCGCTATTGTTACAGCAGCGTCTGGGGCATGTGCGGGCGTTTGACTGGCTGACATCCGGTCGGGCGATTGATGCGCAGACGGCGCTGAACTGGGGGCTGGTTAATGGCGTGCTGGCGGACGAGGAACTGATGGGCGCAGCGCAGACCTCTGCGGAGGCACTGGGGCAGTTGTCGCCTCAGGCGGTGGCGCATACAAAGGCCCTGATGCGCAATCCGGATCAGATCTGGCAGCACATTTTGAAGGAAGGGGCGATTTTCCGTCAGCGCCTGACTTCGCCTGAGGCTCTGGCGGCATTTGCGGCCTTTGGAAAGCGGGGCTGAGACGTCGCTTCGGTTCACATTTGCGGCTTCTGTTGTTGACCCCTTGGGGGTTTGAGCGTAATCGGCGTTTTTTTGTGCTTTTGCAGGTGTTTCAGGTTGGATACCTTACCGTTTAAGCGTCTGATTGAGCCTGAGACCCGCGCGGATGCCCCACAGGTTGAGCGCGTGGTTGGCCGTGCCTTTGGGCCGGGGCGCTATACCAAGACGGCCGAGCGTCTGAGAGAAAACAGTCTGCCCTATGCGGATCTGAGTTTTGTCGCGCGGCATCTGCCTGAAAAAGGCGGTGAAGGTCAGCTTGTGGCTTCGGTGCGTTTGTGGCCGGTCTTCATCCATAATCCGGTGTTAGAGACGCAGACCGAGGTGGCTTTTCTGGGGCCTATCGCGGTTGACCCTGAGTGCCAGTCAAAGGGCATCGGGCGTGTGCTGGTTGAAGCGGCGCTGGCGGCGGCCTTTGATAAGGGGCTTGTGGCGGTGTTGCTGGTGGGGACACCGGCCTATTTTGAAAAGTTCGGCTTTGCCGTGGCCGAGGCCTTAAGCCTGCCTGGGCCGGTCGATTACCGTCGGGTGATGATCTGCTACAATCCGGCCTATCAGGGTAAGTCGCTGACGGGTACGGTTCGGCGGTGACGAGCAAAGGGGCAGACATGACGGCTCTGTGGGCAGAGGCCGCGCGTTTCCCCGATAAGACCTATCCGGTTGAAAGCTGGAAGCCGGCACTGTGCGGAGAGATGAATCTGGTCATTGCCCGTGACGGCGTGTGGTGGCACGACGGGCGGCCGATAGTACGTCCGGAACTGGTGCGGCTTTTTTCAATACTTTTGCGCTATGAGGACGGTGACTATTATCTGGTCACGCCGGTCGAGAAATTGCGCATTACGGTAGAAGACCTGCCGTTTCGTATTGTCGATCGAGACGGGCTGACGTTCATCACCGATCAGGGAACACGTTTGACCATTGGTGATGAGCATCCTCTGTGCATCGATATTGTGGCTGAGGAATGGTTGCCGCGCCTTAGGGTCAAGGGCGATTTGTGGGCGCGCTTCACACGTTCGGAGGCCTATCGTCTGTTTGAAACGGCTGAGATGGACGGCGCGGGACAGGTGGTTCATCTGACCCTTGAGGGGCAGGGGTTTGATATTCCGATCGAACATGCCTAGATTTCGCGTGTGAAACAGATTGATTTACCTGACTCTATGACGACACCTGCGATAAGGCAGGTGTTCGCGGCCCTTGAGGCGCGCGGCGGTGAAGGCTGCGTGCGGTTTGTTGGTGGCTGTGTGCGCGATGTGCTCATGGGGCGCGTGGCCGGAGATATCGACCTCAGTACTCAGCTTAAGCCCGATGACACCGAAGCGGCTCTGGATGCCGCCGGTATCCGGCACATACCTACGGGCAAGGCGCATGGCACCATAACCGCGGTTGTCGATGATACACCTTACGAGATCACCTCACTGCGTGAAGATGTGGAAACCGATGGGCGTCGTGCGGTTGTCAGTTTCACGGATGACTGGCGCAAGGATGCGCAGCGGCGTGATTTTTATCTGAACGCGCTTTATGCGGATATTCGCGGTCAGGTCTATGATCCGACGGGACAGGGCCTTAGTGATGCTGAGGACGGACGCGTGCGTTTCATCGGAGACGCCGAGACAAGAATCCGCGAAGACTATCTGAGAATATTGCGTTTTTTCCGTTTCAGTGCCGGATATTCTGACGGGTTTGACGCGGAATCCTTAGCGGCCTGTGTGGCGCTTAAAGACGGGATTGCGCATCTGTCGGGAGAGCGGATCGCGCAGGAAGTTCTGCGGTTGCTGGGGCTTACGGATCCGGTGGCGGTGTGTCAGGAAATGATTTCTGACGGGGTAATGGCGCTGGCTTTTGGCGGCATGGCCTTAAGCGGCCATCTGCTTGTGCCGGTATGTGCGCTGACGCGTGATCCTGAGTTGAGGCTGGCGGGGCTTTTGTATCCCGAAGGCGCGGATGAGGCGGCTTTGGCGACATTTTCCGAACGACTGAAGATTTCGGGGCGCTTAAGGCTTCGCCTGAAAACTGTGTTTGAGCATATTGATTTTAAATATGTTTGTGATGAATCTGATTGGGTGAGGGCGCTTTATGTGCTGGGGCCTGATACAGTGCGTGATGTCCTGATCCTGCGGGCGGCGCGAGACGGGCTGACGCCGGAACAGACTTCAGATGCTCTGGATCGGCTTGGGGCCTTAGCGGTGCCGGTGTTTCCGTTACGGGCGGCTGATCTGATGGCCGCAGGGCTTAAGGCGGGGCCGGAACTGGGGCAGGCCTTGAAACACATCGAGGCCAAGTGGCTTGATAACGGTTTTTCGCAAAATGTGATCACAGAAGCCGTTGACGATATCCGAAAACGGACAAACATAGAGACACGGAATAATTGAGAGCCTACCCCTATGTCTTATGTAGCCATTCTTGAAACCGGCGTGCCACCTGATCACCTTGATGAGGTTCATGGCAGCTATGCGGATATGTTCATTAAGGGACTGGCGGCACCGGGGCGTAATTTTCGTGTGTTCAGGACGCTTGAGGGGGAATTACCGCCCGCAGGTGATGCGCTTGATGGAGTGGTGATTACCGGCTCTCCGGCGGGGGTCTATGAGGACGCGCCGTGGATCAAGGCCCTGATTGACTGGCTTAAGGCGCTTGATCCTTCGGTGCCAGTGGCCGGTATCTGCTTTGGCCATCAGGTCATGGCGCAGGCCTGGGGCGGGCATGTGGAGAAATCCGATAAGGGCTGGGGCGTTGGTCTGCATGAATATCAGGTGCAGGATGCGAACACCTGGCGTCGCTTGAGCGGCTCTGATGAGGCGCTGATGCGCGTGGCCGTATCGCATCAGGATCAGGTGGTGCAAAAGCCCGAAGCCGCCGAAGTGCTGGCTTCGTGTGCCTTCACGCCGAATGCCGCCCTGAACTATACCGACCGGAAAGCCATTTCCTTCCAGTGCCATCCTGAGTTTTCGGCTGATTATGCCAGAGACCTTTGGGAAGGGCGGCGGGCGCGTATTGGCAATGACTTGATTGACAAGGCGGTCGACAGCCTTGCGCAACATTCTACACGCGACACCATGCTGACGGCGATTTCGCGGTTTCTGGGCTAGGTCAGGTTGTGAGGGGGGAGCAATGAGGACGGTGCGTGTTCTGACGGGGGTAATGCTTCTGTTTGGATCGGGCATAGGGCTTGGGGCGTGTGAAACCACACCTTCAGGCGCGCAGCCTGTGGTGTCACCTGACTATTGTCACGCAATGGGCATGGTCTATGGCCCGGACGTTTACGGGCGAGGCACCTGTCTGACCTCGGCGCAGTTTAAATGTGCGCAGACAGGGGGGCGTGACCCTATTCACAATAAGGAAAACCGTTGTCAGGAGATTATGCCTGAGAACTGGGAGAGTGCACGCCCGCGCCCGTTGCCTGAAGGTGCAACAAAACTGCCTGCGCCGCCTAAGCCTTAAGTGAGCTGATAATTATCTGGCAGGGGGATAGGCGGCAGATCTGTCTCGCCCATGGCTTCGCGCAGGTTCTGCTCCATTATGGCCGCCATGGTGGACAGGGGCAGGTCATTTTCCTCAAGGCCAAAAGGCTCTTCGAGTTCGTCGCCCAGCGCATCCAGCCCAAAAAAGGTATAGGCGATGATCATGGCCGCAAGAGGCGTGAGCCAGCCAAGAGAATCGGCGAAGGCAAAGGGCATCAGGAAGCAGAACAGATAGGCTGTCCGGTGCAGAAGCAGGCTGTAGGCAAAGGGCACGGGCGTTGAACGGATACGCTCGCACGCGGCCTGAACCAGCCCCATGGCCCCGACGGTCTTATCGAGTAACTGAAACGGAATATCGGCCAGTTCGCCAGACCTGTGCAGGTGCGCCAGTTTGCGGCTGATCAGGCTTAGGGCCATGTTAGGGGCATTGAGGCTTTGGGTAATCTGTCCGGCATCGGCCTCGGTGGTGAAGCGGCGAACCTGTGCCTGTGTGTCGGACTGTGGCCGCAGGTGCTGAACAAGGCTGTGGGTAAAGGCAATGGTCAGATTGAGCAGGTAACGGCGCTCGGATTCTGACAGGATCAGGGTCTGACGGGCAAGGTTACGAGTCAGCGATATCAGTTCGCCCCATTGTTTGCGGCCTTCCCACCAGCGGTCGTAACAGGCCCCGTTGCGGAAGCTCATAAAGACCGAAAGCGCAATGCCCATAAGTGCGAAGGGCGCACTGCTGAAGCCCGGCAGATAACGCGGCCAGAATTCATGGCTGATGACCACAAGCAGGGAGATCACGCCGACCACCAGTATCTGCGGCCAGATGCGGATAAGAATGGAACCGCGTCTGACTATGAACAGGTGCAGAAGATTGGGGCGCGGTCGGACGATCATCAGATCAGGGCCATTTCACTACGGGGGGCATGGAAGACATAATAGAGTCGATATTACCGCCTGTTTTCAAACCGAACAGGGTGCCACGGTCATGCAGCAGGTTAAATTCTACATAGCGGCCACGCTGGATCAATTGCTGATCGCGTTCGTCCTCGCTCCACGGCGTGTGCAATTTCTCGGTGACAAGGCGTGGATAGATATCAAGGAAGGTTTCCCCGACGGCCCTGGTGAAATCAAAATCCGCCTGATGATCGCCTGAACTGAGGTGGTCATAGAAAATGCCGCCTATGCCACGCGGTTCATTGCGGTGGGGCAGGTAGAAATATTCATCGCACCACTTTTTGAACCTGTCGTAATAGGTCGGATCAAAGCGGTCGCAGGTACCTTTGAAGGCCGCATGAAAGGCTTGCGCCTGAGGGGCGTCCTGAGAGCGATCCTGCGCCAGAAGCGGGGTCAGGTCTGCACCGCCACCGAACCAACTCCGGGTCGTGGTGATGAAGCGCGTATTCATATGTACCGCTGGCACATGCGGATTGGTCATGTGGGCGATCAGGCTGATGCCGGTGGCGAAGAAACGTGGGTCTTCGGCAGCACCGGGTATAGTCTTGGCAAATTCGGGACTGAAGGTGCCGTGCACGGTCGAGATATGCACGCCGACCTTTTCAAACAACCGGCCCGTCATCATCGACATTTCACCGCCGCCACCGGCTTCGCGCGTCCACGGGGTGCGCGTGAAACGGCCGGCATTGTCGCCATAAAGGGCGGACGGCGCGCTGTCTTCGAGGGCCTCGAAAGCGGCGCAGATCGAATCACGAAGGCTGCGGAACCATGTGGCGGCCTGTTCGCGGCGGAGTTCAAGTTGGGTCAGATCGGTCATAGGCGGCCTATAGCGGTTTAGAGGGGGGCTGCAAAGCCGCCTGTTTGACGCAGGCCTTCGCCCAGAGCCATGGCCGCGGTGTTGATGACATTGATCGATCGTGCGCCAGACTGCATGGGCACATAGAGTCTGGCGTCGGCATAGGCATGGACCTCGTCAGGCACACCGGCGCTTTCACGGCCCATCAAAAGGATGTCCGAAGGGCGGAAAACGAAATCCGTATAGGGTTGCGCGGCCTTGGTGGTGAACAGTATGACCCGCCCGTCATCCCCCAGCGAACGGCGAAATGCGCAAAAAGCGTCAAAAGAGGCGTGCCGCGACACTTTGGCGCAGGTGCCGTAATCCATGGCCGCTCTTTTTATCGCTTTGTCGTCAAGCGGGAAGCCACAAGGCTCAATTATGTCAAGAAACACCCCCAGACAGGCCGATAATCTTATGGCGCTGCCGAGATTTTGTGGAATATCCGGTTGAAAAAGAGCTAAACGCATTTTAAGGCCATGTT
>JASGFL010000097.1:0-9493 GCA_047605545.1 Asticcacaulis sp. | reverse complement strand
TGTCCGCGGTGAACGTAGGTGGTGGTGGCACCGCGCGAGCCGGTATGCAGAACGGGCACGTTACGGAAAAGCGCTTCGAGATAGGCCATTGCCTTGGCTTCGTCGCCATTATTAGCCTTAAGGGCGTAGCCGTAGGCCGCCAGATAGTTCCAGCGTGCGCCACCCGAAGTCTTGGGGTTTGGGGTAATGACGGCTATGCCGGGCTTTACCAGATCGCCCCAGTCACGGATGTTCTTTGGGTTGCCTTTACGCACCAGAAAGGCAATGACCGAGTGATATGGCGTTGAGTTATAGGGCAGACGTGTCGCCCAATCCGTAGCGATAAGGCCGCGCTCGGCAATAGAATCAATATCATGCGCCAGAGCCAGAGACACAATATCGGCCGCAAGGCCTTCGATGACGGCGGTGGCCTGCTTGCCCGAACCGCCGTGGCTTTGGTTCACGGTAATGGCTTCGGCCTGATCGGCGGCGAACAATTGATTATAGGCGACGTAAAATTCACGGGTCGGGTCATATGAGACGTTCAGCAGATTAGTGCTGTCGCCCGTTTGGCTGCATCCGGTCAGAGGCGCGATCAGGGCCGTTGCGCCGAGGGCAGTGGCTCCGGTTAAAATCCAGCGGCGGGAAATCTGTTTCGTCATGAACGGAGTAAGCCTCGGTATATGTTGATTTAGCCGTAAATAAGTAGGAATTTACATCCGGCGCATTGTCTCAGTTTACCTCATAAGCCAATTGCAAGCCAACGGTCATGCGACGATTTTTAGCCCTTACCATTAGTATGGCTAAATTAAACAGGTAAGACAAAGCGCTTGCCAAAGGCAGGAATTGCAGGTTGAAAAAGGAGTATCCTTTTGTTGTTCCTCTTTTATGTCTTTTGACAGATTATACCTGATATCATGCGTGAAACCACCCGTCTGACCAGTGCGACCCTCAATAAACCACGTAGCCGCCGTGCCGTGAATGTGCCGGTCGAGCGCGGCTCTACCGTTTTGTTCGAAAGCGCGGACACGCTTTATGATGATGACATAAAGCCGACCTATGGCACGGATGGTCTGGGGACGCAGGCAGAGCTGTGTCGTCTGATCGCCGATCTTGAGGGGGCGCACGAGGCCTTTATCTTCCCCAGCGGTTTGGCGGCCTTGACCCTGCCGATCTTTGCGGTGCTTAAGGCGGGCGACCATGTGCTGGCGGTTAATTCAGCCTATGCGCCTGTGCGACGGTTCATGAATACCCAGCTCAAGCGGTTCGGGGTTGAGGTGACTTGGTATCCGGCTTCGTACAGTGCCGACGAGGTGCTGGCGCTGGCGAATGAAAATACGCGCCTGATCTATCTCGAAAGTCCGGGGTCTCTGACCTTTGATATTCAGAATGTTCCGGCCATTGCGGCGGCGGCCAAGGCGCGGGGCATATTAACGCTCTGTGACAATACCTATGGCGCGGGGGTATTGTTCAAACCTTTGACGCATGGGGTGGATTTCTCCATGCAGGCCCTGACCAAATATGTCGGCGGCCATTCGGATGTGCTGATCGGATCGGTCAGCGTTAGCGATCCGGAACTGGGTAAGCTGTTGTATGAGGCCATAAAGGCATGGGGCTTCTTTACCTCTGCGGATGAGTCCTATCTGGCGATCCGGGGGCTGCGTACGTTGCACCTGAGACTAAAGCAGTCGGGACAGAGCGGGCTTAAGGTCGCGCGCTGGCTCGAAAGCCGTCCCGAAGTGCTTAAGGTCATTCATCCGGGTCTTGAAAGCCATCCGGGGCATGTGCAATTTGCCCGTGACTTTACGGGTGCGAACGGCTTGTTCCTTGTGGTGCTCAAAGGCGATGGGCAAAAGACATCTCAGGCGTTCCTTGAGAAGCTTAAGCTGTTTGGGCTTGGGTTCAGCTGGGGCGGCTACGAAAGTCTGGCAATCAACTGTGAGCCGCAGTTCCTGAGCCGTAACAAGATTACCCCCGAAGATCATGCGCCGCTTGAGGGTGCCTATGTGCGGCTCTATGTCGGGCTTGAGGATCCGGAAGATCTGATTGCCGATCTGACACAGGCCCTTGAGGGCATCGCCTGAAATAGTCGATACAGAAACGCCCCGAAGTGAACTTCGGGGCGTTGTTGTTTCAGAATACGTCGTAGAAGATATCTATGATCAGGCCGGTTGCCGTCTGAACCAGAACAATGTCGTTTCCGACAAAATAGTATTCTGTGCCAAAGGGCCGCGAAGGCAGATTGTAGAAATAGGGATCAAACACGCGGTAGCTATAGAAGTAGCGAGGCAGATAATCCCCGTAATCATAACGGTATCCGTAATACTCGGTCGGTACGCGGTAATAGCCGTAACGTGGCGCAAAATAGAAGCCTATCCGAATGCCTGAATAGGAGCGGAAGTCGCTATGGTTGCGGTAGTTATAGTTGTGCCGCGAATGCCAGTGATCCCGATCCGAGCGGTTGAAGTTATAGCCCTGTGACGGGCGGGTGTTCGGTCGATAGTCGGGACGGTTATTGGGGCGGTTGTTGTCCCAACGGTTATCGTCACGACGATCATTGTCACGACGATCGTTATTCCAGCTATTGTTGCCGCGATCACCAGGCCGGTTGTCGGGCCTTGTGTCCGGACGAGTGTTGGGGCGGTTGTTTTGCCAGTTATTATTGCGATCACCCTGCGAAGGGCGATTTTGCCACTGGTTATTATCGCCGCGGTCAGGACGTTGCCCCTGAGTCGGCCGGTTTTCAGGACGCGCAGAAGGCGAACGATCCGTATTAGGGCGACCTGAGTCCGGACGTCCTGCTGATGGACGGCTTGAATCTGGGCGACTTGAAACCGGACGGGTGGAATCCGGACGGCTCGTGCTGGGACGGTCCGTATTTGGACGGCTTTGACCTTGGGGGCGTTGCCCCTGTGGCCGTTCCTGAGTCTGTGGCCGGGTTTGTTGTGGCCGTTGCTGGGGTTGCTGACGGGCAGTTTGTTGGCGTTCGCTACGCTCGCGAACGGCCCGTTCGGCGAGCTGAAGATTGCCCGCCTGCACGGAATTCGCCACCAAACCAAGTCCCATGATCAGGACCAGTGCTGTGGCGGAAACAGGGCGCAATGTCATTTTTGCCTCGCATGTATGCCCTGTGATTTGCCGGAAGGCGATTTTACAGGGCTGGGAACGGAAATTTTTCCGATTGAGTGGATTATGTCCGGATGTGTCTGAACTGAAGCTGAATGAAAGTGTCAGGAATTAAGGCCGGAAACGGGAGTGTTTTGCAAATTTAACGCTATTTGTTGTTGTGTAAAGCGTCATGTGGTTTTTGAATTTTTATTGTAATTATTTGAATTATTAATAAGTGTATTTCTGACTGGTTTAAGTATAGTTCGTATTGGTAATTATATTTAAATTGTTGTTGTTTTGAATTTAACGCAATTTAAATTCTTATTGCGAAAATGGTTAATGTAATTGTTAATGTTAATTCAATTTTTACATAAAAAATTCATCGTAAATTTCGCCGTTAACTTTAATTTCACTGGCCGGTGTTGAGATAAGGTATCGAAACAAACGAGGGCCGCGTAAAATGCGCGGTGACAGACATGTTGATGAATGAAACCTTCCTGCCTCTGCCGACCCCTGAAATGGGTGCTGACGATCTGATGAAGCTTGGTGTCATGTACTCGACGGGCCAGAACGGCGCGCCGGTAGACCTGATCTCGGCGCACATGATGTTCAATCTGGCGGCCATGCGCGGATCGGTCGAGGCGAGCACCTGCCGCCGCGAACTGGCGCGTGAAATGGAACGCGAAGATGTGGCCGAAGCACAGCGTGCGGCGCGTCAGTGGATCGATCAGGGACGTGTCGGCTTTGCAGCCTGAGTTCAGTCGGGTCTAAAATACCCGATAGGTCAGGTAGTTCATGATGCCGCTTGGGATCACGCTATTGATGTGCTGATCAACCCAAAGTGCCACATTGGCAATATTGGAGCGCGGCACATAAAGGATGTCGTAGCGTCGTAAGGCTATCATTGGCCCGCCACGTCCTTTGAGCTGACTTTCGAGATCGAGAAAACGCCGCATGATTTGCCCGTCGCGGCTACGGCGAATGAGGACGACCTCTTTGGCGTTGGCGCTGGTTGTAAATCCGCCCGCCGCGAGTGCGGCCGACAGGGCGTCAAAATCTCCCGGTGCTTCGACCCAGCCCGGATTGCGCACTTCGCCACCGACGAGGATGCGCGTATTAGAGGTCTCCGCCGGAAATATCTGTGCCTCAGGATGGCGCAGGTGAGGGCGATAAAGTTCTGTAATTTCAGTTGTAAGTTCAGGCACGCTTTTGTAAGCGGCCATGACCTGTCCAATCAGTGGCAGGCTTATTCGGCCGTCCTGACCGACAATAACCGGGCGATTAAGCTCCGGTGCCGATGGAACCTGAACCTCAAGCCGGTCATTTGGAAAAAACAGATAGAATGGATCTTCGTCCCGCCATTGCGAGAAGTTGATCACAGGCGCGGTCATTGGAGCGTTTGCCGAGCGGCCCGATGAAGATGAGCCGCGCGCAGATGTGCATCCGACGGTCAGGCCAAGGCTTGCGCCGCTAAGTGTCACCAGTAAGTGTCGCCGGGAAATCCGCATAAGATCAGGTTACCTGTAATCCCTCCGGCTGCCTATCGGGACCGGAATCAAAAAAGTGGATAAATTAACCTTGATTCATAAATGGTAAGCGAAAGTTAACGCCCCGCGTCCAAATTGCACACGCATATTAAGGTTAATCGGCTGTGAGTGCTGGCGAATATAGCTGGTCAGCCAATGACGAATCCCTGCAAAATGGTTTGAGTTAATTACTATACGGTGCGTATGAGCGCAGTTTCACAAAAGCAGACGGTGCGGGTGCAGTATGGCCTTGGGGGCATACTGCGTTTGTTGCTGCGTGAATTCTGGCTGATGTTGCTTGTATTTGCTGCGATTTTCGGGATCGGGCTGGCAGTGGCTTTGTCGATGGGCAAGACCTATACGGCCGGCGCCAGTCTTCTGATGCAGTTGGGGCAGGACTATGTTTACGTGCCTTTGGCTGGTGATGCCGCCAGAGGGGCCATCGCAACCATTGACGAAGTCGTGCAGTCCGAAGTCGAAATCCTTAATTCGACCGAACTGAAATACCGCGTCATTGAAAAATTAGGCTACCACGTCATCTTGCCGAACGACTATGCGGCGAACTGGGTGCCCAGAAACGACGCCGATAAGGAAGCGGCCCTGACCGCGGCACTTAAGGAACTGCGCGGTGGCTTCAGCAGCCAGACCGCGCCTCAGAACAACATTGTGCGCCTGACCTATAAGCATGAAAATCCGCAATCGGCGGCGCTTATTCTCAATACGCTGATTGATATCTATCAGAAATACCGCCTTGAAGTGTTTTCCGATACGACGGCTCCGTTGCTACAGCAGCAGAAAGATGCGTTTGACCGTCGTCTGCGTGAAGCGGACAAGGCTTACGAAGACTTCCTTCTGCGTAATGATGTAGGGGATTTTCAGGCGGCAAAGCAGACCTACGCCAATCTCTACAGCTCTCTGACGACGGAAATGTATCAGATCGATGCGCAACTGGCGCAGGCTTCTGCGCGGTTAGGGGCGGTCAACCGGCGTTTGGGTCAACTGGCTCCTGAGATGAGTGTTGAGCGTAATCTTGACCTGAGTGTACCGACGCGGTTGCTGAACCTGCGTCAGCAGCGGCAGGAATTGCTGGCCCGTTATACGCCGGAGTCCGCTCCGGTTCGGGCGCTTGATGACCAGATCCGCGAACTTGAAACCATGATGGCCTCAGGGACAGCCATTGGTGAAAAAGAGCATCGTATTGGTGTTAATCCGGCGCATCAGCAGCTTTTCACCGAAAAGCTTCAGCTTGAATCCGAGATCGCGGCCTTAAGTGGACGCAAAGCCCAGATACAAGCTCAGGCAGAGCAGGTTACGCATAAGATGCACGGGCTTGTGGGCATGGAGGCTGAGTTCAACAGCCTCAATACCGAGCGCACGGCTTTGCAATCGAACCTGTCTACCTTCACGGCCCGTATTCAGGAAAGTGAAGCTTCGCAACAGATCGCCGAAGGTGCCAGCGATACGGTGCGTGTCGTCAACCGTGCCCGTCCGCCCGACAAGCCCAAGTCATTGCGTAAGCCGATCGCCATTCTGTCTTTCCTGTTTGCCGGATTTACGGCGCTTTGTGCCGGATTGCTGCGCGTGTTCCTGCGTAAGGGGTTTGTGGATGCTGAAATGGCTTCGCAGACTTTGGATTTACCGTTGCTGGCTCAGGCCAGAGCCAAATAGGGGCCGGTAATGGTTGATCTGACGAAGGAAATGGCAGACCTGATGTCTGCGCTTGGGCGACCTCAGGGGGCGCAAGGGCGGGTGCTGATGTTTGTCTCCGCCTATGATGGCGAAGGGGTTTCAAACGTGGCGCGCGAATATGCGCGTTGCGAAGCGGCATTCAGCAAGCGTCCGGTATGGCTGGTTGATGCCGATGTGCGCCGACAGGGGCAACTGGACACCGTCCTCAGCGAAGGCGATCGTTTCGGGCCTCCGGGGCCGGTGTCGCGGGCAACGCCTGACGGAAGTCTTTTTTTCACACTGACACCCAAATCCAGAGATGCGGCAGGCCAGTCAGAAGATGCGTTTCTGATTGCGCGCCCTTTTTTAGATAAGCGTTTATGGGTAACGCGTTTGCGGGACGATAAGCTTGAGCAGGGGCAGCGTATAAAACTGGTGGCGGAAACGCCTTACTGGCAAGCGCTTCGTCAGCATGCGCAAACCATTATTATCGATGTGGCGGCCTTTGACAGGGCGGATCATGCGGTTCAGCTTGCGCCTCAGGTCGATGGGATTGTTATTGTTGTGTCCGAAGGGCAGGGCGATATCAATTCGCGTGTTGTCCTGAAAGAGGCGCTGGAGCAGGCCGGCGGGCGCGTACTTGGGCTGGTTTATAACCGTTCACGGTCTTCGGGCGCGCCTTTGAGAAGACCCATGCGTAAGGCGCTCTGATCATGATCGGGCGGTTTGTCCGCGATTTCCGGCAGGATTGGGACGGGCAGTGGCTGTCTTTAGGGCTGGCCGTACTCATCATGCTGATCTTTTCGCAAGGATGGGTATCGCCCATGTTCGGGTATTCTACCGAACAGTCACCCATGGCCGGGGCGATCATTCGCAATATCTATTACCCCATATATCTCTGCGCCTTTGTGCTGATCGTCTTTTGTTACCGCCGCGTGTTATCGGCAGTGATCCGTACGCCCCTGATGATCATTTTGATCATCATGTGTTTTTTATCCGCTCTCTGGTCGATTGATCCGTCGACAACCATCCGCCGGTCGGTGGCTTTGGCGATGACGATGCTGGCCGGTTATGCCATAGCTGCGCGGTTTTCATGGTCGCGCCTGATCGAAGTCATAGCCATTGCGCACCTGATTCTGATTGTTGGATCATTATTCATGGCGCTGGCATTGCCAGATAAGGGGCGCATGACTTCGCTGTTCGTCGGTGCATGGCGAGGCGTGTTTTCGGAAAAGAACAATCTCGGCGCGGTCATGAGTTGCGCCTTTGTTATCTGCATGGCGGCAGGGTTGCATGTGCCCAAGCGGAAAATGTTCTGGTTCGGCGCAGCGGCGGTATCGGTTTTCCTGGTGCTGATGTCCACTTCGAAAACCTCATTGGTGACCTTGTTCCTTGGTATGGGAGCGCTAGGTTTCATCTGGTTGGCGCGCAAGGGGCCAATTATCGGCATTATGCTGGTCTGGATGGCGGTGAGCGGACTTATCGTCGGGGGCAGTATCATGATTATGATGCCTGATGAGGTATTCGCGCTTCTGGGAAAGGACGCCAGCCTGACCGGACGCACGCATATCTGGGCAGGCATAGACTATGTCATGCAGACGCGACCTTGGATCGGGTATGGCTATGGGGCGGTCTGGACGCTGGAGGGGGAATGGACGCCTCTGGAACGAATCGCCGATGTTGCCGGTTTCCGCGCCTATCACGCCCACTCATGCTGGTATGAGGTATGGCTGGCTCTGGGTAATATGGGGCTGATCGTATGGTCTTTGTTGTTTGCCGGCTTCTGGTTTTTGGCGCTTTACCGTACCTGGCGGGGTGATGGCGGATATCTGGCCCTGCCGTTTATAACGATCTACAGCCTGATGAGTGTCACCGAAAGCATCGCCGTAAGCTGGAATCATCTGCGGTGGTGTTTGTTTGTCATTATTTTCGTCAAGCTTTGCCTGCCCGGTGATGGGCCTGAGGAAAAAGCCACAGTTGATGTGAAGCAGCGCTTATATATATAAGCGCTCATGAAAGAAAATCGTCCCGCGCCGCCGGTTGACCGGCCTGATCTCACCTTACCTTGTGTCATTCTTGATCGGCCGCAAATGGCTGAGAACATTGGCGCAGTGGCCCGCGTTATGGGCAATTTTGGTTTAACCGACCTGCGCATTGTCAATCCGCGCGATGGCTGGCCGCAGGAGCGGGCCTGGGCCAATGCGTCCGGCGCGCACTGGCCGCTTGATAATGCCACTATATATGACACGGTGGCTGAGGCGATTGCGGATCTGAATGCGGTATATGCCACTACGGCCCGACCGCGTGAAACCCAGTTGCCGGTACTTACGCCGCGACAGACCGCAGATCAGACCTATGATCAGGCGGGGCAGGGCATAAAGACAGGGCTTCTGTTCGGTGCAGAGCGCGCGGGTCTTGAAACCAATGACATTGCACTTTGTCATGGCATCGTGACGATTCCCGTCGATCCCTATTTCCAGTCGCTTAATTTGTCTCAGGCGGTGAATATCGTTCTGTATGAGTGGCGCCTTAAGGTCATGGACGCACCAAAGGCTGCATTTTCCAAGAATCTTGATGGGCCTGCGGACTTGCAGAAACTGCACGGTCTATATGAGCATCTTGAGGATGAACTGGAAAAAGCCGGCTTCTTCTTTCCGCCGGAAAAGAAAGAATCCATGCAGCGCAATCTGCGTGTCACGCTAAATCGCGCACAGATGACCGAACAGGAAGTGCGCACATGGCGTGGCGTTGTCACGGCTTTGACTAAGGGCAGGGGCCGGGTTCTGGCTAAAATTGCCCAATTAAAGGCTCAGTCTGAGGATAAGTAGGGGGAATAACCGCACCTCTGTGGGTAAGCCTCAAAAAAGCGACTAATGCGGTTGACTCTGGTTTGTCGGCTATGTAGTTAGCGCCTCCCGACGTTGATACGGCGGCAAGTTAAGGTTTCTTCAGTGCAAACTGGAAATAAAACAATGACTTGTCTAGTTTTTGCGAAGGGGGTCGATCTTAAACTTTTCTTAAGATTGGGGTTGACAGGGTGGCTCGGTATCATTACTTACGCCGCTCCACACCGAGACAAGATTGAATGATTTTGGTTCGGTGGTCTGCTTTTTATTTTTCTAAGTTTTTTCAATAAAAACTTTTTTAAAATAAAGGGTTGACACGAAAAAATAAGCGGTTATATACGCCGCTCCTTCTGACAACGAGGTTTA
>JASGFL010000096.1:0-9649 GCA_047605545.1 Asticcacaulis sp. | reverse complement strand
GAACATTTTGCCCGCGCCAAACAGATCGCCCACCACATTCATGCCCGCCATCAGCGGACCTTCAATGACGTGCAAGGGCCGCTCGGCAGCCTGACGCGCTTCTTCGGTATCGGCTTCGATAAATTCGGTAATACCGCTGACCAGAGCGTGCTTAAGGCGTTCCTCGACTGTGCCTTCACGCCACACCAGATTGACGACCTGCGCCTGACCTTTTTCGCCCTTGAACTTGGGCGCCAGATCAACCAGCCACTCGGTATTACTTACGTTGTGCCGCTGAGGCCGGTTAAGGATCACATCCTCAACCGCCTGACGCAGTTCAGGATCAATATCATCATAGACCGGCAGATCACCGGCATTGACGATCCCCATATCCATACCCGCCTTAATGGCGTGATAGAGGAACACCGAATGAATGGCCCGACGCACCGGCTCATTGCCACGGAACGAGAACGACACGTTCGACACCCCGCCGGAAATCCGCGCATAGGGCAGGGTCTGCTTGATAACCCTTACGGCCTCGATGAAATCGACCGCATAGTTGTCGTGTTCCTCGATCCCCGTCGCCACAGCAAAGATATTGGGGTCGAAAATAATGTCCTCAGGCGGGAAACCGACCTCATTGACCAGAATATTATAGGCCCGCGTACAGATTTCGACCTTACGCTGCGCCGTATCGGCCTGACCGACCTCATCAAAGGCCATGACCACCACCGCCGCACCATATTTCAAGCACTCACGCGCATGGTGACGGAAAATGTCCTCGCCCTCTTTCATCGAGATCGAGTTGACGATGGCCTTACCCTGAACGCACTTCAGGCCCGCTTCGATGACTTCCCATTTCGATGAGTCGATCATCACCGGCACACGGGCAATATCCGGTTCTGCCGCCAACAAATTAAGGTAGGTGCGCATGGCCACTACGGCATCCAGCAGACCTTCGTCCATATTGATGTCAATGACCTGAGCGCCCGCCTCGACCTGCTGACGCGCCACGTCCAATGCGGCCGGATAATCACCGGCAACAATCAGCTTTTTGAACTTGGCCGAACCGGTAACGTTGGTGCGTTCACCGATATTGATGAAGGTAGGGGTCATTGAAGTGCTCATAGGCGCTTAATCGTCCTTTACGGCCACAATATCAAGAGCAGACACATGGTCCGAAAGCCTGCGTATCGCGGTTTCAAGCTGTCCCGCCTGATGTACCCGCACCAGAGGCGTTTCCATCCAGCGTCCTTGCGCAATCCACCCCAGTGCATGCAGCAACAATGCCTCAGGCCCGGATCCGTTGACCGTCACCTCCAGCGCGTCCCAATCGGGCGGATTAGGCACCTCCGCCGCCACCCGCTGAAATGCCGCATCCGAAAGTTGATATTCCGTCAGCACCAGCGTCAGCTCATCATAAAACGGCTGATCAACCCGCAGTTCCTCAGGCGTTACGTCCTTAAGCACATCCGCCGCGATCCGAAGCCGCCGCGCCCAATCGGATCGCTCGTCACTCATTTTTCAGCCCGCTTCACCGCAATTTCGATCTGGCCCTGAAGGAAATCGACAAATTCAATGCCCTGCGCCTTAAGCGACTTCGGATAGAGCGACGCGGCCGTCAGGCCCGGCAAGGTATTGGTTTCCAGATAGATCGGCCCCTTGTCTGAAATAATAACATCGGTGCGCGAATAGCCACGGCACGACAGGGCGCGGTGAGCTTTCAACGCTATCTCCTGAATGGCGGCATTGATCTCAGGCGCAAAGCGCGCCGGACAGATTTCTTGCGTCTGGCTCGAAAGATACTTGCCCTTATAATCAAAAGCCCCGTCAGCCGGCACAATCTCAACCGGCGGCAGGGCAATCAGCGTTCCGTCCGCCTGCTCAAGCACCCCGCAGGTCGCCTCAGGGCCGGAGACAAAAGGTTCAATCACATAGGCTTCAGTCTTTGCCGCCGCACGAACCGCCGCAATATCCTGCGTGGCATTGACATAGATCAGCCCATAGCTTGAGCCATCCTGCGCCGGTTTGGCGATCAGCTTGCCATAGTCTTCAAACGCCGCCTCAATGTCGGCCAGTTCAACCGCCGCAGGCGATGGCACACCTGCAAAAGAGGCAAACAGCTTGGCCGAGACCTTATCGAAGCTAAGGTGCGACGCCGCCGAACCTGAACCGGTGAAAGCAATTCCGCGCAGTTCGCAACGCACCTGAAACTGACCATTTTCCGCCGACCCGCCATGCAGACCCAGTATCAGCACCCGCCCCTCTGATGCGGCCTGATCGAGCGCGGCTTCAAGTGCGATGCCCTTGCTATCAGCCTTAAACGGCACTTCGAACGGACGGTCATGGCCCAAGAGCGCCTCACCCGTCACCGGATAGACACTATCATCCGTATCCCAGAACCAGATATCCGCCTCAGGCAGAGCACGATGCAGAGACTGCGCCGTAGCAACAGAGACAAAACGTTCACGGCTCAGACCGCCAAACAGAATAGTAACAGACATAGGCAATGGCTCGGAAAAATGATATCAGGCGTAAGCGACCCAACCACACCAGTAAAGCCCTTTGAAGACAAGCTCAATGCCGCTGAAGCCCGCTTCACGCAAAAGCTGTTCATCGCGCTTAGGCCCGACGCAGTTCAGCATGGTGCGCACGCGTTTATGAGCATTTTCCAGCGCATGCGCGTCCATGCCGCTGGTCTGCGCAAACCGCAGATAGCGATCAAAACGCAGGTCTGACTTTGGGTCGGCCTTATCAATCGACAGATGCGCCATCACAAAGGGCGCACCGCTTTTCAACCGCGCCCGCAGCGCTTTGAGCGTCTCCAGTTTCGCCCCGTCATCCGGCACGAAATGCAGTGTCAGCAAACAGGTCGCTGCATCAAACGGGCCTTCGGGGGCGTCGAAGATCAGCCCCTCAACCCAGTCCACACGTGCATCATCCTGAAGATAGGCCCTGCCCTGCGCGAGCATCTCCGCCGACGGATCAACCGCACAGACCCGCGCCTCAGGCACATGATCCAGAAGCGTGCGTGTCTCAAGGCCACCACCACCGCCCAGCGCCAGAATGGTTTTGGGGTTGGCCTCAGCAATCAACTGCCCCGTTATCCGGTGCAAGCCGTCAAAACCCGGAATGATCTGCTTCGGGCGATTGGCGTAGGTAGCGGCGTGTTCAGGGTCTTTGAACAGTTCGGCCATGTTTTCCGATGCCGTCATCAGATCAACTCAAACGGCTCAAGACCCGCCAGACGCAAACCCTTGGGCCGCTCAGGGATTGGGCGTGGCGGAACACCGGCTACTTCTTCGGCCACATGCTGAATGTGATCCGGCGTTGTCCCGCAACAGCCGCCGACAATATTGACGATCCCGTCCTTGGCCCATTCATGCAGTTCATGCGCCGTTTCGTGCGGCTGCTCGTCATACTGGCCCATGGCATTAGGCAGGCCCGCATTCGGATAGGCCGCCACCAGCGTATCGGCCACACGCGACAGTTCCGCAATGTGCGGACGCATCAGATCGGCCCCCAAGGCACAGTTAAACCCAACCGCAAACGGCTTGGCATGCTTGACCGAGTTCCAGAAGGCTTCGGCGGTCTGACCCGACAATGTACGTCCCGAACGGTCGGTAATCGTGCCGGAAATCCAGATCGGCAGTTCCTCAAGCCCTTCGTCCTGAAGGTCCATGATCGCCTTCAGCGCCGCCTTACAGTTCAGCGTATCGGTAATGGTTTCAATCAGATAGAGATCAACCCCGCCCTCATTCAGCGCCTTGATCTGCTGACGATAGGCCTCATAGACCTGATCAAAGGTCACCAGACGCGCCCCCGGATCATTCACATCCGAAGACATAGACAGCATCTTGTTCAGCGGCCCGATCGAACCGGCGGCAAAGCGCGGCTTGTGCGGCTCTTTTGCGGTGAACCGGTCTGCCGATTCCCGCGCCAGACGCGCGCCTTCATAATTGATATCCCAGCACGCCTGCGCATCCAGATGATAGTCATCCTGCGCGATAGTCGTCGCCGAAAAGGTGTTCGTCTCGCTGATATCTGCGCCAGCCGTATAATAGGCATCGTGCAGTTCGGTAATGATGTCTGGCCGCGTCAGGCACAGAATATCATTATTGCCCTTCATCTGGCCTTTGTGATCCTTAAAGCGTTCCCCAAGGAAGTCCGCTTCCTCAAGGCCGCGTCTCTGGATCATCACGCCCCATGACCCGTCGAGCACCAGAATACGTTCCTTCGCAGCAGCCTTAAGCGCAGCAATGCGTTCAGCACGGGTCATCTTATATTCCTTAAACAGAAGTCACTTCTTTAAGCCCCAGCACACGGCAGATCGAATAGACCAGTTCCGCACGGTTGAGCGTATAGAAGTGGAAGTTATGTACGCCTTCGCGTTCCAGATTCAAGACCTGCTCCATGGCCACAGCTGCCGCCAGCAGTTTACGCGTTTCCGCCTCATCATCCAGTCCGGCAAACAGCTCACTGAGCCACTCAGGGATCGCCGCCTCACAGGCCGCGGCCATGCGCTTCAGGCCCTTGAAATTGGTCACCGGCATGATGCCCGGTGTCAGTTCAATCCTGATGCCCGCATCCGCCACCGCATCACGGAACCGCAAGAAGGTTTCTGGCTCAAAGAAGAACTGGCTGATACCACGCGTCGCACCGGCATCGACCTTTAGTCTCAGCACATCCAGATCGAACGCCAGCGAAGGGCTTTGGGGGTGCTTTTCCGGATATACCCCAACCGACACCTCAAAATCGGCAATGCGCTTGATGGCCTGCGTCAGCTCCGTCGCATTGGCATAGCCATCCGCACGCGGCACATACTGTCCGTCCATCCCCGAAGGCGGATCACCGCGCAGGGCTACGATATGGCGCACCCCTGCGTCCCAATAGGCACGAATAACCTCATCGACTTCCTCACGCGACGCCTCAACGCATGTCAGGTGCGCGGCAGGCGCTAGCCCCGTTTCATCCAGCATGCGTTTGACGGTACGGTGCGTCCGTTCCCGCGTCGATCCTCCGGCCCCATAGGTCACGGAGACAAATGACGGATTGAGCGGCTCAAGACGGCGTATGGACGACCACAGGGTTTGCTCCATCTCATCCGACTTTGGCGGAAAGAACTCGAACGAGACTTTCAGGTGCGAAGCCCCCTGCCCCAGTGAACGGGCAATGGCGCTGATGCGGTCAGGTGAAGGTGCAGGTGACATAATGTTCTCGTATCAGTATCTTTAAATTGCAGGCTTACGCATCAGCCATATGCGCACCGTCAGGCCCGGTTCGTTGTGCGGCGGCAGCGACAGGCTTTGTTCGGCCCTAAGCCCCGCCGCCTTGCGCCAATGCGCCATGTCGTCGTCACCGATCCCCAGACGCCGGTGCTGATATTCATCCCGCATAACCTCAAGCCGGTGCGGCGCAAAATCAACGATCAGCAACCGCCCCTCAGGCCGCAAAACCCGCGCGGCCTCTTTAAGGGCCTGTGCCGGATCGGTCAGGAAATGCAGCACCTGATGGATGATCACCAGATCAGCACTCTGGGCATTCAGGCGTGTCGCCGTAATATCGCCATGACGGAAATCAATACTGCCGATACCGGCCTCAAGCGTACGCGCACGGGCGATATTCAGCATCTGCTGCGACAGATCAATCCCGATGGCCGACTTGGCACCTGACGCCAGAAGCGTCAGCATACGCCCCGAACCCGTCCCCAGATCAACCAGATCCCCGACCGGCGCGTCAGCCAGCACCTTAAGAAGCGCGGCCTCAACCTCGGCGTCGTCAATATAGTGACTGCGTATCTGATCCCAGACCGGCGCGATATTCTCAAAATAGCCCTGCGCCGCCTCAAGGCGCTGCGCCCTGATCTGCTCAAGCTGATTGAGATCACCGGCTTCCTCATCACCCATGGCCGCCAGCACCGCCTCAATCAGCGGCATCAGCGCCGGCTGTCCGGTCAGACGGTAAAACACCCATGCCCCGTCAGGAAAGCGGTCAATAAGACCGGCTTCGCTCATCAGCTTCAAATGGCGGGAAATACGCGGCTGGCTCTGGCCCAGTATGCGCACCAACTCCATCACCGACAGTTCTTCGTGCGCCAGCAACCGCAGCAACCTGAGCCGCGTCGGCTCGGCCACGGCCTTAAGCGCCTCAAGCAAGGCATCCTGACCCAGAATGTACGAGTGAGAGTTCATATAATCACATAAAGATATCGTTATGTGATTTTGCAAGCCCTATTTCAGCCAGAGACTGATTTTTATCCTGCGACAGGATTACACATAGTGTATTTTCGCCTGAAACACTACATAATGATCATCCTGCCCGCCGATTGGGCATAGCCTCTCAGGTTATCATGTCTTCTGAAAAAGCGCCTCTTTCGACAACTCTGTGGCGTGGCCTGCGCCGCAAATGCCCTGCCTGTGGTGAAGCCAGCGCCTTTCGCGGCTACCTGAAAATTGTCGATACCTGCCCGAACTGTCACACGCCGCTGGGGCTATACCCTTGCGATGACGGCCCCGCCTACATCACCATGCTGCTGGTCGGACATCTGGTCATAGGCCCCTTGTTTGCCGTTGAATTTTTCTGGAAATACCCACTGAGCGTGATCATCTCCGTGATGATTGCCGCATTGGCGGCCCTGACCCTGACCCTGCTGCCCTTCATCAAAGGCGGCTTTCTGGCGCTGATGTGGCACCACGGACTGAAACGCAGTCGTCAGCCTCACTAAGAGACTGTTTCAGAAGTCAGCGGTTGACAGGCCACACCTAAGCGGGTGAACCTCAGATTCGGCCCACAGAATACCTGCTGCGGCCACCAAGTCAGGCATTATGGAGGCCTCATATGGCACACAAGTTCGAGATTAAGAAAAACAAGGCTGGCGAGTTCGTCGCCTATTTCAAGTATAATTCCGAAACCATCTTCTGGACCGAAGGCTATAAGTCAAAAGCCTCTGCCATCAACGCAATTGAGTCCATCAAGAAGAACGGCCCGCCTGCTGAGACCGAAGACAACTCAGCCGCCTGATTACGGTGACATCTTCCAAAAGCGGCGCAGGCATTGCGCCGCTTTTTTCATGCTCTGGTACCTCCGATGACTCCCGTCACCCTATCTGACATCCCGGCCCTGTCGGCCCTTGCGCGGCTCACCTTCACCGAAACCTTCGCGCACCTGTATCCGCCAGCCGATTTGCAGCACTTTCTGGATACGGCCTATAGTGAAGCCGCTCTGGCGCAGGAAGTCGCAAATCCTGATCATTTCATCCGTATTATCTATGATGCAGATCACCAGCCACAGGCCTATATTCAGGCCACCCCCGTCTGCCTGCCCTATGCGGACGCCGACCCCGACAGGCACGGAGAAATAAAGCGCCTCTATGTCCGTCAGTCCGCTCAGGCGCGCGGTCTGGGCAAGCAACTGCTGAGTGCAGGTCTTGACTATCTGTCTACGCGTTACCCATCCGCACCGCAATGGATTGGCGTCTGGAGCGAAAATCATAAGGCTCAGAGCCTTTACGCGTCGTATGGCTTCACCAAGGTCAGCGAATACGGCTTTCCCGTCGGCGAGACAATTGATCTGGAATATATTCTGCGCCGCAGATAGATGCCCTCAGGCCCTATTCCCGCTCCCTCAGCCACAACAGCAGCGCCCAGGCATAGGCAGGATGCTTCAACCGCTTTAGCGCCTCATAGGGCCGCATCCACACCAGTTCATGATCCTGCTCGCTTTTCAGTTCAGGCAGGTCGGCCAGCCACTCCACCTCATAAAACCGGCAGTGGTTATTATAGGGCGTACCGTCCTGATGTACGAAATAGTTGAGCACCTCACCCGCAGGCTGAACTACCCTGACCTTAAGACCGGTTTCTTCAATATATTCGCGCTCAAGCGCCATCTCAGGCGTTTCGCCCGCATCTACCGCGCCACCGGGTACGTCATAGGTGAATTTGCTGTAGCCAATCTGCGCGATCGCCAGATATCCGTCACGCAGCAAAAACCCGTAAGCGGCATCACGCGGCCCGTAATCCAGCCCTTCGATATGCTGCCCGAACTGGCGCAAGGGTGATTGCATAGACCCGCCTTTGTAAATCAGCCCTCAGTAAATCAGCCCTCAGGGGCCAGCGTGACCTGAAGCCCGTTCAGATCATCACGCATCAGTATCTGGCACGACAAACGTGAATGACGTTTGACCAGAAACGCCTCATCAAGCTTCTCTTCTTCCTCATCCGATTTTTCGATCAGCTTGCCCCACCATTCCGGCGCAACATAGACATGGCAGGTCGCACATTCCAGCGCACCACCGCACTCCGCCTTGATCGGCAGGCCATTGTCGCGGATGATTTCCATAATCCGCCAGCCCTCAATAGCCGGCAGTGTATGGGTTTCCCCGTCACGGTCAGTACATACAATATGGAGTTCGTCTTCGCTCATGGTCGGTGGAGGCTTTGTTATGGTTACGTCTTATGGGGCTGCGGTTTATAACCCCTGCCTGCCTTTTGCAAAGCCTAATTGCACCCAATGCGGCCTTTACCCGCCCCGAAGCCCCTTAAGCCGCAGGCCGTGCAGATAGGCCGCGACATCTAAAACCGCCGCATCAAGCGCATCGCGAACCTTTATAAGCCGCCGCTCAGCCCCCGCATCATCCCCTTTTTCCGCGGCCTCGGCCACCTCCGCCAGCGCCCTGGCACCTATGCCCGAAGCCGCCCCTTTAAGGGTATGGGCCGCATCCCGCCAGCCCGCATGCGACACATCCAGCAAAGGCGACCATATGTCCGCCTGTTGACTGAACAGGTTCAGCACTTCCTCAATCACGCCAGCATCATTTTGCGTATAGACTTCAAGATACGAAAAATCGACTGCCCCACTCAAATCCCTGAATGCCATGACCTTATCCTGCTAAAATCCGGATCCTGCTAAAAAACACTAACTGTTAAATCCCGGCTCATATTCCGTGCACAGCTTATCCTTTGACTGTGAACAGAGTCCCTTCTGAACACCAGAGCCTTCAGGTAAAAATAGAATCAAACCATTAAACATTCATAGATTGCATTTAATTAACTGAAAAAGATGTATAAGCCGAAATTAGGCCTTGAACCTGCGGCAAAAATCCGTATGTTCCGCGCCTCACCGCCAAGGTTCACCAAGACCTTACGACAGTGCGGCTGAAAATAGTGTGGGTGTGTAGCTCAGTTGGTAGAGCAGCTGACTCTTAATCAGCGGGTCCACGGTTCGAGTCCGTGCTCACCCACCATTTTCCTTCAATATAATCATAAACTCAATGGCTTGGTAAAATCCGGCGCCGCATCGGCTTTGCGCCTTGATTGCGCCCGTCGCACATTACGCCCCCTATCCCCGCATAAAAAAAACGCGGAAGCCTTATGACTTCCGCGCCGGTGTTTCCTTAGAAACGGTAGTTCAGGCCGATACGCAGTGACTGTGTATCTAGGTCGCTTTTGCTCTTGCGACCGTTCACCGTACGCGAACTGCCCTCATTGAGGATTTCATCGTATCTGTAAACAGCCACCTCACGTGGCGCACAGGCCACCGAAGGGACTGCGGCCAGACAGGTCGGGTGGTCCGGTGCGCGTGTCGCCGGAACGATCTGCGTACCAATCTGAACGGCCTGCGTCGTGATGTAGTCCGCAATGATACCGCCACGTGCCTGATCGAAATTAACCAG
>JASGFL010000095.1:0-9936 GCA_047605545.1 Asticcacaulis sp. | reverse complement strand
ATACCATCAAGCCCGGCATGGTGCTTGAATACCAGAACGGCCTGTGGACGGTCGTTAAGACCGAGCATGTTAAACCCGGTAAGGGCGGTGCCTTTGCTCAGGTTGAGATGAAAAACCTCGTGACCGGCACCAAGCTGAACGAACGTTTCCGTTCGGACGACACGGTGGATCGTGTCACGCTTGAGCAACGCGACTATTCCTATCTGTACGAAGACGGCGACATGCTGGTGTTCATGGATCAGGAAAACTACGAACAAATCAGCCTGTCCAAAGAATGGGTCGGTGAAGATCAGGTTCAGTACCTGCACGACGGCATGGTCGTCATCATCGAATCGCACGACGAAAAGCCGATTGGCCTGTCGCTGCCGGATACGGTTGTGCTTGAAGTTGTTGAAACCGAACCCACCATCAAGGGTCAGACCGCTTCGTCGTCCTATAAGCCTGCCAAGGCTTCGAACGGCATGCGCGTCATGATCCCGCCATTCATGGGCGTAGGTGAGCGCATCATCGTTTCGACCGAAACCGGCGAATATATGAAGCGCGCGGACTAGATTCGCAAAATAACGTCACCCTTAGGTGAAACTGTTTTTTGCAATCCATATGGTCACATCAGGACATGGGACGCCCCTTTGTCCTGATGTGTCTTTTTTACTTTCAGGTGTTGTGTCGTGATCCTTCAATCTTCGCTCATTCAGGTTATGGTCGCCTCGATCCGTAAGGCGTGTAAGGGCGTGGCCCGCGATTTCGGTGAGGTCAGTGAACTTCAGGTATCGCGCAAAGGCCCCGGTGATTTCGTCACCGCTGCCGATAAGCGTGTTGAGGCGGTTCTGTTCGAGGAACTTCTGCGGGTTCGTCCCGGCTACGGCTTTCTGGGGGAAGAACAGGGTGCATTTGAAGGCACCGACAAGACGCACCGCTGGATCGTTGACCCGATCGACGGCACCACGAACTTCATGCACGGCATCCCCGTTTTTGCCTGTACCGTAGCGCTTGAGCGTGACGGCGAAATCGTCGCCGGTGTGACCTATAATCCTGTGACCAACGACCTGTACTGGGCCGAAAAAGGCAAGGGTTCCTATCATAACGATCGTCGCCTGCGGGTATCGGCTCGTAAAAACCTTGAAGACTGCCTGATCGCTACCGGCGCACCATTTATCGGCAAACCCGGCCACGCTCAGTTCCTCAAAGACCTGCATCAGATCATGCAACGCACCGTCGGCATCCGTCGTCTGGGCGCCTGCTCGCTTGATCTGGCTATGGTCGCTGCCGGTCAGGTCGATGGCTACTGGGAACGTGGCCTGAAGCCCTGGGATATGGCGGCAGGTCTGCTGCTGATTACCGAAGCGGGCGGCAAGATCAGCTCAATCGACAACGATCAGAATCCGATGGTCTCAGGCGAACTGATTGCCTGTAACCTTGATCTCTATCCGTCTTTCCTCGAAAAGCTGCATATGGCGAAGTAATTTCGCTGATGTCTCTGATTACCAAAGAAGCCGGTCTGAACGTTCAGACCGGCTTCTTTTTGTTTCAGTATCAGATCAGGATTCGGCCTCAGGATTCCAGCCAGACCGCGTCATCCGCAGGCTTTGGGTACGGGCGGAAACCCCGAAACACCGTCGCCACCAGATGTTCGGCCTCCCAGTCCTGCATATGCGCGACGCGACCAGTCAGGAAACGGAACATCAGCGGGCCGTACAATATATCCAGACCCATCTGCATATCTACATCGGCCCGTATTTCACCGCGATCGACACCGCGTTTCCACATCACCGCCACTTCTGTACGACGCGTGGTCAGGAACTGCTCAAGCAGCACCTTATGGAAGGCTTCGTCACCGTGGCTTTCGGCCAGTATCATGCCCAGTGTACGCCCAGCCGGACTTTGGTAAAAGCGAACAGCCTCAAGCAGTTGCAGAACAAAGTCACGCTCGGCCGAGCCTGTATCCGGTGTATGCACGTCGGATTTAAGCTGAGACATAAAGGCGTCAAAAGCGATGTGCACCTTATTCGGCCACCACTTGTAAAGCGTCGCTTTCGAAACACCTGCATTCTTGGCGATGGCTTCGGCAGTAATTTCACGCACGTGATTTTCCTGCAAAAGCTCAAGTGTCACCTTGAGAATATTTGCCCGTGCGCTTTCCGAACGCGGACGCCCCCTGCCACGTTTGGCGGGCACCACTTCGATGTCATCAGTGATGACGTTATCACTCATATAGACGGTCACAACCCCTCCGGCATACCGTTAGATTCTGTTGATCAGGCAGCCTTATCGGCTGATAAGCTTATGCGCGCCCAGTTGCGGATCTCGGTCTGAACGCTTTCCAGACAGGACAGGGTGCGTTCGTAAACCTCACGACCCAGCACAAGGCGCAAAGGCGGCGCGGTTTCGTTCACAAGACGCAAGGTGGCGTCCGTGGCAAACTGAGCGTCATACATGTCCTGACACTGTCCGGTGATCATCACCGTCACATGGATGCCCAGTGAAACAACATCCAGCGCCAGTGCTTCGGACACACCATCTATGGCACGACGCGCACCATTATAGATGCCCCAGCCGCTGGTTTCCGGTATGGTGGAAACGTTGATCACACGGCCCTGCTCACGCTGACGCATGTGTGACATTACGCAACGCGTCACATTCAGCATGCCAAACAGATTCACCTCAAATATCTGACGTGCATCTGCGTCACTCACGGCCTCAAGCCCGCCTTTGAGGCTCAGGCCGGTATTGTTGACCAGAACATCGATCTGACCGAAGCAACTGACCGCCGTGTTTACCGCTTCGGCAACAGAGGCCGCATCGGTAATGTCCATCTCAAGACACACCAGCGCATGCTCAAAGCCGGCAAATCTGGCCCGAAACCGCTCAGGTCGCGTGGAAACAGCAACCACGAAATCATCCGCCGTCAGCGCCTTACGCGTTAAGGTCGCGCCATACGGGCCGTCGGCATCCGTTATGAACCACACCCTCTGGGAGGTGGCTTCATTATCCTCAAACACATTCATCACGATTTTTTACCTGATATCTGGACAGCCTGCGCATCAGGAACGCCGAGCGCCGGGTCAAAATGGAACAGATGATTACGCGCAAACGCAACAGGGCACTAATTTCGCAACCGTATAAAACCGAACGTTCAGTATCTCAACAGCAAACATCGTGATATGTGGCTCAAAGTCCACAAGGGGTTGTATAATTACACAATAAAAATTCACGAAGCGGCATTATAAGACCGCACACGTCATATATTGGCGGCATAATAATGCCTCAATGAAACAAACCGATACCGATGTGACCTGGTTGACGTTACGTCATGCAGCCTTGTTATCGCTTATGTTTTGGCCATTTTTGAAGGGGCATAAAGACATCCCTTCGCACAGATTTTTCGATCTTACACCGCCATCGCGTACCGGTGCCGTTTCTGTGCAACAATGCCTGAGGGGCTGCGTCAATCTCATTGACGCAGCCCCTCAGGGTCTTGGTTGACGATTACGTCTTGGGTTTATCGTCCGCTTCAGCCGGTACATCGACCACTTCGGGAACGGCGGCAGATACAGGCTCGGCCTCCGTCTCAGTGGACGGCACAGCCAGATTGAAGCTGTGTTCAATCAGAACGCCCGTGTCTTCATCGCGGATGATTTCTTCGCCGTTCAGCACCTTTTCGATCTCTTCACCCGTCAGGGTTTCGACATCCAGAAGGGTTTGCGCCAGACGATGCAGGGCATCCAGATTTTCGGTCAGGATGCGTTTGGCGTCATCATAACCGGTTTGCACCAGTTTACGCACTTCGGCATCAATCTGCTGGGCGGTTGCTTCGGACACATCGCGGCCCAAAGCGCCGTATTCGTCCTCGGCGTCCTTATAGTTCACCAGACCGAGCGCATCCGAATAGCCCCAGCGCGTAACCATGGCCTTCGACAGACGGGTAGCCTGCTGAATGTCCGAAGAGGCACCAGACGTGACCTTATCCTTACCGAAGATCAGTTCTTCGGCGACACGACCCGCCATCAGAATCGCCAGACGCGAGGTCATCTGCACATAGTTCTGCGAATAGCGGTCGCCTTCGGGCAATTGCATCACCATACCCAGTGCGCGACCGCGCGGGATGATGGTGGCCTTATGCACCGGATCAGCTTCGGGCGCACGCAGGGCCACAATGGCGTGACCGCCTTCGTGATAAGCCGTCAGCTTCTTTTCTTCGTCGTTCATGGCCATCGACTTGCGTTCGGCACCCATGAGCACCTTGTCCTTGGCGTCCTCAAAGTCCTTCATGCTGACAAGCTTGCGATCTTTACGCGCGGCCATCAGAGCGGCTTCGTTGACAAGGTTCGCCAGATCGGCCCCTGAGAAACCGGGCGTGCCGCGGGCAATGACCTTAACGTCCACATCGACCGCCAGAGGCACCTGACGCATATGAACGCGCAGAATAGCTTCACGACCGGTCAGGTCAGGATTGGGCACCGTCACCTGACGGTCAAAACGACCGGGACGCAGCAGCGCGGAATCCAGCACGTCAGGACGGTTGGTAGCGGCAATGATGATGATACCTTCGGAGGCTTCGAAGCCGTCCATCTCCACCAGCAGCTGGTTGAGGGTCTGTTCGCGTTCGTCGTTACCACCGCCATGACCGGCACCACGATGACGGCCAACGGCGTCGATTTCGTCGATGAAGATGATACAGGGCGCATTCTTCTTGGCCTGTTCGAACATGTCACGTACACGCGACGCACCGACACCGACGAACATTTCTACGAAATCAGAACCGGAAATCGAGAAGAAGGGCACGCCCGCTTCACCGGCCACCGCGCGGGCCAGCATGGTCTTACCCGTACCCGGAGGGCCAACCAGCAAGGCACCCTTAGGGATCTTGCCGCCCAGCTTCTGAAACTTGGTGGGATCTTTGAGGAAGTCAACGACCTCCTGAAGCTCTTCCTTGGCTTCGTCAACACCGGCGACATCGCTGAACATGACGCGATGCTTGTGCTCGGTCAGGAGGCGCGCCTTGGACTTACCAAAGCCCATCGCGCCACGACCACCGCCCTGCATCTGGCGCATGAAGAATATCCAGATACCGATCAGCAGAATGAACGGCAGAAGACCGGTCAGAATGGAGACTAACAATGAGGTATTGGCCGACTTGATCTCGACCTCAACGCCCTTGCTGTTCATACGGTTGAGCAGCTCTTCCTGAGGATAGGGCACCACCGTTGTAAAGATTTCCTTGTCTTTCAGCGTGACCTTGGCGTTGTCGCGGTGCAGATTCACCTTGGCGACCTCACCCTTATCAACACGCTCAAGCAGTTGCGTATAGGTCATGTCTTTAGGCGCGTTGCCATATGGAGTCTTACCCCCGTTAAGGGCCATAAACCCGAACAACAAACCCGCCATCACCATACCGGCAATGATCAGCGCGCGATAATTCATTCCTTACCTCAATGCTCTCGTACAATCTGTCTTTGTATATAGTAGGCCTTGGCGTCATACGCTAGAGCGGGATGTGTTTTGACGGAATCAAAACGATCTTCCTAATCTTTTGTTTTAACGCACAATTTAACCGAAAATGGCATGCACCATATCCGGTTGCCCCGTTTTAAGTCTCACTCAAGGTCGCCCTCAGAACGCCAAAGCCCCGCATGGGCGCAAAAACGTCTGAAAACGAGACCGCTTACCTGTCCCCCGTAAGGACACAGGTGCAGCCCCCCTTCCCCACTACGCCAAACCGGCACACTGGGGCGCAGGGCGGGCGGCAAGGCTTTGAGACTCTGCACATCCTGTGCCGACAATTGGCTCATCAGCCCTTTGAGCGGCAGAATTTCACCATCCATTTTATCAGCCGTAATCTCAAAACGACCATCCCAGACGATCGTTTCACCTGCGCGTAGCGCTACGGGTGGCATCGGTGTACGCGCGAACTCACCACTGTTGCGGCCAACCGTCACCCGCCATTCGTGCAGCCAGACCCGCGCCCCGCTCAGACAGCTATCCACTGCATCGCCCCGCCGGATCGCTTCGTGCACCGCTGACAGTGAGTCATTTCGGGGCAAACGGTTTCCACCGCCCGCACTTACCAGTGCACAGGCCAGCCACCGCCGCGACAGCTCCGTGTCCATCTCAAGCAGGGCCTGACGGTCAAAACGCAAGCTGGAACTCAAGGGGTCATAATCCGGCAGAACATATTTTTCCGCCCTATTCGAAGCAGGAACAGGCATGTCGTCTGCGTGAGCCGTATCGCTTTGCAGGGCCTTGCGCGCGCGTGCACGCAGATAGG
This sequence comes from Asticcacaulis sp., assembly GCA_047605545.1. Classification (GTDB taxonomy): domain Bacteria; phylum Pseudomonadota; class Alphaproteobacteria; order Caulobacterales; family Caulobacteraceae; genus Asticcacaulis. The sequence continues at coordinate 3,671 of JASGFL010000095.1, read as the reverse complement.
TCGGGTTGTCATTGGCCGGATCGTCAACATAGCCTATGCCTGCATGATCAAGCCATTGCCGCAGGCGTGCCCGACAGATGCCAATAAGCGGCCTGAGGTAAAACAGGCCACGGCCTTCGGGCCACAAAGGCGATGGCCCCCACGGCTTCGGGCTGCCGACACTTGAGCCCATATCGCGCATCAAGGCCGCTTCGCGCCCGTCATCGGCATTGTGCCCCAGACAGAGTATCTGAATATTTTTGGTGCGGGCGGCTTCGTTAATCAGGCTATGGCGGGCCTGACGGGCAGCCGCCTGAATACCCTGCGCAGGCTTTTCGCCCGCCCATTTCAGGGCGGTAAATCCGACCCCAAGTTCGCCGCAGATATCCGCCACCTTTTGTGTCCAGACGGCACTTTGCGGATTAAGCCCGTGATCAACGCAGAAAACTTCGAGTGGCCTTTGACCCCACGCCCATAAAAAATGCAGCAGAGCCAGCGAATCTCCGCCGCCGGACACCATCACCCCCAGCGGACGCTGAGAGGGGGTATCGAGAGGCGTCAGACCATCCAAAAAGCCTGCCCATACATCAGGGCAGGTCTGATTTGCACGGGCAATACGATCTTTGAGACTCAGGTGCACTTGCCCTTGGTGGCGAGCGCCTTGGCTTCTGACTTCATCGGCGTAGAAGCCAGTGTGCCATAGCGTTTGTCAAATTCGGTCAGGGCCGCACAGGATTGTTTAGCCTGATTGGTGTCCGCCAGAGCCGCCGCCAGCTTTACCGTCGCTTCGGGTGCCCATGTGGTTTTAGGCCAACCCTTAAGCGAGGTCGCATAGGCCCCGACCGAGCCGCTCTTGTCACCCTTAAGCGAGCGGATCTGCCCCAGACGGAACCAGGCTTCCGGTGTCTGCGACGCGGTAGGCCAGTTGGTTGTGAAGGCCTCGAACGCGCTGCCGGCGGCATCAACGTCGCCATTGGTCAGCAAGCTATAGGCCTGATCGAAATCACCATCAGCGCTGCCCGTAGAAAGCGGCGGGGGTGGTGGCGGGCCATACTGGGCCTCAATGTCTTTGAGGTGGGCTTCGTTCTGATCAACGCGCTTCGTCAGGGTATCAAGACGCGCCGTCAGATTGTCGTTGCTCTGCTTAAGCTGGGCATTGGCATGATTGGCTTCTTCAAGCTGACCGGTAAGACGCGTGATCTGGCTTTCCTGATCATCAAGCTTACGCGACAGTATATCCACCGTGGCCTGAAGGGCGACCACTTCGGGGTCCGGCTCAATCAGGATCGGCGGGGCGTTTTTGTTCTCAACCTTTTGCACCGCACGTTCAAGGCGGCGCAGGTTGCGATCCAGACGTTCAAGACGCTTCTTGTCCCATTCAATGCCCGGCACGGTTTCTTCAACACGCGTCGAAAATACCTGAGCCTCGGCAGGACTATGCCCCATCCCCAAGGGTGCAATCACCGCAAAGGATAAGACTGTTGCCATTAACAGCCCTTTGGAGCGAGAAGAAGTCCCAGATTTCATACTGCCTGTCCTGTTCATTTCAAGATACCACGGTGAGGTGACTTCCCGTTTCCCCTTATAAATAACCGTGGTTAGTAAGGCTGTCGAGGCTACAGATTCAAACAGGCCAAAATAAGACTTGTGCCAAAATACAAATCAGGCCGAACCCGAAAAAGGTCCGGCCTGATTTTTTCAGCCTGAAGTCAGACCGCCCTATTGCGCGGCAGCCAGCTTATCGTTTTGCACCCAGCCGATGTTGTCGTTATCGTCGATAACTTCCCACCACATGCCTTCTTTGTTGCCGGTCGGGTAAAGCACAAGGCCAACCGGCAGGGCGCGCACAACGCTGCCCCCCGTAGGTGAGGTGCGCATGGTCGTCGCCGTCGCTACCGCAAAGCTGCGGCTTGGGGCAGCGGCCTTACCGCCAACATCGATACCGCCCAGTTCCGAAACCATATTGCCGTAGGCGACAATAAAGGCCTGAGTCACGATGCGGCCGATTTCCGTGTCTTCGTAGCCGCCACCAACGGCGCCACCCAGACCAAAGCCGCCGCCACCGGCACCCCAGCTCAGGTCGTTCTTCGCGGCACTGCCTTCAAAGGCAAACGATTCCGAAGTGCGCACATCCGTCAGCGACAGAACCGTATTGGCCTCTAGCTTCTTGGTGCGGAAGCCACCGACCACGGCACCGGCGCGACCACCGATCAGGCCACCCACAATCCCTGCGGCCGCATTACCGCCGGTGTTGGAATCCGCCGCCGCCACTTCGGCCACAAGCACAAAGTCCGCAGCTTTGATCTGGTTCTGACCCACATTAGACCCGCGTTGCAGGCCAAGGCGCTGGTTCAGGTCACGTTCGGCCTGCGCGGCATTCAGACCGGCGCCGCGGTCAACCAGCGTGAAGCAACCGGATTTCTGAACAATAACCCGCAGCAGCTTTTGCGGCGGTGCCAGATTGCTTTGGGTCCAGCCATAGGCATCATCACCATTCACAATGCTGATCGTCCCGAGGCTTTTTGAACAACGGGGAATCTCGGCAACCATCTTATTTTGTTGCTGTTGTACCTTTGTAGCCTTGGCCTGAGCCAGAGCCGCCGGGGCAAAAGACGTGAGAACAAGGGCCGTAGTCACGGCCAGTAATGAAGATCTATGCATAATGACAATCCCCGCCATGTAATGAGAAAAAAAACCAAAAGTTGCGCAAAGTTGCACCCGGCGCATAAACGGAGACTTTCTCGCAGCCTTTGTTCAAGGGGTCAAGGCCGTTGCGCCGCCAAAAGAGGCACCAGAATATCGCTTACCGGCGTGGCAATGCCGTGCTGACGCCCCTTGCGCACAATAACTGCGTTACGGGCATCCCACTCCGTTTCCCTGCCCGCCAGCCAGTCTTCGTACATGGAATTTGTTGACTGCGGATCCTCAGCCAGAAACCGCGCCATCTGCTGGTCAATCAGTTCATCAGGCAGATCCGCCCCTTCGGCGCGACCGACCAGAATACATTCAATCAGCAGCGCCCGCGCAATGGCGGCAACCTCAGGACGATGCAGCACCCCCATACGCTGCCCCGTCAGGGCCAGCACCGCTCCGGTCGGTGCGTTGACGCACAGCTTTTTCCAGTTTTCGGTAATGTAATCCGCTGTCGCCGTGGCCTCAAAGAAGCTTGAGGCGAACAGATCACACAGGTCGCGTGCATCAGCTGTATCAGGCACTGCCAGTTTCGCCCGATGACGCCACTCGACCTCACCTGCCGACAGACGAAGCGCCGGAAGATCGACCACAACCGGCACAACCGCTGTATCGGCGCTGATCCACGGCGCGACGCGTTCTCTGTGCTCAACACCGTTTTGCCATACCGCCAGACGCGTCTTAGGCCCCAGCGTCGCCTTAAGCCAGTCTGCAGTACCGGCGACCTGATGTGACTTTACACACAGACACACCCAGTCGGCGTCTGCCTCTATGTCTTCGGGGGCGGTCACTACCTGCGCAGGCCTGACCTGCGGCGGCATACCGACCTTTGTGACGCTCAGGGTTTCAAACGGGCTACGGGACGCAAAGACGACATCGTGCCCCGCCTGAAGAAGGCCACCCCCGACACAAAGGCCAATGGCACCCGGCCCGATGATGATGATCCTTGCCATTCGCGTTCCCTCAGCGTGTTTATAAAAAAAGCCCGGCATAGTGCCGGG
>JASGFL010000094.1:0-9948 GCA_047605545.1 Asticcacaulis sp. | reverse complement strand
TATCGATGCAATCTTCGACGGTAACGCGCGCCATGAAAACCTCTGTAAAAATGACAATAACACCGCAACCGGCAGGGAACCCCCATCGGCTTAGCGGCGCATCAAGTCCTGTGCTAGGCCCTCCTTACAGTCAGCCATAACAAAACACAAGACTATTCCACCCCTATACCGGCGTACAGACCCGCCCGAAGCGCAAGGATTTGATTTTCAGGTTGGCTGTCGAAGTCGTCACCTTAACCATAGACGCCGCCCCCATATTATATCTGCGGACCTCATAAGGCCCCCGGAACCCCTTGGGCGAAGTATAGACCTTCAGCGTGACCTCACCATAGGTGTTCCACAAAACATCCGCACGGAAATCCGTCTTCATGTTCTGACGGTGCCCAAACGCTTCCTTGCCTGCCAGTTCGTCCTTCAGCCAAAGTTCGGTTTCCGTCAGCATGGTTTCTTCGTGGCGCGGACGCTTGAACCGCAGGATGTAGGTCACTTCGGGGCTTACCTGAAACATCAGGCCAAAGCCCGGCACCCAGTCCTCGTGTCGCTTAAGCGTGCGGAACTGCCCCTCAATCCGAAGCCCGTCATACCCGTCCGGCACCTTAAGGGTGTCTTCCTTGTAATAACCAGCATCCGGTTTGTGCATAAAGCTATGGGTCTCTGTATGCCACTGACACAGGGCGGGGTTAATCGCCTGCGCCTGCGCACCATACGCCGTAAGCCCCAGACCACACGCCGCCAAAACAACCCAAAACTTCATAACGCCCCCGATCAACCTTTATGCGTAACCTCTAACCTTCCCGCCCCCATATCTCAATCAGTTTAACGGATGACCGCTGTTAAGGCTCTTGCTTTACGTCTCCGGCAGGCATAACGGATCGATCATGTCTGTCCCTGCATCCAACTCAGGCGCCAGTTCCGGCGCCCGTCTGAACCTTCTGACCGGCTATGCTCTGGCCTTTGCCGGTTCGTTCCTGTTTGCAACCAAGGGCATATTCATCAAGCTGGCCTATGCGTATGACATAGACGCCATCACACTTCTGACCATACGCCTGCTGATGGCGACCCCGTTTTTTGTGGTCATCGGCCTGATCACCCGTTACCGGCAACGCCACCTCGATCCCCTGCCCTTAAGCCTCTACATCAAGGCGCTGCTGGTGGGGATGCTGGGCTACTGGTTCGCCAGCTATACCGATTTCGAAGGTCTGGTGCATCTGACACCTCAGTTCGAGCGCCTGATCCTGTTTACCTATCCCTTGTTTGTAATCCTGCTGGGGGCCATGTTCTTTGGCCACAAGATTAAGCCTCTGGCCCTAAGCGCGTTCGGCATTTCCTACGCAGGCCTTGCCTTCGTTTTTGTCCACGACCTTCAGGTGCGCGGCGACAATATCGTCACCGGTGCCATATGGGTGATGGTGTCATCCCTGACCTTCGCCCTATACCTGCTGCTGGCCAAGCCGGTGATCAAACGCATGGGGCCGTCACTGTTTACCTCAGTGGCCATGATTGGCGCGGCACTGGCGACCTTCGTGCACTTCGGCATCACCCATGAACTCAAACTTCCGGCCTTTACACCTGAGTTGTTCTGGCTGTGTCTGGGGCTGGCCATAGGGGCAACGGTCCTGCCCGGCTATCTGATCAACTTTGCCCTTGCCCGCATCTCGTCTCAGGCCAATGCGGTTATCGGCTTCATAAATCCGGTAATAACTCTGGCCTTAAGCGGGCTGATACTGCGTGAATACATAACCATTCCCGACATGATCGGCACCATAATGGTTGTGACCGGCGTGGCGCTCTATACCTGGCTTGACCAGCGAAACTCACAGAAGACGTAACAAAGCCCAATCCGAATTGAGATTGTGCAGCGCAACACAGCTATTGTGTGATCACAGTTTTGCGCCTATATGCGGGCCATCTTAGGAAAGAACCCATGTTTAACCACCTCGTCACCAGCCAAGCGACCCTGCGTCTCGACATTTTCGCCCTTATCCTGCGCGCCTTCCGCGCCGTTCGCTAATCCCGAACGCGGATAACGGGCAGACCTTCTATCGGCGTCAGAACCATCCGCCGGAAAAAGGTCTCCGCCCCTTCGGACTGCAACTGGATCCGCCCGTGCGTTAAGGGCTGACAGACACCGGCCTCATCCGGTGCACAGAGATTCCACGCCTGCATAACCGGCACCCCATTCAGGACATGCACGGATTTGTCGCCAAAGACATACAAATCCAGCACATTCCACTCACCGACCGGCCTTTCGGCATCCGAAGCATTTTCGATGTTCCAAACCGCCGTATTACCCACGGCCTGAGACTCCAGCCCGCCGACCATAAAGCGACGCTTCGGATCAATGATCGTCTCATCGCGCGCAACCGTCGTGGTGATTTGCAGCCCCTTACCGACCGGCACAATCATGCCGGTTGAGCCAAACATGATCTCATATTCCACCGAGGCCATCCACGTTCCCCACACCGCCCCGTGCGGCCCGTGAGAGTGATACAAAAGCCCGTTGTTCTCCGGCTCATTCAGGCGCGGCGCGTGGCGCACCCCGCTCCATTTATACTCAAGCCTCAGGTGATAATTGCCATAATCGCCGGTATGCACCAACGATCCCCAGATCGAGCCATCCACCTTCAGGGCCGGCTCACCGTCTTCTTCGACCACACTGAACATAACCGGATGATCAACGCGACCAATGGCCGGTTCGTGATCCGCTAAATAGGTCTGCGCCGGATCAGGATAGCCCAGCCATTGTTCCCAGTCGTTTAAATCGACGCCATTAAACAGGGAAACCGACGCCCCTGCAGGCTGCGGAACATCCGTCAGCACAAGGTTTTGGGCGACAAACGGCGGATCATTTTTCGTCAGTTCCTCAAGCGATTGCGCCGAAACCGAAGTCGCCAGCAACACGCCCAACCCTGCCCAGATAATCCGCATATATCCCTGTCCTTCTTTGTGTTTCGGACAAGGCTAGCACAGAGATGACAAGGTTGTCATCCCCGCGCCGTATTATGCCGCCAGCGGGGCCACAACCACACGATTACGGCCTGCCACCTTGGCCTGATACAGGCAATCATCGGCGATTTTCATAACCCCCGACAAGGTTTCCGCCGCTGTAGAAAGCGTAACACCAATGCTGATCGATACGACCAAAGGCCCCGCCTCGGTATCAACCGGCGCGCTGTTGACCGCAGCGCGTAAACGCTCGGCTATTAGTTTCGCTTCGGGTGTCTCTGTGCCGGGCAGGATAACGGCAAATTCCTCACCGCCCGTGCGGGCAAAAAGGTCTGTGTTACGCATAACATTATAACAGCGCGCCGCGATTTCCTTCAAAACCGTGTCACCTACCTGATGCCCATAGGTGTCGTTGATCGATTTAAACATATCCACATCAATCGCAATCAGGGAGAATACCCGCGCCCCAGCTGAATTGAATGTCTTCTGCGCCGCTTCTGTGAAACGCCTGCGGTTGGCCACCCCCGTCAAACCATCCGTCATGGCCTGATGATCCAGCACACCGCGGATCAGAAAATGGTCCCGGTGTGCATATTCGCGCAAATACCCACCGACCGCGCTGACCGGCACCGCCACAATAAGCATAAGCGCCAGTTGAAACCCCTCGGAAATATCCCTTTGTGCATAGCCTGTCGCAAGAACCAGCACACCCGTCAGTGAGACAATGATCGCCCCGATAAGCGCTTTGTAAAACGGCAACCCCAAAGGCAGAAAAGCCGCCATTACGACAACAATCTGAGCGCTTTGCGCGGAAAACTCGCCCTTATACGAAGCCAAATCAGCGGTTATCGACGCCGCTATGCCCAAGGCGATATAGGTTATCAGCACAAAATATCTGTACGTATATCGCGTGTAGACAAGGACATATATCGTCACCAGCAAGGCCAGCCACACAATGCCCCTGAGGGATAGCCAGACCACAGCCAATGTATCCAGCGGCTCATTGAAAACATTGATGCGCTGAAAATCGAGAATCGCGAACGCTGTCCAGAGAACAAGTCCAACGATTGTGCATACCGAAGCCGAGCGTCTCTGTTGAGACGACATATAAACACGGTATTTCTGCTCTAGCTCAGGGCTGAAAGACAGGTATTTAAAGCCTTTGGATAACTGCTGCATATAGCGGTCAGTCATGTAGTTCTGTGCATTTTTAGCCATTGCCCAATATCCCGGCACGTTATTCTGTGCCCAGACTGAAGCAAACTACTTACTATTCACCTAATCTTTTACAACCTGAACTAAAACATGCCCACGCCACATTCCAGCGGCGAAATTTATACCAGACTGGCGTTCAGGGTGATCGGCACGGCCTGAAGCGCCTTTGAGATCGGGCAGTTTTCCTTGGCCCCCTTAGCCAGTTCCTCAAACTGAGCCGCTTCGATGCCCGGTATGTTTGCCTTAAGCACAAGGGTAATTCCGGTAATTGAAAAACCACTTTCACCCGGCTTTGCCTCAACCTGAGCCTCGGTCTCCAGCAACTCAGCCGTAAACCCGGCCTTAGCCAGCGCAAAAGACAGCGCCATGGTGAAACAGCCCGCATGTGCCGCAGCAATCAGTTCCTCAGGATTGGTGCCGGACTTGCCTTCTTCGTCACCAAAACGCGTCTTGAAACTATAGGGCTGCGCATTAAAAACTCCGCTTTGGGTCGAAAGCGTACCGGCACCGGTTTGCCCGTCACCGCGCCACTGCGCCGTTGCTGTGCGTTTCATAAACGTCTCCGCTGTCAAAGTTGAACGGCTACATTGGTAATGGCATAATTATAAAGGGGCAATGACAAGCGTAATTTGTGACCTCAGGCGCGCCTGCTCTCTTGATTAGCTGTTACGAAACCGTCATCAATAACCCTATCCTTCTTGCTGCGGTTAAAACTCCTATGTGTGAACTTTTGGGCATGAGTGCCAATGTCCCGACCGACATCCGCTTTTCCTTTGCCGCTCTGGCCAAGCGCGGCGGAGATACCGGCCCGCATAAGGATGGATGGGGCATAAGTTTTTACGAGCAAAAAGGCTGCCGGTCATTCCATGAACCGCACGCCAGCGCCGGTTCCGAACTGGCGCAACTGATGAAAAACTATTCCATAAAAAGCCGCACGGTCATCGCCCACGTCCGCAAGGCCAATCGTGGCCGCGTTACGCTTGAAAACACGCATCCCTTTACCCGTGAACTGTGGGGCCGCGCCTGGACCTTTGCCCATAACGGCCAGCTTAAGGGCATCAAGTCCCTGCCGCTCAGCTTCTTCCGGCCCATAGGCACCACCGACTCCGAGCATGCCTTCTGCTGGATCATGGATCAGTTGTGCCGCACCTATACCGACTATCCGTCCGCAGCGACGCTGGATAAGGAAATCAGACGCCTGTTTCATGTCCTGCGACAAATGGGGGTGTTTAATGCCCTGCTGACCGATGGCCGCTCGCTCTATGCCAGTTGCTCGAAAAAGCTGTGCTACATCACACGTCAGGCCCCGTTCGGCACAGCCTCACTTATCGACGAAGATCTCAAGGTTGATTTCTCGACAGAAACCACGCCGGACGACCGCGTCAGTGTCATTGCCACCCAGCCCCTGACGCACGACGAAGTCTGGACGCACCTCCCTCCCGACAGCTCTGCCATTTTCCGAAACGGCGATTTTATCAGCTAAATACAAGAGTTCCTGATGTCACTGGCAATCCGCGTACATGTCACCGGCGGCCCCGCAGCCCTCGTTTCCGATACAGTTTCCGTCGGCGAACCACAGGCCGGCGAAGTCCGCCTGCGCCATACCGCCATAGGTGTCAATTTCATCGACACCTATTTCCGTTCAGGGCTGTACAAAAGCGACCTGCCGTTTGTCCCCGGTGCCGAAGCCGCAGGCGTAATCGAAGCCACAGGCGAAGGCGTAACAAACCTTAAGGTTGGCGATCGCGTGGCCTATGCCGCAACGACGGGGGCCTATGCCCAGCAGCGCCTCATCAGCGCGGATCGGCTGGTGCCCCTGCCCGACGACATTTCAGACGAGGTCGCCGCAGCCGTTCTGCTCAAAGGTCTTACGGCGCAGTTTTTATTACGCCGCACCTTCAGGGTCGGCCCTGAGCACACGATCTTGTTTCATGCCGCGGCGGGCGGTGTAGGCCTCATTGCCGGTCAGTGGGCAAGACATCTGGGGGCCACAGTGATCGGCACAGCCGGATCGCCTGAGAAAATCGAACTGGCTCTGAAAAACGGCTATGATCACGTCATCAACTACCGCACCGATGATTTCACCGCCCGCGTTCTTGAACTGACCAAAGGCCGTAAGGTCGATGTGGTTTACGACAGCGTCGGAAAGGATACGTTTGAAGGCTCACTGGATGTCATCAAACCGCGCGGCCTGTTCGTTTCCTTTGGTCAGTCATCAGGCCCGATCCCGCCATTTGATATCGGCATACTCAACGCCAAAGGGTCGCTGTTTGCCACACGCCCGTCCATATTTGGTTACAACAGCGAACGCGCCGACCTTCTGGTGGCCGCAGACGAACTGTTTGACATGATCCGCAAAGGCGCCATTCAGGTGCCGGTGCATCAGCGTTTCGCCCTTAAGGACGCCCGCGCCGCCCATGAAGCACTTGAGGGGCGTAACACGACCGGCGCAACCCTGCTCATCCCTTAAGCCTCAGAACGACAGACTGAGTTGCGCGCCGGTGCTTGCCTCAGCCTCAGAACCAAGCGAAGACAGACTAACCCCCAACAGGCGGATACCCTTGGCCAGAGGGAACACCCCCTCTAATAAACTGGCGCTCAGACGTGACAGTTCCGAAGGGTCTGCCACCGGTGCCGACAAGGTATGGCTGCGGGTCACCTGACGGAAATCATTATATTTGACCTTAAGCGTCACGGTACGCCCACGCGCCCCGCTTTGCTCGCAATAGCGCCAGACCTTTTCGATGATTGGCGCAAGCGCTTCGCGTGCAGCCTCAAACGAGAAGATATCCTGAAAGAAGGTATTCTCCGCCCCCACCGACTTGCGGATACGGTCCGGATTCACGCGTCGATGATCCACTCCGCGGGCAATATTGTAATAATGCGGCCCCGAAGACCCGAAATGCGCACTCAGGAACTCAAAAGACTGCGCCCGCAGATCGGCACCGGTGATAATGCCCAGCCGGTTCATCTTCTGCATGGTCGCAGGGCCAACCCCGTGAAAACGCTCAACCGGCAAGGTCTCAACAAAATCCGCACCCATTCGGGGCGTGATGACGAACAATCCATCAGGCTTACGATGATCCGACGCCAGTTTGGCCAGAAACTTGTTATAGGACACGCCCGCCGAGGCCGTCAGACCGGTTTTCAGGCGAATACGCGCCCGAATTTCCTGCGCAATCAGGGTCGCCGAACTAATGGCCTTATGATTGTCCGTCACATCCAGATAGGCTTCATCCAGCGACAACGGCTCAACCAGATCAGTATAGTCGTTGAAAATATCACGTATCTGCCGCGACACGGCCTTATAGACCTCAAAACGCGGCTTGACGAAAATCAGCTCCGGACATTTGCGCCGCGCCGTTACCGAAGGCATGGCCGAACGCACACCGAAGCGCCGCGCCTCATAGGACGCCGCCGCCACGACACCCCTTTCGCGCTCGCCCCCAACCGCCACAGGCTTACCGCGCAGTGCCGGATTATCGCGCTGCTCAACCGACGCAAAAAATGCATCCATATCAACATGGATGATTTTCCGAACGGCCCTGTCTTCATCATGTCCGGTCACGGCTTTACCTCATAGCCAAAAATAGAACATAATGAGAACATAACAAATTGCAGGCGCATTTCAAGCTTTTTTGCACGGCCACTTGCCACCTGTGGTTTTCGCGGCCTATGCTTCGCTTAAAAGTATGGGGGAAAAAATGATCATTAGAAAACTTATGATCGTGACCGCTTTGATTATGGCTGGCTTCAGTAATCAGGCATGGGCAGACACCTGGTTGCGTGCCGAGAGCCAGAACTTCATTGTCTATTCCAATGCGCGTGAACGCCTGACGCTTGATTATGTCAAAAAGCTCGAAAGCTTCAAATATCTGACCGACACCATGCTGGGTAAGGATACAAGCCTTGCGGTTCAGGCACCGAAATTTCCCGTATATCTGCTGAAAAACATCGATCAGATGAAAGAGGTGCGTCCGGCTTTCGCCAATTCTGTGGCGGGCGTCTATTTCAACTGCGGAGAAGGTGTCAGCGCCTATTCCGGCATAGTCGAGTCTGACAGAACCGTCTCGGATTACGGTCTGGAAGTACTGTTTCACGAATACGGCCACCACGTCATGTTTCAACATGCCAAACTGCGTTACCCCGCATGGTATGTTGAGGGCTTTGCCGACTATCTGAGCACGGTTCAGTTCACCAAAGGCCGCATCAGTGTCGGACAAGCCCCTTCGTCGCTTATCTACATACTCTCACAGGGGCGCTGGCTCCCTTACGAGACGATCCTCAATCCTGCCTATAAAACGCTTTCGGACAAAAAGCGCCGTCAGGGTGAGGTCAGCAGTTTTTACGCCCAGTCCTGGCTATTAACCCATTACATGCTCAGCGACCCGCAAAGGGCGCGTAACCTCAATGACTATTTCGCCCGCCTCACCATGGGGGAGGAGTCCATTCCGGCTTTCGAGGCAGCAACCGGCCTAAAGGTGAATGAACTGGCCACCAAATTACGTAGCTATATGCAACGTATGCCATTCGTTGACATCAAAAACACCGAACTGCCGGACTCAGATATCCGCATTGTTACCCTGCCCGCTCACGCAGATCAGTATCTTCTGAATGCCTCATTACTGCAAACCTGTGTTCCCGAAGAACAGGGCAAGGCCATACTTGACGATCTGCGTTTGAAAAAAGCCACCCTCAGTCAGGATCCGGCATTCATGCTGGCCCTGACCCGTGCTGAAATCCTGTACGGCACTCCAGAGAATGTCGAAGAAGATATCTTTAAACTTAGTCAGTCCTATCCTGACAACTACGAAGTCCACTACCTTATCGGCCGCCTGTATGAGAAAATTGTCAGCAAAGCATCCGCAGAGGAACAGAAAGAGCTGATATCAATTGCCAGAGGGGCCTATCTGGATGCCTATAGGCTGAATAAACTTCATGCCCCTAACCTCTATTTTCTGGCCCGTAGCTTTCAGGGTGAAGAGGACTTCCCCAACCAAAGTACAGTCAATGCCGCCTTCGGGGCCAACCGCCTGTCTCCGGGCGTCTTTGAATATGCCCAGTTTGCGGCCTTTGTCCTGATCATTGACGGTAAACGCGACGAGGCAGTGATGGCCCTGACGCCCTTTACCGGTGATCCGCACAATCCTGATCGGGCCATCAGAATCCGCAACGGTATAGACGCCATCCAGAACGGTAAATCCGTAGAAGACGTTATGAACGCTCTGTTCTCATCTCCGGAAACTGAGAATAGTGCTGACGAAGACAATCAAGACGAAAATGCGGTTGAGGAAAGCGAAGCCCCTGCCTGAGCACTGAATAAAAAACCCCCGCAAGGTGATCCTTGCGGGGGTTTTCATAACCGGTGTGGTCGAAACTATTACGAAGAATAGTATTCGACGACGAGGTTCGGTTCCATCTTAACCGGATAAGGCACTTCGGCCAGTTCCGGCAGACGCAGATAGGTAGCCTTTTGCGCCTTGGCATCGATTTCGATGTAGTCCGGCACATCGCGCTCAGGCGATTGCAGGGCTTCGAGAACCAGAGCCAGATTGCGCGAACGCTCGCGGACTTCGATCACGTCACCAACCTTAACGCGGTAAGACGGGATGTTGACGCGCTTACCGTTGACCAGAACGTGACCGTGGTTGACGAACTGACGGGCAGCCCAGACGGTCGGCACGAACTTGGCGCGGTAAACAACGGCATCCAGACGCGATTCCAGAAGCGCAATCAGGTTCTCGGAGGTGTTGCCCTTACGGCGGTCAGCCTCTTCGTAGGTGCGCA
>JASGFL010000093.1:0-9984 GCA_047605545.1 Asticcacaulis sp. | reverse complement strand
CCTCCCTGCAAGGGGCCGCCGTGACGGCGGTACAGATCGACGGCGTGGTTCACGAGTTCTCTTCTATTGAGGGCGTACGTGAAGACGTTGTGGATATCATTCTGAATATCAAGCAACTTGCGCTGCGTCTTCATTCTGAAGGCCCAAAGCGTATGGTGCTGCGCGCCTCGAGCGCCGGGCCGGTTACCGCTGGTCAGATCGACGTTCCTTCGGACATTGAAATTCTCAATCCCGATCATGTCATCTGTACGCTGGACGAGGGCGCCAATGTGCGCATCGAGTTCACTGTTCAGAGCGGTAAGGGCTATGTGCCTGCGGATCGTCTGCGTCCTGAAGATGCACCTATCGGCCTCATCGCCGTTGATGCGCTTTATTCGCCGGTTAAGAAGGTTGCCTATCGCGTTGAGCCGACCCGTCAGGGCCAGTCGCTTGACTATGACAAGCTGATCCTTGACGTCGAAACCAACGCAGCCGTAACGCCTGTGGATGCTGTGGCCTATGCTGCACGTATTCTGCAAGACCAGCTGCAAATCTTCATCACCTTTGAAGAGCCGAAGCCTGCCGTCGTCGAAGAAGGCAAGCCGGAACTGCCGTTTAATCCGGCGCTCCTCAAGAAGGTGGACGAACTTGAACTGTCGGTACGTTCGGCTAATTGCCTGAAGAACGACAACATCGTTTACATCGGTGACCTGATCCAGAAGACGGAATCCGAAATGCTGCGTACGCCGAACTTCGGTCGTAAGTCGCTGAACGAGATCAAGGAAGTTCTGGCTTCCATGGCCCTGTCTTTGGGTATGGATGTGCCGAACTGGCCGCCTGAGAACGTTGAAGATCTGGCCAAGAAGTTCGAAGACCAGATCTAAGGATATCACATTAAAGTCCCTCGCTTTGCTCGGTGTACTTTTAAGTGTAAGTTACGGACAATGCCGAAGCGGAAGTGAACTCCGCTTCGGCATTGCCTTTTTTTAGAAGCTGTTTTTCAGCTTCAGCTTGGTGGGAAAGACCAAAACCTTGTCCCGCCAATTTCGGTCAGTTTGACCGACGTCTGCGACGGGCAGGGGCCATTCGGGTTATCTGTTTTTGATCACAGGCTTGATTTTGGGGTTGCGCCGTTACCTGAGGGTAGGCGTGACTTTGGAGATTTTATTATGCGTCACGGTAATGGACACCGTAAGCTCGGCCGTACTTCGGCTCACCGCACTGCAATGTTCGCCAACCAGGCTGCATCGCTGATCAAGCACGAACAAATCGTCACCACCCTGCCTAAGGCGAAGGAACTGCGTCCTTTCGTTGAGAAGCTGGTTACGCTGGCAAAGTCCGGCAGCCTGCATGACCGTCGTATCGCGATTTCGCGCGTTCGTGACGTCAAGCAAGTCGGCAAGCTGTTCGACGTACTGGCAGCCCGTTATGCTGAGCGTAACGGCGGTTACATCCGCATCCTGAAGGCCGGTTTCCGTCACGGCGACAACGCGCCGCTGGCGATCATCGAGTTCGTTGACCGCGACGAAAGCGCCAAGGGGCAGGACTCTGGTCCGGTCGAAAACTTCGCTGAAGCCGAAGACTAAGATTTCAGACTTTTCGTCTGCTGAAAGGCTCCCTGACGGGGGCCTTTTTTCGTTTCATACCAAGGGGGGTAAGAAGACTCACTGCACCTCACGAAATGCGTTTGGCCGCGTTATGCGCATTGGGGGAAATATGGCCATATGGTGTGAAAAATGGCCGGAATGCGGTGAAAACGCCTTTAGTTTCAAACGTAACGTACCTGTGATGAGCCGTGAGTAGGCAGGGCTGATCTCATCCCCTATGGTGGCAGTGTGGATTTAAAATCTATTAAGGATTTTGAATGCGCGGTTTTCAAACTAGGAGGAGGGTACAATGCGTGACGAATTCGATATGACCACTGAGGTCTCCGATACGCCCGATACGGCAGCTTCCCATCCGGTTTCCGAACCGACCAGTGGGGATGAGGCCTATACGCCATTTGCAGCCATGCCAATTCTGGATTCGCTGCGTGCCAGCGATTGACGCTAACGGACAAATAGTTCTTTTTAAAAGCCTTCGGTCATTCCGGAGGCTTTTTTGCGATCGTCACAAGCCTGTCGCGCTTGGGGGGTAGAGGGGGCAGAACTGTCTGCATTACGGGTGAGTGTTGTATGCGCGTGTTCAAAAATATTAGCGTCTGGTTCGGTGTTGCCGCATTCGCAGGTCTGACGGCCTGTGCGGGCTTACCGGAGGGGCAGATAACCGCTCCGGTAACGGCTGAAGCGCCTGCCGAAGCACAGGTCGCGGTGCCGCTTATTCTTATCTCCATAGATGGCTTTCACCCTGATTATCTGACGCGCGGTGTGACGCCGAACCTGAATGCCATTGGTCAACAAGGTGTGTCGGCGGTCATGCGCCCGTCCTTCCCCAGTGTGACCTTTCCAAATCACTATACGCTTGTGACGGGCTTGCGTCCGGATCATCACGGCGTGGTGGGCAACACCATGATTGATCCGCGTCGTCCGGATCAGCGGTTTTCTCTGTCGAACGCTGCGGCAGTGACTGATCGTTTCTGGTGGGATGATGGTGTGCCGTTCTGGGTGAGTGCCGAGCAGGCAGGGATGAAGACCGGCACCATGTTCTGGCCGGGGTCTGAGGCTGAAATTCGCGGGGTGCGTCCGTCATACTACGTGAAGTTCAATCAGAAGCTTCCCGGTGATGCGCGCGTTGATCAGGTTCTGGCCTGGCTTGATCTGCCCGAAGGTGAGCGCCCGCAGGCGACGACCCTGTATTTCGATATTGTCGATACAGCCGGACATCATCACGGGCCGGAGTCAGAAAAGATCAATGAGGCCGTGGCCAGCGTTGATCAGTCGATCGGCTATCTGCTGACGCAGCTTAAGGCACGTGGTTTGGACGGTAAGGTCAATATTGTTGTGGTGTCCGATCACGGCATGTCACCGACCGCCGCCGAGCGTGGTGTGTTTCTCGATGAGCTTATTCCGGCCGATAGCTACCGGTTTGTGACGCTTGGGCCGGTAGCCATGCTTAATGCCGTTGACGGACGTGACGCCGAGGTCGCTGCGGGCTTGCTGAAAGAGCATGAACACATGCAGTGCTGGCGCAAGGGGGAACTGCCCGAGCGTCTGCAATTTGGCACGCATATTCGGGTGCCGGCCTTTGTCTGTATGGCTGAGGCGCGTTGGCTGATTGCTCAGAACCGCACCAAGGGGGTGGGCTATACGGGCGGGGCGCACGGATATGATCCCGAAAGCCCTGATATGGCCTCAAGCTTTATTGCGGCTGGTCCTGGTATCCGTCAGGGCGTAGCGCTTTCGACCTTTGATAATGTCGATGTCTATCCGTTTGTGATGCATCTTTTGAAGCTTAAGCCTGAACCGAACGACGGTAGCCTCAAGGCGCTGGAGCCAGCAATACGCTAAGACTTAATACGGGTGTGTTCTAAGAAGCCTGCGGTTCTGGATGAGTATCATCGGGAGCCGCAGGTTTTTCTTGTGCGGAGATCATGTGCGATTCTGCGGACATTATGGCGTCTGTTAAACTTAGTTTATTTTGATCACTCAGGTATTTTTTGGGGATTAGAGTAATTGCCCTTATGATGGTCTGGCTTAAGATTGAAATCTTGCCTGAGTGACTGGCATCTGACCACTCATTCGGCATAATATTAACGCTCCGCATCAATTCTTTATATTTTTTGCTTCGACTAAAACTCTCAGTTAAAGCGCCGCCATTAGATATCATGTGGTCAGTACTAAGTAACTGTAAGTATATTAGTATGGCATCAATATCGTCTAAGACGATGTCAGGTGTTCTAATATTGTCCTCAAATTTATTCAGTAACGGTAGGAAGCTGTCAATCAGCTCGGCGGAGCATGTCCCAGAGAACCTTAATTCCGTCATTCGAAGCATACCTGTTCGTATTTCATGTGGGCCGCATCACTTTCAGAGTAATACAGACGAATTGAATTTCTGGTGGCTAGATTGGAAAGACATTACGCGCACTTATGGAGTGTTCGGGTGTTAACGCGACGGTTCTGCGCCCATGAAACATGTCTCATAGTCAGCTATAATCGAACTAATATTCCCTGCGGTCACTGGCTTAACGCCGGTATTATGCCTTGATATGGCCATTAAAGATTTTAAATTATGGTGAATGAAAATGTTCCCTGATGAGATGCTGTCCATGTCCCTGAGATCGATGCTTGTGATATCCACACTGGCCCTTTTGGCTGCCTGCTCGCCTGATAAGGGGGCGTCACAGGATCAGTATCAGGGGCAGGGATTCCACGAAGCGCCTGCGCCGGCCAATCGGGTGGTGCCGGGGGATGCTGGCTCGATGAAGTCGTCTTTTGCTCCCGTGGTGAAGCAGGCGGCTCCGGCTGTGGTCAACGTCTATGCGCGACGCGTTACACGCCAACAGGTTGACCCATTCTGGAGCCTGTTTGGTGGCGGGCAACCTCAGAGCCGCGTTGAGCAGTCGCTGGGCTCGGGCGTTATTGTGCGGGCTGACGGGATTGTCGTGACCAACAACCATGTCATTCAGGGCGGTCAGGAGTTCATGGTCGTGCTTAATGACCGGCGTGAGTTCTCGGCCAAGGTTCTGCTGGCGGATGAACGCACTGATCTGGCCATTCTCAAGCTTGAGGCCAATGGCGAGAAGTTTCCGGTTCTGAACCTTGATGACGGGGGCGATCTTGAGGTCGGGGATCTGGTGCTGGCGATTGGTAATCCGTTCGGGGTTGGCCAGACTGTGACCAACGGGATCATTTCCGCAGTGGATCGTGTCGGCAGCGGGGACGGGGCCTATATTCAGACCGATGCCGCCATTAACCCCGGAAACTCCGGAGGGGCGCTGGTGGATATGGATGGTGATCTGATTGGCATCAACAGTTTTATCCTGTCGCGGTCGGGTAATTCGGCAGGGGTCGGCTTTGCTATCCCTTCGGCCATGGTGCGGCGTGCGGTGGATACGGCGTTAGGGGGGCAATCGACGCTAATACGCCCCTGGTTGGGAGCCAAGGGCGATGCTGTGACCTCAGAGATTGCGCGCTCGCTGGGGCTGGCGCGGCCTGACGGGGTGCTGGTGTCGGATGTTTATGACGGTGGGCCTGCGGATAAGGCGGGCGTCAAAACCGGCGATGTGATCCTGACGGTCAATGGTGAGGCGGTAAACGACCCTAAGACGCTTAATTACCGCATCAGTCTGTTGAGCCCCAATGACGCCGCTGTGCTGTCGGTTGTGCGCGGGGGTAAGGTTCAGTCACTTACGGCGCGTGTGGCGGCTCCTGCGGCGACGCCTGCGAAGGATCAACGCGAACTGAAGGGGAATTTCCCGCTGAACGGAGCCACGGTCGTCAATCTGTCTCCGGCATTGGCTGAGGAAATCGGCATTGATCCGTTTTCTGCGCCTAAGGGCGTGATGATCTACAGCCTGTCGGGACGTACCTATGCGGCGGCGGCGGGTTTTAGGCCCGGTGATCTGGTGCGTGAAATCAACGGGCAGGCGGTCAATACGACGGCGCAGCTTGAGGGCCTGCTTAAGGCCGGTTCGCAGCGCTGGAACATCACTATCACGCGCAATGGTCGCAACATTACAGCGCAGTTCTAAGCAGGGCCTCAGCAGGGCCTTAGGCCCTGCACCCGATTGCCCCGAGGCACGCCGAACCGACCATTGTAATGGAAAGAGCCATCTGGCTCGGCTCTAAAGGGTGCAGGGTCCGTGACCCTGCCTGTCTTGCGTTTTGCTGCAAGGATGTTCTATAGATGTTCGCATGTCCGATCTGTTTCAATCCGCAGGTTTAACCCCGCCGTCTCAGCCTGAGGGCTTTAAGCCTTTGGCCGAGCGCCTGCGTCCGCAGAGCCTGTCCGAAATTGTTGGTCAGGATCACCTGCTGGGTGAGGGCGGAGCGATTGCGCGGGCGGTTGAGCGTGGTTTCTTGCCGTCACTGATCCTGTGGGGACCGCCGGGGGTAGGTAAGACCACCATTGCGCGTTTGCTGGCGGCCAGTGTTGGCTATGAGTTCCAACAGATTTCCGCCGTGTTTTCCGGTGTCGCTGACCTGAAAAAAGCCTTTGAGGCGGCGCAGATGCGCAAAAATCAGGGCGTGCGGTCAGTGTTGTTTGTCGATGAAATTCATCGCTTTAACCGCGCTCAGCAGGACAGTTTCCTGCCCTATGTCGAGGCGGGGGTAGTGACGCTGATCGGGGCGACAACGGAAAATCCGTCCTTTGAACTGAATGGGGCCTTGTTGTCGCGCTGTCAGGTGTTTGTGCTCAAACGTCTGGATGAGGCGGCGCAGGATAGGCTGATCGCGCGGGCCGAAGCGCATTTCGACCACCCTCTGCCGCTTGATGACGGGGCGCGGGAAACGCTTAAAGGTTTGAGTGACGGCGACGGGCGTTATCTGCTGACCCTGATCGAATCGCTTGAGGCCATGGGCTTTGAAGCGCCGCTGAACAGCGAAGCCCTGTTGCAGAGCCTGCAAAAGCGACGGCCCAACTATGATAAGGATCGGGAGGGGCATTATAATCTGATATCGGCGCTGCATAAGTCGGTGCGAGGCTCTGATCCGGATGCGGCGTTATACTGGCTTTCGCGGATGTTACAGGGCGGCGAAGATCCGCTGTATATTGCGCGACGTTTGCAGCGTATGGCCTCTGAGGATATTGGGGCTGCTGATCCTTTGTCATTGCTGATTACCAATGCGGCGCGCGAAACCTATGAGGTTTTAGGATCGCCCGAAGGGGAGCTGGCGCTGGCGCAGGCCGTTGTGCATATGGCGGCGGCGCCGAAATCCAATGCGGTCTATACGGCTTTTAAGGCGGCGATGAAGGCGGCGGCGGACACTGGTGATCTTGATCCGCCCGAAGTTATCCGCAATGCGCCGACCAAGCTGATGAAGCAACTGGGCTATGGCGAAGGTTATATCTATGACCCTGATGACCCGGATGGGTTTTCAGGCCAGAACTATTTCCCTGATGGTATGAAACGCCCGAAATTTTACGACCCGAAGGGCGAGGGCCACGAGGGCAAGGTCAGGCAGAGGCTTGAATACTGGGCGGAACTGCGTAAGAAAAAGCAGGCCGCACATAAGCGGTAATTATTTAGCCCGATGGGGGTATGATTTTGTCATTTTCTATATTTCACGTGATCCTTATTGCACTTCTGGTCTTACCGGCGTTTTTGCCTCTGATCATCAAAAAACCTGAAGGGCCTAACCGCTTCGGACCTCAGCCTGCACCACAGTCATTTGGCAGCGCCATTCAGGTCTGTATGACCAAATATGTGGACGGGCAAGGCCGCGCGACACGCTCAGAGTACTGGTGGTTTTATCTCTTTACGGTTCTGGTGGGGTTTGGCATCGGGATCATCGCCGGTATTACGGGGCTTGAGGCGCTGAGCTACGGGGCTTACGCTTTCACCCTGCCGTCAATTGTGGCTGGTGTTCGCCGACTGCATGATATCAACCGTAGTGGTTGGTGGCTGCTGATTGGCTTCGGTCTTGGTGGGTTTGTGTTGCTGTATTGGCTCACGCAGCCTTCTCAACGGGACGAACAACAGGTCGCACAGGTGTTTGAGTAAGATTTCTCAAAGAGGGGGGGATATGAGTGAAGCAAAGGTTTTGACCGGCTATCAGCTGGCGCAGATTCTGGTGCGCCTGACGGCGCTTGTGCTGCTGGTTCAGGCGCTTGACTGGGCTGTACCTACCATCGCGTATATTATGCCATTAGTGTTCGCGAACGGTGGTGTTGCCACGGATGACCTGAATATTCAGATCATTTTTGATATGCTGATTCCGGCATTGATAAAGATTATGACGTTTTCGGCGTTATGGCTTGGTAGCGGCTGGTTTGGTCAGCGTATTTGCCCCGTTGAGGCAGAGGAAGCGCAGGCACAGGTTACGACAGATACCCTGAAATCGGCAGGTGTGTTTATTACAGGCTTGGCGCTGATCTATGTTTTTGCGCCCATTCTGATCCGGTCTGTAAGGGGCGATGACGATGGTGTAGCCGTCGCTTCGGTTGTGGTTTTACTGCTGTCATCAGGAATGATCCTGTTCCCGAGCGCGGTGGTAAACGGGACCGCAAAGATAGCGGGCGTAATTGGCCGTAAGCGTAATCGTTTCTAGAGCATTTTCCGAACAGGTGGATACCGGTTGATCGCCAGAAAATGCGACAAAACAAAATATTTTAGTCGGTGGGCAGGGCCTGTTGCAGGGCATAATCCTGCTGGCGTAGCTTGATGCTTTCCATGGCCGCATAGACGGCGTCGGTGGCGCGGTCTATGACCTCAAGGCCAGCGCCTTCGGCAATGGAATCCACCGTCAGTATGCGCCGGAAGGCGCGGGCACCGGGCAGGCCGTGCATCAGGCCGAGCATATGTCGCGTGATGTGTGTCAGCTTTTCGCCGGCCTCAAGCTGAGCCTCAATATAGGGGCGATAAAGGCTGAGGGCCGTGAAAGGATCGACATCTGCGGTGCCGTCAAACAGGCGCTGATCGACCTGACCCAGCAGGGCCGGTTCGTGATAGGCCTTACGGCCCAGCATCACGCCATCGACATGCTGAAGATGTGCTTCGGCCTCATCGAGCGTCTGAATGCCGCCATTGATCGAAATCGTCAGGTCGGGATGGGCGCGTTTCAGCGCATAGACCAGTTCGTAATTCAGGGGCGGGATGTCGCGGTTTTCCTTGGGCGACAGACCTTTGAGCCATGCTTTGCGCGCATGAACGATGAAGGTGGTGATACCGACGGCCTTACAGGCTTCGACGAGTGCAAACAGGGCGGCCTCTTCGTCCTGATCATCTACGCCGATGCGGCATTTGACGGTTGCCGGAAGGCTTGAGCCTTCGCGCATGGCCTGCATGCAGTCGGCCACAAGCTGAGGCTCACGCATCAGGCAAGCCCCGAAGCTGCCGGACTGTACGCGGTCAGACGGGCAACCGCAGTTGAGGTTGATCTCGTCATAGCCGTAGTCTTCGGCAATTTTGGCCACGCGGCGCAGTTCTTCGGGCTCAGACCCACCGACCTGAAGTGCCACCGGATGCTCGCATTCATTATAGCCGATCAGACGGTCGCGGTCGCCGTGGATGATGGCCTTGGAGGTCACCATCTCGGTGTAGAGCAGGGCGTTTTTCGTCAGGGTGCGGTGGAAGGCGCGGCAGTGCCGATCCGTCCAGTCCATCATCGGGGCTACGGAAAAACGGTGCGAGCGGGCGTAGGTGTCGGTCATTACAAACATACAGTGGCCTGAGGTGCGGCCTCTATAGTCTGTTATGACCGATATTTGTACCCTTTAGTTTATTCGCTAAACTTAAGGTGCTTACCGAAGAAGGGCAGGACGTGGTTCTGGATGCGGTCGGGCAGGCGGTTGACGTGGTCGCCCTCATAGATTTCGTAGCTGTGGGCAATGCCATAGGCCGTCAGAGCCTGATGATAGGCGTTTGAATCGGTAATAAGGCCGTCCTTGTCGCCCATGTCGATGGCTATGGCCGTAAATGATTTGAGGTTAGGCACATACTGGTCGATCATGGCCAATGGTGCATTGGCGGCCCAGCGCGCCAGCAGGGCCTGATCAGCCTCAGGGTCTCCGGTCGGCAGATCGAGATAGAGCGGGGCCTTAGTCGGGTTGGGTGACCATGCGGCGGCTGAGGCCAGGGTAATACGGTCCCAGAAGCGCAATGACGGCGATTGTTCCGGTGTGGTGACGGCCTTGAGGCGGTTCAGAACGTCCTCAGGCAGGGCTTTGCGCGCAGACAGGCAGCAGGGACTGAGGGCGTAGATGGCGGCGAAATATTCGGGATATTTCATGCCGATACGCAAGGTGCCGTAACCGCCCATAGAATGACCGGCAAGCCCACGGCTTTCGCGGGTCGCCAGCGTGCGGTAATGGCCGTCGATATAGGTGATCAGGTCTTTGGTGATGAAGCCTTCCCAGTTACCCGTCGTGACTGAGTTGGAATACATCGAGCCATTATGCAGG
>JASGFL010000092.1:0-10946 GCA_047605545.1 Asticcacaulis sp. | reverse complement strand
CCACCGGCATAAATCCGATCACCAGCGAGGTCAGGGCGATCCCCCCTGTCTGCACCGCTGCCGACAACAAAATGTAGTAAAAAATATTCCCGAAGAAGGCGAGCAGCGCCAGATTAATCCAGTCCCGCTTATCAACCCTGTCTCGCAGCTTACGCCACACAGGCAGGATCAGGGCCAGCGACAACAGCCCATAGGCCAGATACCGCCCGATCGTCAGTTGCACCGGACTGATCCCCGACACCAGTTCCGGCGCAAGAAACACAAGACCCCAAAGCGCGCCAGCACCTGCACCACAGGCGATACCTGCTACTGTCGAACGCCTGATTGTCCTCTCTGCCGTTTCTGACACCTTACGCCTCGCAACACTGTTTCAGGCGGGATTTATCATCGCTTGGAAGGGAAATGCGCTCTATAATGGGGTCATTAATGCAACAAAAACTCACCCCACGACCCAAAACGTCCGCAAATCCGCCCGCAAGCCGACCAAACCGCTCGATGCCTTTGACCGCGCGATTTTACGCATAATCCAGAAGGACAATAAAACGCCTCAGCGCACCATTGCCTCTGAGGTCAATTTGTCCGCCGCAGCCGTTCAAAGGCGCATTGCCGCTATGGAGGACGCAGGCATTATCACCGCCAATGTGGCCCTGATTGATCCGTGGGCGGTTCAGCTATCCATCACCGCCGTCGTCGAGGTTCAGCTAAGGGACGAACGCGCCAGCACCGTAGATGCGGCCAAGGCACTTTTTCGCTCTGCCAAAGATGTCCAGCAATGCTATTACATGACCGGAGGCGTCAGTTGCGTGCTGGTTATCGTTACCGAAGATATGCGCAGCTATGACGCCTTGGCGCGACGCCTGTTTTCCGAAAGCGAACTGGTCGAACGTTTCCGCACACTCATTGCCCTTGATCGCGTCAAGACGGATACCTCTGTTTTAGTTCCCCCCCTCTGATTTTCCGGCCTGTTATGTCTCCCGAAACCCTGATTGCCCTGACGATATTTGCCTTTACCACCTCTATTACCCCCGGCCCTAACAATATGATGCTGCTGGCATCCGGCGTTAATTTCGGCTTCCGGCGCACCATTCCGCACATGCTTGGCATAGGTGCCGGCTTTCTGTTTCTATTGCTGGCCACAGGTCTTGGCCTTGCGGCTCTGATGCAGTCCGTGCCCCTTTTGTTTACCGCAATCAAATTCGCCGGCGGTGCATACCTTTTGTGGATGGCGTGGAAAATCGGCACGTCCCGCACCCTGTCCGACAGTGAAACCACCGCCACCCCCATGACCTTCCTTCAGGCCACCGCCTTTCAGTGGGTCAACCCAAAGGCATGGGTCATGGCCATTACCGCCATGGCCACCTACACCAGCGCCTCCAGCTATCTTTTCAGTGTCGCCGTCGTCGCGGTCATATTTACGCTGATCAATTTCCCCAGCGTCTCCGCATGGGCCGGATTTGGCTCAGCCTTACGTGACTGGCTATCCCATCCGGTACGCCTGAAATGGTTCAACATCACCATGGCCGTACTGCTGGTGCTAAGCCTGTGGCCCATGCTGCGTTAAGCACAAGCCATCACACTGATATCAAACGATAAATTGTCGGGAAATGCGGCACTGGAGCGGGTGAAGGGAATCGAACCCTCGTCGTCAGCTTGGGAAGCTGCTGCTCTACCATTGAGCTACACCCGCATACCTTACGGCCTGTGATTTGCCTAGTGCCACAACCTGAGCCGTATCGTCAACACAGTGCTGTGGATTTTCCCCACTGACGGCCAAACCGAAGCGCCTGCCGAAAGGCCGAACACAAAATCCACTTAGTATCTGGCGAATCGCAGCCTATTCAGGCTACAAAGTCCGGCCTTATCCACAGCTGACCACTACATATAGTTTTATGTGGACATGTGACTTATCCCCAAACACTACATATTGCGCTTTTTAACGTTTTGTTTACGATATGTGGACGGCGGCACTGAAACTTCCCGTCGCTCAAATCAACATCTTGTGGCCGCGCCTCACCGCGCAGAACGTGTTATTCAAGGGGAGCTTACGTCTTATGAGCTGGACAGACGAACGGGTGGAGACCCTGAAAAAACTTTGGCAGGAAGGTCATTCCGCCAGCCAGATCGCCAAGCAATTAGGCGGCGTAACGCGTAATGCCGTAATCGGTAAGGTACATCGTCTTGGGCTTTCCGGTCGCGCAGCGCCTTCGCAGCCCGCCCGTCCGCTTTATAAACCCGCCCGTCCGCCACGCGCCGCTGCACCGGCTGCCACGGCGGCCCCTCAGGCAACGCCACGCCGCGCGGTTATCACGGAAACGGCTGTAGCCACTCGTCCGGCGTCGGTTCCGGCACTGCCTACGGTCGAAGAGCCCGGCACCGCCACGGTTCTGACGCTTGGCACCAAGATGTGCAAATGGCCTATCGGCGATCCGTCATCCGACGGCTTCACCTTCTGCGGTCGCCGCGCGGGCGAAGGCGCACCTTACTGCGTCGAGCATGCTCGTCTGGCTTATCAGCCGCAGCAAAAGAAGAAGAAAGACACAGGCACAGACCTGTCGCGCAGCCTGCGTCGCTATCTGTAAGCCACCCCAAAGGCGTCTGCGCCTGAACAGGCTTTAGTTCAGGACGCGACGCTGATCGGGCACATCAAGTGAAAAGGCGGGCACAGGGATTTTCATTATCTGCCCGTCTTCGCTTTCGAATATGTAGTATCCGCTCATCGAACCGGACGAGGTTTGCAGCGGACAGCCTGACTGATAGCGATAGGTGTCTTCCGGCTCAAGGAAAGGCGTTTCGCCAACCACGCCCACACCTTCAACGGTCTGAACCCGCCCCAGCGCATCGGTTATTGTCCAGTGACGGGTCTTAAGCTGCACCCTGTCCGCACGGTGGTTCTGCATGGTGATGAAATAGGCCCACGCCCATACCTGCTGAACGGTTTCGTCCTCTTCGGGCTGAAGATATTCCACCCTGACGCTGATGGTTATGTCGTCGGTTGTTTGTTTATAGATCATGCCCCGATCCTAAACCGCTTCTATGTCCTTATAAACCCCGCAATGTGCATAGTTTTTGACTGAGTTATCCGAAATTGCCGCTGCGGCTTGACTCGCGGCGCAATTATATCTGAAAACCATTGTACTCTTTTCGCTATGCGCTCTAAATGCCGCTTCCGTAAATTACAGAAAGACTTTGGCCGTTCATGACGACCTCAGCCCAACCGGCGGGCATACTGCCGCTGCAATCCATCCGCGACCTGATTTCTCAGGGGGCTATCACCAGTCAGTCAGCGTTTGACGCCGATCAGATACAGCCCGCCAGCCTCGATCTCAGGCTGGGCCTTAAGGCCTGGCGGGTCAGGGCCTCTTATCTGCCGCGCGGACGCAAGGTTCTGGATCGTCTGAAGGACGTGCAGATGCACGAAATCGACCTCAGCAAGGGGGCGGTTTTTGAAGCGGGCTGCGTCTATATCGCCGAGTTACAGGAACGTCTGAAACTGCCCGCAGGCCTTTCCGCCCGCGCCAATCCCAAAAGCTCAACCGGTCGCGTAGATGTGTTTGTTCGCCTGTTGACCGACGAAGGCGCCCTGTTCGACGATGTGGCCGAAGGCTATGACGGCCCGCTGTATCTGGAAATCGTGCCCCAGACCTTTTCTGTGCTGGTGCGCACCGGAACGCGCCTCAATCAGCTACGCCTGAAAACCGGTGAAGTCCCCCGCACCCATGCCACGGACTGCGAAGTTGACCTGACCGGCCCGATGGTCGGCTATCGCGCCCGCCGCCACGCCGGCGTCATCGACCTTGATAATGTGAACGGCCATGATCCGCGTGATTTCTGGGAACCCCTGTCGGCGAAAAACGGCCAGTTACTGCTTGATCCGGGTGAGTTCTACATTCTGGCGTCAAAAACCGATGTCGTGATCCCCGTGGATGAAGCCGCCGAAATGCTGCCTATCGACCCCGGCGTCGGTGAGTTCCGTGTACACTACGCAGGCTTTTTCGATCCCGGTTTCGGCACCCTCGAAGCCGGAGGCGTCGGCTCGAAAGGCGTTCTTGAGGTACGCTGCCACGAAGCGCCGTTTCTGCTTGAGGATGGTCAGATCGTTGCCCGTCTGGTGTACGAACCCCTGACCGAAAAGCCTGAAAAACTCTACGGCCAGTCCGGCTCACATTACCAGAAGCAGGGCTTGAAACTGTCGAAGCATTTTCGCGAATGGTAATGCGATAGCGGCCAAACCCTATCGCATTTTTGCAGCACTTGCGGCCTGATTGTCCTTATGAACAAAGACAATACGGAGGCAGGACGATGGCATTCAATATTGGCGACAATGTACAGCTCAGAGCCGGTGGCCCTCAGATGACCATAAGCAATCTGGATACCAACGGCTATGTGTACTGCGAATGGTTTGACGCCCACAATGACCGTCATACCGACCGTTTCAGGGACGACCTGCTTCAGGCCACTGAAACCGACGATGCCGATCCGGCCTCTGCGCCCTCACTCTGAACGCTGTGCCCCTCAGGCCGCATCCTTGACCGGTGCGGCCGTGCCCTCGTCAAAATGCAGCACATGGGCCGCCTGATTATCCAGCGAGAAACGCGGCGTCAGCGGGTTTTTACCGCCGGTGTAACCGCCTGCCATCTTAACCACACGGGCAAAAACCACCTTGAACGGCTCAAGCCATTTCGGTGAACGCTCAATCGAAGGGTTAAGCTTAAACCAGCGCCTCAGAAGACCGTTGGCATAGATGACATTGGCCCGCCAGATAGCGCGCGGCGTCATGAACTCAATCGACAATGACACATTGACCATGCCGTGATTGACGATGCGGTGCGGTGCATTCTGTTTCCAGGTCAGCATCTCGCCGGGATTGAAATCAACGATGGTCGCCGCCTTGTCCCACGCAGGATCAAACGGTAACTGCTCATCATTTTCACGTAAGGCAATGGCCTCAAGGTTCTGATCCGTCACAAATTCAGAGGTCGGCGGATAGACATATACCCGCTTCACACCACGGATCTGATAAAGCGTCACCAGCGGAATATCGAGATGATAAAACACGTGTGCATTGGGTGAGGAAATCAGAAGCCCCAGATCCTGCTTTAGCGTCGTAACGCCTGAGCGCGCCTTGATTTCCGCAAACATGGCGTCACACAACTCGCCGATTTCGGCGTCTGCCTGATTTACCTTGCGCAGATTGAGCCACAAACGGCCGTTGCGCACGCCTTCCATCAGGGAACGCCCGTCATGCTTGCCGCGACGCCCCATGTACCATTGCGACCAGTTGGTCGGATCATAGCCCATGGTAAAGACTTCGAGCTTATCGACCGGATAACGATCGATAAGCGCAATCAGGGCCTCATCAGTAAACAGAGGGCTTTTGTCCAACTCATGACGAAACAGCAGGTTTTCACGCGAAAAACCGGCTTTTTTGTCTTCATCCCACTGCAGAATATCTCTGGACGCTACCGACATGATCAACGCCCCGCCGGATTTTTCTTAAGCAACGCCGTGCCGTAGAAATGCATTTTAAAGGGCGGAAACCACAACAGCTTACCGGCACCACGCGCCGCCTTATCCAGCACATTCGGCGTCGAAGGCGCACGCAACAGCCAGAACAGACCAGCCGCCACACCAAACACCGTCGCCTGCACCAGACCATTCACCATCCAGTAGGCGCAGGTCAAAGGCTTGGCCGGCACCGCCGCCATGGCCGTGGTCGAAGGCCCCTGCCCATAGGCAAAGGCGCGTTTCAGCGTATAGCCCAGATTAGACCGGCTTTCGGGCACATCTTCGTGCACAACCGCGTCCGGCGCCCAGGCAATACGCGCACCCGATTGTTGCAAACCATAGAACAGCTTGTCGTCTTCGCCGCCGCAGTTGTTGCGTTCAAGCGAGAATACATCACCCTTACGCGGCAGCGAATCCCGACGGATCAGGCTGTTGCCACACCCGAAATAAACATCCAGAAGCCCCGGAGTCTCTGGGCCAACGCGTGAGAAAAAGGCTTCGTAATAGTCCCGATAGGCGACATTTTCATTTTTCAGACGCGCCTTGACCGGCCCGAAAACCACATCGGCCTTGAACTGGCACTGGATGCTCAGCATCCGTGACAACCAGTAAGGTGGCGCTTCTTCGTCATCATCAAGAAACACAATGAACGGATCGTGCCCGACCTTAAGCGCCGCATTACGCGCATTGGCCACACCGGGATTAGGCTCATGCAGATACACCACCGTCATACGATCCGGTGGCGACAGGGATTGCACATAGTCACGCGCCGAGCCTTCGGGGCTGTTGTCGCAGACGACTATACGCAGGGGCACGCGCTCGATGCCCTTTTGCATGAATACGGATTCAAGTGCCGTCCTCAGACCCTCTGGTCTGCGGAAGGTGGGGATAATCAGGGTTACGGGACTAGCGGTCAAACGATCCTGCGCAGGGCTAAAACGTGTGGCAGACATACCAATGAAGGTAGCCTTAGATACAGGCGGAGCCGTGAAGCTCTCGTTAAAACGACTGAGTAAAGTGAGCATAGTCCAACCGGCTGAATATCCGTAATGGCATTATGCTAACGCACAGATGTAAATATAGCGTATGGCATCAGGATTAACAGCCGTTAAGGACTAAGCCGTTTCCATATTCTCAGGCCTCACGCCAATGGCCTGAGCCACGAAATAGCGGACATAGCCGATAAGGCTGCCCACCATCGCAAACCATACTTATCGTTGAAATTGAAAAGCCCGCCCTGTACGGTCGCAAGCCTGAACCTATCTGTTCCGGAGAGAACATGCACCTGCCTGAATTTGTCCGTCGCCCGATACTGGCAGCCCTAACGGCCGCACTGATGAGCTTCGTGACCGTACCCGCCCATGCCGAAACGCCAGCGGTTGCCAAACCGAATATGTGGGTCATCAAAGACGCGGATTCCACCGTCTATCTGTTTGGTTCGGTGCACCTCCTGAAGGCCGAGGATAAATGGCTGACACCGGAACTTGAGGCCATATTCGAAAGCGCCGACAGCCTGTATCTCGAAATCGAGAACATGGAAGATCAGGCACTGGCGACCTCTCTTATCATGAAGCATGGCGTCGATCCGAAGTCGGGTTTTTACGATCCCTACTCCGCCGAACAGGAAGCGGTGATCCGCGAAAGCCTGACAAAGTACGGGATTAATCCGGATCAGATCAAACCACTTAAACATTGGCTGGTGGCCCTGATGCTGTCGATCAAGCAGCTTGAGGCCAATGATTTTGATCCCAACATCGGGGTCGATAAGACCTTCATGACCCGCGCCAAAGCCAAAGGCTTGCCGATCAAAGGCCTTGAAACCATGGAAGCCCAGTTTTTGTCCTTTGCCATGGCTCCGACAGAGGTTCAGGCAGAGTATCTGTGGCAAACCGTCGCCGAAGAAGACTACAGTCAGGAAGTGATTGCCGTGCTTGTGAACGCCTGGCTTCAGGGTGATGACGCCAAGCTTGAGGAGATTCTGATCACCGAAATGAAGGAAAAAACTCCCGACCTGTACGAAACCCTGATGATCAACCGTAACCGGAACTGGATCGGGGAAATCAAAACCATACTTGATGGCTCAGGGACCCAGTTTATCGTCGTTGGCGCAGGCCATCTGACGGGGCCGGACAGTGTACAGAAAATGCTCGAAGCCGAGGGCATAAAGGTCAGCGCCTACAAATACTGACCACGGTCGCGCCACAATGGAATCTTGACTTTAGGGCGTTTTATCCCCAAAAGAACCGCCTTCTGCAATCCATCCCTCCGGCCCTAACAGGGCGGGAGGGATAATTCTTTTAAGGGAACACTTAACCATGACCACCCCCTCACAACCCAACGATCAGGCGCAAAGCCATCTGTTCGGGGTTTATAACCGCGCACCCTTAGAGGTTGAACGCGGCGAAGGGGTGCGACTTTTCGCCCGCGACGGGCGCGAATTTGTCGATCTGGTACAAGGTATTGCCACCAATGGTCTGGGCCATTGTCACCCCTCTCTGATCGCGGCGGTGAAGGCTCAGGCTGAAAAAATCTGGCACGTGTCCAACATCTACCGCATCCCGGAACAGGAAGAACTGGCCGACCGGCTCTGTGCAGATTCGTTTGCCGATAAGGTGTTTTTCACCAACTCAGGCACCGAAGCGATTGAGTGCGCCCTGAAACTGGCGCGCAAATATCATGCCGATAAGGGTCAACCGGAACGTATCGACATCATTACCTTTGAAGGGGCCTTCCACGGCCGCTCCTACGCCGCCGTCAATGCCGGTGGTAATGACGCCTACCTCAAAGGGTTCGGTCCAAAGCTGCCCGGCTATGTGCATCTGTCGCTGGACGATCACGATGCCATTAAGGCGGCGGCAACGGCCCCGACTGCGGCGGCTATTCTGGTGGAACCGGTTCAGGGTGAAGGCGGCGCACGCGCCCTTTCCGACGCTGAACTTCAGTTCCTGCGCGATCTGTGTGATCAGAACGGCCTGCTGCTGATGTTTGACGAAATCCAGTGCGGCGTTGGCCGTACGGGCAAGCTGTGGGCCTATCAATGGACTTCGGTGCAACCTGACGTTCTGACCACCGCCAAGGCACTGGGAGGCGGTTTCCCCATCGGTGCCTGTCTGTCAACCGAAGCCGCCGCGTCCGGCATGATCCCCGGCACGCACGGCTCGACCTTTGGCGGCAACCCGTTGGCTATGGCCGTGGGTCTGGCGGCCTATGGTGAACTGTCAAAGCCTGAGACGCTTGATCATGTCAACGAAGTCTCCGGCTTCCTGCGTCAGCAGCTTCAGGGCCTAAAGGCCGCCTTCCCCGACATCATCGAGGATATTCGCGGCAAGGGGCTTCTGGTCGGCATCAAGGTGACACCGAACAACCGCGAAGTCATGACACTGGCCCGCGATAACGGCCTGCTGATCGCTGGCGGTTCGGACAACTGCGTACGCCTGCTTCCTCCGCTTAACCTCAGCATCGATGAGGCCCGCGAAGCACTGGGCCTTCTGGAAAAAACCTTCGCCGCTGCTCGTGAAGGCGCGAAAAAGGAACCTGCCTGATGACCCGTCATTTTCTTGATATCTCCGACCTGAGCGCCGAAGATCTGCGGGCCATTCTGGATGACGCCCATGCCCGAAAGGCCGCCCGCAAGGGCTGGCCCAAGGGGCGCGTCGATGCGGATGCACCGGCCAAAGAACGCGTGCTGGCGATGATCTTTGAGAAAAATTCGACACGTACGCGCTTTTCGTTTGATGCCGCCATCCGCCAGCTTGGTGGTGACGCCCTGATCTCGACCGCCAGCGATATGCAGCTTGGTCGCGGCGAAACCATCGAAGACACCGCCCATGTGCTGTCGCGTATGGTTGATGCCATCATGATCCGCGCCAACCGGCACTCGGACGTTGAACGTCTGGCGGCGACGGCGACCATTCCCGTTGTCAACGGCCTGACCGATAAGTCACATCCGTGTCAGATCATCGCTGATCTTCAGACCATCGAAGAACATCGCGGTAATGTAAGTGGGAAAACACTGGCCTGGGTCGGCGACGGCAACAATGTCTGCACAAGCTTCATTCATGCGGCCGCCCGCTTTGGTTTCCGCCTGAATATTGCTGCGCCTGACGCCTATCTGCCGCCTGAGGCTGACATGGCCTTTGTGCGCGAAAGCGGTGCGGACGTACAGGTCCATGCCGACCCGTCCGAAGCCGTCAAAGGCGCCGATGTGGTCATGGCTGATACATGGGTGTCTATGGGTGACGAAGATGCCGAAGAACGCCTGAAAGCCTTCTGGCCTTATCAGGTCAATGCGGCGCTGATGGCAAAAGCCAAGCCTGACGCCCTGTTCCTGCACTGCCTGCCTGCCCATCGCGGCGAAGAAGTGACGGATGAGGTCATTGACGGCCCGCAATCAGTCGTATTTGACGAAGCCGAAAACCGCATCCATGCCCAAAAAGCCGTACTGGCATGGTGCTTTAAGGCCTAATAGGCCGGCGGGTCGGTTTTAAGCCCCAGCAGCGATAGCAAATGCACCAGCAGAACTATCGCTGCGGTCACCGCCAGCAGCATAATAAACCGCCAGGGCACCATGCGCGGGCCGGTCTGTTTAAGGCTTGTCGGGCGCGCGCCCATATAGCCGGAAAAAGCCGCGGTTACCGTAAGTGCCGACAGCCAGATGAGCGTGGTGTGTAAGGTCAGTTCCATGCCGCGCATATGGTTCAGGCCATGCGCCTGCGCAAGTGGCAATCGTATTTTTCACTATCGCGACTTCACTATCTGCGTCAGTTTTCGCGGCATGCCTTTTGCGCGATTCGCAAGTCTCATATTCCACAGAAGAATGAATTACCCCCAGATATTGAGGTTAACAAAAGGTTTACACCCCACATAATGAGTATTAGCCTCCAACTATTCATCTGAGGGGATTCGCATGACCTCCGCCACGCCCTGGAGCGTAAAAGGTATAGATTCCAAGGCCCGCGAAGTGGCCAAGGACTTGGCACGTCGTTCAGGTATGACACTGGGTGAATGGCTGAATCATATGATTCTCGAAGGCCATGACGTCGCTGCTGTTATACGTGACGAAAGCCGTCGTTCGCGCCCATTAGAGACGCGTCAGGAATCCCGTTACGAGGAATCCCGCTATGATGGTTCGCGTTATGAATCCGGCCGCCGCAAACCTGCGCCTCGCCAATCCCGCCACTCAGGCGCACGCCATTTTGAGTCCGGCTATAACGACGACTACAGCGACGACCTGCCGTCAGAGGACCACGACCTGAGCCGCGTGGCCCGTGTCCTCGAAGGTTTGGGTACGCGCATTGAAAACTCCGAGACCCGTTCGGCCAATGCGGTGCGTGGCGTATCTCAGGCGGTTGAATCCCTGCTGAACCGTTTGGAACGTTCCGAAGAAGCGCTGGCTGAAAACGACAGCCTCATCGAAGCCCGTCTTAATGAGACGGTCAACG
>JASGFL010000091.1:0-11041 GCA_047605545.1 Asticcacaulis sp. | reverse complement strand
GCCTTGAAGGCGGGTTTATCTTCGCGTTTAGCCGCTTCATTAACTGACATGATCATTCACCCGAAACAAAAAAACAGTAGCCCCAGCCCCGGAGCTTAGGTTGCAGAGCTAAATCTTAATAGCCGTTAACAACTATATATAGTGTGTGACGGCGGCTCTTGCCCCTATATGGGCCACAAGAAGGGAGTCCCGTCAACGGGCAAGTGCCCCGTAAGGGGAAGTTTTTAGTTAATAAAATATGAATAAAATCAGAACCCCAAGAGACACAAGGATTTGTAAAATTATACACCCTCTGGGGATAATTCAGACAGCTGTTATAGAATCGTCGAAGGGGTTTCGCTCAGATAGCGGTCAACCCTGTTTTCACGGTCAACCAGAACGACTCTGGGGATAATGGGGGCGTCAGTAAGCTCGAATCCCATGATGATAATTTGCTCGGATTCGTTGATAAGATGCGCGGCTGCACCGTTCATGGCAATCTTGCCTGAGCCGCGTTCACCGGTGATAACATAGGTTTCCAGACGGGCGCCGGATGTATTGGACACGACCAGCACGCGTTCGCCGTCCCACAGGCCGACGGCATCCATCAGGTCTTCGTCAATAGTGATCGATCCGATATAGGCCAGATTGGCTTCGGTCACATAGGCATTGTGGATTTTGGAACGTAAAAGCTGACGCATGGGAAACTCCGTTGGTGCGAAGTTTCTTAACCGCTGAAGCCGCCGGATGCCAGATATTCTGTTTCCTGCGCCGTGCTTTCGCGACCAAGCAGCGGATTCCGGTGCGGAAAGCGGCCAAAGCGGGCAATGATGTCACGGTGTTCAACGGCGTGAGGCAGCCATTGCTCCCCCAGAGGCACATAAAGCTCAACGGCACGTTCCTGATCGGCCAGTGACTCAGAATGTACCAGCGGCAGATAGAAAAAGGCACGTACGCCTGCGTCAGTACTCAGATCGTGTCCGGCCTCAATCGCCTTAAGCGCATAGCTGCGAGCCAGCGGATCGGTGGAGAACATATGGCCTGTGCCGCGAAACACATTGCGCGGAAACTGATCGAGCAGCAGAATCAGGCTCAGGGCGCTGTCCGGGGCCTCAAGCCAGTGGACATATTCGCCCCGTGCGGCGGCAAAATGCGCCTCGTAAAAGCGGTCGCGGAAATCGGCATCAAAGGCCGCGTCCTTGGCGAACCATTTGGCAGGGCCAGCTTCGAGCCAAAAGGTAAGAACATCCGAGGCGACCATTATTCACTCCAGAGGTCGTGAATGTCGCCCTTGCGGTTCAGCATGTGCACGGCCCGCTTGATGACATTCAGAAGGTTTTCAACGCGCGCCTCTTCTTCGTAGGTGAGGGCAGCGCGGTGCAGGCCATCAAGGGCAAAGCGGGCGAGGTCACGGCTGGCCTGAAAGCGGGCATCGTTACCGGCAAGGATAAAGCCCGGTGTGGCGCGGCCCATGGCGGCGCGATCAAAGGCTTCCTGTGCGGGGCGAATGGCCTTGGCGACGTCCTCATCCTGACGGGCGGCGCGTTCAAGGGCCATAAAGGCAGCAAACGGCACAGAACTCAGGAGGCGCCAATAGGCGTCAATGGCCCCGTCAAGTGCGTCCTGATTGGGTTTCAGCTTACCGGCTTCGAGTTCAAAGGCGGCTTCGCGGGCGGCATGGATGTGCCAGGCGGCGGCCTCCACCAGATCTTCGCGCGTCGGGAAGTGATACAGCATGGCTCCGCGCGTCAGGCCGCAGGCTTCGGCAATGGCGGCATTACCGGCGCGATCATAGCCCAGTTCGGCAAACAGACGCATCGCCGTTTCAAGGATCTGAACCCTTGTCCGGCGCGATTTCGGCGTGTCCTTTGTCGAAGCGGCCTTAGGGCGATCGCTCATGGCTTCTCTTTCCGTGGCCCCGTGCTGTGTGTTCTGTCGGGCGTCTGGGAGGGTTCGGTGAATCAGGTTACATGGGTTTTCGGCGCTTGGCAAAGCCGTGCGATGGCGCGCGAAACTATGATTATAGCCGCCTTTGTGTGCGCCGCAACAAAAACCGCCACCTTACGTGTATTATTACAGACATATGAAGGGTTTATGGTCGGGTATCATGATTCTGACATACAAAAGCGCTTCACAGCGCGGTTAATGCGCACTACAGATGGCGCATAGTTTGTATGGCTATGCAGGAAAAAACATTGCGTATCTTACTGGCGACCGATGCGTGGGACCCTCAGGTCAATGGCGTGGTAACCACGCTAAAGCGTGTAATCGAGCAGTGTGAGCTGCTGGGTCATGAATTCAAGATCGTGGACTATAATCGCTTCAAGTCTGTCTCCTGGCCTGACTATCCCGAAGTGAAGCTGGCGCTTGGGTGCTACGAAGAAGTGCGCGAGATCATTCAGGACTATGAGCCTGATGCGGTGCATATCGCTACCGAAGCCTTTGTGGGCATGGCAGCGCGGCGGGTGTGTCTGGAATGGAAGATGCCGTTCACCACCTCGTATCATACCAAGTTTCCTGAATATGTTTCGGCGCGTCTGCCGATCCCTATCAGCTGGGGCTATGCCTATATGCGCTGGTTCCATAAGCCTTCCGGTCGGGTGATGGTGGCGACGCCAACCCTGCAGAAAGATCTTGAGGCGCGGGGCTTCAAAAATATTTCGCCTTGGACGCGCGGCGTGGACACGGAGATGTTCCGGCCTGATCTTGAGCCGATCTTTGATGATCTGCCGCGTCCGGTCATGACCTATATCGGTCGTGTGGCCATCGAAAAGAATATCGAAGCTTTCCTGTCGCTTGATCTGCCCGGCACCAAGGTTGTGGTGGGCAAGGGGCCTCAGCTTGAGGAACTTAGGGCGAAATATCCGGATGTGGTCTTTACCGGCCCGCGGTTCGGAGATGATCTGGCGCGTTCCTATGCGTCTTCGGATGTGTTTGTCTTCCCGTCCCTGACCGATACGTTCGGTCTGGTGATCCTTGAGGCCATGGCCTGCGGGACGCCTGTGGCGGCATTTCCGGCCCATGGCCCGATTGACCTGATCCCCGGTACGGGTGCAGGGGTCATTGATGAAGATCTGTCGGTGGCAATTATAGAAGCTTTGAAACTGGATCGCGGACATGTGCGCCGTCACGCTGAAAAGTTCAGCTGGCGTGCCTGTGCCGAAGAGTTCATCCGCAATCTTGAGCCGTTCCCCTTACCGGAAAAGAAAAAGCTCTGGACGCGTCTGCGTCAGCTGCCGCGCCGTCTGAAGCGCAACAAGGCAGCCTGAGTCACGGCTTAAAAACAGTTCGCCCCTCCGCAGCGTCTGCGAAGGGGCGATCCGAAGTGACTGAAATCCGAAGGTCAGACGGGAGGGCCGGCCTTTTGTCCTGTCACCATGCGGTACACCAGTCCGGCTATGAACAGCACCACAAAGATAACCGCAATAAACTTGGCGATTTCCGCAAAGGTGCCTGCCAGACCGGTGAAGCCGAATACGGCGGACAACACCGCCAGAATGAAAAAGGTGATAATCCAGTTCAGCATGGTACATGCTCCTTTTTGGGGTTTAACTTACTGAATTATCTTGATCTTGCCTTTATGGTGATAAGAAAACAAAAGCGCCTTTTGCGGCCTGTAGCAAAGAATCCGTAAAGCCCTGAGGGTATCAGGGCCTGTCTCTTAGGCCACGACTTCCATGCGGTAGCCAATGCCGGATTCCGATACGATGGACTTGCTCAAGCCCTCTTTGACCTCAAGCTTTTCACGCACCTGACCGATATAAACCCTGAGATACTGGGTGTCATCGACATGCGCAGGGCCCCAGACTTCTTTCAGAATCTGTTTGTGCGTCAGCATGCGGCCGCGATTAACAAGGAAATAGCGCAGCAGATCGTATTCCTTCGGTGTGAAGGGGACTTTCTGATCTTCGATAAAGACCTCGTGACGCACCAGATTCATGCGGATCGGGCCGTTGATCACATCCGGTTCCCCGACTTCCTTGACGACTGATTTGCGCAGATTGGCATTGATACGCGCCAGCAGCACCTCGGCACTGAAGGGCTTTGTGACATAGTCATCAGCCCCCAGATTAAGGGCCGGTGCGGCGTCCATGTCTTCGGAGCGTGCGGTCAGAACGATAATGGGCACATTCGACCACTGGCGGATGGTGGAAATGACTTCCTTGCCATCGATGTCCGGCAGGCCCAGATCAAGCAGGATCAGGTCAGGCTTAACCGATGCCGACAGGCGGATGGCTTGCTTGCCGTTTTCGCTTTCAACCACCTTGAAGTCAGCGACATCAAGGAAAATGTTGAGCATTTTGCGGATTTCGTCTTCGTCATCGACTACCAGAATCGTGTTCTTCTTCTCGATCATCGGCTTCCTCTGTTGATGGCTATATACGCCAGACTAGGATGTCGGCAGATAGAGGGAAAGTGGTAAAGAGGCGAAAATAAAAATTAAATATGGACGCCAGTCTTTTGGGCCGATTGTGGAAGCTAAATCCTGAATAAATATAAGAAAAAAGGATTCCGGCCCTACAAGATAGCGGTAAAAGGCGCCCATACTCAGTCGTTTGCCTTAGTCGTCTGTGTCCTCAGCCTGTGCCTGACGGTCCATGCGCGGGACGGGATGGAAGTCTTGTCCGTAGAACAGGCGGAAGTCGCGGGTACGCTTATGATCAAGGGCGATTTTCAGCGAACGTGACGGCGTAGAGGTCGCGAAATCAGCACGGATTTCCGGCTCGAAATGGCCGACATAGGACAGGAACAGTACATTGCCGCCATTGGCTTCGGTCAGAGGGGTTTCGGTCTCGGCCTGTGATTTTGGCTGGGCTTCGCGCACCCAGGCCTTGAGCGGTACATCGGGATTGGCAGCGAACCAGTCACGGCCATAATAGGCCAGTGCATTGTAGATGTTGCGGTTATCTACGGCGATGGCGGTCGGGCGCGGGCCGGTAGTGGCCTGTTCAAGGGTGGCGAAGGTCGTCGCTTCCCAGCCGCGGGCGCGTTTGAACACATTATCCAGCCCGAAAGCGTGGGTCAGGGTGGGTGAAATGGCCGCGAGCATGAAGATAATAAGTACGGAAATCTGGAAAAATGCACTTAAACCGACCCCCCACTTCACCCACCAGCGGCGGGCGAGGCCCTGATGCAGGAGTGCCGCCACCAGCAGGCTGGCGGGGACATAGGCCGAGGCGGCCCAGTTCGCATGTGCCCGCGACAGGAAGGCCTGAACCGTGACGAAGATCAGCGGCGGCAGGCTCAGGACGATCAGGCCCAGAATGCGGTCATTAATCTTGCCGTTCGCGTCTTTGGGCAGGAGCGGTTTGATAAACAGTCCGGCGGCGGCGATGAGCAGAATGACAAACGGGGCCGGGCCAAAGACGCCGAACTGATCACGGACAAAGGTGAACAGGGAGTCTGCATTGAACATGCGGTTGGCTTGCCAATTGGCATTATCGGCGGTGTGCGACACGGTCTGGAAGCCGTGGGTCGCGTTCCAAATCAGGTTCGGGCTGATGACCAGCAAAAACGCCACGACAAACGCCGCCAGCGATAACCATGACCATGATTTACGCACGCGTGGTGCCAGCAGGGCATGTGCCGAAGCGCCGATCAGGAAATAGAGGCAAGCATATTTACTTAAAAACGCCAGTCCGAAGGCAACACCCAGCGCCAGTGCAGTTTTTACACGCGCATCTGAAGGGCCTTCGAGGAAGCGCGCATAGATATAAAGACTGAGGGCGAGGAAGAACAAAAGCGGCGCATCGGTCGAAATAATCGCCGAAGACAAAACAACCGCTGGCATCAGGCTATAGACCAGTGCCGCCAGTGCGCCGGTGGCATCATCAAACCAGCGCCGTCCCGTGGCCCACAACAAAAGCGCGGTGCCAAAGTGCAGGAACGGGGCCGACAGGCGCACAAAGCCTTCGCTGTTTCCGCCGATAAGCGTTGTCAGGTGGATCAGCCAGGCGATCATGGGCGGTTTGGAGTAGTAGCCGAAATCCAGCTCACGTGACCAAAGCCAGTACTGGGCTTCGTCGGGATACAGGTCGGTGAAATTCGTGAACAGCAGAATGACGCGCAGGGCCAGAAGGCCGCAAAGGCTCCATAAGACATAGGTGCTGAAACGCCAGCGTGTGTCAGTAGCTTCCATACCGTTGGCCCTCAGGTGCGGTCATTTATAATCTGTTCCGAAATATAGCTATTTCCGGCTCAGGCAAGTGTTTTTGCCGGTCAGAGGGTGCGCCTGTGTCATTTTGAACACAGGGTGACGTTGTCGTCAACTTGTCACTTGGGCGTCACCAAAGTTTTGCGTGCCTCGGTCAGAACCCCATCCCGATGCAGGAGCGAAACGCGTCCCTGCACTGTTTGGTTAAAGCGTAAAATCGCAAAGGGGTATTCCTGTTATGAAGCGCAACACATCATGGATTTTGGCGACAACCGCCTTGTCCGGCATTCTGGCCGCGACGGGCGTTATGGCGCAATCAACCGCTACTCAGGACGTCGAAGCTGTTACCGAAGTGATCGTGACCGGCCAGCGGGCGCTTGGCCCGACCAAGCGTGAGCGCGGCCCTAAGGCGAAAGCGACCATCGGTCAGGACGTTTTGTCACTGGCGCCGTCGGGTCAGACCTTTGCTGACTCGCTGAACCTTATCCCCGGCTATAACTTCTCGAACAATGACGCCTATGGTTCGTCGGGCGGGGCCATTGTTATGCGTGGTCTGGACAGCGACCGCGTGTCTTTGACCATTGATGGTCTGCAAATCAACGATTCCGGTAACTACGCCATCTACACCAACCAGATGATCGATTCTGAGCTTCTGTGTGCAGCGACGGTTTCGACCGGCGCAACGGATATCGACTCGATTTCGGCATCGGCAACCGGTGGTACAATCAACGTCGCGTCTTGTTTGCCGGAAGAAACATTCGGTGGCGTCGCCAAGCTTTCGGTGGGTGAATCCGATCACCGTGGCATCTTCCTGAAGATGGACAGCGGCAGCTTCGGTCCTTGGGGCACACGCGCCTATCTGTCCTATTCGGGCCAGCACACTGACACCTGGACCAAAGAAACACCGGATGACCTGCGTCTGCAGAAAAACCAGTACAATGCCCTTATCCATCAGGACATTGGCGAACGTGGTTCGTTCATCAACATGGCCGTGCACTGGAACGAAAACCGTAACCACTTCATCGGCACCCAGAGCAAGGCGCAGATCGCCCAGAACGGTTACGGCGTAACCAATGGTACACTGGCGAACGTCAACCCTTCGGACACCGGCAACATCCGTTTCAAGTCGAAGTGGGTTCTGAACGACAAACTGACCCTGACGATCGACCCGTCTTTGCAATATACGCTCGCGCTTGGGGGTTCGACCAACACCCAGACCGAAGACAGCCTGCAGATGCTGGGCAGCCGCGTAGGCGATCCGACCCTGCCGACCTATCTGAAAAGCGGCGTTGCTACGCCCTATTTCGATTATAACGGCGACGGTCAGCACAGCACCCTTCAGGTCTATCGTCCGAACATCACCAACACCTACCGTTATGCGCTTCAGGCCGGCCTGATCTATCGCATGAGCGATGCACACCTGCTGCGTTTCAGCGCCGCATTTGACCGTGCCAAGCACCGCCAGACCGGTGAAAGCAGCATCCGTGATGCCAATGGCGCACCGGTGTCTTTGTGGTCGGGTAAAAAAGACGAATCGCTGCGCATCGTGACGGCGGACGGCAACTATCTGCAACGTCGTAACCGTCTGTCCTATGCGGATGTGGACGTGTTCTCGGCGGAATATCGTGGTCGCTTCATGGAAGACAAGCTGGGCGTCTCGCTCGGTATCCGTCACCAGAAGCTTGAGCGTGAACTGAACCAGTTCTGTTACTCGCCCATCTCGGGCGGTGGTTCGAGCAACCCTTACTGCTCGTCACAAGATATTGCGACAACCACGGACACGGCCGATGCCGACGTTAAGATCGTGACGCTTGAAGGGTCTTCGACCCGTTACTTCACGCCTTATCAGCGCACAGTCAGCTTCTCGAAAACCCTGCCGAACGTTGGCCTGACCTGGAACTTCGATAATGGTGGCCAGATCTTTGGTACCTACGCGGAATCGATGTCCTCGCCACGTACCGACGTTTATTACAACGTCGTTCTGATCGACAACCAGATGCGCGTTAAGAACCCTGTTCCGGAAACTTCGGAAAACATTGAACTGGGTTACCGTTACACGGCGTCTAACTTCAACGGTACGGCTACGGTCTTCTATGCCACCGACGAAAACCGCATCGTGTCGGCCTATGACGAAGAAACCGCCACCTACACGGAAACCAACGTAGGTAAGGTTCAGCGTCAGGGTGTTGAACTGTCGGCCAACTATGCGCCGGTTGAAAACATCGTCCTGAGCACCGGCCTGACCTATACGGACGCCGAGATGCAGGGTGATCTGCCAAACGGTGTTTCCGGTGGTGTGGCCCGCTACATCCCGACCGCGGGCAAGCAACTGACCGGTTCGCCGAAGTGGCAGTGGACGGTGGGTCTGAACTACGACATCACTGACGCCTTGATGCTGAACCTGAACGGTAAGTATGTCGGTGACCGCTACTACACCTTTGTTAATGACGAGATGGCCCCGCACTACACGCTGTGGAATGCCAGCCTGCGTTACGACATGCCTTGGCTGAAGCAAGGTACCTACATGCAGCTGAACGTCGTCAACCTGTTCGACAAAGAGTACCTGTCCTACTCTTCCAGCCCGCAAAACAACTCGGTGGCTTTCACCGACAATACGGGTTCGAACGTTTCGGCCAGCACGGTTTACTACCAATTGGGTGCACCACGTACGGTTTCTCTGACCCTGCGCACGCAGTTCTAATAACTGACGCACTGACATAAACGGAGCGGCTCATCAGCAATGGTGGGCCGCTCTTTTTTTCGCGTCATGCGTAAGCCTATAACCTGTTGCGCAACAAAAACGGGCATGGCCAAACGCGGAGACCCTGTGTAATAAGGAAGCGTAGTGATTTGTTTGTCAGGGTTGTAAATGAGCCAGAATTCATCGCTTGCGCGTCTTGTCCCGGCTGAGTGGGACGGTCACAAAGCCATGTGGGTTGGTTTCCCGAGCCATGAAAATCTGTGGCAGGAAGATCTGATTCCGGCGCAGGCCGAGGTGGCGGCGCTGGTGCGCGTACTGGCGGAAGCCGGTGACGAAAACGTCAAGCTTTTGGTGTCGGGCGAAACCGCAAGGCAAACGGCGCAGACCCTTTTGGGCGATGTGGCGCGTATTGAAA
Organism: Asticcacaulis sp.; assembly: GCA_047605545.1. Taxonomy (GTDB): domain Bacteria; phylum Pseudomonadota; class Alphaproteobacteria; order Caulobacterales; family Caulobacteraceae; genus Asticcacaulis. The sequence continues at coordinate 1,792 of JASGFL010000091.1, read as the reverse complement.
TCGTCGAAGGCCGGTTCGGAGACATCTGGCTGCGCGATACCGGCCCGATCTATGTGTCGGCTGAGGATGACGCGGATCGCCTGCATACCCTGCCGGTGGCGTTTCTGAATAATGGCTGGGGTGGCAAGTATCATCTGAAATATGACGATGAGGTCGCGGCGCAGATTTCGGCCCATGATGGTTATGAACCGGCTCAGGAAGGCTTTATCCTTGAGGGCGGGGCGCTTGAGCACGATGGTTATGGGACGATCATCACCACACGTCAGTGCCTTCTGAACCCCAATCGTAATCCTGACTGGACGCAATCAACCGCCGAACGGGCGCTGGAAAAGGCCTTGGGCGCACGTAAGGTCATCTGGCTTGATGACGGGTTGCTCAATGACCATACGGATGGCCATATCGACAATCTGGCGCGGTTTGTGGCACCGGGTGTGGTCGCCTGTCCGGTGGCCTTTGGGGCCGATGATCCGAACGCAGATATCTATGACCGCACGGCGAAATTCCTGAGCCAGCAGACCGATGCACGTGGCATGCCGCTGCAGGTCGTGCGCATACCTTCGCCGGGCAAGATGGTCGACGAAGAGGGCGAGGTCATTCCTGCCTCACATATGAATTTCCTGATCGCCAATGACTGTGTGGTGGTGCCGGTCTATAATGATCGTGCCGGTGAGTTAGCGGTTGAGGCGTTTCAGACCCTGTTTGCCGAGCGTCAGGTATTTGGACTGGCGTCCAATGCCATTCTGACCGGCGGTGGTTCGTTCCATTGCATTAGCCAGCAGGTTCCCCAGATTAAGGGCTGATGAGTATATGACCCGTACTGTTCGCGTAGCGGCGCTGCAAACCGCCTATGGCCCCGACATGGCCGCCAATATTGCCACGACCGAAGCCTTGGTGCGTCAGGCGGCGTCCGAAGGGGCGCAGATCATACTGCCGTCCGAACTGTTTCAGGGCGAATATTTCTGCACGTCTCAGGAAGAAAAGTGGTTTGATACGGCGTTTGAATGGCGCACCCATCCGTGCGTGCTGGCTATGCAAAAGCTGGCGGCGGAGCTGGATGTGGTTATTCCGACCTCGATCTATGAGCGCGAAGGGCCGCACTATTTCAATTCACTGGTGGTGATTGATGCCGGCGGGGAATTGCTGGGTGTCTATCGCAAGAGCCATATTCCTGACGGCCCCGGCTATCAGGAGAAATACTATTTCCGGCCAGGCGATACGGGCTTCAAGGTGTGGGACACGAAATTTGCCCGCATCGGCGTCGGTATCTGCTGGGATCAGTGGTACCCCGAATGTGCGCGGTCTATGGCGCTTTTGGGGGCCGAGGTGCTGTTCTATCCGACGGCGATTGGCTCAGAGCCGCATGACGACAGTCTGGATACGGCGGCCCCGTGGCAGCGGGTGATGCAGGGCCATGCGGTGGCCAATGTCATCCCTGTGGTGGCGTCAAACCGTATCGGTACCGAAAGCCTTATCTCTCCCCAAAGCGGTGAGGGGCAGAGTTTCTATGGCCACAGCTTTATTGCCAACCATCGCGGTGATCTTGTGCAGTCGTTCGGGCGCGAAGAAACCGGTGTGCTGGTGGCTGAGTTTGATCTCGATTTCCTTAAGACCCATCGGGCGGCGTGGGGCTTTTTCCGCGACCGTCGGACGGATCTGTATGGGGCTTTGAGCACAGGGCGTCCGGCCTGAGGCGTAATTGCCTCTTGCAATCGCTGAGCGGAAATCGCATATAGGCCCTGAGATCGCGCGGGCGAAGGCCTCGCCAATCTGGTCAGGGCCGGAAGGCAGCAGC
>JASGFL010000090.1:0-11490 GCA_047605545.1 Asticcacaulis sp. | reverse complement strand
TTTTCACCCATGGCGCGGTCGAGTTTGTACTTGGCGCTGTGGCGCTTTGACATACTATAAGACCTTATGTCTAACCCTGACCGGCCCCCCGCGAGAGTGCGGAGAACGATTACAACGGCGGCTTCAGGATCAACCCGTAATATCCCCTCCGGCAGATGCCAAAGGAGATGAAAGAGCGGCTTATGATCACTCCGTGCGCCCAAGTCAAGTATACACAGCCATCCCGCTCTATTTTTTAGCCCCCGCCACCTGCGGTAAAAAGCATTTCTGCCGCGTTCGCACAACATGGTTAACGGTTGGGAAACTGATTCCCCATCAGGTTTGCGCTCTCAGTAATCAGTTCGTGTGGGGCGATCATGTTTTCCCGTTCTTTGTCGGCCAAGATATCCTTGATCGGCGCAGTCAGCGTTGCGGCTGTGTTTGGCATAGGCACCTTGTTTATATCCCAGCAGACCAACGCCACTTTTTCGGGGCAAAACGATGCCCTTCAGACCAATGTGGCCGAAAGTCAGGCGGCGCGTGTGCAAAACCGGCTGGATCTGGCGGCCCGCACGGCACAGGAAACCGTGTCCACTCTGGCGGCCCTGCGGTCTCAGGGCATCACGGACCGCAATGTTTACGACAAGGTGCTGCAAAACAGCCTTGAGGCTAATCCCGATCTGCTGGGGGTGTGGTCTGGCTGGGAACCGGACGCACTGGACGGCAATGATGCGAGCTTTGCGGGAACCGAAGGCCATGACGCCAGCGGTCGTTACGTTCCCTACTGGAACCGCGGTGCGGGCGAAGTCGTCAAGGAGCCTCTGGTCGGTTATGATCAGGATGGTGCCGGTGACTATTATCAGTTGCCGAAGAAAAACGACCGTATGATCGCCATTGAGCCCTATAGCTATAGCGTAGGCGGCAAGGAGATGCTGATCACGACCTTCAGCGCCCCCATCAAGGTCAATGGACAATATTACGGTACCGCAGGCATCGACATTGCCCTTGGTGATCTGAATACCGAACTGGCGGCCGTTAAGCCGTTCGGCACAGGCTTTGTGGCTCTGGTCAGCTCATCGGGCGCCGCCCTCAGCTATCCTGACGCCAGCGCGACTGGCAAACCGCTCAAAGACATAGACCCCGCCTCCGCCAGCGTAGCCGCCGAGGCTATCGCCGGTAACAAACCTACATCTACCCGCGCGGACACCAAGGGTGAAGGCTGGCAATATCTGGCCGTGCCGGTATCTGCGGGCGGCACTCAGGAGCGCTGGGCCGTGGTTGTTGCGGTTCCCGTAGCGACCCTGCATGCCGAGGCCAACAAAAACAACACGACCATGTTGACGCTGTCGATCCTCAGCATCCTTATTGCCGCAAGCATTCTGTTTATCGTTCTGAACCGCATGGTCGGCGCACCGCTCAAAGGGCTTGGGCGCACTTTTGACCGTATGGCTTCGGGCGATCATAATGCCGAAGTCCCTGAAGCCAAACGCGCCGATGAAATCGGTCAGATCGGCAAGGCAGTTTTACGCTTCCGCGACAGCTTGCGTGACCGCGCCACCGCCGACGCCAATGCTGAACACCAGCGCCAGCTACGGGCTTCGGATGAGCGTAAGTCAGCTATGGACAAACTGGCTGTCGAATTTGAACAGGCCGTGGGCGGCATCGTCGATGAGGTGGCCTCTGCCTCGGTCGAAATGCGTAACTCCGCCGAATCCCTGAGCCAGATTGCCGCTAACGCTTCCGGTCAGACGACCACCATCGCCTCGGCCACCGAACAGGCGGCAAATAATGTGCGTACCGTCGCCGCCGCCTCTGAGGAACTGACCAGTTCAATCAACGAAATCACCTCAAAAGCCGAAGCCTCATCGACCATCGCCCGCCGCGCCGTGGACGAGGCCAACCGCTCCGACGCCCGTATCCGCGAACTTGAATCCGCTGCAGGTAAGGTCGGCGAAGTCGTCACCCTTATTCAGGCCATTGCCCAGCAGACCAATTTGCTAGCGCTGAATGCCACCATCGAAGCCGCGCGTGCCGGTGACGCAGGAAAGGGCTTCGCCGTCGTCGCTACCGAAGTTAAATCTCTGGCCAATCAGACCGCCAAGGCTACGGATGAAATCGGCGAACAGATATCAGCCATTCAATCGGCGACAAACGGCACCGTCGAAGCCATTGCCTCGATCCGCGACATCATCCACGAAATGAGCCAGTTCTCTCAGGCTATTTCCGAAGCCATGAGCCAGCAAGGTGCGGCCACCGATGATATTGCCCGTAACGTACACGAAGCCTCACAAGGTACGGACGAAGTGGCTACACACGTCCACAGTCTGGCCATTGCCACACAGGAAACCGGTGAAGCTTCATCGCGTACCCTGAACACCGCCGATCAACTGGTGCAGCAATCCGAAACCCTGAAATCTCAGGTTAAGGCCTTTGTAAATCAGGTTCGCCACGGCTAAACGGCCTTAAGCGTAAGAAAAATTAACCGGCGCAGCCCTCTGCGCCGGTTTTTTGTTGCGCATGTCACATTCATACGTAAAACCTCCGCCAGATTATATGGAGCCTCGCCTATGCCCGCACTGGAACGTTTGGTTGAACGTGTCATCCTCTCAAGCCGCTGGATACTGGTTGCCTTCTATCTGGGGCTGGCCGCAGCTCTGGCTGTCTATGCCGTATCCTTCGCGCTGAAATTCTGGAAAGTTGCCCTGCACGTCTTTGACTACGGCGAAAACCAGATGATTCTGGCCATGCTTGGCCTGATCGATGCCGCCCTTGTCGCCTCACTGATCGTTATGGTGATGATCTCAGGTTATGAGAATTTCGTGTCCCGCTTCGACGAAGAAGAAAGCAAGGGCGATGTCAGCTTTATCGGTAAGCTTGATGCCGGTTCGCTGAAGATCAAGGTCGCCTCCTCTATCGTCGCCATTTCCTCTATCCACATGCTTCAGGTGTTCCTGAACATCGAGAAGTACAGCTCAAACACCCTGATGTGGGTGGTTGTCATGCACATGGCCTTTGTCTTCTCGGCGCTGCTTCTGGGGGCGCTGGAACGAATGGCAGTCAAGGACAAGAAGGGTAAGGATACGGATTATCCGAAGCTCTGAAAAAAAAGCCTCCGGTTCACACCGGAGGCTTTTTTTTATTCGTGATGTCCGTCCTTCTGTTTCCGCTCGCCCTTGGGGACAACCTGAAACAGAAGCTTGTCTATCCGACGTTCATCCATATCGATGACCTCGACCTTGAAACGTCCGATGCGCACATGCTCGCCTTCCTTGGGGAAGCGCTCAAGCTTATGCAGCACAAGGCCCGCAGCCGTGTGATAGCCCGACCCAGGCTCAAAGTCCTCGCCCAGCGTCTCAGACAGTTCAAACAGATCCGCACGACCATCAACCAGATAGGAGCCGTCCTCACGTTGCAGAATCATAGGCGCAACGTCGTCGTGCTCTTCGTTGAAGTCACCGGCGATCATTTCCAGCAGATCGGTCGGCGTCAGAACGCCTTCGATTGTGCCGAATTCATTGACCACAAAGGCGATATGCAGCTTTGAGGCCTTGAACATCTCAAGTGCCTTCAGAAGCGAAGTGGTATCAGGGATATAGATCGGCTCAACCACCAGCGCCTCAAGATTAAGCGCCTCACCGCTCAGCAGGACATCGGCAACGTCGCGCTTATGCAGAATGCCGATCGGGTCTTCCATATCCTGACCGCGCGCCACAACAATACGCGAGTAGGGACAGTTGCGGATATCCTGCGCCAGAGCCTCTTTTTCGTCCTCAAGCGATATCCAGTACACCTCAGGGCGCGGCGTCATGGCAACACGTACCGGACGGTCGCCCAGTCGCATCACTTCGGTCATCATGGCCTGCTCTTCAGGCTCGATCAGGCCTGCGCCCATACCTTCGGCCAGAGCGCTTTCGACCTCTTCCTTGGTGATGGTTTCGCCCTTCTCATCCTTAATGCCCAGAAGGCGCAGAACAAGGGTCGTGGACGACGTCAGAAGCGTAACGAACGGCCCCATGGCCAAAGCCAGAAACGACAAAGGCCGCGACACAATGCCCGCAACCGTTTCAGGGAACATCAGGGCCAGCCGCTTGGGCACCAGTTCGCCGACAATCAGCGACAGATAGGTAATCAGCACAACCACGATACCGGTCGCGATCCCTTGCGAATAGGGCGCCAACACCGGCAGGTTAGCTTCTATAATGTGATCAAGTTCGCCCGCGATGGTCGCCTGACCATAGGCGCCCGCAAGAATACCAATCAGCGTAATTCCCACCTGCACCGCAGACAGGAAGCGCGTAGGATCATTCGCCAGCTTAAGGGCTTGCGCGGCCCCCTTATCGCCTTTTTCAGCACGGCTTTGCAATTTTGGTCGCCGCGACGAAACCACCGCCAGTTCAGACATGGCAAAAATGCCGTTCAGCACCACCAGCAGCAGCACAACAGCACAGGCAAAAAGTAACATTGAAGGGAAAATCCGGAACGAAGCCTTATGCGGCTCCGTTGGAAAATCTAGCGCCTAATAGAACCTGAGGCAATCACTTCATTGGCGTTCTAACGCGCATTTTATCCAAAAAGTGACGTGCCGTTTGCGCACAAAGCCTAGGTTTCGCCTTCGGATACCGGTTTGAACTGGGCATGGTCGGGCATGGTGTAACGCATCATCACCGCCGGCATCGCCAGAACTTCACCGGTCACTGACCGCCCCAGATGGATTTCAATCGGGCTTTCCCGCTCAAAACCCAGAGACAGATAAAAGCCTTCGGCATTCAGTCCGGAGTAACAGACAAACTCACGCGCACCGGCCGCCCGCGCCTCTTTCAGGCAATGATCGAACAGTCTGCGCCCTAAGCCATAACCGGAATAGTCAGGATGGGTCGCATAATGGCGGATATGTGCCACACCGGGCGTAGCCGCATCGGCACCCGGCGGCGTAAAGCTATAGCCCCCACAGGCGGCAATCTGACCGTCCATATCCGCCAGCACATAATAGGTACCGCTTGTCAGCAGCGCCGGTTCAATGCGCGTCAGAAACGGCATGATCTGATCCACCAGATCCGAACCATAGGCGTGGCTCAGCCCTTCTTCGAAGGCAAATTCGAGTGTTTCTTCAATGCTTTCGCGGTCTTCGGGACGCGCCACACTTAAGGAAAGGGTTTCCACATAGTCCAGTTCGTCGCCCTTATCGGCTCCGAACAAAACCTGTTCTTCCCATGGCCATGCACCTTTCCAGTTTTTCTGCAGACACATCGAATGCGCCCAGAAATCCTGCGCCAGCGGCGAAAAGCGCCCTGCCCGCCAGTGCGGCATCCACGTTGCCGTCAGCGCTACGGCTGCCTGTTCGTTCTCGATAGTCTCCGAACAGAAGATGCAACTATATGGCTCCGGAGGCATCGGGATATCGTCATCATCATTATCGGTCACAGGCACATCTCAGAAGGCAGGTTTATTATCAGAATCGAAGCCTATAATTGCCTGACACCTTCGGCAAGGCGAAAGGCGCACTCACAGGGCGGGCAATTGCCACTCCACAGGCTCCAAACCGCGACTACGCAGAAACTCATTGGCTTTGGAGAAGTGCTTACAGCCTAAAAAACCGTTATGCGCCGATAAGGGCGACGGATGCGCGGCCTTCAGAACCAGATGACGGGTCGGATCGACAAAGGCGGCTTTTTTTTGCGCATAACTGCCCCACAACAGGAAAACCACCGGCGTTTCACGTTCATTGACCCGTGCAATCACCGCGTCGGTAAACTGCTCCCAGCCGCGCTTCTGATGCGACGCCGCCTGTCCGGCCTCAACCGTCAGCACACTGTTGAGCAATAAGACGCCCTGCTTGGCCCAGTGCTCCAGAAAACCGTGGCGCGCCGGTTCAATGCCCAGATCAGCCTTCATTTCCTTGTAAATATTCACCAGCGACGGCGGGATACGTACATCGGGACGCACACTGAAACACAGACCATGCGCCTGCCCCGGCCCGTGATAGGGATCCTGCCCCAGTATCACCACCCGTACCTGATCCAGCGGCGTCAGATTCAGCGCATTGAAATATTCCGCCCCCTTGGGGAAGATCGTCTTTCCGGCAGCCTTTTCGGCCTGCAAAAAGGCCTTCAGACTGGCCATATAGGGGGCCGAAAACTCCGGCGACAAGGCGGCTTTCCAACTGTCCTCAAGCGCAATACCGGCGTCTGACATCTTGTCTCCTGATGAGTAAAATCGTCTCATAAAGAAATGACTCTGGTCTGCGGGTCAAGGCTTGCGGCCTATTGAATCCTTATGTGCAACGGATTTTGCTGGCGCAGACGTATCACCACACATTGATAACGGTTCTCAGTCATGTCATGCTCGTTATCGGCTTAAGGCTTATTTGTATTCAAGGATTCTTCAATGCGTAAAACACTTTCGCTTCTGGCCCTGACCGGTCTTGTCGTCGCACTTCCGGCACTGGCTCACAACCATACCGAATCCGGCGCAGGTACCATAAAAGGCAATGACGGCAGCGTTCTGGGTCACGTCACCGCTCAGGCCGCCCCCAAGGGCGTTTTGCTGCGCGTGGACCTTAAGGGCCTTACGCCCGGCTGGCACGGCATCCACTTCCACGCCAAAGGCGATTGCGGCGATCAGGAAAAGTTCCTTAACTCCGGTGCCCACGTCCACCATCATGGCCTTGAGAAGGCCACGCACGGTCTGCTGAATCCCGAAGCTAACGATTCCGGCGACCTGCCGAATATCTTTGTGCACGCGGACGGTACGGCTCAGGTTGAGCTGTTCTCGACCTTCGTGACCTATGATCCGGTTGACGGCGATTCCCGTCCGGCCCTTAAGGATGCTGACGGTTCGGCGCTGGTTATCCATGCCAATCCAGACGACCACACCACGCAGCCTATCGGCGGTGCCGGCGCACGCGCAGCCTGTGCAGTAATACCGTAAAACACCCTCAGGGCAGTGATAAAGGGTGCGACAGAATATCCTGCGCACCCGCCCCTTGTGTGGTGTAAAAATCACACCATATCGGTGTCAGAGGCGATTGCTTAGATCAAAAAGGATCGCCTCAATTCCATTCCGCCGACATGGGGAGCCACCTGATGAATCCTGAAAAATATACTGAAAAAACACAAAAAATTACCCAAAGTGCACAGGCGATTGCCCAAAGCCGCAATCATCAGTACCTGACGCCGCTGCATATCCTCAAAGCCCTGACCGAAGACCGCGACTCCATCGCCCGTCACCTGATCGAGCGTGCCGGTGGGCGTGCCGATGCCTTTACGGTTGCCGTTGACACCGCCCTTGTCAAATTGCCGTCCGTGCAGGGCGAAGGCCAGCAGCTTTATATGCATAACGACACCGCCAAACTTTATACCGAGGCGGAAAACGAAGCCAATAAACAGGGCGATGCGTTTGTGACCGCTGACCGCCTGCTGGTGGCTGCCCTCAACAATACCGAAGGCGCTAACCTGCTCAAAGCCGCGGGCATCAGCCTCGGCAAGCTCAAGGAAGCGCAGGCTGAGTTCCGCAAAGGCAAACCGGCCAATTCTTCAAACGCCGAATCCGGTTTTGATGCGCTCAACAAATATGCCCGCGACCTGACTCAGGACGCGCTGGACGGTAAGATCGATCCGGTGATAGGACGCGACGAAGAAATCCGCCGAACGATTCAGGTTCTGGCACGCCGTACCAAGAACAATCCCGTCCTGATCGGTGAACCCGGTGTCGGTAAGACCGCCATTGTCGAGGGTCTGGCGCAGCGCATCGTCAATGGCGACGTGCCGGAATCCCTCAAAGACAAGAAACTCTGGTCACTTGATATGGGCGCCCTGATCGCCGGTGCCAAATATCGCGGTGAATTTGAAGAGCGCCTTAAGGCCGTCCTGAACGAAGTCACTCAGGCCGAAGGGCAGATTGTGCTGTTCATAGATGAGATGCACACCCTTGTCGGTGCCGGTAAATCCGATGGCGCGATGGATGCCTCCAACCTCCTGAAACCGGCTCTGGCGCGCGGTGAGCTTCACTGCGTGGGTGCGACCACGCTGGATGAGTATCAGAAACACGTTGAAAAAGACCCGGCCCTCGCCCGCCGCTTCCAGCCTGTTTTCGTGCAGGAACCGACCGTCGAAGACACGATCTCGATCCTGCGTGGACTTAAGGAAAAGTACGAACTGCACCACGGTGTGCGTATTTCCGACAGCGCCATCGTGTCTGCAGCGACCCTGTCGAACAGATACATCGCTGACCGTTTCCTGCCCGATAAGGCCATTGACCTGATCGACGAAGCGGCTTCGCGCGTGCGGATGGCTGTGGATTCTAAGCCCGAAGAACTGGACGAATATGATCGCCGTATTGTCCAGCTTAAGATCGAGCGCGAAGCCTTGCAAAAGGAAGATGATGCCGGTTCCCGAACCCGCCTTGACCGCCTGAATGGCGAACTGGCGGAACTTGAGGAAAAGTCTGCCGAACTGACCCTGAAGTGGAAGGGCGAAAAGGACAAGGTCGGTGCCGCTTCCCGTGCCCGCGAAGCGCTGGATCGTGCGCGTAACGAACTGGCTATCGCCCAACGCAATGGTGATCTGGGGCGTGCGTCTGAAATCCTGTATGGCCAGATTCCGCAACTGGAAAAGCAGCTTGCGGATGCCGATCAGGCGTCTCACGAAGCGCCACTCACCCCCGAAGTGGTTGATGCCTCTCAGATCGCGCAGGTCGTCTCACGCTGGACAGGCATACCGGTCGATAAGATGCTTGAGGGCGAACGCGAAAAACTCCTGAAAATGGAGGACGAACTGCGTCGCCGTGTCGTCGGTCAGGAAGAAGCCCTTGTGGCCGTTTCCGATGCCGTGCGCCGCGCCCGTGCGGGCCTCAAAGACCCGAACCGGCCGATTGGTTCGTTCCTGTTCCTTGGGCCAACCGGCGTAGGTAAGACCGAACTCAATAAGGCACTGGCCGAATTTCTGTTTGACGACGAAACCGCCATTACGCGGCTCGATATGTCCGAATATATGGAAAAGCATGCCGTTTCGCGCATGATCGGCGCACCTCCGGGCTATGTCGGTTATGACGAAGGCGGGGCATTAACCGAGGCCGTACGTCGCCGCCCCTATCAGGTGGTTCTGTTCGACGAAGTAGAAAAGGCCCACCCTGATGTCTTCAACATCCTGCTTCAGGTGCTGGATGACGGACGCCTGACGGATGGTCAGGGGCGTGTCGTCGATTTCCGTAACACCTTGATTGCCATGACCTCAAACCTGGGGTCAGACATTCTGGTGAACATGGACGAAGGCGCAGACATTGAGGCTATTCGTCCGCTGGTCATGGAGGTCGTGCGTCGCCACTTCCGCCCTGAGTTCCTTAACCGGATCGACGAGACCATCCTGTTCCACCGCCTCGGCCGTGAGAACATGAACGACATCGTGCGTATCCAACTCAAAGGGCTGGAAAAGCGTCTGGCCGATCGGGAAATGACGCTCTCGATCACCGATGCCGCGCTTAATCATCTGGCCGACAAGGGCTATGACCCCGCCTATGGCGCACGCCCGCTTAAACGCGTGATCCAGAAGGAACTGGTGGATGGCATCGCCAAGCGTATTCTTAGCGGTGACTTCAGTGACGGCGATGTCCTGAGCGTTGATTTCGATGGCGAAAACCTGAAGATCAACAGGCCAACGGTGAACTAAAGCGCATTCCAAAAAGCAGGGCCTCAGGCCCTGCACCCCATTGCCCCGAGGGGTGCAAAGCCTTCCAACCTCCCCTGCTCAGCGGGGGAGGTTTTGTTATTCAGAGACCGTTTTAGCCCGTACGGTGCGCGTCACCAGCCATATGCCGACACAGACCAGCACCAGTGCCACAAGGTTCTTGGTCTCCAGTATAGTCTCGCCCAGAAACAGGCCAGACAACAGAACGCCCGCCACCGGAATAAGGAACTGGAACGTTGCCACCAGCCCCACGGGATTGAACTTCATCAATATCCCCCACAGCGCAAAGGCCACGGACGACAACAGCACCATATAGGCCAGCAGCGCACCGGCCTCAAAACCGATTGGCCCCATGTGCCCGCCACTGAGCATTCCCACCACCGTCAAGGCCACACCGCCAATGCCCAGCTGCCAGCCAGTCATGACAATGGCGTTCATCCTCTGCGACAGTCGCTTGCCGAAAATAACCGCCGCCGACAACACAAAGGCGGCAATGACCACAAAGCCTTCGCCCATAAGCGAAAACTCAAGATCAAAGGCACCGGGTTTGAAATTGACCACCATCACGCCAATGAAGCCCAGAAGGCAGCCCAGCGCCTTAAGCGGCGTCAACTTGTCGTTTTGGTAAATAAAGTGCGCCAGCAATACGCTGAAAAACACACCGGTCGCGTTCATGATCGAGGCCTTAACGCCCGTGGCATTGGCCACACCGACATAGAAGAAGACATACTGAAATGCGGTCTGCCACAGCCCCAGTATGACCACGTCTCTGGCCTGTCCTTTGGCAAAGCTGAACACTTTCAGGCCGGCAAAATGCGCAAATATCAAAAGCACCAGACCGGCAAACACAAACCGCCAGCCTGCGAACACTAACTGTGCCGCAATATCGCTGCGTTCAATCGACAGCAACTCATAACCGATTTTAATGGCGGGATAGGCGCTGCCCCACAAAAAGCAGCACAGGGTCGCACAGGCGAACACGACCTTACGGTCGCTGAAAATCTTCTGAAAATCCATATCAGGTACTCAACCGGACGCACAGACACGCGTCTGCTTCGGCTCATACGCCCTCTTATTCACAAAGTCCAACCTAAGCCACCCTGACATTACCCACAGGGTCGCAAAGTTGCTGACGCACCGCGCAGGCATCATTCAGCGAACAGGCCTGACAGATATGACTTTCCATAGCCGACATGTCCGAAATTTCCACCTCATGCCCCTTAAGCGTAAGACCAATGGCCTTAAGTTGCCCCAACGCGCGTGAGAAGGTTTCCGGCTCCATCCCCAGCCCTGACGCCAAAACCGACTTGGTAAAGGGCATGGGGAAATGTTCCGGCGACTGATCACGTTCGGCACACAGATGCATCAGAAAACACCCTAACCTCTGGGGTGCCTTAAGCGTCAGAAGCTGCTCCCGTTCGCGCCGCATCTGCTGTACCTGACTGGCGGCCAGCTTAAGCAAATTACGCATCAGCACCGGATGCGCACTCATGGCCACCCTGAATACCGAACGGGGAAACATATAGGCCTTAGCAGGCTCCATAACCTCCGCCGAGGCCGTATAGTGCCCGCAATTTTCCAGAAGCTCCGTATCCCCCAGCAATTGACCCGGCATGGCGATATGCAATCCCGCCACCTTCCCTTCGGGGGTCTCACGATAAAGCCTGACCGCCCCACTGATGATCAGAAACACATGTCCGGCCTGCTGACCGCATTGGAACAGATGATCGCCTTTGGCGAGGTGCCGCATCTGTGCGCTGGCGGTCAGTTGCGTACGGGCTTCGGGTGACAAATCGGCAAATAAATCCGGCGCTACTTTCGCTAAAGGCAT
>JASGFL010000089.1:0-12109 GCA_047605545.1 Asticcacaulis sp. | reverse complement strand
AACGCCCCGTCGCCCTTGTGCGGCGTGCGCCCGTCACCGTTGCCGCGCAATGGTTTCAGAGCCACTTCAAAGGTGAAATCTTCTACGCCGTTAAGGCCAACCCGTCCGCGTGGGTCATTGAGACCCTGCGTGATGCTGGTGTGCGGGCTTTTGATGTCGCGTCGATCAACGAAGTGAAGCTGGTTAAGGCGCTGGCCCCTGAGGCGCGTCTGGCGTTCATGCATCCGGTCAAGTCGCGCCGCGCTATTGCCGAGGCCTATTATGAGTACGGTGTGCGTACCTTCAGCCTTGATACGCACGAAGAGCTGGCGAAGATTCTCGATTCGACGGGCGGTGCCAAAGACCTGAACCTGATCGTGCGTCTGGCGACCTCCGGCGAAGGTGCGAACCTGCCCCTGACTAACAAGTTCGGTGCGCAGCCTTATGAGGCACCGGCATTGTTGCTGGCGGCGCGTCAGGCGACACAGGACAAGATGGGCATCAGCTTCCATGTCGGTTCGCAGTGCATGCGCCCGACCGCCTATGCAGCAGCTATGTCGGCGGCGTCGCGCTCACTGGTGCGTGCAGGGGTTCTGGCGGATATCGTTGATGTCGGCGGGGGTTTCCCGTCGATCTATCCGGGCATGGTGCCGCCTGCCTTAAGCGAATATATGGACGTCATCGATCGCGCCTTTGAGGATATGAAGGTGCACGAAGCGACCGAGCTTTGGGCTGAACCGGGCCGTTCGCTGGTGGCGGAATCGACTTCTATACTGACGCGTGTTGATCTGCGTAAGGGCGATGCGCTGTATTTGAATGACGGGGCCTATGGCAATCTGTTTGATGCCACCCACGCCAAGTGGCCGTTTCCGGTAAAGCTGCATCGTGCGGATGCTGAGGCTGATACCGCGTCGGAGCTTAAGCCCTTCCGCTTTTATGGCCCGACCTGTGATTCTATCGACCATATGCCGGGGCCGTTCTGGCTGCCTGCGGATGTGGCCGAAGGTGACTATGTGGAAATCGGCATGCTGGGTGCCTATGGCGTTGCCATGGCGACCGGCTTTAATGGCTATGGCGAAAGCGACACGGTGTTTCTTGACGAAGCGCCAATGGCGTCTCTGTTCGGGCTTGGGCCGCGTCACATCAGCCTGCCGCGCACCGAAACGATGGAAGAGAACAAGGTTGTGCGCTTCTCGCGTCCGAAGGGCGGTAAAAAGGGCAAGCGTCGGCGCGGCTAAGTCCAGCGGCGTCTTTACAATAAAAAAGACCTCCCTGAGCATCTGCTTCGGGAGGTCTTTTTTGTTCGTTACTGGGCCAGCCAGCCCTCGATATCTTTGATGGCCCTGAGGCTCATCAGGCGTTTTTTGGCGCGGCCCCGATCCTTTGGCGGGATCTTTTTGCCGTCCTCATCGACCTTTGGGGCCTCAAGGGGAGGCAGCAGGCCGTAATTGATATTCATCGGCTGGAAGGAGGACTTTTCGTCAGCCAGATGGCCGCCGGTGATGTGGCTGATCAATGCGCCGAGTGCTGTGGTTTCCGGCGGAGTCTCAAGCGTTTCGCCCTTGGCTTCGGCGGCGGCAAAGCGACCAGCCAGCAGGCCCATGGCGGAGCTTTCGACATAGCCCTCCACACCGGTAATCTGACCGGCAAAGCGCAGGCTTGGCAGAGACTTCAGGCGCAAGGCGCGATCAAGCACCTTGGGTGACTGAATGAAGGTGTTGCGATGCAAGCCGCCGAGACGGGCAAATTGCGCGTCCTCAAGGCCGGGAATCATGCGGAACACATCGGTCTGTGCGCCGTGCTTCAGCTTGGTCTGGAAGCCCACCATATTATAAAGGGTGCCCAGCGCATTATCCTGACGCAACTGGATGATGGCGTGTGGTTTGACCGTCGGGTTATTCGGATCGGTCAGGCCGACGGGCTTCATCGGGCCAAAGCGCAGGGTTTCGCGCCCGCGTTCCGCCATGACCTCGATCGGCAGGCAGCCGTCGAAATAGGGAACGTTTTCCCATTCCTTGAATTCAGCCTTGGGGCCATCCAGCAGGGCATCGATAAACGCCTCATACTGGTCTTTGGTCATGGGGCAGTTGATATAGGCGGCGGTTTCGCCTGACGGGCCTTCCTTGTCGTAACGCGACTGCTTCCAGGCGATGTCCATATTAATGGAGTCAAAGTGCACAATCGGTGCAATCGCATCGAAGAAGCTTAAGTGGTCATGGCCGGTGAGTGCGGCGATCTCAGCCGACAGGGCATCGGACGTAAGCGGCCCTGTGGCGCAGATGACGCTGTGCCATTCGCCGCGCTCAATCTTGCCTTTCAGGTCGGTGATCTCTTCACGCACAATGGTGACCAGCGGGTGCGCGGCAAGGGTTTGGGTCACAGCCTGCGAAAAGCCTTCGCGGTCAACCGCCAGTGCGCCGCCAGCGGGCACCTGATGGGCATCGGCTGATGCCATGATCAGCGACCCGGAACGGCGCATTTCGGCATGCAGAAGGCCGACCGCATTAAATTCCCAGTCATCAGACCGGAAAGAGTTGGAACAGACCAGTTCCGCAAGGCCATCCGTGTGGTGCGCATCGGTTCCACGTACGCCGCGCATCTCATGGATAATCACAGGCACGCCTGCCTGAGCCAGTTGCCATGCCGCTTCGGAACCGGCCAGTCCGCCGCCGATAATATGTACAGGTTTTAAATGTGTATCGCTCATGTGCGCCCTAATAGCGGCTGAGGCGGGGCGGGGCAACGCGCAACTTAGGGGGTGTGTGGTTTCATCGTTATTGTGATGTGTGGACGGCGCAATTGCAAAAACCGTTTCACAGTTTCAGGGATGCGCTTTACAAGCGAATGCGATTGTCAAAAAAATTGCGGCTATGAGTGAAATTATGCAAACGGCAGGTGTGGGGTTTTGGGAAAAAATGCGTTTCGCGAAATCGTTTGACCTTGCGCAAGCGCTCAAGGCCTCGGTGGCGTTTGTGCCCATAGCCTGGTCGCAGGCATGGCTGGCACTGATTGTGTTGTTTGGTCTTGTGGTCGCCGGACAGACGGCCTTTGTAATGTCAGGCGGGGTTTGGGGTCAGAGGGGCATTATTCTGGCGGTACTGGTGTTTCAGTTTGTCGTCACGGGTGCCTTATACAGGGTCGCCCTGTTTGGGTCACAGGCCAAAACCGAAGGTCTGGGCTTGGGTGGCGTACAGTTTGCCAAGCCTGAATTGCGGCTGATGGGGGCGGGCATACTTGTCAGCCTGTTCTGGCTGATGGTGTTTGTTATGCTGTGTGTGGTGTTGGCGCTGTTTCTGAGCGCGGCGGGTCTGGCTGAACGGGTCGGTTCGCTTGAGGGGCTGCTGCGTGAATTTGTCAGCGGGCCTCAGCCGCAGGGCGCTATATTGCTGATCACCGTTGTGGCGATCATGTTTGTGCTGATTACCCTGTCGATCAAACTGTGGCTGCATCAGGCGGCTACTATTGGCGAGCGTCAGGTGGTGTCGCTCAATGCGCTGCGTCTGTCCAAGGGGCAGGCCCTGAAACTCTTTACCGGTTATTTTGTGCTGACGCTGCCGTTTGTACTCATTGGTGCGGTTGTGCCTGCGCAATGGGGTGCCGCAGCGGCGTGGATTAATCTGGCACTGGGCATCGGCGTGTTCTGGCCCTTAACTGTAGGCTTTTTTGCTTCTGCCTATCAGCAGATCATAGCCTTGCGCGCAGACGCCGAAGCTTAACCGCCAATTATATGTAACAGGTCGCGTCCGTTGCGCTCCTGAGCCGGTCGTGCATTTGACCCGATCAGGCGTTGATAGGCATCGATCTGTTCGGGGCTAATGCTCAGCGGCGAGGCCGCGATGAGCCATGTTACTTCTTCTGTACAGGGCGGAGCGGTCAGCGAACCGGAATAGGCGTAAAATTCCTCGGTTGCCGGCATCAGGTCACGAGCATTCAGCAGGACGTCCGGAATAGCCACGGGTGCGCCGGGGTCTGTCGGCAGGAATGTCCAGATAGGGGCGAGCATAGGATCGGCGACGCCAATATCGGACACGACCGAAACGATTAGAGTCTGCCCCTTGTCGTTTTCATGCACGAACTGGGTTTCAAGCGCGGCGCGGTGTCCGTTGATAATGTGTTCGGAAGGCGTGCGGAAGTGGAAGCTTTTGAGTTTGTAGCTGACCTTATCCATTACTAATGTGCCGCCGTTAGACGGGCTGACCTGAATATAGCGTCCTGTATTCTGGATGCTGGCACCGGAAGACAGGTAATCAAGTGTCAGGTCAGCGACCTTGGCGGGCGGGAGGCCGGTCAGGTCAATGGGTGACTGACGTTTGCCCTGTCCGCAAATCACGGCATCTCCGCCCAGACGTGCCCAGTGCTCAGGGCCATTGTCGCCACTATAGCTCCAGTCATCAAGTTTAGGGCCAGCGGGCGCAGGTGCATGCGCAGCTTCAGTATTGTGCGCATCGGGCTTGTTGCAGGCGGTCAGAGCCAGAAGGCAGGCGGCGGTGGCCGTAAGGGCAAGGCGCATGTGGGGTTCCCGACTCAGGTAATGCTTCTGATTCACTAATGCCCCAACAGGGTTAACGAGGCGTTAGGGTTTTTTTTGACCGCTTCTGTGCAAATAATTTAATAAAAAATCCTGATCTGGCATCGCTGAGGCCGTGGATCGGGCGTCTATGTAAACCTTTGGGCTCAGGGGCGGTGTGCATAAGTGCGGCTGTGGTGCGCATAAGTATTAAAGCCGAATGCAAATTGGCGGTGAAAAAATCATCAGAATCAATGAATTGAATTCTTAATCTTGCTTAAGGTTAATTGGAATTAACAGTAAATATTTGTTAACTAAAGAATATTTTTTGTTTACCATTATCTTTTACTTGGAATTAATCGTGGTTTCGTAAATTGATCTCGTGTTCGGGAGCAAGTGGGCCAACTACTCACACTCTGAATACGTAGTTGATCGTTCACTTGCTTAAATAAAAGCTCATTCTTACGGAGATATCACATGACCAAGTTTTTCAACCGCTTCATCAAAGACGAATCTGGCGCGACTGCTATTGAATATGGCCTGATCGCGGCTCTGATCGCTCTGGCAATCATTGGTGTTGTCAGCACTATCGGTGGTCAACTGCAGGGTGCCTTCCAAGGCATTTCGGATGAATTGCCGGCCGCATAGTAAATGATTATTTCGGCCACAGAGATAGGAATTTCTGTGGCCGAAATTACTTTAGAAGGCGTTACATGAATATGTTAAAGGCATTTCTCAAAGACGAAAATGGCGCGACTGCTATTGAGTATGGGCTAATTGCCGCCATGATATTTCTTGTTTGTGTTACGTCAATTTATGCGTTTGGTGATAGAAGAGACGGCCTCTACACCCGGTTAGGGGATGAAATAACGAACGCAATGGAAAAATAATAATTAGCCGCCGCAGGGCGGTTTTTTTGTGCCTTAACGCATCCGGTCGTAAAGTGCCTTAAATGATAAAAGGCACACATAAGGACATTGTCCGCAAAATTTAATCTGATTGCCTGCCATTGCCAAATCTAAGGAAAATGCCTAAGGCTTAAATGAGAGTGCCTCGCATTATCTTAATTGCCGGGGTTTGTGCAGGTGTGTTTTTGTGCGACACGATCAGATATATAAAACCTATCGTGAGACGCTGATCAGCTATGCGGGCCGTTTAATGGGCCACAGGGGCGATGCCGAAGACATCGTGCACGAAGCCTGGTTGCTGATGAACCGTCAGCCACATGCCGATCGGCTTAATCAGCCTGTTGCCTATCTCAGAACAATTATCCGTAATCTGGTCATGTCACGCTATCGCCGCGATCAGCGTGGCCCGATGGTGGCTGAGTCCGGCGAAGATTACGCCCAAACCATCAGTGACGACACGCCTGATCCGGAAGCTGTGGCTATTGCTCGTGACGAGATGCAGCGGGTTGTGACGCGGTTGCGTCAGATGCCGCAGCGTCAGCAGACGGCGATCAGGCTCTATCATTTTGAAAATCTGCCCCTGAGGGAAGTTGCCGTACATCTTGGTTTATCAGTGTCACGCACGCATGATCTGATTGTCGAGGGGATGGAAATATGCGACCGGCTGCGTAAAGGCGAAGCCCAGAGCGAATTGTGAAACAAAAAAGCGATGTTTGAGCGGAAAATCCATTCGCTCAGGCGTCAGACATTAGAACGGCCCGTTATGGACGGGCAACCGAGGAGAGGGGCTGTGACGACTGAGCAGCAACAGGCAAGACGGGCGGCAGCGGAATGGCTGGTTCGTCTTAAGGACGCGCCGCAGGCAGATGCCTGCGAGGCGCAGTTCGCCGCATGGCTTGCGGCCAGTCCTGTGCATGAAGCCGCGTGGGCGGATATGCAGCAAACTGTTGAGGTGATGAGAGCCGCTGTCGCAGCCGAACTTGGGATTACAGATATGGCGCAGGCGCGGCGCGAAAGAACCGGCCGGTGTCCCGGACAGTGGGGTGCTCGCCGTTGGACAGCAACCCTTGGGGCGGCGATGGCGGCCTGTCTGGCGCTGGTGATCGCGCCGGATATGGCGGGGTGGGCCAAGCGGGAAATTTCGTCGGATTATGCGACCGCAGCGGGCGCAATGCGTGAGGTCACACTTGAGGACGGCACCAGGGTACATCTGGGGCCTGAAAGTGCTTTGAGGGTGAATTACAGTGCCTCTGAGCGTCAGGTGGAATTGCTGTCGGGGCAGGCCCTGTTCGAGGTGGAAAAGGCTCCTGACCGGCCATTCAAGGTGCAAACTAAAACGCTGACGACAACGGTGCTGGGCACGGCTTTTGATGTGCGGCTACAGGACGACGGTGCCCATGTCGGGGTGCAGCACGGACGGGTGCAGGTCAACAGACGTGATCAGGCGGCGGGCACTGAACTGGGGGCGGGCGACTGGTTCAGTCTGTCTGCGGATGGGCAGGCTGTAACGGGGCAGCGTTCGCCTGAACTGATCGGGCTGTGGTCACAGGGTGATCTGCTGGCGCGTGAGCAAACGGTGGAGGCTTTGGTCGCCGAGATCCGCCCGTGGTATCGCGGACGGATTATTCTGGCCAATCAGACGCTGGCGAAGCAGCGCATTACGGGCACCTATAATCTTGATAATCCGGCGCAGGCCTTATCGCTGATTGTCACACCCCATGCCGGCAAAGTGCGTCAGATTACGCCCTGGTTGATTATTGTGTCTTAAATTTATTAATATAAATCAATAATATATAATTATTTTTGCAAATAATGCACTTTGCGGCCGGAAAAAGGCAACGGTCAGACATCTGGTATGTAAGTGGCGCATATGCGAGGCAATATCAATTGCGCCTGTTCATTTACCGGAGTACGAAATCATGGCGGGGCAAACACGCGCACGTATCAGTCAAAGAGCCATTCTGACGGCATTGCTGCTGAGTGGCACAGCATTGGGCGGCCTGACGCCGCTGATGGCGCAGACGGCGGGCGGCGGATTACAGGCAGAACAGGCTCAGGCGCGCCGGTTTGATATTCCGGCACAATCCCTGACCGAAGCCATTATGGTGTTTGGCCGTCAGTCCGGCATTCAGGTGACGGCAGAAGGGGCTTTGGTCAGCGGTCAGCGCAGTGCAACCGTCCGCGGTAATCTGACGCCAACCGAGGCATTAAACCGTATGCTGGGGGGAACGGGCCTGAGCTGGCGCTGGGTCGGGGCTGATGCGGTTCAGCTTGAAAAGCGGCCTCTGGCGGGCAATGCGGTGCAACTGGGGCCGATCCGTGTTGAGGGCGCAACCGGTGGCGGTGCGGCCGGTGTTGCTGGTGAAGCCGGTGAAGGGCTGGCGCCTTATGTGACCGCTTTTGGCGGGCGCAGCGTGGCGGACACGGGCACGACGGTAGTGTCAGCAGAGGGCTATCGCGCCCGTGCCATTGGCAATGGCGATGCCAACATAGTCTTACGCGCAATGCCGAATGTGCAGTACCAGAACGACACCAGCACGGATGCCGGTTATGACGGTATGCGCGAAATAGACATGCGCCCGCTGGAAATCGCCATTTCCGGTGCAAAGGTTTATGAGAACAATTTCCGCATCAACGGCATCGGTGTCAACAACCTGACCGGACGGTCGGAAAATCCGGCTCTGGCTAATTTCTGCGGCGAGATTTCGCACGACTATTGTACGGTGCATGACCAGTCGGTGGTTTATGGACTGCACTCACAGACCGTGTTTGTACCCGAAGATTTCGTAGAAAGTGTGCGTATCATCGACAGTAACGCGTCTGCGCGTTACGGCGATTTTCAGGGCGGGGTCGTGGACTATGTGCTGGCGGACCCAAAGCCGACCTTCGGCGGAACGTTTAATTACAGCCACAGCAGCAGTGACTGGGTGGATTATCGCATAGGGACGGAAAGCGGACAGAATACCTATAACCGCCTGAAGCCCTATTTTAAAAACGACCGCTATGCCCTGTCGCTCAATGTGCCGGTGCGTGAAAACTGGGACATGAGCTTTTCGGTCAGTCAGCAGGATGCCCACAGCCGTAAACAGCGTGATGCACAGTTTATCAATGATACGGTGATCGAAGATGAATCAACCAGCCGGTTTTACCGCGTGGCGTCAAAGCATCGTACGGGCTTTGGTACTTTTACGCTGGATGCCAGCTATACCGACTACAGCAACAGCTTTAAGAACGTAGGTTATCTGGATACGGTATTTGATGTTAAGTCGCGCGGCCTGACGTCGCAACTGCGCCATGATATCGACCTTGGCGGTGTAAGCTGGGAGCGTATCGGTCTGGGCAATCTCAGACTGACCTCACGTGTGTTTTATAATGACTCATATGTACTCAATAAAAGCGACCGCGATGCGATGTATACGCCTGTAACCGGTAAAACGATTGGTACAGGCACGAACCGCTGGGTGTGGTATTCGACCGAACTGGCCGATGTTTGTCAGTACGTCTCATCCGACACTGCCTGTCGTCAGGGTGGCAATGGTGAGCGTGAGCAAGGCCAGACGGAAACCGGCCTGAGCTTTGAGTTAAATGGTGATGTACTTGGTGGCCGTCTGACGGCGGGACTGAACTATACGCATGCGGAACTTGAGCGTCATCGTCCGCGCGATAACTGGTTCTACAGCACCTATCGTACGATCGCGGATGATTTTCCAACCGATTGGCAAACCCGTTCCTTTACCTGTGCTGCGGGCGACCTGAGTTGCAGTCCTGAGCAGTATGCCACCTCGCTTGTGGGCTATCATGCCTATCGCGCCAAGGTGTCAGTCGATATGAGCAACGCCTTTGTGGAATATGATCGCGATATCGGTAAATGGTCAGTGCGCGCGGGTTTGCGCGTCGATTATGAAACCTATTTCAAGAACACCAACCTGTCGCCGCGTATGGTGGTCACCTATAAGCCGGTTACACGTTTAGCGCTGAGCGGTGGTTTCAACCGTTACTACAACGGTACAACGCTGGCCTATGCCATGCGTGACGCCATGCCTTCGCAGGTGGTGTATAGCTCGCGTCGCGCCAATACCACGACCGGCGTTGTGTCCGGTACATGGACGCCTGGCACCCAGAGATTTTCCAGCTATAAAGCCTTTGATCTGGATACGCCCTATACGGATGAATATACCGCCAGTCTGCAATGGCAGGAGCCATGGCTTGATGGTGCCGTCCGCCTGCGTCTGATGGAGCGTCAGGGCAAGGATCAGTTCGCAGCGATCCGAGTCTCAAGCACCAACTATACCCTGACCAATGACGGGCGTAATGAATATAAGTCCGCTACGGCTGAGTATATGAATAGCTGGAAAGACGTGTGGTTTGCTGATCGTCTGGGGCTGTCGTTGTCGGCTACGTGGTCGGAGCGTTCAACGTCAGGGGAAACCTATTTTGATGATGACGGTGAAACCAGCGCTGACGACTTCATCTATTATAACGAAAAAACCTATAGCCGTGCGACCTTCCAGGAAGTGACCGGCAATATGGATATTCCGGTACGTCTGGCTATGACGCTCAGTTCAGATTGGCTGAATGATCGCCTGAATGTTTCGGTGAATGTGGGGCATAACTTCAGCTATGAGGCTGTGCGCGACAGTAATACCGACATCACCATCGATGACCGTCGTTACAATATCTACGAAGACTATAAGGCCAAAGGTCTGACGACAGTCGGTCTGAACGGATCGTTTCAGGTGTGGGAGCGCGGTGGACAAGGCGTCGATCTGCGGTTTCAGGTTGATAACCTGCTGAACAAGTTCGGCAATGCCTATGCCAGCGTCAACCGTCCGTGGTTGCGTGGTCGTGCCGTGCGGGCGTCATTGGCAGTGAGGTACTAAGCGCGGGTGAAACGCCTTATATGGCTATCGTTAATGGTGTTGGTGGTCGGGACGGGTTTTGACCGTCCCGCCACTGTGAACCTGCGTGAAGCCTATAGCGGGGCACCGGAAACCTGGCCGCGTCCGTGGTTACGCACGGGCGCGGAATTTACCGAATTCGGCGTTTTGCCGGAACCGGTATCACCGCCGGATAATCCGTCTACGCCGCAAAAAGTGGCTTTGGGGGAGCGACTGTTTCATGATCCGCGCCTGTCGGGATCGGGGCAGATTGCCTGCGCCACCTGTCACAATGCGGAACTGGGGATGGCAGACGGGGTGCGCACTTCCTTTGGCCATGACCGCCAGAGAGGCACGCGCAATGCGCCTTCGATCCTGACGGCGGGATGGTTGCGGAACCTGTTCTGGGACGGGCGCGCTTCAAGCCTTGAGGCGCAGTCTCTGGCGTCTATGCAGAACCCGCTTGAGATGGCGGCTGATCTGAAACAGATCGAGCAAAGGCTGAATAAGGATGCCCGCTATCGTCAGTCATTTCAGGAGGCGTTCGGTGTAAAGCGCATTACGCGGCAGGAAATTGCGCAGGCTCTGGGGGCTTATCAGCGTAGTTTCAAACCGCGCTTCAGCAAGTGGGATCGGGTGCTGGATAAGGGCACGCAGGTGCTGAGTGATCAGGAACTGATGGGGCTTGATCTGTTCCGGCGCAAGGCAGGTTGCGCCAATTGTCACAACGGGCCTTTGTTGTCGGATCAGCGCTTCCATAATCTGGGTATCAGCCTCTATGGCCAACCGCGTCAGGATGTCGGGCGCTACGCTATCAGCGGTAATCCGGGCGATATGGGCGCGTTTAAAACCCCGTCCTTAAGGGGCGTGTCACGCACTGCGCCCTATATGCACCACGGCGGGTTTCCTTCGCTTGAGGGGACGATCAATTTCTACGATGCCGGCGGGGCGCGCATGAAACCGCCGCCACGCCTTGCGGATGATCCCCTCTATCCGAAGACCACAGACATTCTTCAGCCGCTTAATCTGACGCCCGAAGAAAAGGCCGCATTGGTCGCATATCTCAAAGTCCTGTGACCTGAGTGAAGCGTCCTGCGGCCCATAATTGATCAGGCTTTGGCGGGGATAAGGTCAATGCGCAAGCTATCGCCGCCGTCGGCAATGGCAATCAGGCGATCGACATTGGGATGCGCGCCCGGACGATTACGGGCATCAGCGGTGTGTTCAGCGAATATCTCAAGACCGTGAGCCGCCGCCTGCGCATCAAGCTGACCGAAACACTGCTGAAGATACTGATAGACCGCCAGCGATCCCTGCTTACCGGCTTCGTTTTCAATGCTGCTGATCAAGGTGCCTTTGGGGTCAAACAGCTCAATACGTTGCAAGCCCGTGATAGAGGGCAACTGTTGCAGATTTTCCTTGAAGCTGCTGCCGGGCTGAATCTGGGTCATTTGTTTTTTACTCCTGAATATACGGTCAGAGGGGGAGGCGATCAGCCGCCCGGATGCAGGCCCGGTGCTTCCTGACCGGTGCGGGCGACATATTCGCTATAGCCGCCGCCATAGCTATGGACGCCTTCGGGGGTCAGTTCCAGAACCCGATTGGAGAGCGCCGCCAGAAAATGCCGGTCGTGCGAAACGAACAGCATGGTGCCTTCGAAATCGGCCAGTGCGGCAACCAGCATTTCCTTGGTGGCCATGTCCAGGTGGTTTGTCGGTTCGTCAAGGATCAGCAGATTGGGCGGATCGAACAGCATCTTGGCCATGACCAGACGCGCCTTTTCACCGCCGGACAGAACGCGGCAGGGCTTTTCGACATCGTCGCCGGAAAAGCCGAAA
>JASGFL010000088.1:0-12152 GCA_047605545.1 Asticcacaulis sp. | reverse complement strand
GAACAGCAGGTGGCGGTAAGAGATCATATCAGGCACATCCCAAAAATCGGAAATAGAGGCTCAGCATATCTGGCGGCTGGTTATATGCAACCATAACAAACCCCCGGCAACGAATGCTGCCGGGGGTAAGTATTGTTTCGGTTTTTAAGTCCGATCAGTGCTTGGCGCGAATGGCCGACTGAGCAGCGGCCAGACGGGCAACCGGTACGCGGTAAGGCGAACAGGAAACGTAGTCCAGACCGACCGACTGACAGAAGCTGATCGATGCCGGATCGCCGCCGTGTTCACCGCAGATGCCCAGCTTGATGTCCGGGCGGGTAGCGCGGCCCTTGGCGGTGGCAATGCGAATCAGTTCACCGACGCCATCAGGATCAAGCGAAACGAAGGGGTCTTTTTCGTAGATACCCTTTTCGATGTAGGGGTTCAGGAAGCGACCCGAATCGTCACGGCTGATGCCATAGGTGGTCTGGGTCAGATCGTTGGTGCCGAACGAGAAGAACTCGGCAGCCTCAGCCAGCTTGTCCGCCAGAAGGGCAGCGCGTGGCAGTTCGATCATGGTGCCGACCTTGTATTCCACCTGAGCGCCGCGGCGTTCCAGAACGGCATCGGCGACACGACGGGTCAGGGCCACCAGATTGGCCATTTCCTCACGCGTACCTACCAGCGGGTGCATGATGTCAGGCTTAGGGTTCAGGCCGTTGGCGCGTACATCCGAGGCGGCTTCAAAAATGGCCTCGACCTGCATTTCGTAGATTTCCGGGAAGGTAATCCCCAGACGGCAACCGCGCCAGCCAAGCATCGGATTGGTTTCCGACAGTTCCTTGACGCGCTTGGCCAGTTTGTCTTCGGAAACTTCGAGGGCCTCAGCCACGCCTTTGATGTCTTCAGAGGTGTGCGGCAGGAACTCATGCAGAGGCGGATCGAGCAGGCGGATGGTTACCGGCAGGCCGTCCATGATCTGGAACAGTTCGACGAAATCGGCTTTCTGATAAGGCAGAAGCTTGGCCAGCGCCTTACGGCGACCGGCTTCGTCATCAGCCAGAATCATTTCGCGTACGGCTGTGATACGCTCTTCGTCGAAGAACATATGCTCGGTACGGCACAGGCCGATCCCTTCGGCACCGAAGCCGAGAGCGGTGCGCGCATCGGTCGGGGTTTCGGCGTTGGTCAGAACCTTTAAGGTGCGGAATTCATCGGCCCAGGCCATGATCTGATGGAAATCGTCAGAGAATTCCGGTTCGATCATACGTACCGTGCCCTTGAAGATTTCACCGGTTGAACCATCCAGCGTAATCAGGTCGCCGTGCGAATAGGTTTCGCCACGTGTGGTGAACTCACCACGCTCGGTCGAAATGGTCAGTTCGCCGGCACCGGAAACGCAAGGACGACCCATGCCACGCGCCACCACAGCGGCGTGTGAGGTCATGCCGCCACGTGCCGTGACAATAGCCTTGGCGGCGTGCATACCGTGAATGTCTTCGGGACTGGTTTCATCACGTACCAGAATGACGTCTTCGCCAGCCGCAGCCAGACGTACCGCATCATCGGCAGTGAAAACGATCTTACCGGCCGCAGCCCCCGGAGACGCAGGCAGGCCGCGTGCGATCAGGGTACGGTCAGCCTTGGGGTCCAGCATCGGGTGCAGGAGTTGATCAAGGCTTGAAGGATCAAGGCGCAGAAGTGCTTCTTCGGGGGTGATCAGGGCTTCGCGGGCCATGTCCACGGCGATCTTCAGCGCCGCGCGCGAGGTGCGCTTGGCGTTACGTGTCTGAAGCATGAACAGCTTGCCCTGTTCGACCGTGAATTCCACGTCCTGAACATCGCGATAGTGCTTTTCAAGCGTTTCGACCGTGTCGCGGAACTGGGCGAACACGCCGGGGAGGGCTTCTTCCATCGACGGATTGCGCTCACCCATTTCTTCACGTGCTTTTTTCGTCAGGGTTTGCGGGGTGCGGATACCGGCCACCACGTCTTCACCCTGCGCATTCAGCAGGAACTCACCGTACAGAGCCGGATCACCGGTTGACGGATTACGCGTAAAGGCCACGCCTGTAGCCGAGGTGTCACCCATATTGCCGAACACCATCGACTGAATATTGACCGCAGTGCCCCAGTTTTCGGGAATGTCATGCATCTTGCGATAGAACTTGGCGCGGTCGTTCATCCATGAACCGAACACGGCCTTAACGGCACCCCAGAGCTGATCCTTGGGATCCTGTGGGAAGTCGTGGCCCAGTTCCTGCTTCACCAGTGCCTTATAGTCGGCAATGATGCGCTCCCAGTCCTTGGCAGTGATGTCGGTATCAATAGTGATGCCCAGGCGGTCCTTGTGGTCGTCCAGAATGTCTTCAAAAGCGTGGTGCTTCACATCCAGAACCACGTTGGAGTACATGGTGATAAAGCGACGGTAGCAATCCAGAGCGAAGCGGCGGTCACCGGTCAGGTTCGCCAGACCTTCGACAGTCGCATCGTTCAGGCCAAGGTTCAGAACCGTGTCCATCATGCCCGGCATAGAGGCGCGGGCGCCGGAACGCACAGATACCAGAAGCGGGTTTTCCACGCGGCCAAAACCTTTGCCGGTAGAGGCTTCGAGGGCGCTCAGGGCCGATTCGACCTGAGAGATCAGGCCGTCAGGCAGGGTTTGATTGTTCTGGTAATAGTGTACGCAGGCCTCGGTGGTGATGGTGAAGCCCGCCGGAACCGGCAGTCCCAAGGATGACATTTCTGCAAGATTGGCACCTTTGCCACCTAGCAGGTTCTTCATGGTTGCATCGCCGTCGGCTTTTCCGGCCTGAAAGGCGTAAACCCAGTGTTTGGACATGGAAAACTATCCCTCTTTCCTTTTCCCGAAACCTGTCTGATGTCTGATCAATTCAGGCGGTAATTGTATGATTATATTGTTTTTTCAGTCTTTTTCAGGCCGATTTATCGCCCTTATACGCAAATTGCGCCCCAGTCTGAATAGATTATTGTAAAAAAATGTGTCCCGCGGTTATTTTTCCGCTGCATTGCAGCATTTATGACCAATTTTTACGTAAGCGCCAATCACAAGCCCTTGACTGAAAAAATAAAAAAAAGCGCGAAAGCCTGAACCTTCGCGCCTGTGTTTTTTAAACCAGCTTCGACAGGTCGCCGACCGAACCGAATAGTTTTCTGACTGAAGACAGAAGTTTCAGGCGATTTTCCCGAATCCCGGCCTCTTCGGCATTGACCAGAACGCCATCAAGGAAGGCGTCAATGGCTGGTCTTAAACCCGCCAGTGCGGTTAGAGCGGCTTCGTAGTTTTCTTCGGCCACAAAGGTCTGAACTGCAGGCTGAGTGACCGTCAGCAACCTTATCAGTTCCGCCTCTACCTCAGGGGTGTTGGCAAGTGCTTGCGGTTGCCCCTCAGGCAGCGCGCCTTTTTTGGCTTCGGCCGACAGGATATTATTGACCCGCGTAAAGCCTGCCTGAAGGTTTTCACCGGCATCGGTCGCCAGAATGGTTTCAAGAGCGCGGATGCGGGCGACAATTCGCAGGATGTCGGTGTCGGCAATGGCAAAGCCTGCCTCAATGGCATCAAAACGCACGCCTTCGTCCTTAAGCATGACCTTAAGGCGGTCGGCGAAGAAGGCATTAAACTCAGCGCTGACGGTTTTGTAGTCGCGGAAGGTCAGCAGTGCGTTTTCGACCGACGTATGGTTTTCGACATGCTCAAAAGTGATATCGAGGTCATGATCACGGTCGGTTTCCAGCACATAGACCGGACTTTCGAGCAGGCCTTGACGGAAATCACGCAGGTAGTTGTCATAGGTTGTGGAGCCATTGTGATTCCAGCGTGGCCCGGCAGACCCGCGCCAGCTATCGGTATCGACATAAACCGCGCGCTTGGGGCCAGCATAGTTCAGCAGGCTGTAGTACCAGACCTCAAGCAGTTCATTGAGCGATAGGCGGACATTGTGTTCGCGCAGGATGCGCAGCACGCCCAGAGCGGCACGGCGCAAGGCGTAGGGGTCTTTTGAGCCCGTCGGCTTTTCGTCGATAGCAAAAAATGCCGTCAGGGTGTCGATCTTATCGGCCAGAGCTACGGCCACTGAGACCGCGCCTTCGGGCAGGGAATCAGAAGGGCCTTGTGGCTTATAATGATCGCGGATGGCATCAGAGATGTCGCGCGGCAGCTTGGCGGCTTCGGCATAGTAACCGCCCATGATCCCCTGAAGCTCAGGGAATTCACCGACCATCAGCGACGCCAAATCGGCTTTGGATATACGGGCCGCATCGCCGGTCATACCAACATCGGCACGGACAACCGGTGCGATTTTCTGCGCCAGAGCCACGATGCGCTCCACACGCTGAGCCATTGTACCCAGTTTGGCGTGGAAGGTGACGCCTTTCAGCTTTTCATTCCACGCATCGAAATTACCGGCGCGGTTGTCTTCGGACCAGAAGAAGACGGCGTCTGACAAACGGGCCGACAATACCTTGGCATTGCCGCGTTTGATTTCTGCGCCCTTGTCCGAGGCCTTTAGGTTAGACACGACAACGAATTTCGCTGCCATCTTGCCTGACGCCAGATCACGTACGGCAAAATATTTCTGGTGCGTCCGCATGGAGGTACGAATCACTTCGGGCGGCAGGCTCAGGAATTTTTCATCCATGTCCCCCAGAAGAGGTACGGGCCATTCATTGAGGCCCGCGACTTCCTCAAGCAGGCCATGATCCTCGATCAGGCTGCATCCGGCAGCGGCCGTGACTTCGTGTGCCTTGTCAAGAATGATCGACTGGCGCTCAAGGTGATCCAGAATAACGAAATGCTCTTTCAGGGCCTTTTTGTAGGACGCGAAATCGGCCACTTCGAAAGGTTCGCCGCTACCAAGGAAGCGGTGGCCTTCGGTGACATTGCTGGCGCTAACGCCGCCGATTTCGAACGGCAGAACCTGACCGTCGAACAGGAAGGTGATGCGTTTCAGCGGGCGCACCCAACGGAAGGTAGATGTGCCCGAACGCATGGATTTCGGCCAGGGGAAGCTGAGGATAACATCCTTCAGGATTTCCGGCAGGGCATCAGCGGTTTTCTTGGCTGGCTTTTCGATACGGGCAATGAATACACCGTTTTCGATCACCAGTTGTTCGCGCGTCAGTCCGACCTTGCGCAGGAAGCCTTCGAGCGCCTGAGGTGGCGCCGATTCCTTGGGGCCCTTGACCTCTTCGAGAACGGCAGCCTGTTCCAGCGGCAGGCCTTCGGCATGAAGCGTCAGGCGGCGTGGGCTGACATAGGCTTTGAGGCTTTTATAATCGATGCCCTGCGCCTTAAGTTTGGTGTCAAACAGGCGCTCAAGGTCGCGCGCGGCCCCAAGCTGCATACGGGCAGGAATTTCTTCCGAGAAAAGTTCGATAAGTAATTGGGTCATGTAAATTAACGCGCCTCTTCCTGCGCAGCCCATTCGAGTGCGCATGCCTTACACAGGTCACGGATACGGCCGATATAGGATTGACGTTCCGCCACAGCGATGGCGCCGCGTGCGTCCATCAGGTTGAACAGATGCGATGCTTTAAGGACATGGTCATAGGCAGGCAGAACCAGCTTATAGCCAAGGCTGTTTTCCGTATTCAGTATACGGGTGACATTGCGTTCCATGTCCTCGAACTGACGTTTCAGTGTCTCAACATCCGAAGCCTCGAAGTTGAAGGCCGAGAACTGACGTTCCTGTTCCTTGAAGACGTCGCCATAGGTGGCGCCTTCGTTGTTGAACTTAAGGTCGTAAACGTTGTCGACGTTTTGCAGATACATGGCCAGACGTTCCAGACCATAGGTCAGTTCGCCGGACACCACGTCGACCTCAATGCCGCCAACGCCCTGAAAATAGGTGAACTGGGTGACTTCCATGCCGTCACACCAGACTTCCCAGCCCAGACCCCATGCGCCGACGGTCGGGTTTTCCCAGTCGTCTTCGACAAAACGGATGTCATGCACCTTGGTGTCCAGCCCGATGGCCTCAAGCGAGCCAAGATAAAGCTGCTGAAGGTTTTCGGGGTTCGGCTTCAGGATGACCTGATACTGATAATAGTGCTGAAGGCGGTTTGGATTTTCACCGTAACGGCCATCCACAGGGCGACGCGAAGGCTGCACATAGGCGGCTTTCCACGGCTTTTTGCCCAGCGCCCGCAGTACGGTCGCTGGATGAAGCGTGCCTGCGCCGACTTCGACGTCATAGGGTTGCAGGATGACGCAGCCTTGCTGGCTCCAGTAATGATGCAGGGTCAGGATCAGATCCTGAAAAGACAAGGGGGCGGGGGTCGCTTTGGCCATGAGTATGCACACGCAGTTATAATTGCGCGCGAACATAAAGGGGCGGGCAGGGGCAGGCAAGCGGCCATTGTAAAGAAAAGACAGAAACCACAGGCTTGTTTACAGCTTGTGTTTACAGGTCACATTTACCGGCCGCCTGAGGGCGTCTAGCTTTTTACCAGCACATAGCTGCCCGGTGCATCCATAATGGGTTCGAATTTGCCTTTGGACGGGTCGCGGGCATCAACCCAGTCACCTGTGCGTTCATGCAGCCATTCCCCCCACAGTGGCCACCATGAGCCTTTGTGCTCAACGGATTTTTCCAGCCATTCGCCAAAGCTGCCTGCGGGTTCGTCATTGACCCAGTGCATATATTTTTGTGCCGCCGGAGGATTGACGACACCGGCAATATGACCTGATCCAGCCAGTACGAACTTAACGGGGCCGCCGAACAGGCGCGAGCTTTTGAAGACGGATACCGGCGGAGCGATATGGTCTTCGCGTCCGGCCTGCTCAAAGATGGGGATGGTGACGTTTTTCAGGTCGATATCAACCCCCGCCAGTTTCAGAAGCCCTTGCGACAGCGCGTTCTCATTATAGAACTTGCGCAGATAATACATATGCAGGGCCTTGGGCATGCGGGTCTGATCCGAGTTCCAGCAAAGAAGGTCAAAGGCTGTCAGATCCTTGCCCAGCAGGTAGTTGTTCACAAAAAACGACCAGACCAGATCATTGGCGCGCAGGGCATTGAAGGTATCGGCCATCGCTGCCCCCGGCAGGACCCCACCTGCGGCATCCATCTGACGCTCAAGTTCCTTTAGCCAGGCCTCGTTAGTGAACAGCAAAAGGTCACCGGCCTCAGAGAAATCATGCTGGGCGGTGAAGAAGGTCGCCGAACTGATGCTGGTATCGCCCTTTGCGGCCATATGCGCCAGCGCTACCCCCAGAAGCGTGCCGCCAATGCAGTAGCCAACCGCGTGGACGCTATCGGCACCGGTATGTTCTTTGACCTTGTGGGCTGCCTGATAGACGCCTCCGAACATATAGTCTTCGAAGGTCGTGTCCTTGAGCGAGGCGTCAGGGTTGATCCACGAGGTAATAAAGACGGTAAAGCCCTGATCGGTCAGCCAGCGGATCAGTGAATTTTTCGGCTGAAGGTCAAGAATATAGAATTTGTTGATCCACGGCGGGAAAATCAGGATCGGAATTTCCCGTACCTTTTCCGTTGTCGGGCTGTACTGAATAAGTTCAAACAGCGGACCGCGCCAGATGACCTTGCCGGGGGCGGTGGCGACATTTCTGCCGACCTCAAAATGTTCGCTGTCGGCCTGAGATATTTTCAGTTTGCCATTACCGCGCGCCAGATCGTCGGCAAATTTCTGCATACCCTTCACAAGGCTTTCGCCGTTGGTTTCCATAAGGGTTTGAAGGGCGGCCGGATTGGACATCAGGAAGTTCGATGGTGAAAAGGCATCCGTCACCAGCTTGGTGAAAAATTCGGCGCGCCGCTTTTCCAGCGGGTCGATGTCATCAACGCTTGATACCAGATTGTTCAGCCAGTTCGATGACAGAAGGTAGGACTGACGCATCATATCGAACACAAGGTTCTGTTCCCACATAGGGTCAGAAAAGCGTTTGTCCTTTTTGCCTGCACCGGCGTCACCGCCAGCCTCAGCACCCATAGAGCGTTTGGCGACATCAGACCACAGCGACATATAGCCGTTCAGCAAATCGCTTTGGGCCTCAAGGACCTTTTCCGGCTTTGAGGCCAGTGAAGTCATCACATTGGTCAGGGCAGGCCCTACCTGCATGGGGTCAACAGCCGTTGACTGCTGGTTCATGTCCTGCGCCTTAACGGCGGCGTGGGCCAGAGCTGTCTGAGCCGTCAGGGCGGCCTTGGTTATATTGATGGAAATGTCCTCAAGGCGTTTGAACATTTCGTTGTCAAACGGGCTTGAGGCCTGCTCATTTCGTTCTGACGTGTTTTCATTCTGAGCCGAAGCGCTTCCGGTGGCTTCAGCCTTGGGGGCGTCGGCGGGCGGCGAATCGGATTCTGGCGTAGCTGCTTTTTTTGCCTCTGGCTTCGGGGCGGTGGCTTTCTTTGCCGCCGGTTTAGGCGTGGGCGCAGGCTTTGGGGCTGATGCCTTTTTAGCAGCTTTGGCCTTATCCGCAGCGATGGTTTTCGTAGCTGTGCTGGCTTTGGTGGCTGTTTTGGCAGCGGGTTTACGCACGGTTTTGGCAGGCGCTTCGTCAGGTGTTTCTACTGTCACGGGGCCGGTCTTTGGGGCTGAGGGGCGTGGACGGCGTGGGCTCGGCATGACGGGTCTCCTGTGAATCGCTTATTTTATGTTTAGACCATATAGATGACACCCTGCGATATTAAAGACAGGGGGGGCTGCAATCAATTCATGCAGGCAAATGTTCACAAATATGAATGTATCGGTTGGCAAAGCCATTTAAATCGTGTGCGCCTCACATTAAGACTGTTCACAGAGGCTGTTTTTTGCTTTTGAGTAGATCATCAGGAGGGTTCAACATGACCCGTGAGGTTTTACATCGTGCCGGAAAGCGGCCAAAATTGCTCAGGTCAGGCATGCTGTGTCTGGCGGCAGGTCTGCTGGCTGTGCCGGTAATGGCTCAGGGGGCCACGGGCTATCCGAAATGGTCCGAGTTTCCTGCCTTGCCGCAAAATGTGCCCAATACCGCTCAGATTAAGACGCAGGTGACGGAAATATACGCTCAGGAGCGTGTTCTGCTGACGCAAGTTGGGGCGATTGAATGGGATCGTCATGATCCGGACAGTTTCTCAATGGGGACTATTGCGCGGCTTGATCCCGAACTAAGTCGTCCAGTGACCGAAAACATTCGCGCTCAGGCCAATCGCTTTGCTGCCGAACAGGCTGCGCGTGCGGTGCCGCCACCGTTGATTGACTGATTGCAGATAAGAAAAAAACGGGAAGTTATCATGCCAAACCGTGAATTTACCCTGAGTCTTGATATTGTCCGCGTAGCCGAAGACGCCGCCGTGGCTGCCTATGGCGAAGTCGGGGCAGGGGATGAGAAAAAAGCGGATCAAGCCGCTGTCGATGCCATGCGCAAGGCGCTGAACGCGCTGAATATTGATGGCCGTATTGTGATTGGCGAAGGTGAGCGTGACGAAGCGCCGATGCTTTATATTGGTGAAAAGGTCGGCAAGGGTAAGGGGCCTGAGATCGATATTGCGCTGGATCCGCTTGAGGGGACGACCCTTGCGGCCAAGGCGCAGGCCAATGCGCTTGCGGTTATAGCTTTTGCACCGCGTGGCGGGCTTTTGCATGCGCCAGACACCTATATGGATAAGCTGGCTATTGGCCCAGGCTATGCGGCAGATGTGGTCGATCTGGATGCTACGCCCGAAGATAACGTACAGGCGCTGGCCAGAGCCAAGGGCGTAAAGGTCAATGAAATTGTGGCCTGTGTTCTGGATCGCCCGCGTCATGAAGGCATTATCGCTTCCTTGCGCAAAGCGGGTGCGCGGGTTCACCTGATTACGGATGGCGATGTGGCGGGTGTTATTCATACCGCTCAGCCTGAAACCGGCATTGATATATATATCGGGCAGGGCGGGGCGCCCGAAGGGGTGCTGGCCTGTGCGGCAATGAAGTCGGTCGGGGGCCAGTTTCAGGGACGCCTGATGTTCAAGCGTGACGAAGAACGCAAGCGCGCTGAACGCCTTGGGATCACGGATTTTGATCGCAAATACGGGCTGAATGATCTGGTTAGCGGAGATGCTGTGTTCGTGGCGACCGGTGTAACCAACGGGGCCTTGCTGCGTGGGGTGCAAAAGGAAGTGGCTACTGGCGGTGACGTCTATGTTACGACCGAAAGCCTTGTGCTGGATTCACGTACCCGCACCAGCCGCAAGATACATACCCGCCGTCCGCTGGTGTGGTAATGACTGACCCGCATTATCTGGGGGTTGAGGCTTCTGTATCAGGGCGTTCGTGGTCTGCGCGTGTCAGCAATCCGCGTCACCTTCAGGACATAACCCAGTTGCTGAGCCTTAAAGCCGTTGTGCCGGATGCCTATGCGGATCCGGTGGCCCGCTCAATTGCCGGACGTGGCATATCGCCGGAGACACTGGATAATTACCTAAAGCCCACGCTTAAGGCGCTGTTTCCTGAGCCGGATGGCTTTCTGGATATGCAGCCTCTGGTCGATGCTGTGCTTGAGGCGCTAACGGCGCAGCGTAAGGTCTATGTGTTCGCGGACTATGATGTGGATGGCGCGACCAGTGCGGCGCAGCTGGTGCGCTGGTTCCGGCACATGGGGCATGAGCTTAAGGTCTATGTGCCTGACCGTATCCTTGAGGGCTATGGGCCGTCGGAAAAGGCGTTCGATCGTCTAAAGGCCGATGGGGCTGAGCTTATTATCACGGTCGATTGCGGGGCCTCGGCGCATGGGGCGCTTGAATATGCGGCATCGATTGGCCTTGAGGTCGTGGTTATTGACCACCACCTGATGCGCGAAGACCCGCCGAAATGTCGGGCGGTGGTCAATCCGAATCGTCCGGGCGACACGTCGGGTCAGGGAAATCTGGCGGCGGCAGGTGTTGTGTTTGTGGTATTGGCGGCACTTAATCGCGAAGCTGAAAAACGGGGGTTGTTTGCCGATCGCCCTAAGCCGGATCTGACGCAGTGGCTCGATCTCGGGGCATTAGGTGCGATTTGTGATGTTACGGCACTGACGGGGTTTAACCGCGCGCTGGCGACGCAGGGCCTTAAGGTCATGTCGCGCCTTGAGAACAAGGGCATCAAGGCTTTGATGCAGGTGGCGGGCCTTAATGACGCGCAAAAGACACCGCAATTAATGAGCGTCTTTCATTCTGGCTTTGTGCTGGGGCCGCGGATCAATGCCGGTGGTCGCATTGGTCGTGCCGATTTGGGTGTCAGGCTGTTGTCCACTGAAGATGAGGCTGAGGCGCTTGAACTGGCGCAGGAGCTTAATGAACTGAATCAGACGCGCCGCGAAGTTGAAACTGCCGTGCTGGAGCAGGCTGTGGCTCTGGCCGAAGCGCGTAATCTGTGGCCATCGGATGATCCGGTCATCGTGGTGGCGCACGAAGACTGGCATCCGGGGGTAATCGGCATTGTTGCCGGTCGTTTGCGTGAACGGTGGCGTAAGCCGGTGATTGTGATTGGTATCGATCCGGTGAGCGGCGTGGGCAAGGGGTCGGGTCGCTCTCAGGCCGGTATTAATCTTGGGCAGGCCATTGGTGCAGCCTATGAGGCCGGCATATTAATGGCCGGCGGTGGTCACGCCATGGCGGCGGGCCTGAGCGTCATGCGTGAGCGTATTGACGATCTGCGTGCTTTTTTGAACGACTATGTGTCTTCGCGCACATCCGAAGAGGAGCGGCGTGAACGGCTTGAGATCGACGCTTCCTTAAGTGCCGCCAGTGCCACGCGTGACCTTCTGAACCATTTTGAAGTGATGGCTCCGTTTGGTCAGGGCAACCCTGAGCCGGTCTTTGCGCTGCCTGATATGCGCGTTGCCTATGCCTCGGCACTCAAGGGCGGGCATGTGCGTTGTGAACTGGTGGATCAGCAGGGGCGCAAAATCAAGGCTATGGCCTGGCGTGCCGAGGATACGCCGGTGGGGCAGGCGCTGTTGCGTCCGGTTGGGGCTGTGCATGTTGTGGGCCGTTTGAAAGCGGACGATTACATGGGGCGCAATGGCGTGCAGTTTGAAATTGAAGATATTGCCCACATATTCACAAGCTAAGACAACAAACCTGAAAATAGCGCTTGCATCACTGATTTTGTGAGGCTATCTAGC
Organism: Asticcacaulis sp.; assembly: GCA_047605545.1. GTDB lineage: Bacteria > Pseudomonadota > Alphaproteobacteria > Caulobacterales > Caulobacteraceae > Asticcacaulis. Next base: position 67 of record JASGFL010000088.1, on the reverse strand, counting down.
GCACCTCTTAAGCGCGGTCCCTTCGTCTATCGGTTAGGACGTCAGGTTTTCAACCTGAAAAGAGGGG
>JASGFL010000087.1:0-12315 GCA_047605545.1 Asticcacaulis sp. | reverse complement strand
TCGGGCGCAGGGATAGCCTTTAGCGCTCTAACGTTAGAATTAAGGATCTGGATCCATGACCTCCGAAATCATCCGTAAGGCCCTGATCGCCGCTGCTGCTGTTGCTGCTCTTTCGGTTGCTGCTTGCTCGCAGCCAGCCGCTACCGAAGCTGCTGAAACCGCTTCTGAAGCTGCTGTTGACGCTTCTGCCGACGCTTCTGCTGCTGTTGAAGCCGCTTCTGAAGCCGTTTCGGCTGCTACCGACGCAGCTGTTGAAGCTGCTGCCGCTTCGGTTGCTGCTCACTAATCATTCGCGCCTTTCATGGCGCTATGATTGAGATTAAGAAAGAGGAATGTCCCGCGGGCATTCCTCTTTTTTTATTTTTCCGGCTTTTTCAGGATATCTGCACCTTGAGCGAAACCAATGATCCCGGACTGTATTTCGCTGAGGATGGCCAACCGAGATCGGAACGGTTCGGGGATATCTACTATTCTCTGGAAGACGGCCTGAGTGAAACGCGTGCGGTGTTCCTCAAAGGCTGTCATATGCCTGATATCTGGGCCGAACGACGCCGGTTTGTAGTGGGCGAGTTGGGCTTTGGTACAGGCCTGAATATTTGCGCGTTGATGGCCCTATGGGCTGAGCATCGTCCGCGTGATGGCTATCTGCATATATTCTCGGTCGAAGGGTTTCTGATGCAGGCGCACGAAGCCCGTCAGGCCTTATCTGCATGGCCGGAACTGGCTGAATATGTTGATGCCTTGCTTGCGCAGTGGCCTTTTAACAGGCGCGGGTTCCACCACATGTCCTTTCCGCAGTGGGGCGTAAGCTTTACTTTGGCCCTGATGGAGGTGCGTGACGCCCTTGATGGCTGGGATGGTAAGGCGGATGCGTGGTTTCTTGACGGATTTTCGCCAGCGCTGAATCCGGACATGTGGGCCGAAGATGTTTTGCAGCGTATTGGTGCGCATACAGCCGTTGGGGGGCGCGTGGCGACCTTTACCGTAGCCGGAAGCGTCCGGCGCGGGCTTGAGGCGGCGGGCTTTGCGCCGCGCAAGGTTCCGGGCTTCGGCAAAAAGCGTGAGCAGCTTGAGGCCATATATACCGCTGAAGCCAATGGGGTTTTTGAAAACGTAATGCCGCAGCGGGTGGCCATTATCGGCGCGGGCATAGCGGGCGTTTCAGTGGTACGTGCACTGGCGGAAAAAGGCATAGACGCTGACCTGTTTGATGCGCACGGTTTAGGGGGCGGGGCATCGGGTAATCGGGCGGGCCTGATGACGCCGCGTTTGGATGCGGGTGGCGGCACGATAAGCCAACTGTTTGCCGACGGATTTTACTACGCCTATGGGCTATACAATCGGCTTTGTCCGGAAGCGATTATTTCACAAGGGGTTCAGCAGATCCCCTCAGGGCCACGTGACAGCGGGCGTTTCCAGAAAATAGCGCAGCAGGCAGGCTTCGCGGCGGATGACATGTCAGCGGACGCGAACGGGCTATTAATGCATAAGGCACTGGCCATAGAGCCGCTACGCGTTCTTGAGGCGCTTAAAGGGCCGCAGGCAGTCGTGACTGACCGGATCGTTCGCATGGAACGTCAGGAGGACGGCTGGAGGCTTTATGGCGAGGGGGGCACATATGATGGTTATGATCAGATATTCATCACCTGTGGTGACGGTCTGTTTGATCTGAAAGCCATTCTCGCGGACGAACTGGATCTGCGACCGGTGCGGGGACAGATCGAAGTCGCCCAATCATCGCAGCGGTCTTCGCAGGCGGCGGCCTGGGGGGGCTATTACGTGCCGGTGCCCGAAGGCTTTGTCTTTGGCTCTACGCATATAAGGGGCGACAGAGGCGCTGAAGTTCGTGTCGAAGACCGCACGCGTAATTTGGAGACCCTGTCTCAGGCGCGTACAGACGAAGCGGCGAGTGTCGTTTCGGAAGAGCTGCATTCGCGTGCATCGATCAGGATGACAACGCGCGACCACCTGCCCGTAATGGGCGAGGTGGAAAACGGAGTGTTTGTGCTGACCGGACTGGGGGCGCGTGGCTTCTGTCTTGGGCCGCTTCTGGGGCAGGCTCTGGTGGCTCAGGCCTTGGGTTTTCCGTCGCCTTTAAGTCACAGTATGCAGGCAATACTAAGCCACAAGCGGTTTTTACCTGCCCTGAGTGAGGTGGCCATAGCTTAGACATTAAATGGTCGAAATTTGGGAATTGTCTTAAATTAACGAGAGCCTGATTACTTTGCAGGTGTCCGTCGAAAGAGTTTGAGGTGTTGGTATGACGCAACGAATGGTAAAATCGCTAATAGTGGCCGCGCCCTTTGCTTTGATGCTGGCCGGAATTGGACTGGCGCAGGCGCAGCCTCAGACACCGTCCAAACCTCAGTCCCAGTCCCAATCTCAGTCTCAGGCTTCTAAATCGCGTGAAATCTCACAGTGCTTCCGCACCAGTGACATACGTGGTTTTGATAATGACGACCGGCGTAAGCTGATTGTTGAAACCTATCGCGGTGATTTTTATGAACTGGAGCTGATGGGCGGCTGCATGGACATTGACCATGCGCTGAAACTCGGCTTCCGCGGGCGTAACGGCTCGGATCGGGTGTGTGGCGGCTTTGATGCGGAAATATTCTATCGCGAACTGGGCAGCGGTCGTTTGAGCCGTTGTCAGGTGACGAATGTACGCCCCTTTACCCACGAAGAGAACGAAGCCCGCAAGATCGAGTTTGGTCGTAAAAAGCCTGATAAAGGATAACCATCATGCGCAAGTCTGATTTTAAAATAGTGATGGCGGGTGGGGCCTTGGCTGTGTTGCTGGGGGCCTTTGCCGCCAGCCCTCAGGCCGCAGATAAAACCGAAGCGCCTTTGCAGGCGCGTCAGTGTGTGGATGCCGGACGCCTGATGACCAAGCGGGTCGTCGATAAGCAAACCCTGTTTATCGAAGATGGTGGCCGCGCGGCTTTACTGACCCTGTCTTCGCCCTGCGCCAATCTTGATGAGATGGACAAGATCGGTTTTGAATTCAACGGCTCGACAATGGTCTGTGATAAACGTGACGTGAAAATTCTCTATTCGCGTTTCACGGAACGTCCGGTGCGTTGTCTGATCAACAAAGTGACGCCGCTAACGCCAGAAGAAGCCAAGGCTTATTAAATTTTCGGAGTACGCATTTCATGACCAGATTGCTGAAGTCCGCTGGCGGATGGGCCGCCTGTGCTGCGGGGGTCGCTGTGTCTTTGTCGGTAATGGCTGTGGCGCCATCGCTCGCGCAGAGTGAAACGCCTGAAAAACGCACGGTACGTAACTGTGTGAACGGGCCGGACACAGATACGCACGTGCTTAATGAGAATACGCTGCTGGTTATGGACCGCGGGCGTAGTGCCGTCCTGATCGAAGTGGCCGGCTGTCGCCTTAATCCGTATGATCCGCTCATTTTCCGATATCGTGGCACAACGCAGATTTGCGATCCGATTGATGCCGACATATCTGTGAGCAGCCCGGGTGGCTTCCAGAGCCCTTGCTTTGCGCAGTCCGTCACGCCGGTCTCCATTGAAGAGGGGCAGCGTCTGTCGAAGCTTAAGTTCGAGAGCAACCGCAAATAGGTTGCTCTGCTTAAACGATGGATCAGGCGTCTTCCGCGCGACGATGCGGATTGGGGAAGACGGTCTCAACACTCAGGTTGAAAACGCTGGCGATCCGGTACGCCAGATCGAGTGACGGGTCATGCTTGTCGCTTTCGATGGCGATTACGGCCTGACGCGATACGCCAATCAGGCCGGCCAGATCCGCCTGAGTTAGACCCTGTTCGCCACGAAGTTCACGGACACTGTTTTTCATTATGAACGCCTGACAAACGGGCAGACCAGCGCAAAGCTGGCCCAGAACATGGGGTATACGAGGTAGAGTGGGAAGCGCGGTGCCTGAGCGAAATTTTCTGCAAAGCCCCAGAAGGTGCAGATAAACAATACCATACCCGACGCCAGAATCATGCGGCGGCTCATCAGGCCGCTTACATATTCATCAGCCTCTTTAAGGTAACGCAGAACGACGTGGATAGTGCCGCCTATGGGCAGGCTGGGTAAAACCGCGACGGCATACAGCAGGATGCCTTGGGGGTTATGCTGTTTAATGAGGGTAATCGAGGCAAACAGGAGTGCGACATAAAGCAGCATCCAGACAGTTATGCCTATATTGTAACGTCCAAGTGGGGTTTTCGGGTTCATTGAGGGTGTCCTTCAGGTGTGAAAAGACATCCGGCCGGATGTAAGGTAAAGCTTACATCGTAAAAATGTAATGTCAACCTTACATCAAATAAAAATGTAAGGCTGACGTTACATGAAGGGCGTTAGCCCAGATAGTACAGGGCGCTGGCGTGCGGTCTTAAGTCCGTGGTCAGGGCGTTATCAATTTCCCCCAGATTTTCCCCTGTCCACAGGTTGCGGGCCTTAATACGTGTCGGCAGGTTCAGCGCCTTAAGTGGCTGGCTGATGGTGATTGGTTCATTGGAAATATTGAACAGGGCCAGATAGTCACCTTTGTCATCGCGGGCTGTCCACACTACGGCCTTGCCATCATTCGAGACAGGTCGGTTGTCGTGGCTGTGCTGGTTCAGTCGCAGGACTTCGGGATTGGTGAGCAGGGCCAGCGTCGGCGCATCAAGGTGGCGCAGATCGCCGCCCATGATCAGCGGTGAGCGCGCAATCGACCACAGGGTCATGACCGTTTGCTGCTCATCGGGGGTAAAGCGTGTCTGACGGTTGCCCATTGCCAGCATGCCTAATGGCAGCATATCGGCATCGGGCCAGGCGCCGGATTTGCGGTAGGGGTTCCAGTTTTCAAGGCGCTTAAACTGTTCGTGCAGCAGTTTCCACTCGTCCCAGAAGTCATCCGATATCCGCCACATCTGGGCGTGCTCAGCAACATGCGCAGCCCATTTCAGGTCGGTTTCACCGGGCGACAGGCTCAAGGTCATTGGACGACCAGAAGCCTTGATGGCCTTTTGAATCGCTTCGACCTCAGCCCAGTTATTGCCATAGGGGCGGCTCAGGTCGTCGACCTTGACGAAGTCTATGTGCCAATCGGCGAACAGTTTGAAGACCGAGTTATAATAGGCCTGCGCGCCGTCTTTGGACATGTCAACGCCGTACATGTCGGTGTTCCATGTGCAGATCGAATTGGGGTTGCCTATGTCGCGGGCGCGGACATTGGTGCCAAAGACCTTGAGGTTGCGATCATAGGCCAGTCGCGGAATGCCGCGCATCAGGTGGACACCGAATTTCAGCCCGAGGCTGTGAACATAGTCGGCCAGCGGCTTGAAGCCAGCGCCATTGGCGGATGACGGGAAACGATTCACGGCGGGCCAAAGGCGACCAAACTCATCCATCGTCAGTTCTGCGCCGGGGCGATAATTATAACCGGTGGCGTTCGGTTCGTACCACTGAATATCGACGGTAAATATGTCATAGCCCGACGGCAAAAGCTTGTCGGCCATGATGGCGGCGTTCTCACGTGACTGGGCTTCGGTGATAGTGGTGGCGAACGAGTTCCAGCTATTCCAGCCCATGGGCGGAGTGGGGGCTAAACGTGCTTTGCGTGCGGCGTTTTTGGCGGGCTTTTGCTGTGCCGTTGCCGTCGTGGCCAGTAAGGGCAGGGTGCCTGCGCCGAACATCAATGCGCGGCGGTCGAATTTCACAGTCATCAGATTGAGTCCCCGTTGGATTGTTTTGTCTGAGTATTGTTGCTTTGAGCGACCTTGCCAACTGTTTTTAGCTGGTGGCCTTAAGATAATTACGGGCGGGGAATTGTCATTCAGGTGAGCCTATAGCCACGAAAGACGGGGCTGAATTTACCCGTGATGACCCGTTTGGGCGGTAAGCCGTTATTGGGCGGGTTATCGAAGGATGCACTTGTTAAAACCCTATTGGTGCGGGCGTATTTAGTAGAGGGTTTAATCCGGTTTTTTGGGGGCGGGTTTAAGGTAAAAATTCGATTAGACAAGCTAAACTGCTGTTGGCGTGTTTTGCAGGGCGATTATTGTTTGTGGTGATGTTCGGATTGAGCGGTTGTGAAATTTATATTGTTGTAAATAAAGGATTATTTGTTAAAGATTAACTTTAGTTAGGTTGTGTTTGGTGTGGTTCTTAACCTGAGGGTGTGCCGGTCCGCGCTCAGGCGGGTTTGGTTTAATGGCGCATGATTTCTAAACTAATGCGGATTTTCATTGACAATAATTGCGTTATATAAAACTTATATAGTCGTCTTTTATCGTCAGGTGCGCCTGCTTTAGTACGCCAGGAGAAATTATGAGTGACGCCCATCCCTTCGTTGCGCAAACCCGTTTGAGCGAAGCGGAACAGCACATCCTTAATGCCATATCCGAAATCCGTTTTGGTACGGTGGAGGTGGTCATTCATGATTCACGTATCGTGCAGATCGAAAAAAGCGAAAAGTTCCGTTTCGACACTAAAAAAACCTCCGAGGCCATAGGCAGCGCGGTGGCCTGAGCCGCCCGCCAAATCCTTTCAGCCAGACCCTTTCAGTAAGCGCACAATTCCCCCTTTTACCACTCCGGTTTGATGAGCCGGAGGGCGTCCGACTGTGACCAGAAGACCGCTTCAGTCCGGTAGTGGCGTGAGTACACCCGAAAACAAACAAGCCTGTTCGCCCACCGGATCAACCGGCGGCGGAGAGCGAAAAAATCACAGACATAACATCTCAAGGAGATATACCGTGACCGCTTTCCGTTCTTCCCGCAAAGGGGCTAAATCCACATTTCTGGCCTTGCTGGCCAGTGTATCCTATGGCGCGATCCAGACGGCTCCGGCCTTTGCCAACGACGTTGCTGATGCAGCCGTAAGCTCGGCCGACAATGATATAACCGAAGTTTACATTACTGCCCGTCGTCGTTCTGAAAACGTGCAGACCGTGCCGATTGCCGTTTCTGTTGTCGGGGGCGAACAGCTTGATCGTCAGGGGATCAACAATGTGGATCAGCTTCAGCGTTCGCAACCCAGCGTCCAGTTGATCACTTCAAATGCGCGTAATACCGCGACGACAATCCGTGGTCTGGGCTCGACCATTGGCCTGACCAATGACGGTCTTGAGCAGGGCGTGGGTATCTATGTTGACGAAGTTTTCTATGCCCGTCCGGGTTCGGCGCTGATTGACCTGATCGACATTGACCGCATCGAAGTTCTGCGCGGGCCGCAAGGAACCTTGTTCGGTAAGAACACGACCGCGGGCGCCATCAGCATTTCAACCCGTGCGCCGACCTTCTCACCGGAAGGTCGTGCGGAACTGTCGGTTGGTGACTATGGGTTTGTGCAGGCCAAGGGCGCGATCTCTGGCCCGCTGATTAACGGCAAGTTGGCAGGGCGTCTGTCGTTCGGCGCAACGCGTCGTGATGGTCTGTTCAAGAATGTGACGACCGGCACCAAGCAGAATGACCAGAACAGTCAGGTTTTGCGTGCGCAATTGCTGTTCACGCCATCGGATGCGCTTAAGGTGCGTCTGAGCTATGACTTTGCCCTGTCTGATCCCGAAGCCAACACGCAGGCCTTTGTGCGTTACGGCCCGACCTTGCGCGCAGAAAATCGTCAGTTCCCGTATCTGGCGGATTATTATAACTATCAGCCAGCCTCAACCAATCCCTATGACCGTCTGGTGGATGTCAACGACATCATTCAGGCCAAGCAGCGCATCAACGGCCTGTCAGGTACGGTGAACTGGGATCTGGGGTCAACGACCTTTACCTCGATCACCGCCTTCCGTAAGTGGGAGTGGTGGCCTCAGAACGACCGTGACTATACGTCTCTGTCTATTCGTACCAAGTCCTCAAACCCGTCCGAGCAACACCAGTACAGTCAGGAATTCCGTCTGGCGTCGAACGGTGAGCGCACCATTGACTGGGTTGTCGGTCTCTATGCCTTTACGCAGCGCGTAGAAACCAACGGCACCGAAGCCTGGGGTTTCCATGCTACGCGCTGGTATAATGCGGACACCAGCCTGCCGGAAAACCTGCTGGACGGATATACGCAGTCCATTCATGCGGTTTCCAAGACCAAATCCTATGCCGCCTTTGGTCAGTTAGTGTGGAATGTTTCGGAACGCCTTAAGGTCACCGCGGGTCTGCGCTATACCCACGAAGAAAAAGAGCAGATCTATGATCAGGTCGCTTCGGGTGGTCTGGAGACAACAAATCCGGCCCATATTTCGGCGAAAAACGCTATTTCGCGCACCTATTTCTATCAGGCAGAATTGTCTGACGGCAGCCCGTCGGGATTGCTGAGTGCGTCTTATAATTTCACGCCAAACGTACTGGGTTATGTCAGTGTATCGAAGGGCTATAAGTCAGGTGGTATTAACGCCGCCGGTATCCCGACCGACACCAGCGGTAATCCGGTGATCCAGAGTGCGGTGCTTGATCCTGAAGAGGTCACAAGCCTTGAGGCCGGTCTGAAGACCCAGTTCTGGGATAAGCGCGGGACGCTGAATTTCGCGGCCTATACCAGCCAGATCAAGGACTATCAGGCGAACGTTGTTGATTCGGGCACCGGCTCTCTGCGTGGCTATCTGGCCAATGTCGATAAGGTTGAGGTTAAGGGCATCGAGGTCGACGGGCGTCTGAGGGCGACGGACAATCTCCATCTCTATGGGGCGGTAAGCTATACGGATGCTGAATATGCGTCCTTTGCCAATGCACCGGCACCGCTTGAACTGCAATCTTCGGGTACGTCTATCGCCGATCTGTCGGGGACGCCATTACCGGGCGTGTCGAAGTGGGCCGGTTCACTTGGGGGTGAATACAGCTTCTCGGCACCGTTTAACTCGCTTCAGGGGCAGGCCTACATAAGTGCGGACGCGACCTATCGTTCAAGCTGGAACTCGGACGCCTCCGTTTCAAAATATGCCGAAATCGATGCCTCTACGGTTGTGAACCTGAGACTGGGCTATCGCGCCAGCGAAGGCACCGAAGTCTTCATCTACGTCAAAAACGTCTTCGATGAGGAATATCTGAAGTTCCTCAGCATCCAGCAGGGCAATTCAGGGGCGATCTTCGGTGATCCGGGTGATCCGCGCTTTGTCGGTATTACCTTGCGTAAGGCGTTCTGATCCGGTGTGATCAGAGCTATCTGGCCGGTGTGATGCTCAGGTATCGCACCGGCTTTTTTGATGTTTGAATGGGAGTAAGAATGATGCGTCGGCGGAGTGTAATTTCAGGACTTGGGGCCTTTGTGGGGCTTGCGGCCTGTGGTCGTCCTAAGGCTACGCAGGGCTTTGAACTGCTGAATGTGTCCTATGATCCGACGCGCGAATTTTACGAAGCCTTTAATGCGGTGTTTGCCGAAAACTGGCTGAAAAGTGCGGGGCAGACGGTGGCCGTGAAGCAATCGCATGGCGGCTCAGGCAAGCAAGCGCGGGCGGTAATTGACGGGCTGGCGGCGGACGTGGTCACGCTGGCCCTTTCGCACGACATTGACACCATCGCCGCACGCAGCGGATTGTTGCCCAGGGTCTGGCAAGGGCGTTTGCCGTATAATTCCTGTCCCTACAGTTCGACCATTGTGTTTCTGGTGCGCAAGGGCAATCCGAAGCAAATCAAGGACTGGGGTGACCTAACGAAGACGGGTGTCGGCATCGTCACGCCCAATCCGAAAACCGGCGGGGGATCGCGCTGGAACTATCTGGCGGGCTGGGGCTGGGCGCTGGAGACCTACGGGACAGAAGCTGCCGCGCAGGATTATGTGCGCGCGCTTTATCGCAATGTTGCCGTGTTGGATTCAGGCGCACGCGGTTCGACAACCAGTTTTGTAGAACGCGGCATAGGTGATGTATTGCTGGCGTGGGAGAATGAAGCGTTTCTGGCGCTGGAAAAGCTGGGGGCAGAGGCGTTCGAGATTGTTGTGCCGTCGCTTTCGATCTTAGCTGAGCCGCCCGTTGCCCTGATTGACAAGGTGACTGAGCGAAAGGGCACGCGGGCAATAGCCGAGGCCTATCTGGAACAGCTATATGACACGAAGGGGCAGACCTTGGCGGGGCAGCACTATTATCGCCCATCTGACCCTGAGGTTGCGGCACAGTTCAAGGATCGATTTGTGCAGACACGCCTGATCACTATTCGTGACCTTGGCGGGTGGCCAGAGGTGCAGGCCCGTCATTTTGATAATGGCGGGATATATGACGCGATTATGCAGAAATAACCGGCAGGCCCTGCATCAGCCAGCCACGGATGCCGGGGGCGAGGTGCGCAGAGACTTCGCGGCCATAGGCACGTGTAAGCTCAATGGCCTTGATTGAACGGACGCCGCCGGCACACATAAAGACGATTTCCTTGTCGTCCTGAGGGGGGAGGGCGTCGGGGTGAAAAACCGAAAGGGGCAGGCTGATGCTGCCTTCGATTGAGACCTGATCGAATTCCGCAGGCTCGCGCACATCAACGAGGTGTATCGTGCCGGCATTCAGGGCTTCGGCAACCTCTGCTGGGCTGAGATTTTTGATGTCCTGAGTCATGTTGTGCAGCCTTTGATAGCGGGTCAATTACGAGGTGGTATAAACCATTGGTAAGGCGGGTCAACCGGAACCGGTGCATCATATCCGGCATAAATTCCATTGCCTTCAGAATCATGCCAAGGCTTCGGACGGGTCGATCAAAACAAATCATTAACCATAATTTGCGAAGATGATCCAAGTCGTGCGGCGGGCGTTAAGGTTTGTTTAAAGCTTTGGTTTAACCTGCTGCCTAAATCAGTATTTGGGGCGCATTCGAACGTAAGTTATGGCTAAGGAAAAGAAGCCGAAAACCGAGACCGAACCGCCAGTAGATGGCGAAGAAGGCGAGGCCGCGCCCGCCAAGAAGAAGCTGCCCATTCTGATTATCGCGATTGCTGCCGGTGTACTGGTGCTGGGTGGCGGCGGGGCAGGGGCTTTCTTCCTGATGAAGCCGAAACCGGCGGCTGAGGGCGAGGCGCATAAACCCGAAAAGAAAAAAGAAACGAAAAAGGCAGACAAGGGCGGGCATGGCGGTGGCGCTGCGGCCGATCCGAAAACGCTGCCTGTTGTAACTGCCGGGCCAGACGGGGTTACCTATGTTACCTTGCCGGACATTTTGTCCAATATGCAGACCCAGTCAGGCAAGACGAGTTATCTTAAGCTCAAGCTGACGCTTGAATGTACGGATGATGAGTCTGTGCATGCCATTGAATCGAATATGCCGCGTGTTGATGACGTGCTTCAGGGGTTCTTGCGGGAGCTTCGTCCCGAAGACCTGACCGGTTCTCAGGGCAGTTTCCAGCTTAGACTTGAAATCCTCAGACGCATCAATCTGGTGCTGTCGCCGCATAAGGTCAAAGCCGTGCTGATTGAGGAAATGCTGATAACATGATGACAGCATATCGTGCGCTTAAAAGCAGCCCCTGCGTATCTGGAGGCGTCTGGTGACCGGAGAAGTCGATCAGGAAGCCATGATGGCCCAGTGGGAGGCCGAGCTGGCCGCTGAGGCCGAAGCCGCTGCCGTGAATACGGGCGGCGGGGGCGGTGGTGCGCCTGACGGGGCCGATCTGGCGGCGGAATGGGAGGCCATGGTCGGTGGCGGCGAGTCGGATTCTCGCTTCAACGTGCCGACCGGTGCCGAACGCATTCTGAATCAGGATGAGATCGACAGTCTGCTGGGGTTCGATCTCAGTGAAGATGAATATAACGAACGCTCAGGTATTCGGGCGATTATCAACTCGGCGATGGTGTCCTATGAACGCCTGCCGATGCTGGAAATCGTGTTTGACCGGCTTGTGCGGTTAATGACGACCTCTTTACGTAACTTCACGTCTGATAACGTCGAAGTGTCGCTGGATAATATTTCCTCGATCCGTTTTGGTGACTATCTCAATTCTATTCCGCTTCCGGCTATTCTGGCGGTGTTTCGGGCTGAAGAGCTTGATAATTATGGCCTTCTGACGGTTGACTCCAACCTGATCTATTCGATCGTTGACGTCTTGCTTGGCGGGCGGCGCGGTACAGCGGCGCTCAGGATCGAAGGGCGTCCCTATACGACCATTGAACGGGTGCTGGTGCAGCGCATGGTCGAGGTGATCCTCAACGACGCGCGCATGGCTTTTGAGCCGCTGACGCCGGTGAATTTCAATCTTGACCGTCTTGAGACCAACCCCCGTTTCGCCGCTATTGCCCGTCCGGCCAATGCGGCCATTCTGGTTAAGCTGCGCATCGATATGGAAGATCGTGGCGGTCGGGTTGAGCTTTTGCTGCCCTATGCAACGCTGGAACCTATCCGCAAAATGCTGCTTCAGCAGTTCATGGGTGAGAAGTTCGGGCGCGACAACA
>JASGFL010000086.1:0-12323 GCA_047605545.1 Asticcacaulis sp. | reverse complement strand
CATCCGAAGGCTGACCATGGCTGGCGTCCGGGCCGGTAAGGCTGGGATCGGCGCTATACTAGCGTCTTTGAGCGTGTGGTTTATGGGAGCCGGTATGGCTTTCGCCGAAGAAGTGGCAGGGCTGCCGACTAATAAGGCCATCCATCTGCAGAAGTCAGTGTCTGAACTTAAGGACGACGCTATCTTCTTCCATGACTGGATTCTGCTGCCGATCATCACGGCAATCGTCGTGCTGGTGCTCGGCCTGCTGATCTGGATCGTGCTGCGTTACAACAAGCGCTCCAACCCGGTCGCTGCACGTTTCTCGCACAACACGCTGATCGAAATCCTCTGGACCGTTATTCCGATCGTGATTCTGGCCTGGATTGGTGTTCACTCCTTCACGCTGATGAAGAAGTACGAAAACATGCCTGACCCCGACGTGGTGGTTAAGGCGACCGGTTATCAGTGGTACTGGGCCTATGACTTCCCCGAACTGGGCGTCGAAGGTGTTGAGTCCCGCCTGTTGCCTGAGGCGCGTGAGCTTGAGAGCGCTAAAGCCGCTAATGTTCCGTTCCTGCTGGGCGTTGACAATGAGCTGATCGTTCCGGTCAATAAGGTGGTTCAGGTTCAGGTAACGGCTTACGATGTTATCCATGCTTTCGCGCTGCCTGCGTTTGGTGTGAAGATCGATGCGGTTCCCGGCCGTCTGAACAATCTTTGGTTCAAGGCACGTGAGACCGGCATCTATTACGGTCAGTGTTCTGAACTTTGCGGTATCGACCACGCATACATGCCGATCGCTATTCGCGTTGTGACTGAAAAAGAATTCGACGATTATATCATCGCTGCGGGTGGTAAGACCCGCGCTCAGATCGCTGCGGATGCCGCTGCTGCCAAGATCGCCGAAGAAAAGGCAGCCGCTGAAGCTGCTGCTGCGGCCGAAGCCTCGGCTGCGGCTCCCGTCGAAGCGGTTGCGACTGATGCGACTGCCTCCGCCTCAACCAGCGAAGCGACGGCCAGCGCCGCTGCTCCGGCTGCCCAATAATTAGTAAAGAGAGACGAACGCAATGGCTACGAACGCTTCAGTCGCTCATGATCATCATGATGATCACGACAACCATACGCCGCCTTTCTTTAAGCGCTGGTTCTATTCGACCAACCACAAAGATATTGGCCTTCTGTATATCTTCTTCTCGATTTTTGCCGCCATCATTGGTGGTGGTCTGTCGGGTCTGATCCGCTGGGAGCTTTATGAGCCGGGTCTTCAGCTGTTTGTTGAAGGCAGCATGCTCGACTCGCTGGGAATTTTTCAGGGCAAGCACGGCTATAATGCTGTGGTTACTGCCCACGCTCTGATCATGGTGTTCTTTGTGGTTATGCCGGCTACCGTTGGTGGTTTTGGTAACTACTTTGTTCCGCTGATGATCGGCGCACCGGATATGGCCTTCCCACGCCTGAACAACATTTCGTTCTGGCTTCTGGTGGCAGGCTTTGTACTGCTGGTTGTCTCGCTGTTCGTTCCGGGCGGTGTGGGTGCCAATGACAAGGGTTTCGGTGGCGGCTGGACCGTCTATCCGCCTCTGTCGAACGGTCAGTTCCACCCTGGGCCTTCGCTTGATCTGGCGATCTTTGCCCTGCACGTAGCTGGTGCGTCTTCGATCCTTGGTGCGATCAACTTCATCACCACCATCTTCAATATGCGCGCTCCGGGCATGACGCTTCACCGCATGCCGCTGTTTGCCTGGGCTCTGCTTGTCACGGCCTTCTTGCTGCTGATCTCTCTGCCAGTTCTGGCAGGTGCAATCACCATGCTGCTGACTGACCGTAACTTCGGCACCAGCTTCTTCATTCCGGCTGGCGGTGGCGATCCGGTCATGTACCAGCACCTGTTCTGGTTCTTCGGTCACCCCGAAGTGTACATCATGATCCTGCCGGGCTTTGGTATCATCAGTCACATCGTTTCGACCTTCTCCAAAAAGCCGGTCTTCGGTTATCTGGCCATGGCCTACGCTATGGTGGCCATCGGTGTTGTCGGCTTCGTCGTGTGGGCGCACCACATGTACACCGTCGGCATGGGTTTCAACTTGCGCGCCTACTTCGTGGTTGCGACCATGATCATCGCGGTGCCTACAGGGGTTAAGATCTTCTCGTGGATCGCGACCATGTGGGGCGGTTCTATAGACTTCAAAGTCCCCATGCTTTGGGCCGTTGGCTTCATCTTCCTGTTTACGGTTGGTGGTGTGACCGGTGTGGTTCTGGCTAACAACGCGATCGATACGTCTCTGCATGACACCTATTATGTGGTGGCGCACTTCCACTACGTGCTGTCTCTGGGGGCGGTGTTCTCGATCTTTGCGGCCTTCTTCTACTGGTTCGAGAAGATGTTCGGCGTGAAGTTCAACGAACTGCTGGCGCAGATCCAGTTCTGGATTATGTTCATCGGCGTTAACGTGATCTTCTTCCCGCAGCACTTCCTGGGTCTGCAAGGTATGCCACGTCGTTACATCGACTATCCGGAAGGCTACGCCTACTGGAACAAGATTTCGACAATCGGTTATATGATCACTGTTGTTGGGGTTGCTGTATTCTTCATCGTTCTGATCGAAGCGGCTATCCGTCGTCGTAAGGCTGACGCTAATCCTTGGGGTGAGGGGGCTACGACCCTTGAGTGGACCCTGTCGTCACCGCCTCCGTATCACCAGTTCTCGCAACTGCCTGTGATTAAGGATGACGATCACCACTAATTCCCTGCTTTTTTAGGGAAAACTATCGGGGGATGGGGTGTCATCAGGCATCTCATCCCCAAATCGTATGTAACAGCCAGACTGTTGAGCGCCATGAATACTGATACCGTCCTTATTGAAGCCGCCCTGACAGAAGATAGGCCTGATGACGCCGTCCGTGGCGCTGAGGCTGTCTATGCGCAGAAGGCACTGCGGGCATCGCCATCGGATTATTTTCAGCTCCTGAAGCCGCGGGTCATGTCGCTGGTGGTATTTACGGGTCTTACAGGGCTTGTGGTTGCGCCTGTAAATATGCATCCGATTCTGGCTTTCGTTGCGGTGCTTTGTATTGCGCTGGGGGCAGGTTCGGCAGGGGCGCTGAATATGGCCCTTGAAGGTAAGACTGACGCCCTGATGCGGCGGACGCGTGGTCGTCCTGTTGCGGCCGGTCGCATCACCAAACAGGATGCCATGGCCTTTGGTGGCGTTCTGGCATTTTTGTCAGTTTCGATGATGTGGCTGTCTGTCAACAATCTGGCGGCCGGTCTACTGGCACTGACCATCGTCTATTATGTGGTGTTGTACACTATGATCCTTAAGCGTCGTACGCCGCAGAATATTGTCATAGGCGGTGCGGCCGGTGCTTTCCCGCCGGTTATTGGCTGGGCGGCTGCAACAGGGACTGCGCCGATCGAAGCGTGGGTACTGTTTGCCATTATCTTTTTGTGGACGCCGCCCCATAGCTGGGCGCTGGCGCTATATACGACCGAAGACTATGCCAATGCCGGTATCCCGATGATGCCGGTGGCCAAGGGGGCGAAATCCACACGGTTGCAAATCCTGCTTTACAGCCTTGTGATGGCGCCTGTGGCCTGTGTGCCTATCCTGTTCGGAATGGGCGGTCTGCCGTATGCGGTTGTATCGATTGTTGGCGGGCTGTTTTTCGTTTTTCTGGCGGTACGCGTCTTTTTGTCAAAGGCGGGCGATCACCCTGAAGGGGGCGAGAACTCACTCTATGACGTTAAGAAAGAAGCCATCGCGGCACGTAATCTGTTTGCCTATTCCATTCTCTATCTGACGGCTCTGTTTGCAGCGCTTTTGCTGCATCATGCTTTTTCAGGAGTTTAATCCATGACTGACAAACCTGTTGTGCCGGTAACGGAAGCCGACAAAAAAGCCTATTTGGCGGCACAGAAGCGCCGCAATATTGCGATCGGTCTGGCTCTGACGGCCTTTATTGTGCTGGTGTTTGTCGTGACGGTTGTGCGTATCCGTCAAGGTCTGGGCTATTAGGTGTTATGAAGAAGCTGACGCGTAACCAGAAGTTTCTGATTGGCTTTTTAATTGTACCGGTATTCATGGTCGGACTGGCCTATGCTTCGGTGCCGCTTTATCGACTGTTCTGTCAGGTAACGGGCTTCGGTGGTACGACCATGAAGGCCGAATCGGCACCTACACTGGTGACGGACAGACCGGTTAAGGTGATGTTCGACACGAATGTGAACGGTCTGGACTGGACATTCAAATTCGAGCAGCCATCGCAGATGACTACGGTCGGTGCGACCAACATGCTCTATTTCACCGTAAAGAATAACTCCGATAAGCCGCAGACCGGACGGGCGACCTATAATGTGGTGCCGGATGTCATGGGGCCTTTCTTCATGAAACTGGAGTGTTTCTGCTTTACGGATCAGACCCTGCAACCGGGTGAAGAGCGTACTTTTCCGGTGGTTTATTTCCTTGATCCCGAAATGCTGAACAACAGCGACACCAAGGGCACCACCAACGTCACCATGTCCTACACCTTTTTCGAATCGAAAAATGTGGCGGCGGTGACGGGAAATTAAAATCGGCTGCGACCTTATGGCGCAGGGTGTGGCAAAAAGTACCAGCTACGCCTTGCGAACCGATTGTGTTTAAAAGCGATCTGGACTAAGACCGGACTTTCAGGGGTTCAGTCCCGATAGACAATAACCTGTCGCGCACGCATATAGCGCGACGCACCAGAGATGAGTTGAGCGAACATGGCCCAGCACGGCGTGAACCACGATTATCACATCATCAACCCCAGTCCGTGGCCTTTGCTGGCTTCGGTTTTCTCAGTTGTCCTGTTTCTGGGCGCTGTGATCTGGATGAAGGGTCTGTTCGGTATTGACGGGCCCTGGATCTTTCTGGCTGGTCTGCTGGGTATTTTCTACGTCATGTATATGTGGTGGCGTGATGTGATCCGCGAATCAAAAGCGGGCGACCATACGCCGGTTGTACAACTGGGCCTGCGTTATGGTTCGATCATGTTCATCGCCTCGGAAGTCATGTTCTTCGTGGCATGGTTCTGGATTTTCTTCGAAGGCGCACTGTTCTGGGAGCATCGCTCCGGTGCCGCTTCGGCTATCGAAGAAGTCCGTCTGGCATGGTCGACATGGCCACCCGCTGGTATTGAAACCGTCAGCGCCTGGCAGCTTCCACTGGTCAATACGCTTCTTCTGCTGCTTTCGGGTACGACCGTAACCTGGGCACACCATGCACTTCAGGAAAACGACCGTAAGGGTGCCAAGCTGGCACTGGCTATCACTCTGGTTCTGGCGGTTGCCTTTACCATCGTTCAGGTCATCGAATATCAGCACATTTTCCACCACCACTACTTCTTCAACGAAGCCGCGACTCATTCGGGTCTCTATCCTTCGGCCTTCCTGCTGGCGACCGGTTTCCACGGCTTCCACGTTGTTGTTGGTACTATCTTCCTGGCCGTTTGCCTGATCCGTCTGTTCAATGGCGACTTCACACCGCAAAAGCACTTCGGTTTTGAATCAGCTGCCTGGTACTGGCACTTCGTTGACGTAGTTTGGCTGTTCCTCTTTGCTTTCATCTACGTGGTGTTTGCATAAATATTGTCTCTGCGGGTCTGGACAGGCCTGTGAGAAACAGACGATTACAAGACGACCGGAACTGTTCCGGTCGTCTTTGTGATTCTGATGATCTATAAAGATGGTTTGGCTATGTGGGGCCTGACAGAGTGAGTGAAGACGACTATGTCCCGATCGGATAAATCTGCACGCTTTCCCGTTGGCCTGACCATTGCTACCTGTGTCGCGCTTGTGATCCTTCTGGGGTTGGGTAGCTGGCAGTTACAGCGTCTTGTCTGGAAGCAGGCTTTGCTTGAAGATTATTCGCGAACCGAGGCGATGCCTGCCGTAGAGCTTGAGCGCTTGCTCAACAGTCAGGAAACGGTTGATTGGCGGCAGGTGATTTTACCGGAATGCGAGATTGTCCCGGAACGCATAGTCTATCTGCATGGGATTGCTCAGGGTAAAGCGGGCTATCATCTTTTGACACCCTGTCCGATCAATGAGGAATTTATCCTTACAGATGTCGGGTTTTTAGAAGAGCGGGCCACGCAAACCACACCGGTACGTGTAACTGGCGTTGTGGGACGTTTGCGCCCGTTTGAAACGCCAAACGGCTTTATGCCGCCTAATAACCCTGCTGCGGATGACTGGTACCAGAGGCGCGTAGAAGATTTGTCCGCCCGCTGGGGCCTCAAACTCCGCGATGACTATTATCTGGCTTTGTCCGAAGGGGATGTTCTGGGGGCTAAAGCAGTTGATCTCAGGCGCAATCTGACCAACCGGCATTTGGAATATGCACTGACCTGGTACGGTCTGGCGATTACTCTGGCTGCAATTTATCTGGCGGTCATATTGCGCCGTCGTAAGGAAACACTCTGATCATGATCTCCAGCACGACGGCAGAGGCATCAGTCAGTTCACTCACACTGCCTAATGGTTTGCGCATAATCTGCGATCCAATGCCGATTAAAACCTTTGCGCTGACAGCCATCATTCATGGCGGTGCGCGGTTTGAAACGCGTGAGCAATCGGGCTGGGCACACCTTAGTGAGCATATGGTCTTTAAGGGCGCAGGGGCGCGCAATGCACGTGAACTGGCCGAAGCCATCGAACACCGAGGCGGTACGATTAACGCTTCAACGGGTTATGAGCACACGCGTTTTGAAGTGCGTGGGATGCGTGAATTGCTGCCTCTGGCACTTGAGGTCGTCAGTGACCTGATGTTCCGTCCGGTTCTGGACGCGACCGAGCTTGAGCGGGAAAAAAAGGTTATTGAGCAGGAGATATCCGAGGCTTTTGATACGCCGGATGATCATGTTTTCGACCTGTTACAGGCGGCAGTGTTTGGTGACCATAGTTTGGGGCGGCCTATTCTTGGGACACCCGAAAGTCTGGCCCCTGCGCGTTCGGAAAGCCTGAGAACCTATATTGGCGAATTATATAATCCCTCTGAGACGGTTGTCTGTATTTCCGGCGCGATCACCCCAGAAGATGTAGATATCATTAGCTGTTATTTTGGTTATGCGGATGGTTTGAGCTTAACGAGTGTCACTGAGACGCCGGCTTTTGTCTCAGGGCACCTGCATCAAAAGCGTAAGATTGAGCAAAGCCATATGACGCTGGCCTTTCCGGGCCTAAATCGTTACGACGATGACCTTTATGCTCTGAAACTTTACGGTGAAATACTGGGCGGCGGTATGGCGTCACGTCTGTTTCAGGAAGCGCGTGAAAACCGCGGTTTGGCCTATAGTATTGATGCTTTTACTACGGCCTTCAGGGACACCGGCATAATGGGTGTCTATGCAGGTTGCGCACCGGTAGATGCAGTGGGCTTAAGCGAACTTATTATATCGGTCATGCACGATCTGGCGGAAGCGCCATTAGAGGCCGAGCTTGAGCGGGCGCGGGCGCAGTTCAAAACCGGACTGTATCTCAATGATGAAAATGCAGCGCATCGGGCGGGTACGCTATCGGGGCAGATGCTGACCTATGGGCGTATATTCAGCCTTGAAGAACAGTCAGAAAAGCTTGATGCCGTCACGATCGACGACCTGAAGCGCGTCGGGCGGCGCGTATTATCAGGGGGCGTGGCTTCGGCAATTGTTGGGCCGCCGTTACGAAAAGACTTGCCGGAAGCACTGAAATCAAGATTACATGTCCGTACAGCCGTGTAGTTTCCGGGGCGCCGTTTTGGCGAATTTTACACGTGAAGGGGGATGAAAAGTCTTGTCGTCATTAAAAAATCAGGGGATATATTTCGGGAATATTGCCCTGAAGTTGCTGATTTTATCCGAAAATAAATAAATGGTATTTAAATCAGCCTTAAATTTTATTTTCTGCCGAGTTGAGTAATGTCTGGGGTTAGTCTTTTTGGGTTCAACCGTCGGGGGACGGAGAGCCGTACGGCAGGTGCGCAGATGAAGTCGGCGTCGAAATCGGACAGCAAATCACCACCTGTTTCTGTGGGCGCTGAGGCTGCGCAACTGGCGGGAGATTTGGCGACGGCAGGTTTCGTGTCATGGACCTATGACCTTATTCGTGCGCAGTTTGATTTTCAGGGGACGTTAGACGGAATCGATCTGAGTGATCTGACGACCGTTTTTGATCCCGAAGCCTTACAATCCCTGACAACAGCCCTGCATCAGGTCGGGCAGGTGCGGTGCTTCCTGACGGCAAAGAACCGTCATGTGCTTTATTTCAAAGGCAGCAAGCGTCAGGATCAGCCTGTTATCAGTGGGCTTTTGACGGATGTGACCAATGACCTGCCTTCGCATATGCGCTCAGGGCAGGCACTTGTTGTGCCCGACAAAGACATTGACGTGCTTACGGGACTTTATAACCGATATGGTTTCCTGAAGGCTGCGCAGACGATGTTGCAGCAATCCGGTGAATTTGATCTGGTGGTCGGTGATCTCAATCGCTTTCGCCGGTTAAACGAAGCGCTGGGGCATGAACGGGCCGATATGGTTCTGGGGCTTTTGGCCAAGCGTCTTAAGGATGTGTTTGACGACACGGCACTTCTGGCCCGACTGGGCGAAGATGAGTTTGCTGTGTTGACGGTTCGCGGGTTTCCGCGCGTCTCTGAGCGCATGCGTACCGCGCTTGAACGCTCGATTACGGTTGCGGGCTTTGACATACACCCGACCTTCTCTATGGGGGCGGTGTCCGTTGATGGCGGTGAGCATGCGCTTGAGGCCGGTGAACTGCTGCGGCGTGCGGAGATGGCTATCGAAGTGGCTCAGGCCAAGGGTGTGGGCAGCGTTGCTTCCTATAAACATGATCTGGAAACGGATGGCCTGACACAGTTGGCACTTGAGGCTGAGTTAAGAAAAGCCTTTATCAGCGGCGAAATTATTGCGCATTATCAACCGATTATAGATCTCAGTTCAGGACGCATTGCCGGTTTTGAGGCCTTGGCCAGATGGGCGCACCCCAAGCGCGGCCTGATCCGTCCCGACCATTTTCTGGGTCTGACACGGGATATGGGTTTACTGTGTGACCTGACCAATATCATTCTGGGGCACGCGGTCAAAAATCTGTCGAAATGGCGCGCGGCCTATGATCTGCCCGAGGCCTTTTTCGTCAGCGTCAATCTTTCGGCAGCGGACATAGAGCGGGCGCATCTGGTGGAAGATGTGTCGCGTCTGATCCGCCAAAACGGACTGCCGCTTAAGGCGCTGAAACTTGAAGTGACCGAAAGCGACGTCATGCGTGATCCGCATGCCGCTGCGCGTGTGCTTGGTTCTCTGAGAGAGGCCGGTGCCGGTATCGCTCTAGATGATTTCGGAACGGGTTTTTCGTCCCTGAGCTATCTGGCGCGTTTGCCGTTGGACACGCTTAAGATCGATCGCTCTTTCGTCAGCACCATGATTACCGAACAGGCATCGGAAAAAATTGTGCGTTCGGTGCTGACGCTGGGGCGTGACTTCGGCCTTGAGGTTGTGGCCGAAGGTGTCGAAGATATGATGCTTGCGGACAATCTGGCGTCGCTTGGTTGTCACTATGGGCAGGGATGGGGCTTTGCCAAGGCGCTTAAGGAGGGTGAGGCGGAAAGCTATATGCTTCGTTCGCTGAAACGCCCTGAGGCAGACGGCCGTTTATCCTGATCCCGTCTGTCTTCAGCTCCTGAAGCGTTCCCAAGGGCCGGTTATGGCCACTGTCCAACCGTTGGCCTGAAGATTGGCAAACAGGGTGGTACCATCAGGTGAGAAACACGCGCCTGCCCATTCGGAATTTTTCACATCTGTGTTGCGGGCGAAGGTTGCCACCTTGCCGTCGCGGGTAAGTATACGGATGTGGTTTTTCAGTGTGTCCGAATAACGGTCTTCGCAGGCATAGATATGGCCCCACGGAGCGACGGTCACATTGTCAATATAGTCAAACAGCAGATCATTGTTTGGCTCTGCAAACAGTTGCAGCTTGCCGCTAATGGCTTTTTCATGCTCGGTGCCTTCGTAGGGGCCGGGCACATAGCGCATCAGTTGGCCGTTTTCATGCACGCCACCGGAAGTGCAGGCGAAGTACAGTTCACCATCCCCGAACCAGATGCCTTCACCACGGGCAAATTGCGCTGCACCTTTGGCATGGGCACGGTTTCTCAGGTCATTATTGGGGCTATCGACCTCATCAAGATCAATCCAGTCAACATTAAAGGATTGGCCTGCCTGCCAGATCACACCGCCTGTGCGGTTATCCGTCAAAGCGTGCGGCAGATCACGGATAGCCAGAGCCTGCAAACGCCCGCCCTTATGCAGGTGGCGGCGGTCATTGGGAATGAAGCGGTAAAAAGCGCTGTCGCGGGTATCTTCGGTCATATAGGCGATGCCGGTCTTCGGATCGATAGCCACGGCCTCATGATCGAAACGCCCCATAGCCTTTAGGGGGCGTGGCTTTACCGGACGTCTGGATTTAGATGGGACCTCAAAAACGTAGCCGTGATTTTTGTTGGATACTTCGCCGGCGCGGTCGGAGGTTTCTTCGCAACTCAGCCATGATCCCCACGGCGTAGGGCCTCCGGCACAGTTGGTTGAAGTGCCGGTCAAAGACAAATGATGCCGGATGAGTTCGCGTTTTTCGGTGTCATAGATCAGTGTCGTGGTGCCACCATGCAGAGGTGCGCCATTAAGATGCGTATCATAGACGCGTGAGGCACTCAGTCGGCTGGCGCGCTCATTGTTAGGGCCAAACGGGCCAAGCCCTGCCTTATCCGGTTTGATTTCATGATTGCGCACCAGCGCGACCTTGTTTTTCGCATAGGCAAAGCAGGCCATACCGTCGTGCATACCGGGCACAAGGAAACCATCGTTCATTTCTTCGCCCTGACGCGAAAAGATATGATAGCTGAACCCCTGAGGCAGATCGATAAGGCCGTCAGGATCCTTAACTAGCGGGCCATACCCCTCAACCTCGTTAACATAGGTATCCGGCGCATTTTCGGTAATGCGATGCGCCTGAGCCAGTTGGGCGACCGCTGAAAAGCCTGCGGAAACAGCCAGAGCAGAGCCTAAAACGCGGCGGCGGGAAGGGGCAGACATAGGGCGACCTCGGATCATTTTTATATGTATTTTGTCTATGGTCGGCGTGTCGGGATAAAAACAGTCAATTTTTTATGACAGAATTATGCGGTAATTTAATACCAATGCGAAAAAAACCATATAATTCAGTGTCCTGTCTGAATAATTCGCAAAATAAGTGGTTGACGTGCCGGTTTCGGTCGTCTATAGGCGCACAACTCTTTCCGGATAGGAGGTTTGTCGCAGGTTTCTGTGCCAAGGCTTCGTCCCCTGATCTTTAAGGAAGTTACCCATGGCCCTGTCATCGAACACGGCGGCGCTTAAGCCGGCCGAAGTCGAGAAGAAGTGGATCGTGATTGACGCACAGGACGCCGTTGTTGGTCGTCTGGCGGCTTTCATTGCTAACCGTCTTCGCGGCAAGCACAAGCCCGACTACACACCTCACGTTGATTCCGGTGACTATGTCATCGTTATCAATGCTGACAAGGTGCACTTCACCGGCAACAAGCTGGCTGACAAGATTTTCTACTGGCACACCGGTCACCCCGGCGGCGTCAAGCAACGCACCATGGGTCAGATCCTGGGCGGCAAGTATCCTGAGCGCGTCCTGACCAAGGCCGTTGAGCGTATGCTGCCGAAGGAAAGCCCGCTGGCGCGCGCGCAAATGACGCACCTGCGTATCTATACCGGTGCCGAGCATCCGCACGAAGCGCAACAGCCGGAAGTCATCGACTTCAAGGCGTTGAACCGTAAAAACATCCGGAGCGTCTGATTATGACCGAAGCTACTACATCCCAAGGTCTGGAGTCGCTGCAGGCTCTGTCTTCCGAAGCCGCTGCCGCACCGGCACCGCGCGTTCAGCAACTGGACAAGTACGGTCGCGCCTATGCAACCGGCAAGCGTAAGAACGCTATTGCCCGCGTTTGGATCAAGCCAGGTTCCGGCAAGTGGATCATCAACGGTCGTGAGCAGGAAGTGTATTTCGCACGTCCGGTTCTGCGCATGATGATTGCTCAGCCGCTCAACCTGACTGAACGTTCTACTCAGTTTGACGTTTTCGTCACGGTTCAGGGTTCGGGTCTTTCCGGTCAAGCCGGTGCGATCCGTCACGGTCTGTCGAAGGCGCTGACCTATTATGAGCCGGAACTGCGTCCGGCCCTGAAGGCTGCTGGCTTCCTGACCCGCGATTCGCGTGTTGTTGAACGTAAGAAGTACGGTCGCGCCAAGGCACGTCGTTCGTTCCAGTTCTCGAAGCGCTA
>JASGFL010000085.1:0-12600 GCA_047605545.1 Asticcacaulis sp. | reverse complement strand
TGAAGCGCCACGTGCATTACGAAAAGCCTTCGGAAAAGCGCGCCCGTCAGCAGGCTGAAGCCGTGCGTCGCGCCCGCAAGCTGGCCCGCAAGCGCATCCAGCGCGAAGGCGGTGGGGTTGTGGCTCGCGGCCGCGCCTAAGCGTATCTGAGGTTTTAAAACCTTTAAAAAAGCGCCGGAGTGCAAGCTCCGGCGCTTTTTTGTTGTTCAGGCGATATATCCGTACCGTGCGTATTGTGTCAGGTGCGGGATCAGCCCTTTTGAAACGTTCGGATTGTCCATTGACCGCGTGTTGCGGGTTTGACATTTTGAGATCAGAGATTGAGGGAGCTACAGGAAATGCCACGCAGCACGCTGACGCGCAGTCTGACCTCATGGCTGGGGGAGTGGGATCGGGAAAAGCTTCGGCGTGTGCTGAATGTCACTCTGGCCGTACTTACCGGCCTTTTGGCAGGTATAGTTCTGGATACCCTGTTTCGCCTGATCGGAAATTTCATTTTTCCGCCACCGCCGACACTCGATATGGCCTCCCCTGAGGATATACGCGCGCTACTGGATACGATTCCGGCGGATGCCTATATTGTCAAACTGTTGGGGTGGACGCTGGGGACGTTTGGGGGCGGCTATCTGGCAGCACGTATGGCGCACGCCGGCAGCTATCCCGCATGGATGACGGCTATTCTGCTCTATACCGGTTTCCTGATCCATATGCTGATCATTCCGCACCCGAACTGGGTGGTGTTCATCAGCATCCCACTGTGTGGCGTCGCCGCCTATCTGGCTGGTCTGGCAGGGATGCAGGCGACTATGCGTCACCTGCGTCAAAGGGGCCTTATTTAACCGCATCGCTGACAATAATGCGTCTGGGGACATTATCAAAAGTCACCGATGTCGCGTTCTTGAAATCGGCCGGCACAAAAAATGGCGTACCCGCAGGCACGACGTCACCGCGCGGGGTCTTGGGCAATGGCCGTGTGCTGCCGTCCGACAGGGTGACAGTGCCATTACCCGCACCATCAAAGAAAACGCGATCCTGACGCGGGATAGCCAGTGCCATCACACCACCCACCTTACGGGCGACACGGTTTGTCTGATCAACAGCCTTAGCCAGAGGGGCGGTGGACATGGTCTTTGCGGGCTTAGCGGTTGCATAGACCCTGAGGCGCATGGCTACCGACATGGTCGCAGGACCGGTGACTTCGATGCGGGCGCCGGAGTTAATCTGCGAAAGGGTAGGCAGAGGCGAAATACGGCCATCCCCTAGTATGTTCAGTTTGGTCGCCTGTCCCTTATCCTTTAGGAGGATTTGGGCATCCTTCGGGTTGCCGTTCTTGATACGCAGCACATAGTTCAGGCTGATGGCGTCACGCTCAGCCACAGGCAGGCCCAGAAACCCTTTGAGCAGGGGGAAGGCTTTGTCAGCCGTAACTTCGTTGCGATAAATGCCGTTCTGCGTCGTTTGCGCCATGACCGGTGTGATGGCGGTGAGGCTGGCTGTGCTCAGGGCGGCCCCTAACAACAGGGCTTTTACCACTTTGGAGGTCATGGTTTGTCTCTCATCATTATGTGCATACAGTCTATATAGGCAGGCTATAGTGCCAAATTAAGGCTGAACCGGAGATGAAGGCCTTGCGCGGTTCAGGATATTGGTTCAGGCAGGCGTTGTAACGGCCTGTACGATGCTTTCGTCCATCTGGTCATAGCTGTCGATCTGAGCGCGGTGCCACTCACGCATCAGGGCTTCGTTTGCGGTGCCATCAAGCAAGGCCCCTTCGGCCACACGGGGATAAGCCACATCACCACGCACGATCTCACCGGTATTGGATCGGATATGCAAATGCCAGGGGCGCACATCGCCTGGGTGTTTGATGCCTGCTGTGCCCAGCATTTCCGCCAGCGCCTTCATGGTGTTGCGGTGATAGTTGGCGACGCGGACATATTTGTCCTCGACCACAAGGGCGCTTTGACGCTTCTTGTCCTGAGTGGTCACACCGGTCGGGCATTTGTTGGTGTGGCAGGCACGGGCCTGAATACAGCCGACCGAAAACATGAACGAACGGGCTGCCATCACATAGTCGGCTCCCAGCGCCATGATGCGGCAAATATCAAAGGCGGACACAATCTTGCCCGAAGCGCCAACGCGCACTTGCTGACGCAAACCGGCCCCTAAAAGGGCGTTGTGGACGTAACTGAGCCCCTCAACCAGCGGCAACCCGACATTGTTCGACAGCTCAAGCGGGGCTGCACCCGTACCGCCTTCGCCGCCGTCAACGACGATGAAGTCAGGCGCAATGTTTGTCACCAGCATGGCTTTGACAAGGCTCAGGAACTCTGAGCGATGACCAATGGCCAGTTTCAATCCGATTGGCTTGCCGCCGGACAGGTCACGCAGGCGGGCGATGAATTGCAGGGTTTCGCGTGGCGTGGAAAACTCAGGATGGGCGGCGGGGGATTCACAGTCGCGGTCGCGCGGTACCATACGTGTGGTGGCGATTTCGGCGGTGATTTTCGCCTTGGGCAATATACCGCCGTGGCCGGGCTTTGCGCCTTGCGACAGTTTGATTTCGATCATCTTGACCTGAGGATCGGCGGCCTGACGGACAAAGGCGTCCGGATCGAAACGTCCTTCGGGGGTGCGGCAACCGAAATAGCCAGAGGCAATCTGCCAGATAAGGTCGCCGCCGCCTTCGCGGTGATAGGGGCTGATCGAGCCTTCGCCGGTGTTCTGCGCAAAGTTTCCGGTCTTGGCGCCCTTGCTGAGCGCCAGAACCGCATTGGCGGAAATGGCACCAAAGCTCATGCCCGAAACGTTGTATGCCGAGGCGGAATAGGGGCTGGTACAGTCCTTGCCACCAATCATCAGGCGGAAGTCGTGATCAAGATTGGTGATAGGCTTCAGCGAGTGCGACAGCCAGCCATAGCCGATGGCATTGACATCCTTGATGGTGCCGAACGGCAGTTTGTCGGATTCGTTCTTGGCGCGTTGATAGACCAATGCGCGTTGTTCGCGGCTGTAGGGGACAGGGGCCTGATCGTCTTCGATGAAATATTGGCGAATTTCGACGCGGATGCTTTCGAACAGAAACCGGAAATGCCCCATCAGCGGATAGTTGCGCAGGATGGCGTGACGTGTCTGAACGCGGTCGTAGATACCGAGTGCTGTCAGCGGCAGTAATAGCCACAGGGCACGATAGATCATCGGATGGACGAAATAGCCTCCGATGACCGCCAGAACCGTTAGCAGCAGGACCATACGAAAGACGAAATAACGCGTAACCGGTAACACAGTGAACCTCGGGCGGTATTTTATAATTCCGGCCATTGTAGCGGCTTATACGTAAAGAAAAAGGACGCAAACGTTTCCGTCTGCGCCCTGTGTATCGGGTCAAGGGGCCTGAGGCCCCTTGAATCTTGTCTTTGGTCTTTAAAGCGCCTTAACGATGCCTTCGACCATCTTCTTCGCGTCGGCAAACAGCATCATAGTGTTGTCGCGGAAGAACAGTTCGTTTTCAACGCCGGCATAGCCCGAAGACATACCGCGCTTGATGAACAGAACCGTGCGGGCCTTTTCGACGTCAAGGATCGGCATACCGAAGATGGCCGAGGTCGGGTCGGTTTTGGCAGCAGGGTTGGTCACGTCGTTCGCACCGATAACAAAGGCCACGTCAGCGGTCGAGAACTCGGAGTTGATGTCCTCAAGCTCGAACACTTCGTCGTAAGGCACATTGGCTTCGGCCAGAAGCACGTTCATGTGACCGGGCATACGACCGGCAACAGGGTGGATGGCGTACTTCACTTCGACGCCTTCTTCCTTCAGCTTGTCAGCCATTTCACGCAGGGCGTGCTGGGCCTGAGCGACGGCCATGCCGTAACCGGGAACGATGATGACCTTAGAGGCGTTCTTCATGATGAAGGCCGCGTCGTCAGCCGAACCTTGTTTCACCGGACGGGTTTCGACCTTACCGCCAGCGCCTGCTGCCGAGGTGTCCGCACCGAAGCCACCAAGGATAACCGAGAAGAACGAACGGTTCATGCCCTTACACATGATGTAGGACAGGATGGCACCCGACGAACCGACCAGCGCACCGGTGATGATCAGGGCTACGTTTTCCAGCGTGAAGCCCAGAGCCGCAGCGGCCCAACCGGAGTAGGAGTTCAGCATCGACACAACGACCGGCATGTCTGCACCACCGATAGGGATGATGAGCGTGATGCCGAGGATCAGGGCGATACCAAAGATAGCCCAGAATGCCCAGGTCGCCTGACCGGCAGTGGCAATCAGAACGCCGATCAGGGCGACGATAGCGACACCGAGGGCGATGTTCAGAAGGTGACGGGCAGGCAGGATGATCGGCGCGCCGGACATGTTGCCGTTCAGCTTGGCGAAGGCGATGACCGAACCGGTGAAGGTGATGGCACCGATGGCAACACCGAGCGAAAGCTCGATCAGAGACGCGGTCTTGATACCCAGACCGGAGTCAATGTGGAAGGCTTCGGGCGAATAGATCGCACCAACCGCCACCAGACAGGCCGACAGACCGACGAGCGAGTGGAACGCGGCCACAAGCTGCGGCATCGAGGTCATGGAGACCTTTTTGGCGATTACGCCACCGGCGATACCACCAACTGCAATGCCGCCAAGGATCAGGGCGATGGTGACGACATCCAGCGAACCACCGATAAACAGGCCCAGCAGGGTTACACCAATAGCAATAGCCATACCGACCATACCGTACAGATTGCCCTGACGGCTGGTTTCAGGCGAAGACAGCCCGCGCAGGGCAAGGATGAACAGCACGCCTGACACAAGGTAGGCGAGGGCAGAAAAATCAGTGTAGCTCATTAGTGTGCCCCTTCTTTTTTAGCGGGCTTTTCTTTTTTCTTGTACATGGCCAGCATGCGACGGGTGACCATGAAGCCCCCGAAGATGTTAACCGCGGCAAGGGCTGCAGCCACAGCACCTGACCCCTTGGATACCCATGCGCCTGCGCCGAAACCGGACGCAGCGGCGGCCATCAGGGCACCGACGATGATCACCGAAGAAATGGCGTTGGTCACAGCCATAAGCGGCGTGTGCAGAGCGGGGGTCACTGACCAGACCACGTAGTAGCCGACAAAGACGGCCAGTACGAAGATGGCGAAATAGAATACGGTAGGATTGATATGTTCCATTATGGCTCCCCCTTATGATTGCAGGGCAGGGTGCACAACCGCACCGTTTTGGGTGACCAGAGCCGCCTTGAGGATTTCGTCTTCGAAATCGGGCGCGAACTCGCCTTCCTTATTGATCAGCAGGCCAACAAAGGCTTGCAGGTTCTTGGCATAGAGGGCCGAAGCATCATTGCCGATGGCGGTGACGATATTGGTCGGGCCATAGATCTTGACGCCGTTTACATCAGCTACCTGATCCGCAACCGTGCCTTCGACATTGCCGCCCTGAGGCGCTGCAAGGTCAACCAGAACCGAACCGGCCTTCATCGACGCGACCTGAGCCTTGGTCACCAGCACAGGGGCGGCGCGACCGGGGATCAGAGCGGTGGTGATGACGATGTCTTGCTTGGCGATGTGCGCAGATACCAGTTCAGCCTGTTTGGCCTTGTATTCGGCGGACATTTCCTTGGCGTAACCGCCAGCGGTCTGGGCGTTCTTGAACTCTTCGTCCTCAACCGCAAGGAACTTGGCCCCCAGCGATTCGACCTGCTCCTTGGTGGCCGGACGCACGTCGGTGGCGGTCACAACCGCACCCAGACGACGGGCCGTCGCAATAGCCTGAAGACCTGCAACGCCCACGCCCATGATGAATACCTTGGCAGGGGCAACCGTGCCCGCAGCCGTCATCATCATCGGGAAGGATTTACCATAAAGGTATGCGGCGTCGATGACGGCGCGATAACCGGCAAGGTTGGCCTGAGACGACAGGGCGTCCATAACCTGAGCGCGGGTAATACGCGGCACGAACTCCATCGCATAGGCCGTGGCACCGGCGTCAGCGAGGGCTTTCAGGGCGTCTTTTTCGCGGTGCGCATCCAGAAGGGCAACCACGGTTGCACCGGATTTCAGACCCTTTACCTCAGCGGCTTCGGGGCCACGTACCTTAAGCCAGATATCGGCTTTCGACAGGGCGTCCTTGGCGGAGGTGAGGGTGGCACCGGCAGCGGCATAGGCGTCATCGGAAAATGACGCGCTGACACCAGCGCCTTTTTCGATCAGAACCGTCTGACCGGCGGATACCCACTTTTTCACAGTATCGGGCGTCGCGGCGACCCGCGTTTCACCCGATCGGGTTTCTTTGGTGATGGCTATGTTTATGGCCAAGTTAAGTCTCCTCAGAATGTTCGGCACAAGGCCGTAAATTCTTTGACGTGTAAGAGTTTGTTATTATTCGGTGCAGGTCACCGGCATTAAGCAGAATTACGCGTATTGTAAAGGCTTGTTACAGGTTTGTCAGGCGCGCCCTTTCTTCATGACGGTGTTATAACAACGATAATGACACCGGTGTCAAATGGTTTGTGTGGTTAGGTTAAATTCTTTTCGGCAGGCTGAGGTTTCAGGACGGTACTGACCATCACAAAGCTGAGAACAAGCAAAAGCGCCCAGGCGCCCATTTTGTGCAGGCTCACCAGATGCCATGTTTGCTGATCCGGATAGACCCATGTGCGCGTGACGGTGCCAATGTTCTCCGCTACCCACAGGAAGAAGGCCGTAAGTATGTTGGCAATTATGAACGGCATGTGCCGGTCTTTCTGATCGATGCGATAGACAATCATCGTGCGGAAAAACATCAGAACTATTGCCGCAAACAGAAGGTACCTGATGTCCGGCAGATAGTGATGGGTGAAGAAGTTTACATAGATCAGCGCCGCCAGACAGCCGGTCATCCAGAACGGTGGATAGCGGTTGAAACGCATGTCAAATATACGGATGGCGCGCGCTATGAATGACCCGACGCAGGCATACATGAAACCGGTGAACAGGGGCACGGCTGCAATGTGGATAAGGCTTGGCTCAGGATATGTCCATGATCCGGCGTAGGTTTTGAATATCTCCATCACTGTGCCGACCAGATGATAAAGCAGAATAACCTTGGCTTCTTCCAGTGTTTCCAGCCGGAACCACAGCATAAGGATCTGAATGACCAGTGCCGCGACAAACAGGAAATCATAACGATAGATCGGCGCATTATCCGGCCAGAACAGATGCGTCAGTATCAGCAGGCTCAGCATGATCGCCCCGAACAGGCAGGCCCATGCCATTTTCAGGCCGAACAGAATGAATTCAGCAATGGGGGGCGGCAGATATCCCAGCCCCTGCCGTATAAAGCGGCGCGCAGGCTGGAGATAGGTGGCCAACGGATGGGCGGGCATGGTGAAACCGTAATAAAAAAAGCGCCGGAGGGGGAACCCTCGGCGCTTTTGGGAGATGATGACTGATGGTCAGCTATCAGTGCGCGTCGGGCTTTTTCTTCAGCATGAAGAAGCCAATAATCGAAACGACAATAGCGGTAATAATGGCAGGCAGGAAACCTGCGCCACTTACGGCAAACCAGATCGTGAAGAACAGGAGAGCTACGGCAACGATCAGGCTGCCCCATTTGGTGATGTTGCAGAACAGGGCATAGCTGGCGACCTGCTCATGGATATCCATTTCACCTTTGATGTGGTCGGAATTGTGATCGGCCATGAATAGCGATTCCTGAAGAAAGGACTGTGTTGGGGGTCGTCTTACAAAAGACGTGCCTGTGCGTCAATCGCGTTAGGGTAATAATTAGGTTCCGGCGGCCACTATCAGGCGGGTTCAGGCTGATAGGTGCCGATAAGGTCAAGCGATTCCCGCAATATGGCCTGCATCGCCAGCTGGGCGCTTTCGGCATCACCGGCTTCAATCGCCAGCAATACGGCTTCGTGCGCGGGAATGGAGGCCGTGTGACCGGCCACCTTGTTGGTAATGCTGATGGAGATGCGCAGGGCCGTATTAATCAGCTCGCGCAACTGCCAGAAAAACGGATTGCCCGAAGCGCGCAAAATCGCCACGTGAAATTCGATGTCGGCCATAAGCGCCTGCTCATGTTCACCGGCATTATCGCGCATACCGTTCAGGCCATCACGAATCGCCTGAATGTCCTTACGGTTGGCACGTGTCGCCGCCAGCGAAGCCGCTACAGGCTCAATCGCCAGACGCACCTCGGTAAATTCACGATAGATGGTGTTGGAAAACGGGCGTTCCATCAGCCAGCGGGTGACATCAGGGTCCAGAAGGTTCCAGCGGCTGACGGGTTCAACCTTGGTGCCTTGACGCGGGCGGGCGCTCAGAAGACCTTTGGCAGTCAGCATTTTGACCGCTTCGCGGGCGACGGTGCGGCTGGCGGAAAACTGGGTGCAAAGCTCGGCCTCGGTCGGAAAGCCTGTATCATCATAGGCACCGGCAACAATCGACTGACCGAGTGTTTCCAGTAATCCGTAGGTAAGACTGACGCCGTGAGGTGTACGCATGAGTATTAGGCCTGCCTGTCGATGGGGCGGTTGTATATGAAAATTATAACCCCTATAACCTTAACGGCAAAAAAAGCCGTCTTTGTCCAGAGATAAATGTAAAAAACAGGGATACTGATTGCGGGCAAAAGTCAAAG
This sequence comes from Asticcacaulis sp., assembly GCA_047605545.1. Lineage (GTDB taxonomy): Bacteria > Pseudomonadota > Alphaproteobacteria > Caulobacterales > Caulobacteraceae > Asticcacaulis. The sequence goes on along the minus strand of JASGFL010000085.1, from coordinate 3,975 downwards.
CCTGTTGAAGGCTTTTGTTTGTATTAATAAGGGTTTGTGACGTTTAAAGCGCTTGTGATGATAGCGTTATCAATTTCATCTTGTGCTTTAAGTCAATGATGATACACAAAATTGTAAGATAATATGGGGTCGGGCAGTCCGTTTGCGGAGCTGTAATCGGGCCTGAGGGATGGAGACACGACTGATCATGCATACGAATTTATCCGGTAGCTTGTCCGCGAAGGTAAGCGCTGTCATTTTTGAGCGGCAGCAGCGTACGACACGCCCGAATATACGCGCAGGCCTTATGGCGCTGGCGACTGCGGCCCTGATGCTGACGGCACCCGCGTCAGGGGTTATGGCGCAGTCCGCAGGCGGAACGGGCGCTAAACCCATACCGCATCTGGTCAAAAAGAACGGTAAGGCCGCCCTGATGGTGGATGGTGCGCCTTATCTGATGCTTGGGGCGCAGGTGAACAATTCGTCCAACTACCCCTCGCAATTGCCGTATGTCTGGCCTGCGCTGAAGGACATTGGCGCCAATACCGTTGAGGTAAATGTCGCCTGGGAACAGGTCGAACCCGTCGAAGGGCAGTATGACTTTTCATTCGTCGATACGCTGATTACTCAGGCCCGCGAAAATAATGTGCGTGTGGTGCTTTTGTGGTTCGGGACGTGGAAAAATACCTCGCCGCACTACGCGCCGGATTGGGTGAAGCTGAACAATAAACGCTTTCCCCGCATGACCAAGCAGGACGGCACGATCTCATACTGCCTGTCGCCGATGGAAGAAACCACGCTTGAGGCGGACAAAAAGGCTTTTGCGGCCCTGATGCGTCACCTGAAAAAGATCGACGGTGAACAGCATACCGTCATTATGGTGCAGGTTCAGAACGAGAGCGGCACCTATGGTTCGGTGCGTGACTATTCGCCCAAGGCGGAAAAGGTCTTCAAAGGCCCCGTGCCTCAGGCGCTCCTGACTAAAAAGGGTCTGAAACCGGCAGCGGGTAAGACTGACTGGGCCTCGGTGTTTGGCAAGCATGCGGACGAATATTTCCACGCCTGGCACATCGCCAGCTATATCAATGCTGTCGCCGAAGCCGGTCGCGCCGAATATGACCTGCCGATGTATGTCAATGCGGCGATACGTGAGCCATTGGTTGAGGTCGGGCCGGAGTCCTATTCCTCGGGTGGGCCGACCCACAATGTGATCGACATCTATCAGGCGGCGGCTCCTAAAATCGATATCATCGCGCCGGATATCTATAAGCGTGACTCGAAAAACTATGAGGCCGTGCTTGATCTCTACACCAAATTCGAAAACCCGCTGTTTGTGCCGGAAACCGGTTCGGATAGCGAATTTGCCCGCTATGCCTTTAGCGTATTTGGTCGCGGAGGCTTGGGCTTTGCGCCATTTGGCATAGATTATACCGGCTACACCAACTATCCGCTGGGCGGTAAGGACATCAGCCCCGAAGGACTGAAACCATTCGCCAAGGTCTATGCCCTGTTCGGGCCGGTGCAGCGCGAATGGGCGAAGCTGGCCTTTGAAAACCAGACATGGGGTGTGGCCGAGGCCGATGACCGCGCCAATCAGGTCATTGATCTCAATGGCCGCTGGAAGGCGACCGTGGCCTATGGGGAATGGCAGTTCGGTTTTAAGGACTGGACGTGGCTAGGGGATTTTGATGCCGTGCCGGGACGCGAAAAGCCCAATGGCGGTGTCGTGGTCGCGCAATTGTCCGAAGACGAGTTTCTGCTGCTGGGCCTTCATGCGCGTGTGACCTTTGATGTGGGTGACAAGCAGAAGGGCCGGAATGTGATCTATCGTTCGGTCGAGGAGGGACGCTTTGTTGACGGCAAGTGGGTCGTCGATCGCATCTGGAACGGTGATCAGACGGACTATGGGCTGAACCTGACCGATGCGCCGCGTGTCCTTAAGGTAAAGCTCGCAACCTATTGATAAATATAAAATGAGAGGGAGAAAACAATGAAACCATTTATGTTTGCACCGGCACTTGTGGCCTGTCTTATGGCCTCAACGGCATTGGCAGGCACATGGGAGCGCACAGAGACGGGTATTGTCGTTAAACCGGATACGGGCAGCGCAAAGGAAGTGCGCCTGACGGTCTATGGTGATCGCATCATTCAGGTGCTGGCGGTGGATGATCCGGCGCGTGCGCAGATCGACAGTCTGATGCAGGTGGCAAAGCCTTCGGGTGATTTCAAAGCCAGCGTAGTCAGTGGCAAGGTGCGCATTACCCTGCCGGGAGCCTCTGCGGATGTGTCACTGACTGACGGCAAGCTGACCTTTTATAACGCCAAGGGGGAGGCGGTTCTGAGTGAGCACCAGAGCGCCATTACGCCGGTGACGATTGAGGGTAAGCCTTTTGTGACGGTGACGGCTCAGTTCAACCGCGGCACTGACGAAAGCTTCTATGGTCTGGGGCAACATCAGAATGCCCAGATGGACCTCAACGGCGAAGATATTGAACTGCGCCAGCATAATATGGACATCGGCATCCCGTTTGTAGTGTCCAATAAAAAGTATGGCGTCCTGTGGGACAATAATTCGGTCACGCGCTTTGGTAATCCGACGCCCTATGCACTGTTCAGCCGCGATCTGAAGCTGACGGCGCAGGATGGTTCCAAAGGTCTGACGGCAAAATATTATGTGGACGGCCAACTGGTGCTGACCCGTATCGAAGACGATATCCGCTATCAGTACCTGAAAGATGTCGCTGAACACTGGCCCAAGGATGCGGCCCTGACGCGCGAAGCCACGCAAGGCAAGAAGGTCAAGGTCGTCTGGGAAGGCACCATGACTTCGGACCATAGCGGCGTGCATAAGCTGCGGCTTTATTCTTCGGACTATGCCACGCTTAAGGTGGGTGACAGGACGGTTTATAACCGCATCTGGCGTCAGAACTGGAACCCCTGGTACCATAATTTCGAGCAGGAATTCAAAGCCGGAGAGCCGGTGAAGCTGCATGTCGAATGGGAACCGGCAGGCGGCATGATCGCCATTCACCACAACAACCCGCGCCCCGATATCGACAAGCACTCGCTGAACCTGACCTCCGAAGCCGGTACCGGCCTCAACTACTTCTTCATTTCAGGGGGCGACCTTGATGAGGTTATTGGCGGCTATCGGCACGTGACCGGTGAAGCGCCGCTGATGCCAAAGTGGGCCTATGGTTTCTGGCAGTCACGTCAGCGTTATGAGACACAGGAGCAGCTTCTGAGCGTCCTGCGCACCTACCGTGAGAACAAGTGGCCGATCGATAATATTGTACAGGACTGGTTCTACTGGCCCGAAGACCAGTGGGGTTCACACGACTTCGATAAGTCGCGCTTCCCTGACCCTAAGGCGATGGTGGATGAGGTGCATGACAAAAATGCCCGGATCATGTTCTCGATCTGGGGCAAGTTCTACGCCAACACCGAGCACTACAAAGAATTTGAGTCCAAAGGCTATATGTGGACGCAGAACGTAAAGAACGGCACGAAGGATTGGGTCGGGCCCGGCTATCTCAATAGCCACTACTCGCCCTATAATCAGGAAGCCCGCGATATGTACTATCGCCAGCTTAACAGTAAACTCGGTCATCTTGGCATTGACGCCTGGTGGATCGATAATACCGAGCCTGATGTCAATTCCAACGAACGTATCGAAGACTTCGCCAAGCTGATCACGCCGACCCAGATGGGGCCGGGGGCCTTGGTGCACAATGCCTATTCACTGGTGGCAACGCAGGCCGTGTTTGATGGTCTGCGACGCGATAAGCCTGATACCCGCCACTTTATCCTGACGCGCTCAGGCTTTGCCGGTGTGCAGCGTAACTCGGCGGCGCTGTGGAGCGGTGACGTGGTCGGCACATGGCCAAACCTGCTGGATCAGATTTCGGCAGGGGTACAGACCGGCCTGTCGGGCGTGCCGAACTGGACGCATGACATTGGTGGCTATGCACAGGAAACCCGTTTTCAGGGCGCTCA
>JASGFL010000084.1:0-12637 GCA_047605545.1 Asticcacaulis sp. | reverse complement strand
GACCCACAAAAACGTGCGCGGCATCCGTCAGATTCTCAACTGGCATCCTGACGCCAATCTGACCTATACGCCGCGTGACCTCCTCAAAGACGACGCCTTCCTCAAAGGCTATGGTTTGCTGGCGAAATACGGCCTGTCGTTCGATCTGCAAATCTATCCCAATCAGATGACCGACGCCGCAGCCCTTGCGGCCAGACATCCTGATATTCCCGTCATCATCAACCATCTGGGCATGCCGGTGGATCGCACACCGGGCGGCATCAGCTTCTGGGAACAGGGGATGAAACAACTGGCGGCCCTTGACCATGTCTCGGTAAAAATATCGGGTCTGGGCTTTGGTGACCGCAACTGGTCAATCGACAGCGCACGCGACATCATACTGAAAACCATAGAAATTTTCGGAACGGATCGGGCCATGTTTGCCTCAGACTTCCCGACCGACAAACTGTTTGCCAACTACAAAAACCAGCTCGGCGTCTTTGACGAACTGACGCGCGACCTCAGCGAAACTGAGCGCGATAATCTGTTTGCCGCCAACGCCTTGCGTATCTACAGGATCTAGGAAATGACCCCTAACCCGCTTATTGGCGTCTTCTTTCACTGGCTCGGCGGTCTGGCTTCGGCCAGCTTCTATGTGCCCTATAAACGCATCCGTTTCTGGTCGTGGGAAATCTTCTGGCTGACCGGCGGCATCTTCTCGTGGCTGCTGGCGCCCTGGCTGTTTGCCTCACTTCAAACCAATGATTTGCTTGGGGTTTTATCAGCGCAAACCTCTGAGACCCTGTTCTGGTGCTTCTTCTGGGGTCTGTTGTGGGGCTTCGGCGGCCTAACCTTCGGCCTGACCATGCGCTATCTGGGCCTAAGCCTCGGCATGGCCCTGATCATGGGCCTGACGACGGTTATCGGCACACTCGGCGGGCCAATTTTTAACGGCACCTTAGGCGGCATTCTGGCGACCACCAGCGGTCAGGTCGTCATGGCCGGTATCGTCTTCGTGCTTCTGGGTATTGCCATTGTCGCCATGGCCGGCAACCAGAAAGAAAAAGAATTCCGTCAGGACGGCTCGGCTCAGGACGCAGCCGGACGCGGTGAATTCAACCTGAAAAAAGGCGTCGCTATCGCCATCTTTTCGGGCGTCATGTCGTCCTGTTTCGCCTTTGGCCTCGAAGCCGGTGCACCAATCCGTGAAGCTTCCGCGGCCGCAGGTACGGGCGTTCTGTGGGTCGGTCTTCCGGTGCTCTGCGTAGTGCTTTTGGGTGGCCTGACGACCAACCTGATCTGGTGCGCCTATTTGATTATCAAGAACAAATCGGCCCGTGAATGGGTCGGTGAAGTTAAGGGCAACGAAGGCAAAAAAGCCCCTCTGGCGCTCAACTACTTCCTAGCCGCACTGGCCGGCACGCTGTGGTACTTCCAGTTCTTCTTCTACACCATGGGCGAAAGCCAGATGGGCGCTTACGGCTTCTCAAGCTGGACGCTGCACATGGCCTCGATCATCCTGTTCTCGACCCTTTGGGGCTTCTTCCTCAAGGAATGGAAAGGCACCTCTTCCAAGACGCAACTTACCGTCTGGGCCGGTATCGCCTCGCTTCTGGCGGCAACGGTTATTATCGGTATCGGCAACATGCTGGCCGGTGGCGGTGGCGGCGGTCACTAATCCTCAGGCTTAGTCTCTGAACCGAACAGGCGCGGGCAGGTCATCCTCCCGCGCCTTTTCTCTTGCCTTGAAATATGTATGACGTATTATGATGAAAATCATAATGAGAGAAACGCCATGACCAAAGCCATACCTGCCGAAGGCTTCAACCGCCGTCACTTCCTTGCCGCCTCAGGGATTGCCGCAGGGCTGGGGGCCGCCGCCTCTCAGGCATCAGCGCAAGCGAAAACAGGGTTTGGCGTTACGGACCTGCGCGCCGAACATACGGTTGATCTTCTGGGCACCGATGTGCGCCGCCCGCGCCTGTCGTGGCGCCTGACAGGCTCAGACCGCGGCCTGAAGCAAACAAGCTACCGCATCCGTGCCGCCTCGACCGCTGATATTACCGCTGCCGATCTCTGGGATTCCGGCGTCGTCGCAGGCGATACCAGCTTTGATATCCTCTATGGCGGCAAGCCCCTGAAAAGCGGTCAGCGCATCTGGTGGTCAGTCGAGGTCACTGATACCAAAGGCCGCACCGCACGCGCCACTCCGGCATGGTTTGAGACCGGACTTTTAGACCGCAACGACTGGCAGGCCGACTGGATCATTGCCGAAGACGCCCTCGCCGAAGGCGACCGCCGCGCGGGCCTAAAATGGATCTGGGCCGAGACAGCACTCGACAGTCGTCCCCACGCGTTCCGTCTGGATTTCGATGCGCCGCAAAACCTCTTTAAGGCCGAAGTTTTTGTCGCCGGTAAGGACTGGACCAGAGGCGTCTGGGCCAATGGCGAGCAACTGCCGACACCGGATCAACTGGTGCCCAACTGGGGAACGCTGGTGCCTGTGCCTGCCAAAATCCACGCCGGTAAAAACAGTGTCTGTGTGCTGGTCGAAGCCGAAACGACGGGCTTTTTTCCGGTCGATGGCGGGGCATTTGCGGCCCTTATCCGCCTGCATCTGAGTGATGGTAAGATCATCCGTTACGTCAGCGACTTCAACTGGAAGGTCAATCCGACACCACCGTCCAACTGGCAAGCCGCAGACTTTGATGCCTCCGGCTGGAAAAGCGCACAAAAATCCGGCTCCGATGCCCAGAATGATCCGCGTCCGGCGGAGCCAGCCATGTTGCTGCGCACGGAATTCACGCCGCAAAAACAGGTGGTCAATGCCCGCCTCTATGCCACGGCACTTGGTGCGTTTGAGGCCCGCCTCAATGGTCATAAGGTCGGCAAGGCCTATCTGACGCCGGAAATCAGCGTCGCGGACTCGCACATCTTTTATAACATCTATGACGTAACCTCTCAGGTCACTAATGGACTGAATGCCTTGGGTTTTGTCGTGGGCGACGGCTTCTATGCCACGGCCTTTGGCTGGCGTCTGGAACGCTATGGCTTCGGGCCTGCGCCACGCCGTTTGCTGGCCCAACTGAGGCTTGATTATGCCGATGGCACATCCGAATGGGTAAAGACCGGCCCCGACTGGCGCATCGGGAAATCCCCGATCCTGACCTCTGAAATCTATGACGGCGAAACCTATGACGCGCGTCTCGAAACCCCTAACTGGGACAAGGTTGGCTTTAACGCCGCTCATTGGCCGCAGGTACATGTGGGTCAGGCCTATGACGGCGATATCCTCCCGCTCACCAGCCCACTGCTGGAACAAATCGGCACCCGCCGCGCCACGATCACACAGCCTAAACCCAACATCTATGTGCTGGATTTCGGCCAGAACTTCTCAGGCTGGGTTCGCCTTAAGGTCAAGGGTCAATCCGGCCAGACCGTTAAGCTGAAATTCGCTGAAATATTAGGCGCAGACGGCGAAGTCGATATGGCCAATCTGCGGATGGCCAAGTGTACGGACTACTATACCCTCAAGGGCGATCCGGCGGGTGAGGTCTATGAGCCGACCTTCACCTATCACGGTTTCAGATATGTGCAGGTCGAAGGCTTCCCCGGCACGCCCAAGCCTGCCGATATCGAAGGCATAGTCATCTCCAGCGCCTGTAAGGAAACCGGCACGGTTAAATTTGACAAGGCGCCGTTGATTCAAAAATTCTGGGAAAATGCCCTGTGGAGCCAGCGCTCAAACTTCTTCTGTGTGCCGACCGATTGCCCGCAGCGTGACGAACGCATGGGCTGGATGGGCGACATTCAGATCTTCCTTGATGCCGCCGCCTTCAATATGGAGGTTGATCCGTTTATCCGCCGCTTCCTCATTGAGGCCCGCGCCGCGCAACGTCCTGATGGTGGCTATCCGATCGTGGTGCCGCAACCGCAATCTTTCCCTGATGTGGTGACCCAAGGCTGGTCTGAGGCCGGTCTGATCCTGCCCTATATGCTATGGAAGCGGTATGGCGACACGCCGGTGATCGAAGAGAACTGGGGGGCCATGACCAAATGGATGGACTTCCTTATCGGTCATAATCCCGACCATATCTGGCGCAAGGAACGTGGCCTTGATCTGGGGGATTGGTTGTCCGTCGATGCCATTAAGCCCGATGATGAAACCACGCCGCGTATTCTTTGTGCCACCGCTTTCTGGGCTTTTTCCGCTGACCTGATGCGTGAGATGGCCGAGATCACCGGACGCACCGCAGAGGTTCAGAAATACACCGCCCTGCGGCAGAAAATCGGCGCGGCCTATGCGCGGGAATTTATCGACGCCAACGGTAAATGCGGTAACGGCAGTCAGACTTCGCAAATCCTGTCGCTCTATTTCGGCCTAGTGCCTGAGGCACTGAAACCCGCCGCCACAAAGGTTCTGACCGACGAAATCCGCGGGCGCGGCATGAAGTTATCGACCGGCTTTTTAGGCACGCCCTACATCCTTGATGTGCTGGCTGATAATGGCCAGTCTGAGGTCGTCTCTGGCCTGCTGCTGCAAACCGAGCGTCCGTCCTGGGGCTATATGCCGCTCAAAGGCGCGACCACCATGTGGGAACGCTGGGATTCCGATACCGGCGATCTGGCGATGAATTCCTACAACCACTACGCCTTTGGGGCGGTGATCGGTTTCATGTATCGCCGTCTGGCCGGTATCGACACCGCCTCTGCCGGTTTCCGTCGCGTGCGGGCAGAACCGCTTTACCTGCCGGGTGTCGGCGACGTCAGCGCCACCTATCAGTCGGTGTTGGGCGAGATCAAAACCTCGGTGCGTGGCAACCGGACGGGCCTCAGGGCTTTTGATCTGACCATTCCTGCGGGCACCACCGCCGAAGTGGTTCTGCCGCAAGGGAGCTGGCGTGAAGGTGGCCGTACTGTCAGCGCCCATACGGATGTGAAGGTTCTGTCTCAGGCGGGCGACAAACTCAGGCTTGAGATCGGCTCAGGCAGCTATCGTTTTGCGCTTTGACCCCACATCTGACGCAAGATTGTGATCACAGTTGAGGCTTGCAGGACGCGGTGAACTATGGTTCCACTACGAAGACTTCACATGAAGGTTTCGTAGTGGAAACCAAAGGATTTTGTGCCGTGTCTTCATCCCATACCAATGCGCCCTCGCTTGAAAATTTCTGGATGCCGTTTACGGCCAATCGCCAGTTCAAAGCCGGTCCGCGATTGCTGGTGGCGGCGCACGGGATGCACTATACCGCCGATGATGACCGCACGGTTCTCGATGGCACTTCCGGCCTGTGGTGCGTCAATGCCGGTCACGGCCGCACCCAGATCACCGAAGCCATTTCCCGTCAGGCCGCGAAGCTTGATTTCGCCCCGACCTTTCAGATGGGGCACCCTCTGGCCTTTGAATTTGCCGAACGTCTGGCGGCCATTGCCCCAACCGGCACCGGCGGTAAGCTGGATCGGGTGTTCTTCACCAATTCAGGTTCCGAGTCCGTTGATACGGCGCTGAAAATCGCCATCGCCTATCAGCGCGCCATTGGTCAGGGCACCCGCACGCGTTTTGTCGGACGTGAAAAGGCCTATCATGGCGTTGGTTTTGGCGGCATTTCCGTCGGCGGTCTGGTCAATAACCGGCGCGTCTTCCCGCAACTGGGGGGCATCGATCACTTACGACACACCCACGACCTGAGCCGCAACGCCTTCAGTCACGGCCTGCCCGAACATGGCGTTGAACTGGCGGATGATCTGGAACGCATCATCGCGCTCAACGGGGCCGAAACCATTGCCGCCGTCATCGTTGAACCCGTGGTCGGGTCGGCAGGAGTTTTGCTGCCGCCAAAGGGGTATCTGCAACGCCTGAGGGACATTGCTACACGCCACGGCATTTTGCTGATCTTCGATGAGGTCATTACCGGTTTCGGGCGGCTGGGTTCACCTTTTGCCGCCGATCATTTCGGGGTTACCCCCGACCTTGTCACCACCGCCAAGGGTCTGACCAACGGCGTCATCCCTATGGGCGCGGTTTTCGCCAGCCGTCAGGTGCATGACGCCCTGATGACCGGCCCCGAAAGCGCAATTGAACTTTTCCACGGCTATACCTATTCCGGCCATCCGATCGCCTGCGCCGCCGGACTGGCAACGCTTGAGGTCTATGAATCCGAAGGCCTTCTGACCCGCGCCGCCGAAATTGAACCCTACTGGCGTGACGCTATCCACAGTCTGAAAACTGCCAAAAACGTCATCGACACCCGCGCCATAGGCCTGATGGCCGGTATTGAACTCCAGTCCCGTCCTGATGCCGCCGGTCAGCGCGCCTATGATGTGTTTGTCGATTGTTTTGAAAAGGGTCTTTTGATCCGCGTTACCGGCGACACCATTGCCCTGTCGCCGCCGCTGATTGTCGAACCGCACCAGATTCATGAGATCGTATCGGTTCTGGGCGATGCCATTGAGCGCGTCGCCTAGGTTAAGATTACCTCCACGCGACAATCGCGTAACGGCAAAATATCCCCGTCTGCCGTCTGACCGTCTATAATCAGCGCCGACCGGTCACCGCGCCGGATATGAATATCATAGGTTACATCGCGAAACCGTCGCGTCAGCCGTGCTTCAGGCCAATGGGCCGGCAGGTTCGGTTTGATCTTCAGTCCGTCTTTTGTCCCTTTAAGGCCAAACAGACCTTCGATCACAATGCGATAGACCCACGCCGCCGTGCCGGTATTAAACAACTGCGACGACCGACCTGCGGTTCCTGGCTGCTCACGAAAGGCCCCGCGATAATAGTTGGGTACGAACACCGGAATCTGCCCGCGCTGAAGATAGTCGGCCTCATCCGGCCCTGTCAGCATGCGCCGCAGCAAATCAAAGCCCTTATCGGCCTGACCGGTGTGATAAAGCCCGTAGATATAAAAGGCCGCCGCATGATTATAGACCGAGCCGTTTTCCGCCGCCCCCGCTGATTTTTGCGTCAGACGACCAACATCTTCACGCATATGGCTATAGGGCGGGCCAAGCATCTCAACGCCATAGGGGGTTTCCAGACGAGCTTCGACCGCCGCCGCCATACGTGTCATTTGACCCGCATCCGCCGCGCCGGACAAAAGGGCAAAGCTTTGCGGATTGAGATAGATCGCGCCCTCTTTGTCGGTTTTGACCCCAAACACCACGCCATCATCGGTGATGCCGCGCGCAAACCAGTCCCCGTCCCACAGATGTGTATTGACCGCCTGATTGATGGCCTGCGCACGCTCGGCCCACAGCGTTTGTTGACTGATTTCGGCCCACAAACCGCAGGCATAGGCTACCGCCAGACTGAGCCAGCCTGACACGCCGCGTCCCTTATAGCCCACCATATTCATCGGGTCGTTCCAGTCGCCCTGATCGATAAAGCTTAAGCCCCGTTCATCGCGGGTACGCCACAGATGCTCAAGCGCCGCCTCAAGTCTTTGGCGCACGCTTTGGCCCGCCACATCGACCTCAAGCAGGCCATAATCACCGGTTTCATTCAGATAGGCTTCGCACCACATAAACAGCCACACGCAATGATCCGTATGCGGCACCTGATTGATGTAACTGAACTCAGCGTCCTCATAGAGTTTGATACCGTCGGGCATGGCCCCGTCTTCGTGCTGACGCGACAGGGCATATAAAAACGCCTCGCGGGCCTTATGTGGCTGCACATAGACCATGCCCATGGCGTCCTGCACAAAGTTGCGCGTCTGCGGATCGGTCGTCAGGCGGTTGGTGTCACCGTGATAATAGACCTGACGCGCCAGCCAGTGATTTACAAACTCATTGAGATGCGCATCCGGCGTTTCGATGTGTAAGACACCAACGCCTTCAGCCAGATAGGCCTTGTAATCAAGCTCTGCCTGCTCAAACGCGCCGTCTGCGAACCAGCGCGCGCGGATGTCGGCGATTTCGGCTTCGTCCCTGGCGGGGCCAAACAACAGGCGGTTATCAAAGACCTCACCGTCCTTAAGCGTCACCTCAAATTGCAGAATACAGGCCGGTGTTTCATAGACCGCTTCACCGCCTTTGAGGCCAACGCGCACCCCGTCAGGGTTCATCAGCCCGCCTTCGCCCTCGAACACCTCCTGCCGCGCCTCAAATCCGTCGGGTGTCACCTGACTGAGGAGGAACGTCTTGTCCTTGAAGTCCTTGTTTTTGAAATAGTCCGCCACTTTCTGATAAGGGGTGACGCACGTACCGACCACGCCCCCCAGTTCCGGCACAAACCGCGCCGACTGGTTCATCCAGCTCATGAAACCCAGCGGAAAATAGACAAACAGGCTAAGGTTCCGTGTCCGTCCTGACCGGTTAGCCAGCCGCACGGACCACAGCTCAACCACCTCATCAACCGGCAGTTTGAGGTTCAACCGTCCCTCAAGGCCGTCAACGGCGGTTTCCCACGTCAGGTCGTGTGGCGTCTGTGTAAAGGCAAACTGATCCGGTATTTTACGCACCGGCTCATGCGGTAGAGAAAAAAGCGCGCCGCTGTCATTGTCCTTCACATAGACAAACCGACCCGGATGGTGCGCGAAATAGGCCTGTTCCGGCAGGATGAAGGTCTTTGCCTGAATTACCGGCGCATGGGCATAGCGCGCCGGTTCCGGCTGCATGAACAGGGCCGTCACGTAGCCGCGCGCCGAGGCGTGCAGCATCATTTTTCGGTTCCACAAAAACCCCGAAGCGCGTGGCAAATCGGTCGGCGAGCGAAGCGTGCAGACACCGTCATTGAAATCAATCAGCGCCATGTCTTCACGCCTCTTGACGACGGCGCAGCAATTCCGCCGTCACCGTTTCCATCTTACTGCGGTTAAGCCCATAAAAACCGAGTATGACCACCGACACCAACGCCACACCCGCAGGCGCAAGGCTGATGAGTAGCCGCAATGTTTGCTGCGATTCCGCTGACTGACTGGCATTGGCGACATAGCCTACCGCCGTCAGCGCCCCGCCGATCACAAATGAGGCCAGAGCGCCCCCCAGTTTCTGCGAAAAGGTCGCCGCCGCATAGGTCATGGCCGTGGCGCGTCTGCCGGTCTTATATTCCGTGTAATCCGCCGTATCAGCATACATCGAGAACGACAGCGGCGACTTAGGCCCCAGACACAGACCAATCAGAATCTGCACTGCGAACATCAGACCAATCTGATCCGCCGGAATGAAGTAAAAACTGGCTGAAAACAACGCCACCAATCCCATCAGGCTCATCAGCAAAATCTTTTTGTCGACAAACCGCGTCAGCACCGGCGTCAGCAAAGCCCCCGTCGCCAGCGCTATGCCATAGACCGTCAGGAACGGCCCGATCAGGTCTTCGCGTTCCACCACATACCGCATGAAATAGGCAGACGTACTCATGCGCAGCGTGATCGTCACCATGATAACCAGCGATATGACGAACAACACCATCCACGGGCCGTTACGCGTCAGATCAGCGATGTCAGATAGCGGACTGGTTTTCTGACCCGCTGGCGGACTGATACGCTCACGCGTGTTCAGAAACAGCACCGCCATAATCAGACAGGCCGCCAGTCCATAAACCGTCATGGTCAACGGCCAGCCCTGGGTTCCGCCGCCGAAAAACTTAACGAGATGCGGCGTGCAATAGGTGACAATCGTCCCCCCCAGAAACCCGCCGAAAAACCGAAACCCGTTAAGCGCGGCCCGTTGCTGGCCATCGGCGCTCATCACCCCCGACAGGGCGCTATAGGGGATATTACCCAGCGTATAGGCCATCATCAGCAGGTTGAAACACACATAGGCATAAACCAGCTTGGCGGCGTGATCGAGATCGGGCGTATAGAAGGTCACGGCCCCCATGACCGCCAGCGGGAAAATCCCCCCCAGAATATAGGGCCGGAAGCGGCCGTATTTGGTTTGCGTACGGTCGGCAATGGCGCCCATTAAGGGATCCGTAAAGGCATCCAGAATCCGGCTGACCAGCATCAGCGTACCGGCTTCGACCGGCGTAATGCCAAACACATCCGTAAAGAAATACAGCCCGAAGGCCGAGATCATCGTCCAGTAAAAATTATAGCCCAGATCCCCCAATCCGTAGCTCATTTTCTCGCGCAGGCTTAGTCTCTGGCTTAATGCCTGTGCTGTTGTCATATTCCCCTGCCCTGTTTTTATAGTCTGTATTTGCCCTCAGGAAAGCAAACAAAACAAGACATGTCAACGTTGTCATTTGATAAGCTATGGACAGCGCGACCTTAAGCCTGTTACGGTTGTCTGACAAATTACATAATGATGTTATAACTTGCCCCGACTCACCATTATTGATCTGGCTCACCGTGCGGGCGTTTCGCCCAAAACCATTTCGCGCGTCCTCAATAAGGAACCGGGCGTTAAGGCTGACAAACGTGAACTGATCGAACGGCTGATTGCGGAAACCGGCTTTAAACCCAACCCCGCCGCCCGCGCCCTTCAGGGGTCACGTAGCTATATGATCGGGCTGATATTCGAGCGTCCCGTCACCCACTATTATCAGCATGAACTTCAGATGGGGGCGCTGAGTGCCTGTCGTCAGGCCGGTTATCATCTGGTGATCGAAGGTCTGGCCGAACTCAGGCCTCAGGGCATGGAATACCTGAAACAAAGGCTGATCACTTCGCGCTTTGACGGCGTCATCTTGCCGCCACCGGTTGGAGATGATGCAGAAATTATCGCCCTGTTCGACGAGATCGGCGTGCCCTATGTGCGGGTTTCGCCGACGACGGAAATCGACAACAGCTATCACGTCTATATCGACGACGAGCAGGCCGCCTTTGATGCCACAGAGTGGTTGATCGGACTGGGGCATCAGCGTCTGGCCTATATTGAAAATCTGAAAGGCAGCGGATCGAACCAGCGCCGTAAAGCCGGATTTCTCCGCGCCCTGTCCCATCACGGCCTTGATGCTTCACCCGACTGGATTGTGCGCGGCAACCCCGAAATCAACAACGGATTTGACGAGGCCGAAGCCCTTCTGTCCTTGCCTGACCGACCGACCGCTATTTTCGCCGCAGCCGATTATATTGCCTTCGGCGCGCTGGCGGCAGCGGCCAAACTGAGGCTGTCTGTGCCAGAAGATGTCAGCATCATAGGCTTTGACAATGCGCCGACCGCCTCAAGCGTCTGGCCGCCCCTGACCAGTGTGCATCAGCCGATGAACGGTCTGGGCGAAGCGGCGACACGGCTTCTGGTGGCCCGCCTCGAAGGCCGTGACGTTCCTTCGGCGCAACAGCTTGACTACCATCTTGTAAAACGGGCCTCCGCCGGAGCGCCCCCGAACATGGCACCCCGTATATGACGCAGACGACCCGTAAATGCTTTGCCGTTGATCTCTATGGCGAAGACGACAAGATCGCGCGCTATAAGGCCTGGCACAAGGCGGGCGCAGTGCCGCCTGCCGTTACCGCTGCCATTCGCGCTGATGATATCCGCGAACTGGAAATCTGGTGTGTCGGCGACCGCATGTTCATGATCATGGAACAGGGCGATAATTTCGACCCCGAAGCCAAGGCCGCACGGGATAATGACAATGCCGATGTCACGGCATGGGACACGTTGATGGCTACCTTCCAGAAACCCCTGCCCTTTGCACCGGATCAGACATGGGTTGAGATGGCGCGCATATATGCCCTGTCCGAACAACCCTGATGCCTGTGATAGCCGATTAAGCCGCCAATACCCTATTAAGAATGGATTTTATGCCCGAATGCGGGCATCCTCCCCTTCAATTCTCATTTTTGAAACGACGCGTACCGATGAAAGTCGACAACCAGAAACTATACCAACCGATTATCGCCGCCCTGCAGGCGGATATTGCCGCCGGCCTTTTTACCAAGGGCGGGCGTCTGCCGCCTGAGCGGGTGCTGGTCGAACGGTTTCAGGTCAGCCGCCTGACGGTGCGCGAAGCTATGATCGGCATGGAGATTCTGGGGCTGGTCGAAGCGCGGCGCGGTTCAGGCGTCTATGTTATCGCCTCCCCCGAAGATGCGCTCAAACCCTCCGATCTGGATATCGGGGCGTTTGAGCTTACGCTTGCCAGACAACTGATTGAGGGGGAAACCGCCGCCCTTGCCGCCAGCACGGCTACCCCTGAGGATGTCGCCGAACTGGCTCAGGTGCTTCAGGGCATGGAAGACAAAAGTCACCTTGGGGTGACACTCGATACCGAAGCCGCAGACCGTGATTTTCACATGGCCATTGCGCGCCTGACGCGTAACGAAGCACTGGTGTTTGTCGTCCGTTCGCTGTGGGATATCCGCGATCACTCGCCCCTGTGTATTGAAATTTTGCGCCGGTCACGTTCGGCGGGTGTGACACCGGTTATCGAAGACCACCGCGCGATCTATAGCGCCATTGCCGCCCGTGACCCGCATGGCGCGCGCAAGGCCATGCATGACCATTTGGGTCGGGTTATTGATAATCTGCTGCGCGTCACCGAGGCCGAAGACAATGATGCCCGCAAGGTATCTGCCTGATTTTGCACAAGCCGCAGGTCGTTTTCGCTGCATTTAAACTTGCTATTGGACGTGGCCTCGAATATTGGTCTGATAACTTTTGCTATCTGCCCATTTTATCAGGACTTGTTCCATGTCGTCTGTTGTCGCCAAAATCGTATCTGCCAAGGTCATCGTCACCTGTCCGGGTCGTAATTTCGTTACGC
>JASGFL010000083.1:0-12849 GCA_047605545.1 Asticcacaulis sp. | reverse complement strand
CTCGTCGGTCTCGTAGGCGGCGTGGTCAGTTCGGGCCTTACATAGCGCCATGCCCAACATAAACACCAATATCAACCATGCCAGATTACGGATCATAGCAGGAAGTCTGAAATGCCTGCTGAGCAACAGTCCGGCTCCAGCCGTGACGATCAGTCCCCCCAGCACAATCCACAAAGGCTCAAAGGGCAGACTGAGGTATAAGGCGCATCCGCTACCCAGTGCTATGGGCACCCAAAGCATCAACCGGCCGGTTTGTACGTCTATGGCATGGGACAAAGCGGATTTAACGTCGAAAAAACGCGAAAAAAAAGCCGATTTCACCCCCAAATGCCCCCATTAAAGACTATTACGCAGCCCCAATAAGCGTATAAGAACGCCCATCAATATCCCTCAGAGTTCTATTAACATCATGGCTTCTGCTCCCTCGCAACCCGTTGTGACACGCTTTGCACCTTCCCCGACCGGATATTTGCACATTGGCGGCGCACGCACGGCCCTGTTTAACCGGCTGTATGCTCAGGCAACGGGAGGCCAGTTTCTGATCCGCATCGAAGACACGGATCGCGAACGCTCTACACCCGAAGCGGTGGCTGCGATTTTCAAAGGTCTTGAGTGGCTTGGTCTGAACAGTGATGCGCCTGTTGTCTATCAGAGCACACGCGAAGAGCGTCACAAGGAAGTGGTTCGGGGCCTTTATGCCTCAGGCCATGCCTATGCCTGCTTTATGACGCCAGAGGAAACCGAAGCCGCACGCGAAGAGGCGCGCGCCAGTGGTCATGCCCTGCGTTCGATCTGGCGTGACCGTACACCTGACGCTGAGCAACTTAAACAACCGCATGTGATCCGTTTCAAAGGCCCGCTGGATGAGCCGCTGGTAATCGAAGATGCGGTTCAGGGGCGCGTCACCTTCAATACCAAAGACCTTGATGACCTGATTTTGCTGCGTTCAGATGGCACGCCGACCTATAATCTGGCGGTCGTGGTTGATGATCATGATATGGGCATTACCCACGTCATCCGTGGCGATGACCACCTGAATAATGCCGCGCGTCAGGCGTTGATCTATCTGGCGGCAGGATGGTCTGTGCCTACTTTCGCGCACATCCCCCTGATCCACGGGCCGGACGGTGCCAAATTGTCCAAGCGTCACGGGGCGCAGGCGGTCGGTGACTACGAGACTCTGGGCTATCTGCCCGAAGCCATGAGAAATTATCTGGCACGTCTGGGGTGGTCGCATGGTGATGACGAGATTTTCACCGACGCTCAGGCTGTTGAGTGGTTTGACATCAAAGATATCAACAAGGCACCTGCCCGCCTCGATTTCGCCAAGCTTGGTCACGTCAATGCTCACTGGATCAGAGAAGCGGACACGGAGCGTCTTGTGCAACTGGTGTGGGACGAACTGGTTCGCCGCGGTGCTGATGAAGCGGAGCGCGAAACTACGTCTGAGCGCCTGCGTCTGGCCATCCCTCAGGTCGTTGAACGCGCTCAGACGATTCCACTTTTGGCCGATGCGACGGCGTTTGCATTGGTGAAACGTCCTTTTACCCTTGACGAGAAGTCTCAAAAGCTCCTTACAGAAGAGAATTTAGAGCGACTTTCGCGCCTTCACGAAAAGTTGTTATGTCTGACAAAATGGGATGCTGAAACACTTGATGCTGAATTGAAAAAATTCGTTGAAAATGAAGGTATTAGCTTCGGAAAAATAGGTCCCGTCCTGCGTGGAATCCTGTCCGGAGGACAACCCGCACCTGATATTTCGCGTACACTCGCGGCTTTGGGTGCATCAGAAAGTGATGCCCGCTTCAAGCAGGCTCTTTTCATTTAGAATTGCAGTTTATATAGCAAGCGCAGCGAAAATAGTTGCATTGCACACTAACACAAAGGTGAGCCAAAAATGACCCAAGGTTCCAACCCGGCCAAGATTACCATCGGTGAACAGGTCATAGATTTGCCGGTTCTGAAAGGAACGCTCGGCCCGGACGTCGTTGACATCCGTAAACTCTATGGGGCCGGTGATGTATTCACCTACGATCCGGGGTTCACCTCTACGGCGTCGTGCGAGTCCAAGATCACTTTCATCGATGGTGACGAAGGCATCCTGCTGCATCGCGGTTATCCGATTGCGCAGCTGGCTGAAAAGTCAAACTTCCTCGAAACCTGCTATCTGCTGCTTCATGGCGAACTGCCTAACGCTTCGGAATTTGAGCAATTCGAAAACACCATCACGCGTCACACCATGCTGCATGCACAGTTTGACCGTTTCTTCGAAGGCTTCCGCCGCGACGCGCACCCTATGGCGATCATGACCGGTGCCGTTGGTGCCCTGTCGGCTTTCTATCACGACAGCCTCGACATTCAGGATGCCAAGCAACGGGAAATCTCGGCACATCGCCTGATCGCGAAAATGCCGACCATCGCAGCGCGCGCATTCAAATATTCTGTCGGCCAGCCGTTCGTTCATCCGAAAAACGACCTGAGCTATTCGGAAAACTTCCTGCGCATGTGCTTCGCAGTACCTGCTGAGGAATATGTACCGAATCCGGTTCTGGCCAAGGCTATGGACCGCATCTTCATCCTGCACGCTGACCACGAACAGAACGCCTCGACCTCGACGGTACGTCTGGCCGGTTCTTCGGGTGCCAATCCGTTCGCTTGTATCGCAGCGGGCATTGCCTGCCTGTGGGGCCCAAGCCATGGCGGGGCCAACGAAGAAGCCCTGAACATGCTGAAGGAAATCGGTACGCCTGAGCGTATCCCTGAGTTCATCGCTGGCGTCAAAGACCGTAAGTACAAGCTGATGGGCTTCGGTCACCGCGTTTACAAGAACTACGATCCGCGCGCCAAGGTCATGCAATCGACCTGCCACGAAGTTCTGACGGCTGTGGGTGATCCTAACGATCCGTTGCTGCAGGTAGCCCGTGAGCTTGAGCGTATCGCCCTGAGCGACGAATTCTTCATCTCGCGCAAGCTGTATCCGAATATCGACTTCTATTCCGGTATCACCCTGTCGGCTATGGGCTTCCCGACCACCATGTTCACCGTGCTGTTCGCTCTGGCGCGTACTGTGGGCTGGATTGCTCAGTGGAAAGAAATGATCGAGGATCCGTCGCAAAAGATCGGTCGTCCGCGCCAGATCTACACCGGCGCAACGGCACGTGATTTTGTACCGCTGTCGCAACGCGGTTAATCGCACTACAAAAAACCGCCGCAGATTACTGCGGCGGTTTTTTTATATCTTCAGATGCTTAATGACAGCCTGAGCCGCAAGTTCCGCCGGCGGTTCCTGACCGCGCCCCATAAGGTCCAGCGCGGCAAACTGTTCTGAGGTTTGATGCGCCCTGAGCGCCTTGTCGTTAAGTCTGGCAGACAGGGCCTGAACCAGATTTTCAACCGAACAATCCTTCTGAATAAATTCCGGTGCGACTTCTTTATCGGCCAGAATGTTGAACAGGGTGACATATTTAAGCGGAGACACATGCTTGAATATGAAAAAGGTAAGCCACTCCACCTGATAGGCGATAATCATCGGACAGCCCGCCAGCGCCAGTTCGGTGCTCACCGTTCCGGAACAGGCCAGCGCAACATCTGCGGCCTGCATAGCACTGAGCTTTTCAGTCTCGGTTTCGGTAATAATAAGCGGCAGCTTCACGTCCTGAAGATAGGATTGCACCAGATCCCGAACCGTGTCCGCGACCGGCATGGCAAATCTCAGATCCGGATAGATGCCGGATAAACGTTGCAGGGTCTGCGTAAATACCGGCATCAGACGTCTGATTTCCGCCGGACGACTTCCGGGCAGGACCAGCAACAGTTTGGTATCAGGCGTCAGTCCGTGGCTTTGCCTGAAGGCGGCCGGATCAGCCTGAGAGAAATCAACGTTCAACGCCGGATTGCCTACGACGACCGTCTCAAGGCCTTCAGCCTCAAAATAGGGCGCATCCATCTGATGTAGCGCCAGCAGAAGATCAACCGATTGCGCCAGCGTCTTTGCCCGCCCAGGACGTGTCGCCCAGACCTGAGGCCCGACATATTTGATCAGCGGCACTTCGGGCATGACCTCACGGATGCCCTTGGCAACACGCAAGGTGAAGCCCCACGAGTCAATCAGCACAACCGCGTCCGGTTTTTCGGCGACCGCCAGAGCCACCGTATCCGCGACACGCGCCTTCACGCGCTTATAGGCCTTAAGACCTTCGCTCATACCCAGAATAGACAGTTGTGCGATGTCAAACGGGCTTTCGACCCCCAGAGCACGCATCTGCTGACCGCCGACACCACAGAACACCAACGGCACTGACGATTGACGGGTTAAGGCCCGCATCAATCCGGCCCCAAGCACGTCACCTGACGCCTCGGCCGCTATGATCATCAGTTTTTTAGGCTTGGCAGACTCGGTAACGGGTTTATCCGGCAGTATGGCCATAGATGAAAAGCCCCAGTTCTTCTGCGCGCGCAAAGGTACGCGCCTTATCGACAACCAGTATAGAACCCGCCTGCCCCACAATGCCACATAAACCGGCCTCAGAGGCGGCCTCAACCGTAGCGACGCCAATGGTCGGCATATCCAGACGACGATCCTGAATGGGTTTACAGACCTTAGCAAGAACGCCTTTGCGAGCCGTTTCGTTACCTATCAGAGGTCGGGACAGGGCGGGAATGCGACGTAGCATCGCATCAGTGCCTTCCTGAGCCTCAACCGCCAGCGTGATCCGATCGGCAACCACGGCACCCTGACCGATATCCAGCGCCCCAACCGCCGTAGCGATACGGAAAGCTTCCTCAATGTCCTTAAGGGCAGCCTCAGTGGGCTGAGGGCCAGCCACAAGCCCCTCGGTCAGTAACAGTTCCGGATTAGCTTCGTGCGCGCCCTCAATCACAAAGCCCTGCGCCTCGAAGCTACGGGCCACCTGACGTAGAAGGCTGTCGTCGCCCCCCTTGCCTGCCTGTGCAATCGCTGGCAGGTGTGTCTCTCCGCCGCTGTCGCGTGAAAGGGTACTGAAGTCAGGTCGCTTGACGTAGCCAACCATGCAGACATGGCGCACCTGAGCGGTCACCAATGCCGTGAAAATCTCGGCAAAATGCCCAACCGAGATATCACGGCCCGGATGATCGGATAATTCCGCCTCAGCCATGCCTTCAAGACGAATGACGTAATAGTCACGCCCGCTCTGCTTCAGGTAGCGAGCGACCTCTACCGGCACAGAACCGCCACCGGCAATCAGACCAAGCTTGGCTGTGGGATCAGGCATCCGGCAAACAGATCGGACGGTTGGAATCTTCGCGGATGTACTGAACGATTTCTACGATTTGCGGAATATCGGAGAAGTTTTCCAGCACATCGTCCAGACGCTCCTGGAACGTACCTTCGGGGGCTAACATAATGCGATATGCCGTACGCATTGCTTTGATCAGGTCGCGCGAGAAGCCGCGACGCTTCAGACCAACCAGATTCAGGCCTTCAAGACGCGCATGGTTGCCCCAAACGGATCCGTAAGGGATCACGTCCTTGGTGACCATAGCTGCGCCGCCGACAAAGCTGTAACGGCCAATACGGACAAACTGGTGCACACCACAAAGGCCGCCAAGGAAGACAAAATCCCCGACATGGACATGGCCACCAATGGACGCATTATTGGCCATGACGACATTATTACCGACCACAGCGTCGTGCGCGACATGTGAGCCGACCATAAACAGGCAGTCGTTACCGACACGCGTCTCACCGCCACCACTGACGGTGCCGGTGTGCATGGTGACATGCTCACGAATCTGGTTCCGCGCGCCGATGATCAGGCGCGTGTCTTCGCCCTTATGCGCCAGATGCTGCGGCGCGCCGCCCAGAACGGCAAAAGGATGAACATGGGTCTGTTCACCGACCACGGTATGTCCTTCAACCACCACATGCGACTGAAGGTGTACGTCATCCTCAAGCGTGACGTTGGGCCCGACAACACACCACGGGCCAATGCGGACATTACGCCCAAGCTTCGCCGCCTGATCCACTATGGCTGTCGGGTGAATAACCGGCTCGGCCTCACTCATTTAGGCACCTCAACCACCATGGCTGAAAATTCAGATTCACAAACCAGTTTTCCGTTAACCTTGGCTTCGCCGCGGAATTTGAAGACATCACCGCGATGACGCACAACCTCGACATGAAGCTTAAGCTGATCGCCAGGACGCACAGGGCTGCGGAACTTCACACCGTCAACCCCAAGGAAGAAGATGGTCTTGCCTTCGACGGAAACGTCAAGAGACTTGGACATCAGAACGGCACCGGTCTGCCCCAGCGCTTCAATGATCAGCACGCCCGGCATAACCGGATTTTCAGGGAAGTGTCCGTTAAAGAACGGCTCATTGAACGTTACGTTCTTGATGCCGACCATAGACTTGTTCTTGATCCAGTTTTCACCGCGATCAATCAGCAGGAAGGGATAGCGATGCGGAATACGCTTCAGGACTTCCTGATAGCCAACATCCGCTCCGACTTCTGCTTCCGCCACATCTGACGTCTGTTCGATTATCATGCCCGTTCAACCCTTATCCTTAGAGGCTGCGCTCTTGGCCAACCAGGCCGCTTCACGCAGAAACTGGCGCGACGGCTTGGCCGGAAACCCTGACCACATCTGCCCCGCCGGTACATCCTTAAACACAATTGCGCCTGCCGCAACAATGGCGCCTTCGCCAATATCAATATGGTCAATAATGCCAGCACGGCCGCCAAACTTGGCGCCATCACCGACCTTGACCGAACCCGAAATACCCGAATGGGCGGCAACAATCACATTGCGCCCTAATCTGACGTTATGCGCGATTTGCACCATATTGTCGATCTTGGAAGCCTCACCGATGACCGTATCATCATAGGCCCCGCGATCCACACACGTCCCTGCGCCGATGCTTACGTCATCCTGAATGATCACGCGCCCCAATTGCGGCACGTCCACAAGCCCGCGCGAATCGTGTGACACGCCAAAGCCTGCCTCACCAATCCTTACGCCCGCAGATAGCTGCACCCGATCGCCGACAAGTGCGCAATACAGGGTTGCCTGAGCACCAATGCGACAATTACGCCCGATCGTACAGCCCGGCCCGATAACGGTGTAGGCATCGATACGTGTGCCGCTGCCGATCTCAACGCCCTGACCAATGACGACACCGACCCCCAGCTCAACATCCGGCTCGATATGCGCATCCGGATGAACCGCCAGCGGCCCTTGATGAAATTTGGGGGAATAGAGTTCCGCCGAAAGACGCGCCCACGAAGCCTGTGGTGCACTGGTTATCAGCGGAATACTGCCCTCAGGCACCTGCGCCACGTCCTTGCGATGCACAAAGACGTATTCGGCGCGGGTCTGCTTAAGGTTAGAGAGATAGCGACGGTCGCTGAAATAGGTTGCCTCACCTCTGCCGGCTTCCGACAGAGGTGCACAACCGGTCACATAACCACATCCCCGTTGCGCATCATCTGCAACAACGGCACCCGATATATTCAGTACCTGATCGAGTTCGATCCGCGAACCGACATCAAAAAACCGCAGATCCGGCATGTGTGCGACGAACTTTCTAACTTAACCGCCTTGCTGCGCCTCTTGCTGAGCCTTGAGTTGCAGCAGTCTTTGACGGTCGGCCTCGTTGATGACCACGCGCTTGATGTCTACCGTTACTTTTGAAGCATTGAGTTTGTCAATCACTTCGCTGGTGATATCCATAGCCGGATTAGCAAACAGAACCGCTGCGCGGTCGATCAGCATACCGCAGTTACGGCCTTCGTAGGTCGTGTTCAGAACAGGGCCAATGACCTGAGCCAGTTGCGCATTGGCTTGTTGCTCGGTGCGTGACAGCTCCTGATTGACGATGAACGCCTTATCGGAGAAGGTTTGCGCCTTGGTGCTGAGCGCCTGAACCAGCGGCTGGAGCGTTTGTTGTGTCGCACCAGCCTGCTGTTGCTTGATGATGCTTTCGCGTTCAGCCTCAAGGGCGTTCATGTCCGGTGCCAGTTCGGCCTCAGCAGCAGTCGAAAGCTGCTCCAGACGGGTCATGGCCGCCTTGGAAACGTCAGCATTACGCATAACCGCTTCGTTGGAATAGACGCAAACGCCCGGAATAACAGGTCCCGGATTGGTGGCAGGTGCCGGAGCCGCTGGCGTTTGAGCCTGAGCTACAGAAGCCATAAGCATCAGGCTGAGCGGAAGAATGTATGTTTTCATGTTCGTTTACTCTGTAGACCCTTGGGTAAAGGTGTTGGCTTAGAATTGCGTGGATTGCGAGAAGCGGAAGGTTTCGGTCTTGTCGTAATCTTCCTTGCGGATGATCTGACTGATGTCGAACTGAATCGGCCCCATTGGTGACTTCCAGCGAATAGTCACCCCCGCCACCATACGCACCGAAAGGTCATCGACGATATTTGTGTTACGCGCACCGGCTACGCACTGGCCGACAGCGGCCTGCGTCGAGGTGCAGTATTTCAGACGGTCATCCACGCCACCCAATGTCCCGACATCAAGGAACAGAGCGGTTTTCAGACCATATTGCTCAGGCAAACCGTTCGGGATCCCCAGTTCGACCGTACCGATGGCATAGGTTTCACCACCCAGTGCATAGGTCGTTGAGGTATCACGTGGGCCGATACCGGCGCTTTCAAAGCCGCGGAAGGTTGTACCGCCCTTGAAGAAACGGTCGTTAATGCGGATTGAATCCCCTTGCCACGCAGCAATATTACCAACCTGACCGTTGACGCTCAGGATCATGTCCTTACGGAAGCCATGATACCAGCTGCCTTCCAGTTCCGAGCGGATATAGGAAACATCACCACCAAGACCGGCAAAGTCCTGACGCAGGTTCACAACCCAGCCACGTGTCGGCAGCATGTAGTCATTACGGCGGTCGAACGACAGCGTATAACCAACCGAAGAAGTCAGGCCGTTACCACAGCTATACAGCAAATCGTCACAGCTGAAGCTGGTGCCGTAGCTCAGCTTGTCCTGACGCAGGTTATAGCGCAGACGCAGCACGCTGAACCCGTTCAGATTATAGCCAACGCGTAAGGCCGCACCGGTGCTTTCGGAAACATAGCCGGAATATCTGGCGTAATCGAGTTGGCTGTGGAACAGGTCGAAGCCACCGGACACATCACGGCCCATGAAACGCGGCTCGGTGAAGCTGAAGTCAATGTTCTTCTGAATGGAGCCCCAGGAAACCCGCGCCCGCACGTTCTGACCACGACCACGGAAGTTACGTTCCGTAATCCCGACGTCCAGAATGAACTTTTCGTAGGACGAGAAGCCCGCTCCGAAGCTCAGTTCACCCGTTGGCTGTTCGCTGATCGCCACTTCGATATTGGTACGATCCGGCTGACCGGTCGGCTTATCGGTGATCTCAACGTCCTTGAAGAAGCCGAGCGACCCAACGAACATCCGCGAACGTTCAATCAAGGCCTTGTTATAGGCATCGCCTTCGGACACCAGCATTTCACGACGGATCACGCGATCCAGCGTACGGGCATTGCCGACGACATTGATCTTATCGATGTAAACGCGCGCGCCTTCACGAACGTTGAAGGTCACGTCCACCGTACGGGTTTCAGGATTGCCGGTATCTTGCGGACGTACATCCACGAAGGCAAAGCCCGCCTGACCGGCCGCATAGGTAAGGCCTTCGACAGCCTTTTCGATCAGATCGGATTCATAAAGCTGACCAGACTGAACCGGCAGCATACGCTCAAGGTTTTCGGCACTCAGGCGGTCGTTTTCCGTCTTAACGGTGACACGGCCAAAGTTATATTTCTCACCTTCATCAATGGTGTAGGTGATCGCAAAGTCTTTACGATCCGGCGTCAGTTCGGCCACTGCGGACACAACGCGGAAATCGTAATAACCCCGATTGGTGTAGAACTTACGCAATTGCTCGCGGTCATAGTCCATACGGTCAGGGTCATAGTTGTCGTTAGACGAGAAGAACTTCCACCATGACGACTTACGCGTCACAATCACACCCGCCAGTTCATTATCCGAATAGGCGCGGTTACCAACAAAACTGACATTGGAAACGCCGGTCTTAACGCCTTCGTTGATCTCGAAAATCAGATCAACGCGCTTTTGCGGCAATTCAACAATCTTGGGCGTGACCGTCGCAGAGATACGGCCCGAACGGCGGTAAAGTTCAATAATACGCTGAACATCGGCCTGAACACGGGCGCGTGTGAAAATACCACGCGGGCGGATGGTCACTTCGTCACGCAGCTTGTCTTTGGACAGGGCGCTGTTGCCCTCAAAAACCACCTGATTGATGATCGGCGCTTCAACAACGCTGACGACCATTTCCTGACCTTCGAGGACGATCTGAACGTCAGAGAACAGTTCAGTGCGGAACAGGGTCTTCACCGATTCGTCGATCAGCACGTCATTGACCGTCTGACCGACCTGAACCGGCAGGTACGAGGTCACGCTGGCGGCATCGATACGTTCATTGCCTTCAACGCGAATACGGCTGATGGTGATGGTCGGAGACGCCGGCGCACGTGTCGCCACCGGATCGGCGGGTGCCGTCTGAAGCGGGTCAGCAGGCGCACCTTGCGCCAAAACAGCCGGTGCTGAAAAAGTAGTGGCCATTGCCGCCAACATGAGAACCGGAAGGCTTACGCCTGAGTATATAGATGAATCGCGTTTCATATGGCCTGTCATCTGTGATCTGTCCGTCCTGCGGAAAAAACTCCGGCAGGCATTCTTATAGTTTGATCCGCTCACGAAAAAAGCCCCCCGAAGAATTTGACCAGTCCTATGCGGTTCAGGTCATTCCATGTAGCGAACAACATTAAGCCTAACAAGGCAATTAACCCGAATCTGTAACCTATACCCTGTACCGCAGCACTCAAAGGCTTACGGAATATCGCCTCAAAGGTATAGAAAACCAGATGCCCACCATCCAGAACCGGTATGGGCAGCAGGTTGATAAACCCGATTCCGACCGAAATTACGGCAGCCATCTGAATCATGGACAAAATCCACACCCTGGCCTTTTCGGCATTGGTTGCCTTGGCGGCGGCAATCTCGGCGGTTACGTCACCTGTGGCCTTGGTCATTCCGACGACGCCGCTAAGCTGATTGCCGTTTTCCTTGCCGGTGAAAATCCGTCCGATATAGGTAACGGTCGTATCAATAATCGTACCGGTCATCTGAACACCGCTCATAACGGCTTGATGCGGCGCTAACTTGACGCGTTCCCCTTCGGAAAGGCCGACACCCAGTTGGCCACCATAGACCGGCACATGATCATTCGGGCCGGAAACAAGGGTGCGCGCAGGTGTGGCTACAATGCTCACAAGCTTATTGTCACGAAGAACATCTATCTCAACCGGAGTGTCGGCACGCAGGTGAATGAGCATCACAACATCCTGAGACCGCTCAATCTTACGCCCATCGATACGCACGATGCTGTCACCGACCTGAAAACCGGCTGCCTCAGCCACGCTGCCCGGCCGCACCTCAGACACGGTTGCAGGCTCAGTGACCTTACCCACAACGCTGAAAATGATAGCAAACAGTGCAATCGCCAGTACGAAATTGGCCAATGGCCCCGCTGCAACAATTAGGAAACGTTGCCAGACCGGCTTGAAATGAAAATAGGCTTTTTCAGCCCCATAGCCTTCGCGGGCGGCAATCGCTTCACGCGCAAGATCAAGGTCTTCAGCCGTTGGCGACATCGAAGCCACGTGCTCGTCGCCTGAGAACTTTACGTACCCCCCCAGCGGCAAGGCACTGATGCACCAAAGCACTCCGTTCTTATCGCGTCGTGACCACAGTATAGGTCCAAAACCAACTGAAAACCGGTCAACCTTTGTCTTAAACAGGCGCGCAACACTGAAGTGCCCCAGTTCATGAATGGTCACGATCACGGAGATAAGCAGAATAAACGTAACAATAGAAATCAGGAGGTTCATATAGCTTTTCGAGTCTCCGCAACGCCGATAATATCCGAAACGATCTGTCGCGTCTGACGATCAGTCTCAATTATGGTTTGCATATCATGGCTTGTTGCCGGACTTAAAGCCATAGTTGGCGATTGCGCCTTCATCATGGCCATTTCCACACAATCAGCGACAGCATTGAAACTGGCGCGACCGTCCAGAAACGCCTGCACCATCACTTCGTTAGCGGCATTGTAAACCACAGGCATAAGCCCTCCCGCCTGCAGCGCTTCACGCGCCAGTCTCAGCATCGGGAACGCCGCTTCGTCCGGAGCGTCAAAGGTCAGTGTGCCAATGGCCCTGAGATCCAGCGGCGGTGCCTGCCACTTAAGACGTCTGGGCCAGCCGAGTGCATGTGAAATCGGTACCCGCATATCCGCAGGCCCCATCTGCGCCAGCGTAGAACCGTCGGCGTATTCCACAAGACTGTGAACCACCGATTGCGGATGGATCAGGACATCGATTTTTTCAGGCGGCATATCAAACAGATAGGCCGCTTCGATGAACTCAAGCCCCTTGTTGGCCAGTGTGGCACTGTCGATCGTGATCTTCGCGCCCATCGCCCAGTTGGGATGCTTCAGTGCCTGCTCACGTGTGACAAAGCGTAACTGATCGCGGCTATAGCCTCTGAAAGGCCCACCCGAAGCCGTAAGGATAAGGCGGTTGATACGCGCGCGCTCTGTTTCTTCGAACACCTGAAAAATAGCATTATGCTCGGAATCGACCGGCAAAATCCGTCCGCCATGCGCTTCGGCCCGCGCAATGAGCGACCGGCCACAACAGACCAGACTCTCTTTGTTGGCCAGTGCGACAATCGCCCCCGTCCCTGCCGCTGCCCACACAGGCTTAAGGCCTGCCATGCCTACAATCGCCGCCATCCC
>JASGFL010000082.1:0-13305 GCA_047605545.1 Asticcacaulis sp. | reverse complement strand
AGCTCATCCGGAGTTCCCCATGTCCACAGAACCGCTCATACCCTCCCGACGAAATCTGCTTGGGGCAACGGCACTCATACTACCTGCGGCTACGCTTGGGGTGACGCTTAATGCCCGTCCTGCATCCGCCCGTTCGGATCAAAACCCGTTCACGCTTGTCTATGCAGGTGCGATTACGGAAAACGAAGCGGGTAAGGTCAACATTAAGCCCGTTACCTACAGGCTAAATGGTCTGGATATAGTCGCCAACATCTATACGCCCGCAAATTTTGACCCTCAGCTTAAGTATCCGGCTATTGTCGTGGCGCACCCCAATGGCGGCGTCAAGGAACAGGTTGCGGGACTATTTGCTCAGTCTCTTGCCGAAGCCGGTTACGTCACTATCGCGGCCGATGCCGCTTTTCAGGGGGCCAGCGGCGGGCTTCCGCGCAACATAGATACACCCGCATATCGTACCGAAGACATTCACGGCATGGCCGATTACATAAGTCATTATGCCGGTGTCGATGCAGAACGTCTGGGCCTGCTTGGTATTTGTGGCGGTGGCGGCTATGCCGTGAACGCTGCCAAAAGCGACAAACGCTTCAAAGCACTGGCAACCCTGAGCCTTTTCAATTCGGGTCGGGTGCGCCGTAACGGCTATGCCGACTCACAGATGGACACCATACAAACCCGCCTGAGGCAGGCATCCGCGGCCCGCGCCCAAAGCATGACCAACAAGGATGTTCAATATATCGGCGACGCGCAGCTAACTGACGCTCAAATTGCCGCCCTGCCGTTTGATCTCTATCGCGAAGGCTTTGAATATTACGGAAAGACCCACGCACATCCGCGCGCAACCTTTCGTTATACCCTCAGCAGCCTGCTGGACTTAATGCGCTGGGATGCCGTGGATCAGATAGACCTGATCGATCAACCCTTGCTCATGGTCGCCGGCAGTAAAGCTGACAGCCTCTATATGACCGAAGACGCGTTCACAAAAGCGACCGGCACCAAAGACAAGACACTGCACAGGATCAGCGGCGCAACACATATCGAGACATACTGGGTGCCTGAATATGTAGATGAGGCCATGAGCCAGTTCACTTCATTCTATGCCCGCACACTCTGAACAGCACAAAACAAATAACGGAACAAGCCATGCCCCCCTTCTCCAAAACAGCCCTGCTGACCATAATGACAACCGCATTGGCGGCAACGGCAAATGCTCAGGAAACAAATTCCCCGCCCTCCGAGACTCAGCCTTCCCGCGCTCAGCAACTGATGGGAGATATAGCGCCCAAAATGGCTGAACTGACGGACAACGTACTGTTTGGCGACGTATGGGAAAGGCCGCAGCTCTCCAAACGCGACCGAAGTCTGGCCACCATCAGCGCGCTGATCGCCATGAACCGCCCCGATCAGCTACGTTCTCACATAGCCCTCGGCAAACAGAATGGCCTGACCGAAGATGAGATCATTGAGACCATCACGCACCTTGCCTTCTATTCCGGCTGGCCAAACGCAGTCACGGCCATAGGCGTCGCACGTGACGTATTCAGAAGCGAATGAGGCCGATCGTGAAATTCAAACAACTCCTGCCCGCCCTTATGCTGCTGGTACCACCGGCATCATTTGCACAGTCCGTTGGCGACATTACGGTTGCACGCCCCGATCCCGCCAAAGGTAGTCCCGAAACCTTCACCGGTGACGTTGAGATCACCTCTCGCTTTCAGCGCCAGAACCCGGCTCGGGTCGGTGGTGGCGAAGTAACCTTCAGTTCCGGTGCGCGCACCGCCTGGCATACGCATCCGCTGGGGCAGACGCTGATTATTACGCGCGGAGAAGGTTGGGTTCAAAAATGGGGCGAAAACGCATTAGCCGTTAAAGCCGGAGACGTCGTCTGGATACCGCCCGAGGTAAAGCACTGGCATGGCGCCACCCGCCAATCAGGCATGTCTCACATCGCAATATCAGAAACTCTGGACGGTAAGTCCGTTGACTGGCTCGAACAGGTAACTGACGCGCAATACCCTACGCAGTAGCCCCTTGAACCACGCCACGGCCAATACCAAGAGGCCATATTTTCTCAAAAAAGGAAGATGGCGGAGACGGTGGGCTCCAAACAAATTGAAATATCCATTTGATATTATTAAATATAATGCCACATCAAAGCTGTCTAGCCCATACTTTAGCCCATACTTTGCACCTCGCTATAAGCATCTTGGTATTTTGTTCATTCAATTATTTAAACTCACCAGAGTTTCAGGATGCTCACGGGAAAACCCTAATATGTGTAATCCCACCGCCTTCACGCGGATTTCTTCAGAATATATCCATTTAAATCAAATAATTATACCAGGCACAAATATTATAACTCGGACTAACATAGCCATAACATGAAAGCATGAAATTTATAATGTTATTGATTTTATTATATTTTTTATGAAGGAAATATTAGCCTTAAACCCCCCAATCAGGTTAGGGGAATATTATGTCAAAATTACAAGAATTTCCTTTATAAATCAATTACATTACAGATGTTAGGGTTTTCCCGCGAACACCCTGAACTGATGCAACGACTTTCGGCATCTATAAAAACAATAAAATCTTTTCAATCCAAAACTTTCAATCACTGAGATGAGTTGTGAGCTTAGCTTAAGCGTGACAGCATCCAGACAGATCTCCGGACATGCTCAAACTCAAGCAACATAGGGCTGAGTCTGGCCTACAAATAATCACCGCCCTCCTCCAAATTGAGGAGGCAGAGACATCGCACATACGGCTAACTACCCGCCTGGTAACCGGATGTTGCAAATGAACTCATTGATACTTGCGCCATTATTGATTTTCAGCCTTATCAGCACCCCCCTGTATGCCCAGACGGTCAGCAGACCCTCAGTCAGCGCTTCTCAGATTCCCAAGAACGTGACGTTGAATAATGTCGCCCCCTTATGCCGGATTGAAAACTTCAAACATTCGGAAAAGCTGGTGCCCGGCGCTCTTTTCTTCGTAAGCACCCAGCCACAGCGTGCTGTTGGCCCGATTGTAGCACGCACCGGCAATCAGGTATTGCGCGGCATCCCCGCTGATGCCCAACAATCCACCGTCGGACCAACGATTCGGAAGGTTTATTTCTCATACGAGCAAATCAACGTCCACAGCTATTGGCGCGTCGCCGAGGTGCACACCGTCAACGCCGTTATTCCGGCGGGAACTACCGACTGGGTTGAGTTTCGTGTGCCTAGCTTCCGCGAGCCATTTCTGCCACAAAAGGTCACCGTGCATGTTGAGACAAGCCAGTGCAACACGCAGTTCACCATGGACATCGTGCCTCAATATGTCCGTCAACGCTGGTTTCCACCGGTAAACACTACAGTCTGTAGCCAGCCAGAAGGCCCCACCAGGCAGATCTGGCAAGAAGCTCGCCCCAGTCGTCCGACGTCCCAAACACGTCATGGCGGCAAACGCAGTAACTTCTGTGGCCCCTGGACGACCTACCATTTTGCAGATGCGGCCATTATTGGCCCTAACGGTCGGGTCACCAATTTGCGTCAGGATGTTTATGAGATCTGGCATGGTGGCGTAGCGCGCGACATACGCGTGGGCATTGTTTACCTCAATGACAATGCCTGTACGTTTGAAGAGACCATCACACACTCAAAAGTCGCCGAAGGTCATGGTGGCCCATATGTCCTGAACGGCAAGGTGGCTAACGGAGTAACACCTGCCAGCACAAATGTAAGCGTCAACTGGTATTCAAAAACCCCCAGCGGCGGCATGTGCCCCTACCACTTGCTGTTCGAGGCCTCTGTGCCGCGTGGCTTCCCGACACAACACGCAACATACATCACCTGGGCGACCGAAAACCATGGTTCCAAGACCCTGCGCATGACGCATGATCAGACATCATCGGTTTTCCGCTGGCTTAGTGATGATGGCAAACCTCTCGAGCAAAGGCTAAACCTCAAATGATCCCTGCATTGCGATATAGCCTTCATGCCATAACCGCCCTTAGCCTTGTTATTGCTTCGTCGGCACAGGCGCAAACTCAGGTACTTCAGAGAAATGAAACCCTGCGCCAACCGCCTGACATCCTGCGCGGGCCTGTAAAACGCCTGAACCCTGATCCTTGTGGCACCGGCCGCCACGCCTCAGCCCAGATTTATCCGGGCACTCCGGCAGGAAACCTCAGAGTAGATCTGGCTCCGGGTGCGGCCGATTTTCTTAAAACCAAAATCAACATTACCTCAGCCTATATCGAATATTCCAAAGCCCAAAAAGGGAACAGCTGGACAAAAGGCGACCTGATCAAGACTGACCTCATCAAGGTACATTCTTCCGGTTCGACCGCCGAGTTCAAAGTACCGGACAGCGTCTCGCAGCATCTGACCCAAACTGTGCGCGTAACCCTTATGTCAGGCACCTGCATCGTACGTTTTAATACCGAGCTGAAAACCTCTGCATTGGATACAGGGCGCTGGTTCCCGCCCCTGAGGCGCGTGGCCTGTGCGGCCAAAGCCGCCAGTGGTGGTCAAGGCAGCTTCCAGTTTCAGGGGCGTGTCAATACACAGGCTGGCACAGCCGAAATTTGTCCCGCGGATGACTGGATCGGCGCCCATACCAAAGGCGGCACCAATACCGGCAGTGGCGGGTGGGCCGAAGACCGTATCCAGATCATAGATGATGGGCAGATACATGGTCGTAAGATCAGCCTGGTCGATAATGGCGCTTGTGAGTACCAGCTTAAAGAAACCCCGATCACCACACATCACAGCTATGGTGATAGGCCCGTCGGTTTCACAGGCAAGGCGGTTGAGCTGAGCGTCCGTTTTAAATTCAAATCCGGTCAGAATTTCTGCTGGTACAGCATCGTCGTCAAAGGCCGCGCACCGGACAAGCTTTTCAGCCGCAGTCATGCGGGATCATGGAACGGTGCAGATCAGAAAACCTCCACACTGGACATTGGCGGGCGCAAAACTGTGCTTCGCAACAACTAAGGGTGCATGGATGAAAGCTTCATTATTGATGGCCGTCTCAGCGTCTTGCCTAATGGCCTTCCCTGCTATTGCCGAGACCGGCTTCGCATCGGCTCAGTGTCGCATTTTGTACGAACCCTTCACGGGGCCGGCCGATGAATACGGCAGCGGCGGATACATTGTTGTGACCCAATACAAAATTCCCGACATGCCTTATCCCAAGGATTTTGTCGTTAAAGGGGATCTGAAATTTAAAGGTAAGGAATACAAAAAGCTGATTAACAGACCCCCAGAATCCCAATGGGTGCGTGGGGGCTGGGGGCTGGTAAGTCGCAACCGTGGTGGTTTCAACTGGGGTTACACGTGCTCACTCATTACAAACTGGACTAAACCAACGGTGACTTTGGGCACGCCGGTCCTGTCTAACCGCCCCTCCGACCTGCTAAACAAAAGACAGGTCATTTTGCCCGTCAACCAACCTCCGCTCGTTAAACTTGCCGATGGTAGTTACATCAGCAATGTCGATGGCAAACGCGACAATATTGTCTTCAAACTGGGCAGCACGCACCGCATCAATGGCAAGGGCTTATCTGGTGGCACGGCCGGTTGGATTCTTGGCACGACCTATGGCGGATCGATGCTTGAAGTCATTAGTGAAAGCGACACGCAATTGGTGGTCAAGGTAACCGCAGTTTCAGGTGCCCGAACCCGCTGGCCTGCCAATCAGATGCAATTCAAAAGCCAGAGCAGTGTGCGGATGCGCATCGAAGCCAAACACGGCAATCGTGTCTTTGAATTCAGCCTGCCTAACTCTGTCTATGACTGCAAACACACCGAACCGAACTGTGTTGGGAATTAACTGATAATACGTGGCACGGTGACTTTGCGCGCCGGCCACAACAGACACGCACCCAGCAGCAGGAAAAATCCAGCAAAGCCTGCGGCCAACAGTGGCTCAAACCAAATATGCAAATCATCCGCCGGAAGCGCAGACTGAGGCACCTCCGGCAAATAGAGCACCACGAGCCTTTCGCCATCCTTAAGAGACAGAAATTCAAACTGTGTTTTATAATGTGCGTTAATCAGGCTACCGTCGGCTGTCTCGAACGCAATCAAGGCATGACGTATCGTGCTTGTGCGCCCCCTTGGCAAAACGTCCCAAGCATGGATAACCTCAGCCTCTGCGCGCACCGCACTCTCAAGAAAGCTTCGGCGTTCATTGATTTTTGTGATCCCGAACCACAAAAAAAGGCATTGAGCGATAACCATAGCTCCGATCAGCCACCGCCCGTAACTCAGTGGCGCCTTCACCTGAGTGGCACACCACGTGGGCCGTTAATGTTCAGCGTAACACGATAAATGGACTCGCACTGTGAAGCGCCGGAATAAAGCGTCCAGGGTGCAGAACGTCTGCGCTGAACGCCCCAGTCGATGATGATATTATCGCCGTCCCAGCGTTTGTCATACTTGCCAAAACCCGTATAGCGGATTTCACCCACGTCCGTGTTGACGTAAGACTCAAGCTTGGGGAACCAGACATCGAAACTGTGAACCCAGAAACCGGGTTTAAGGTTTAGCTTAGTCGTATCAATAAGATCGGTACCAGGCTGAAAACAAGCATCATTCGCTCCCTGCTCGACATAACGGCGCACCGTCATGCCATCATTGCCTTTCGTCAACTTGTCTGCAAACCGCCCCTTGATATAGGCCAAACCGCCCGCCGGCAAAACCGTGAGTTTATGTTCTTCGCGTGCCGCGTAAAAGCCGTTGCTACGATTTTCAATCCCTGCCGCCCCTACCGGCCCAACCACCAACGTCACCTTCGGTGCATCAGAGACACCGGATAAATCGGCAGGCACTTCGGCATAGATGCGTTCATCCGACCAGTGCAGAATATTGAGTTGTATCGCTTTACCAAGCGTATTTTCCTTGAGAAACACGGTGCCTTTGCGGGCACCAAATCCCTTGCCGCGTATCTGGTACTGCCCGCCCGGTTCATAACGTCCGTTCTCCACACCATCAATCCGCGCAATATGCGGACTGGTAATCGTTAATGGCACGGTTATTGTGGCAATGGCTTTTGTTCTTGCATTGGCTGCGGCTACCCGCGCTTTCTGCTGAGTTGCATTTTCCGTCCTGCGCGGATTGATAAGGCGCTGCGAAGACTGATTATCAAGGCGGGACACAGGCTCAAGCTGTCTGGCTTTGTACTGCTCAAGCTTTTTGGCATCTGTGTTTGTGACGGCCTTGGGTGCCACCTTAACGGCAGGTCGGGCGGACACACTTTGGGCCATCACAGTTAGGGGCACTGAAGCCACCATACAACCGCTCAACAGCAACGCACCGGCATATCGTTTCATAGTAACCCCGCAATAAACACTACAGGATCTGACGATAGCCATCTGACCGGAACGCTTGTCATCCTCCAGATTGATGAGAATTACAAATAATCACGTATCATCACTGCTAAAGCCTGACAGCGTCGGTAAGGCAAGTTGCGACATCAACGCCAGCAACTCACCCTGATGCCCGACTTCTGCCTTAGCCAGAATGCTGGAGATGTGTGATCTCACCGTTGACAAGCCGATAGAATAAAGTCCTGCAACTTCCTGTGCCTGAAGCCCCTTACCCAGCGCTACGGCAACACGGGCTTCCGCCGCTGTGAATCCAAAAAGACTGATCAAGTGCTCGGCCTGATGCACCTGCAGCTCAACCGGCTTAAGGAGTATCAACGCACATCTGCCGGCGTCGTTACCCTCAGGCGCTACGAAGGGACTGACATGTGCCGTCACAATACCGCCTGCATCATCAGGTGTACGTAAGGTAACATAGCCACTTTGTCCGATCGCTGTATTGCTGGCATCGGCCAGAAGCCGATCCCACTGCGCACGACAATCAGGGCGACGCACATAAAGCTCACCACGCATACACCGAAACACCCCATCGGCTTTTGAGACGATACGGTCGCCCAGACGATTTGCGTACTGCAACCGCCCCTGCGCATCTACCAGTATCGCGCCAACTGATAAGGCATCCAGAGCACCCGTGGCATGGGCGTGTTCGATGCGCAGGCTGCCCAGTTGCTCTCGAAGAGACAACGCACGCTGTACGGTGCGCCCTATAACTCTGAGAAGACGTACATCGGCATCATCAAATTCAGCCTGAGTTCGCCCGCGCTCCAGATCAAACAGCCAGTTTTCGCCTCTGTCACTTCTTAGTCTGTAGCCAAGTGTGCTGTGGAAATCCTGCGGTGCCATCCATTCATTCCAGAAAGCACTTCGACGTAGTTCGCCCCCCTGCACAGGAATATCGTGGCTGTATACAGTACCAGGCTGCAAACGCTCTGCCGCCTGCCAAAGCAGATTGTGATCAACATAATAATCCAGATAGGCAAACTGAAAATCAGCACCCGCTGCACTGGCTAAAACATTACCAGACTGCCGCCCGGCTTTACCGATGCAAACTCCCGAAGCATCAAAAGCTTGTCTTATACCGTCGAGAGCCTGTGCCCAGTACCTATCGTCATAGGCCGCTTGATAAATGCTATCCACAACACTGGAAATAGCGTCAATATCTTCGACCGGGTTATGCCTTGCCGAAATAGACCTGATCGCAGGTGGCGAACTCTGACGCATGGTGAATTCCTAAGGAAACAGATTCAGTTAAGCGCTCATCACAATATACCTGCGTTCTATGAAACACGTTTTTCACCTATAATCGCAAGGTAATTTCACTGATTAGAACGTCATATTGAATCATTTTTCATGTGATGAATGATCAAGGCCTAGCTGAAAAAAACAGCCGCGGACCCTAGACAAACAAAACATCGCGTCTCCGCTCTCTTGCTTCCCACTCAAAATAGGCATGCTCGTCTAACCAAGCCACGCCCTGGCCTGCGCCGCGCCGCCAAACCCCGCGCCGCGCGCTCGTCCCCGCCCCTCGCCTGCGCGCTTTTTGGGGCGATTTAGACGCAAAAGGGCATTTGAGACGAAGCTTTATCGGAAAAGGCTTTGAGGGGCTTTTTGAGTAGGGAAACCGCGACGCATTTAGACGCAATATGACGCAGCTAGACGCATTAGTATTTTTAGGCCGCGATCAGACGCTTGGGCTCATTCTCAAGAAACAATATTGACAATGACCGTCGTGCGTCGCTTGAAAGCCAAGCTTCAAAGCTCAATCATTTCAGAACTGCCACCGGTGTCGTTTGCGATGACAGGACAGATAGAGCGCTTTAAGAAGGTGAGTGATTTGAATTAGGGCGCATTAAGGTGCCGACGTTGCCCCCCACATTAAGTTGATGATCATCCACGGTGCAGACCAGCCTTATCAGGCAACACGCTGAAACGTGCTAGCGTACTGACCCGCCCGTTAGGTGCCTGCACCTTATCAATCACCTTAATATCGGTTTCCCAGACATCACGCCTGATTGAAAAGGTTTGGTAACCTCGCTGATGATTGGCCAACGCTAGATTGGGATTATCCCCGTCAAGATAAGCCTGAATAGTTGTTGTCACCGCAGCACCATCTCCCCCAGATGAAATCGACGTACACAGAAACTCAGTCGCCACCGCCTCTCCTCCACGGTCATCAAATCGTGCAGGTAATGTGCCTACATTGTGCATATGCGCATCACCGCTGGCGACAATCACATTGGTCAGTCCGCGATCACTGATTGTTTTCATCAATCTTTCGTAAGCCTGCGGATAACCACTCCACTGGTCGACCGGAATGGGCATTATACTGCCGTCACGCGCTTTACGCTCAAGTGGCATTGCGCGCACCTGTTGCGCCACAAGGTGCCAGCAACTATCTTGCGATAGTCCCTGTGACAGCCACTCTTCTTGCACCGTACCCAAAACCGTGCGTTCAGCTGTATCTTCCGTCGGGCATGTGGGATCACGATCACCGGCACAAAGCTGGTTAGAGCGATAACTGCGGGTATCCAGCACATGCATACGGAACAACTGCCCGTAGTCCAGCCTCCGGTACATACGAAGGCCTTCTGGTCGCGGGAACTGTGCGCGACGCACCGGCATATTTTCATACCAGGCCTGCATGGCCGCATATCGTCTCAACAGGAATAATTCAGGCGGCGTACCGTCCTGATCATAGGCTGACACCCAGTCATTATCAATTTCGTGATCGTCAAATGACATGATGAATGCCGCCGCCGCATGAGCGGCCTTCAGATCCGGATCGGATTTATATTGCGCATAACGCCGACGATAATCATCAAGGCTATATATCTCTCCGCCCTTGTGCTGACGGTCTACCTTGCGCCCTAGCGCATCAGTAATAGCTATGTTGCTGGGGCCTTGCTCATAGATATAGTCGCCATAATGGAACACCGCCGCCAGATCATCTTCACGGCTCAAATGACGATAGGCATTATACCAGCCGTGTGGATAGTTTTGACACCCTGCCACGGCCAGTCGCACCTGTGAGGGCAACGTGCCGGCAGCGGGTGCCGTACGTACCAGCCCTATCGGGCTGGTAATCAGGTTGGCACCTTTGCCCTTGATATGGAAGCGATACCAATAGGGGCGTTGAGGTCGCAATCCGGCAATTTCCACATGCACGGCATGCGACAATTCCGGTCGGGCCAACACCTCACCCGTAGCCACTACAAGGCTGAACACTTCATCTTCAGACACTTCCCAAATAACGGGGACGGCAACCATATTCATGCCGCCATGTTCTTCGAGTGGACGCACTGCAAGCCGCGTCCAGATGACAAAGCCATCCGGCCAAGGATCGCCCGAAGCCACCCCAAGCGTGAACGGATCATCACCAAATGAGGGTGCCGCAATGACCGGCCCATAACGACCCAGTCCACTCAACAGCATCATTCCCCCTGCCGCCGCCATAAGGCGACGGCGATCCGGAGTCCTTGCTATCATCTCCGCTCCCCCTAAAACGTGACTCTAAGGCCCATGGTGGCGCTACGGCCATAGGACATATAGGCCCCCGCATGATCCCCGATCGGCCCGTTCGTTGTGCTGACAGCAGGCAGAATAGTGCGCGTATCTTCGTTCAGCAGATTG
Organism: Asticcacaulis sp.; assembly: GCA_047605545.1. Taxonomy (GTDB): domain Bacteria; phylum Pseudomonadota; class Alphaproteobacteria; order Caulobacterales; family Caulobacteraceae; genus Asticcacaulis. Next base: position 2,303 of record JASGFL010000082.1, on the reverse strand, counting down.
CGCACAGACATAAATGCCTGCCAGCCCGGACGAATACGATAGGAACCTGAGAAACTGGCGTCGATACGTGGTTCGTTAAACGATCCTGTGGAAGGACTGTTGAGTTTGCGCCCCGTACGTACAGTATTCAGATTGAGACTAAGCGGCCCCTTCTTATAGGCCAGCACCAGCGACATCAGATGATTGGCCGACAGGGTTATAGGCGTTTCCGGATTAGTCTGGGTATAGGAGCCGCGAACCGTCAGCCCGCTAAACAGACCCGGCAGGTAATCCAGCGAATGGTTGAACTCAACTTCAAAGCCATTGATGTTAATCGCCTCCCCGCTGACGGTGCGCGTCGTCCGGAAGGTATAATCGGCATATTCCGTCCCCGTATAACCGAACTCTTCTGCCGTTAGGTCATCAGCCATGAACAGGCCCGTCACCTTATTGCGATAGAGATTAATTGCCACCAGACCGACTGGCTCGAAATAGTGAGCTACACGAATAGAGATATTATCCGAAAGCTCTGGCTCAAGTCCCGGGTTCGGGGCTGTGACCCGCATCAACTCATCATTAACGGACCATACGCCGGCCAGCACATTGATTTCAGGGCGACGGATAGTGCGGCTGTATCCCAACTGGAAATCGGTTTTGTCATTTACCGCTACCTTAAGCGAAGCACTAGGGAAGAAGTAGTCGTAGCTATTTTTCTGATCGGTTTGTGGATGGCTTTCGTACATGTATTTCATGCCTTCGACCGTGTCGGGTCGATCCGTGCTACTGGCAAATGTAAAGCCTGCGGCTTCAACCTCTTGCTTGCTACGCAAGACATGGCGGCGTGAACGCGTTTCGGTTTCTTCCCAGCGCACACCAACACGGCCGGTAATACGGTCAGTGAACTCGGCTGTCGCCATAATATAGGCGGCGTTGCTGTCCTCCTCGAAATGACGGGTATTCGCGATGAAAGCCGTATAATAATTCTCGGCCGTCATGACATGCGTGAACTGATCGGGGTTTTTCAGGAACAACTCACCCATCTTGATATTGCTGGGGGTATAAAGCTTTGAACTACCGGATAAGGACGCCAACTCGATATCCATCCCATTGAACCATAATTCATTCGGGCTGGCGGTCTGGGTTAGAAGTTCCGCCACTGTCAATGCCCCGGTGTAGCGGTACTGATAGGCTGCGCGTTCATTGCGGAAATCATAGGCTGATTGCTTGGCCTTCAGACCGGATTTAAACGTTACCGGAACATTACGCAGGTTTACGGGTATAGTGAGGTTCAAAGCGCCGCTTGTTAATTCAGTACGCGCCGAACGGCCATCCTGTGTGTTCAGTGTAATATTGCTGGATCTGAAACTGGTCGGGTCGCTCCAGTCAGGGCCGCTGGTCTGGGTAATGCGCCAGTCCTGCTCCATCAGATTTGAACGCTTGACCGAAAAATTGCCTGTTGAATAAGGCGCAGTAACAAGATTGAAAATGGCGCCTTCTTTTCCAAGAGGGTCATAGTGGCTGGTGGAATCCGAATAGGATAAAGTCCCGTCCAGCCAGAAATGATCGCCGCGATATTCAAAACTCGGAACAAAGGTTTTACCTTCGCCTTCCTTCGAAATAGCATTCGACTGCGCCTGAATGGCCGTTGAGCTGGCCGTTTTATCCGTCGTGAAATCAAGCATGGCGTTACCATGAACACCACGTGCCCGCGCATTGGTGGTAAAGATAAACGTGCGCTGCCCCGACCACAGGTAGGATTTGTTATATATGCTGGCCAAAGACAGGATCAGACGATCCGTGGCGCGATAATCCAGTGTTAAAGACGAAGCAAACCGTGACACCTCCTGTGCACGCATATGCGTGTAGATGGTATTGGGGGCCATAGGCTCAGGGCTTATCGCCGTTGGTTCATAACTCCGCGGATAATAGGTGTGCTCCATCTCGGTGTAGGTTTTAGACTGGCTTACGCTAGCCACAACCCCCAGACGCCGGTCGAAAAAGACATCTGAATATTCAAATCGCCCGTTCGGCAAAAACTTACTGTTGCGACGACCGTCTCCGGGCCCGGTAATGCGGTCATTCCACAGGTCAGAGTGGGTGAAGGTGGAAAGCTGTGCTGTTATACGTCTGCCTTTGCGATCAAAAGCCCGCTTTGTGCGCAGATTGATCGTACCCGCAGGGGCATTAGCATCCACATCGGCACTGATGGTTTTGGAAATTTCGATTGAATCGATGCTGCTCAGGGATACCTGCTCAAAGCTGAATGAGCGTGACGTCGATGAACCATCATTGGCATCAGCTGCCGCCATGCTGACACCGTTAAC
>JASGFL010000081.1:0-13678 GCA_047605545.1 Asticcacaulis sp. | reverse complement strand
GAGCCGACCGCTCATAACGGTCTGGTTGGGGGTTCGAGTCCCTCCTCGCCTACCACCTTTGTGCCGCACTAAGCGGCTCTGTATCCACCATTTTTATGCTGGTTTTATGGTTTTGGCACTTTCTCGGAATAGAAGATGCCCAGCCTGCGCTGAATAATTAACATCTATGGGTGCAAAATACGCACTGAGGTTGTCCCGGGCAGGGGCGGCGTGCAGGGGCGTACGGGCGCGCGGGTGTGGCCGATGACCCTGTTATTTTAAATCATGAGTTAAGTTATCTGCCCTAGGGTAAGCTTCTTAACTGGGGCTAAAGGCTGACTAATCCGATATGGTGCGCACTTCCTTAGCAAAAAAAAGAAACCAGGCCGACCTGAATACTGCCAGTATTCTGATCGTTGAGGACAATGATCAGGCGCGGCGGATGGTCAGCGATCTCCTCAGGGCGATAGGGTTTGATCGTCTTTTGCTGGCCCGTTCCAGCGAAGAGGCAATCGCGCTTATTGAGGGGCACAATCCTGATATCCTTATACTGGACTGGGGTTTGCCGGGTATGTCGGGCCTTGAGCTGGTGAACCAGATACGGCGAGCTGCGGTTGTGGAAGACAGGCGTTTCCCTAATCCCAGAATGCCGGTCGTCATGCTGACGGCGCGCCAGAGATCAATGGACGTGGTCGATGCGGTCAATGCGGGGGCCGATGAGTTTGTTATCAAGCCTTTTTCGACCACAAGCCTTCTGAGGGCGGTGCAGGCCGTCCTGCTACGTCCACGGCCTTTCATAGTTGCGGCGGGCTATGTTGGCCCGTGCCGGCGTCGGCGGGTCAAAAGCAATTATAATGGCCCCTTGCGTCGGGCTGACGACATTGAGCAGGAAGCTGACGCGCAGTTTCGGAATATGTTCCGTCAGGGACTTTCGGTTGAACTGGAAAGTCTGAGGGCGTTGATGCAGGCCCGTGGCGGGCTTCACCGGCCGACTTTGAACCATATGGTCTCGGTGTTGCTTGAGAAGGAACGCAAGGCGCATGAGCACCGTCTGACTTTGGTTGCGCGGGCTACACACTCTTTAAACGATTATATGCAATTCTTTGGGTCTGAGGCTGATCCAAAGGTTCTGGATGTGCATCTGGAGGCCATTATCAGGCTCAACGGTTTGCAAACTGAAGAAACGGAAGAAGCGCGGAAGATTATACGCCAACTGGACAATCTGGTGGCGAGGCGCAAGAAAAACAGAAGGTTAAGCGCATGAACGCCTTGGCGGGCAAAGATTCGGGCCGCAATTTCGCGGATCAGTCGCACGGATCGGCAGGTAACTCCGGTCGCGACGTTCGTAATCTGGCGAATCTGGGAGAAACAGCCTCAACCAGTCGGGTGCTGAATCTGTCACAAATCTACCTCGCCAGCACACGTGAAGAAGACTACTATACGCGCCCATTTTTCAAGGACTCGCAGCTTAATAAGGGCATCATTGTCAAGCATACCCTGCGGGCCAATGAGCGTAACCACTTTACGCGCCCCAGACGTACGGCCACCAAGGTCATCCTGCCTTTTGATCCAATGGATCTTAAGCTTGGCGGGCGTTCGGTGCTGGTCAACCAGATCGGTTTTGACAGCTTTGCCCGCACCTATTTCAATATTGATGACGTGGCCGGGCACCCTGATGTGCAGGTTTTGCGGCTTTTGGATCAATTGCCTTCGCTTGACCCGTTTCTGGTGCGTGAGCACCTGTCGCGTAACGGTTTCAAGCCCGCAGCCTGTTACTTGAAAATTTCTAACTACGATGTTCAGCGCATGATCGGGCTGGCGAACGAAGAAATCGAACGTCTGGTCATGACGGCTTTTGGTGATGATCTGGTGGGAGGGGCCTCGCGCAAGCTGGCGGGGAAGATATTGGCCAACGAGCTTGACCGCGAGTTGTGGCCTCTGAAAAAGACCTTGCGCATGTCAGACGAGGAGTTCTCTGACGGCATATTCTCATGGCGCGGGTTCCTGTATTTCAAGTGGCGCTATATCGAGCTTCAGGAAGAAATGCGTCGGGTCCTCGAAGGGCTGGCGGGCTATGTACCTATTGGCATCGTCGAAGAAGGCGTGCGCGAATATTTCAGAGAAGCACGTCCAAGACTGGCGCGTCGTATCGTGAGTGCGATTTCAGGCGTCGGGCGTACACTGGCGATCTATGATCAGGCCTATCACGCGCTGGTCGAAGGTGAAAATCCGGGGCCGTTCCGTCGTTTCCTTCTGGATGGGCCGGGCCTGTTCTTTGAGTTGGGCGAAAGCATAGGTATTCTTGGGCACATTGGGTCGTTCTGGAATTACCGCATGTCAACCAATCCTATGGTGCAGCGGCTTACGCCCATGGAATATGCAGACATTTTGATGGATTTCGAGGAAAGCCTGATGATTTTGGGCGGGCCTGACCTCAGCTGAGGGTTTCAGCAAGGTAAAGATTATGAAGGCGAAAAAACCGGCGTCTGCGGTGGCTTCCAGGATCGTGCCTGAGTTCCAGCCGCGTGTAATTCGGGAATACCGCAATCTGGCCAATCTTAACCAGACGGCCTCATCCAGTCGCGTGCTGAATCTGTCGCGGGTCTATCGCCTGTGTGGCAAGGATCGTGACTATGCCGAAGCGCCTTTTTTTCAGTCATCGCTGTTGAACCGCTGCATTATCCTCAAACATACGCTGCGGGCCAATGAGCGTCATTTCTATCATTCCAGCCGCCGGACGGTCACCAAGCTGATCTTGCCGTATGATCACACCGATCTCAGGCTTGGTGGCGCAAGTATATTTATCAATCAGCTCGGTTTTGAAAGCCTGACGCGTCAGTATCTGAGCATTGATGATTTTGATAAAAACCACGATATCAAGATCTTACGCATACTGGATCGCCTGCCGTCGCTTGATCCCTTTCTGGTGCGTGAAAATCTGGCGCGGAATGGTTTCCGGCCTTCGGGATGTTATCTGCAAATTTCCGGCGCGGATTTATCGAGGATGATGCAGTTCACCAGCCGTGAAATCGAGCGTCTGGTGAATACGGCTTTGGGCGAATATTACACCGGCGCTTCGATGAAGCTGGGCAACAAGATATTGTCCAATGAGCTTGATCAGGAACTGTTGCCCCTGAAATCAACGTTCCGCATGACGGAAAACGAATTTACCGAAGGTGTTTTTGCCTGGCGCGGGTTCCTTTATTACAAGTGGCGTTATCTGGAACTTCAGGACGCTCTGCGCGAAGTTCTGGCCGGTTTGGGCAGCTATCAACCCACAGGCATGCGGGACGATACGGTGCGGGCCTATCTGGCGGCGGCACGGGTGCGATTGGCCAAGGGCATGGCACGGGCACTTAATCAGGCCTATGATGTGCTGAACGTCTATGACACCGCCTATGCGGACATGGTGGCACGTGGCAAACCGGGGCCGTTCAAACGCTTCTTGCTGAATGGCTCAGGGCTGTTTGCCGAATTGGGCGAGGTGATCGGTACGCTTGATCACATTACCTCGTTCTGGAAGTTCCGCATGAGCAAGTCCATTCAATCAGGCAAGCCGCTGAAAAGTGCGGAATATGCCGATGTGTTGATGGATTTCGAGAGTGGCCTGAGCCACCTGTTTGAAGAGCGGCCCAGTTTCAGCGTCACAAGCAGCGGCTTTGCCCGCGCGGTGGTGCCGGCGGGCTAAAGCTCAGGCGGGTAATGGCTTAGAATTCGGTACGGGCGCAGGTATCGTTCAGGCCCCATGTGGCCGCGTCGCCATCTCTGTGCAGGCGATGGTCGCCGGCCGCATATAGCTCACCCTTCTCTGAATCGATCTTAGGCAGGCTTACGGTCTGATCCGTATTTCCGAGAATGGTCACGTCGGCCTTATCCATATGATAGACGACCGAAAGGCGCGTGCCATTGGCGCATTCATACTTATAGGGTTCGGAAGTGGTGAGATCAACGGCGGCTGTAGAGACGGCCGAGGCGGCGTCAACCGCCAGACTTTCTGTGGCGCTGCCGATCTGGTCAAGGTGTTGTTCCGTTTCGGGGTTGTTACACGCAACCAGCAAGCCACCCATGAAACCGACGGCAAGTATTTGACGTATCATCAGATCCTCCTGAACATTCTCTTTAAGGAAGCCAAAGGGATATCAGGGCTTTTGTAAGGATGCGATAACCGTAAAGCGGGCCGGTAATCAAAAAGGGGGCAGGTTTTGCACCGGCCCCCCTTAAAGTATTTAGTCCATCAGCTTCTGCATCAGATAGGTATATTCCAGTGCATTGCGCTTGGCCGTTTCCTTGAGATTGGCGGCGGCTGAGTGTCCGCCGTCGATGTTCTCATAATAGAGGTAGGGCAGGCCCATATCCTCAAGCAGGGCGGCCATTTTGCGAGCATGTCCGGGGTGAACGCGGTCATCCTTGGTGGAGGTTACGAAGAAGGGTTCAGGATAGGCGACGCCTTCTTTGAGGTTGTGATAGGGCGAGATCGACTTAAGGAATGCGCCTTCGGTGGCGTCATCCGGACGACCGTATTCGCCCTGCCATGACGCTCCTGCCAGCAACAGATGGAAGCGTTGCATGTCCAGAAGCGGTACCTGAATGACCACCGCGTTCCACAGTTCAGGCCGCTGCGTAAGCTGTACGCCCATCAGAAGGCCGCCGTTGGAGCCGCCCATAATCCCAAGGCGGCGCGGTGAGGTGATCTTTTTGGCAATGATGTCTTCGGCGACGGCCTGAAAATCATCAAACACCAGTTGGCGATTGGTTTTCAGACCGGCTTCGTGCCATTTGGGGCCGAATTCACCGCCGCCACGGATATTGGCCAGCACATAGGCGCCACCCTTTTCCAGCCAGAGCTTGCCCAGACCGCCGGAATAGGTTGGTTTCAGGGAGATTTCAAAACCGCCATAGGCATAGAGCAGGGTCGGCGTTGAGCCATCCAGTTTGGCGTCTGCGCGCATGACGACAAAGTAAGGCACTTTGGTGCCATCGCTTGAGGTCGCCCAATGTTGTTCGACCTTAAGACCGGTGGGGTCGAAGCGGGCAGGGCTGGCCTTGACCTCAGAGGCTTTTAAGGTCGCGGCATCGGCCTGATAAAGCGTAGAGGGCTGAAGGTAGCCGGTTGACCAGACAAGCAGGGCATCGCTTTCTTCGTCAGCCGACCCAATGCTGAGGGAGGAGTTTTCAGGCAGGGCAACAGTATGCTGAATCCATTGGCCATTGCTGAGTTCAACGCTCAAAATCTTGCCGGTAACGTTCGACAGAACCGACAATATGACCCGATTATGGGTCAGGGTCAGGCTTTCGACGCTTTCGTGGTCGGACGGTGCGAAAACCACAGTCGGTTCAATCTGTTCCGGTGCCTTGAGGGCCGCAAACAGATCAAAAGCAATGACGGCGCCTTCGGGATAGACGGTGCCTTTGGCGCTCTTAAATTCGTCTTTGAGGCTGAAAATCGCCTGCCCCTTGTGATAGGCGCTCAGTTCGGTCGTCAGCGGCAACGGCAGTTTGACTTCGCGACCCTCAAAGAACCATGTGGTGTCGATTTCAAAGAATGACGGACGACGATCAGCAAAATCAATGACATAGTTGCCGTCGATGTCACGCAGAACGGTGCGGTAGGCCATCATGTCGGTGGCTTTGCCGCGATGGATTTCAACCGCATCTTCCAGTTTCTGACCGCGTTTCAGCGTCTTGGTGACATAGGCATAGCCCGAAGGCGTCACTTCGCCCGGCGTCCATTCGCGCGCGACATAAAGGGTGTCTGCGTCTTTCCATGTCACCAGTTGCTTGCCTTCGGGCAGGTCGAATCCGCCTTCAACAAAAGACTTGGTGGTCAGGTCGTATTCGCGCACCGTAACGGCGTCCTTGCCGCCGTCAGACAGGTTGATCAGGCAGCGTGTATTTTCGGGCGGCAGGCAGGTTGAGCCTTTGTAAACCCAGTTCTTGCCTTCGGCAGCGGCCAGCGCGTCAAAGTCCAGCAAGGTTTCCCACTCGGTTTTGTCGCTGATGTAGGAGGCCCAGTCGGTGCGTCGCCAGATGCCGCGCACGTGGTCTTTGTCCTGCCAGAAATTGTCTATCTTGCCGCCCTTGGCAAAAGACGGGGCCGGAATACGGTCGGTGGCCTCAACGATTTTCAGCATTTCCGCTTCGTTTTCGGCAAAGCGCGGATCGGCCCGAAGGTGGTTCAGGCTGCGTTCGTTACGCGCACGCACCCAGTTAAGTGCTTGTTCTGACTCAATTTCTTCAAGGAATTGGCGCGGGTCTGCGACGTCAGCGGGGGCGGTATGCGGATTATGGGCAGCGGTTTTGGCAGTGGTCATTTGAGCCTTACTGGTGAGGGGAAGCGCCACAGCCAGACAGGCCAGACCAAGGGTCGCGAGGGCAGTTGTCAGGCGGGGTTTTCCGGTCATGAAGCCTTTTCCTGTAAAGGATGAGGCCATAGCTAACACCGTCAGAGAGGCAGGGCGCAACCGTAAACATGAATGGAGATCAATAAATAACTTTACAAAATAAAGTGCTTTGGGTATATGGAAAATGACAACCCCGCATTTGTTTCCAATGGGTGGCCTTAAAGGTTACGCAGGCGGGGACGGGTACGGGGAAAGATCAGCAAGTTACACAGGAGGGGGCAGGATGTCCGAAGCACTGAAAAACGATATAGCCTATATGAAGGCGCTGGCCGAAGATGGTGGGCGTCAGCCGATACGCGGCGGGATCGCCCTGTTCTGGGCCGGTCTGTGTTTTGGGGCCGCAAGCCTTATGCACTATGGGTTTGTTACGGGGGTTGTGCCCATGCCGACGCCCTGGCTCATCAGTGTGAGCTGGTTGGCTGCGGGGGCGATCTATGCGCTTTTGACGATTGTCAGCATCCGCGCCACGATTGCCCGCTATGGTTCCGGCGGGGCCATGAACCGTCTGTTTGGCGCGGTATGGTCGATGACAGGGGGGAGCATATTTGTCATTGCCATGTGTCTTTTGATGGCCGGTAGCCGCCTTGGGCACACCGATATTCTGATTGCCGGACTGGCGCCGACCATACTGGTTTTGTATGGGGTGGCCTGGTGGGTGAGTGCCGTAATTTCGGGACAAAACTGGCTAAAATGGGTGTGTTTTGGTACGTTTGGGGGGGCGTTTCTGACCGCCTTTTTCGCCCATCAGCCCGAACAGTTTCTGGTCTATGCGGTCTGTCTGATTTTGTTTGCCACCCTGCCGGGGCTCAAGCTGATGTCAGCAGAGCGGGGATAGGATCGTGGCGGATGATTTTGACCTTGAGGGGATAGATGACATCATTCACGGACGTCTGCGTCTGGGGGTTATGGCCTACTTATCCACGGCCGGTTCGGCGGACTTTACGCGCCTCAAGCAGAAGACAGGCGCGACGGACGGTAATCTGTCGGTGCAGTTGCGCAAACTCGAAGACGCCGGATATGTGACGATTGAAAAAACCTTCGTGGGCAAAAGGCCGCTGACGACGGTGGTGCTGACCGAAGCCGGTCGCGCGGCCTTTGTCCGTTACCTTGAGGCTATGCGTCGCCTGATCGATACAGCCTCAGATTGATACGGTCTGATAAAAGAGATAGATTGCCCCTTCAGCATATGAAGGGGCTTTTTATTATGTCGGTCAGAACAGCAGGTTTGGCACTGATGGCCTTAGCCGGTTTCGTATTGCTCAGTGCCTGTGCGACGCAGGCCGGTGCCTTGCCGCCGCCTTCGGTGCCGGGGTTCTGGATGGGGCTGGTGCATGGGGCGATTGCGCCGTTTTCGCTTATCGGGCATCTGTTTAACTCAGAGGTGCGCATCTATGCGGTGCCCAATAGCGGCGGCTGGTACGATTTCGGGTTTCTGATCGGCCTGTCGGTGGTGTGGGGCGGTGGCGGCGCAGGGGCAGCCTCAAGCCGGAGATAAGGCCGCAAAGGCCATATAAAAATAAAAAACAGGAGAGAAGCATGAAAGACATCTGTTCGCGGCGCGACGTGTGGCAAGGTGCGTTGGGGTTGGGACTTACGGCATCGTTTGCCACTGTGGTCAGGGCCGCTGAGGCCGCATTTCCGCGTATCGGAGCGCAGGTCTATACGGTGCGTGAAGCCTTTAAGGCTGATCCGCTGGGGACGTTGCGACGCCTTAAAAATATTGGTTATGACGAGGTGGAGCTGACCGGATTTGGTGGTCTGGCCCCTAAGGTATTGCGTCAGGCGCTGTCGGATATGGGGCTTAAGGTGCCTTCGATACATATTGGCCTGAATGACTGGCGCACGCGACCTGAGGCGGCGCTTGATGAGGCGGCAGAGTTAGGCGTCCGTTATGTCGTTCTGGCGTGGGTTGCCGAGGCGGATCGCCATGACTGGAAGGCCCTGTCGGATGGCATGAACCCATGGGGCGAACTGGCGAAAGCGCGGGGGCTGCGGTTTGCCTATCACAATCATGATTTTGAATTTACGCAAAAGGTCGATGGCGAGCCGGTACTGCATACGATTTTGAACCGTACCTCTGCCGATCTGGTTACCTTGGAGTTCGATGTCTATTGGTCGGCCTTTGCGGGCTATGATCCGCTCCATGTCCTGAAGCATCACGGGGAGCGCATTGAGTTGCTGCACCTTAAGGATATAGCCGCCGATCGTAAGATCGCGGATGTCGGGTCGGGTACGCTTGATTTCCCGAAAATTCTGAAAAAAGCCAAGGCTCTGGGCGTGAAGCATGTCTATGTGGAGCGTGATGATGCGCCCGATCCGTTTGCTTCGGTCACGCAGTCTCTGGCCTATTTGCGTAAGGTGTAGCCATGTCTGGACGATTAAGTGCCGATGAGATTGCGGCTTTGGGCGGGCGTTTGCCCTTATGGCGCGTCAGTGCCGATGCTTTGGCGCTTGAGCGCGATTTCAAGTTCCCTGATTTTATGAGCGCCTTTGATTTCATGACCGAGGTGGCCGCGTCTGCCGAGGTGATGGATCATCACCCCGACTGGTCTAACAGCTATGACAAGGTCAGTATCCGTCTGACGACCCATTCCGCCGGTGGTCTGACGGATAAGGATGTGCAGTTGGCCGAAGCGGCGGACAGGGCGGCCTTACCGCATCAGGGCGTTTAATCAGGGACGTTCGCCCGTAGCTCCTCAAGCCAGACGGTGGCGGTGGCGTCCGAAGGGGCGCGCCAGTCACCGCGTGGCGACAAGGCGCCGCCGGAGATCAGTTTCGGGCCGTTGGGTACGGCGGAGCGTTTGAACTGAGAGATGGTGAAGAAGCGGAACAGGAACACCTCCATCCACTTTTTAATTTCCGGCAAATCATAGGCGCGGCGTTTGTCGACAGGGTAATCCGGCGGGAAGTCTCCGGCATCGACATCTTTCCAGGCCTGATACTGAAGGAAGGCGATCTTGGACGGTTTCAGGCCGTAACGGGTCAGGTAGTACAGCGTGAAATCCTGAAGGTCATAGGGGCCGACCTTGTCTTCGGTGCGCTGAACCTCTTCGCCGGTGACGGGCACCAGTTCGGGCGAGATTTCGCGCTCAAGCACTGAGCGCAATATGCGTGAGGTCTTGCCGTCAAATTCGGTTTTCGCGGCCCAGCGGATCAGGTGCTGGATCAGGGTTTTTGGCGCGCCGCCATTGACATTATAATGGCTCATGTGGTCGCCCACACCATAGGTGCACCACCCCAGCGCCAGTTCCGACAGATCGCCTGTGCCGACCACAAAGCCTTTGTGCTGACCGGCCAGACGGAACAGGAAATCGGTACGCAGGCCCGCCTGAACGTTTTCAAAATTGATGTCATAGACCGCTTCGCCGCGCGAATAGGGGTGGCCGATGTCCATCAGCATGCGCTTGGCGGCGGGGCGAATATCAAGCTCATTGGCCGAAACGCCCAGCGCCTTCATCAGTTTGTGGGCATCGGAACGCGACCCTGAGGTCGTGCCGAAACCGGGCATGGTATAGGCCTTGATGCCGTCGCGCGACTTACCCAGACGGTCGAAGGCCTTAACGGCCACAATCAGGGCGTGGGTCGAATCCAGACCGCCGGAAATGCCGATGACCACGCTTTCGGAACGGGTGTGTTCAAGGCGCTGCATCAGGCCGTGCACCTGAATGTTGAAGGCTTCGTAGCAGTCTTCATCAAGGCGCGAACGGTCGGCCGGCACATAGGGGTGCCGGGCGACTGTGCGATGGAAGTCGGTCAGGTCATGCGGTTGCCAGTCAAAGCCTATGGTGCGTGTAGTCTGTGCATCAAAGCGGGCGGCATCGGCGAAGGTGCCGTTTTTCACGCGATCAAGGGCAATGCGTTCCACATCTACATCGGCGTGCACCAGACTGTTGGCGGTAAAGCGCGCGCCTTCGGCCAGCAGGGTGCCAAGCTCGTGGATCAGGGATTGGCCGTCCCACGCCAGATCGGTGGTGGACTCCCCCAGACCGGCGGCTGAATAGGTATAGGCGCACATCAGGCGTTCAGAGGTGGCGGCACACAGGGCCTTGCGCGCGCGGGATTTACCGACGACTACGGGCGATGCCGAAAGGTTGAGCAGCAGGTGTGCACCACCAAGCGCCAGACGTGTGGAGGGTGTGACCGGCGACCAGACATCTTCGCAGATTTCAACGCCAAAGGTGAAGTCGCGGAAATGGCTGGCGGCAAAAATCAGATCCGTACCGACCGGAACGGTTTGGCCATCAATCACGGTTTCATTGAGCCTTAGGTCGCCGCCGGAAACGAAGTGGCGCTTTTCGTAATATTCGCGGTAATTGGGCAGGTAGGTCTTTGGGATGATGCCCAGACAGCGACCACCCTGAATGACGGCAGCGACATTATACAGGCTTTGGGACAGGCGCAGGGGCAGGCCGACCACGACCACGCTGCGCCAGTCTTTGGAGGCGCTGATCAGGGCGCTCAGGGCTTTGGCGGCGGCTTCGAGCAGCGGTTGCTGGCTGAACAGGTCATCCAGCGTATAGCCGGTCAGGGACAGTTCGGGGAACAGAACCACATCGGCACCGGCCTGATCGGCCTCAAGGCTCAGGGTCAGATGCTGTTGCAGATTGGCCAGAGGATCGCTCAGGCGCACCTTGGGGGTGGCGCAGGTGACGCGCACAAAACCGTGTGAAGCCGGAGACAGGAAGGTTTTCAGTTTTTGAGCGTTTGAAGGCATTTTCTGCGGTTCTGCGTTTATAAATTGGGCCATTTAAGGCATAAATCGGAATGTCATTATATAGGGTTGGGCTGATTATTCTATAAAAAGATATTATTTTCTGATGTGAGAATTCATATTCGCAAAACAGGTTTCATTTGAAATTAAGTGGCCTGCACGGCACGAATTGGTATTTTTTACATTTTATCTTTGGGGCTTAGGCGTCGCTCTGATAAGGAAACGCCTCATTATGTACGAAGACACGACCATGAGCCTGACCTTTAAGGATATCACTGCCGCTGCTGCGCGCCTCAAGGGGCACGTGCTGAACACACCCTTCTACCATTCGCAGCGCCTGAGTGCCGCGACACGGACGCAGGTGTGGATTAAGGCAGAAAACCAGCAATATACCTCGGCGTTCAAGGAACGCGGGGCGCTCAACAAGCTTCTGAGCCTGAGCGACGAAGAACGCGCCCGCGGTGTTTATGCGGCCTCTGCCGGTAATCACGCGCAGGGTCTTGCCTATCACGGGCAGCGTCTGGGGATTCCGGTCACGATTGTCATGCCGCGTGGTACGCCCTTTGTGAAGGTGCAGAAGACGCAGTCCTATGGTGCGAAAATTGTCATCGAGGGCGCAAGCTTTGATGAGACCTCGGCCTATGCGCAGAAGCTGTGCCGCGAAGCCGGTGCGGTCTATGTCGATCCGTTTAACGACGAAATCGTTATGGCGGGGCAGGGTACTGTAGCCATAGAGATGCTTGAGGCCGTGCCTGAGATCGACACCCTGATCATCCCGATCGGCGGGGGTGGGCTGATTGCCGGTATGGCTGTGGCCGCCAAGGCCATAAAGCCGTCGATCCGCATTGTCGGCGTCGAAACGGTCATGTACCCGTCATTTTATACGCGCCGTAATGGTCTGGCGTCGCCGGTCGGTGGCTCAACCATCGCCGAAGGTATTGCCGTCAAGGATATTGGCGAGCGCAGCTTTGCCATTGCCGATCCTTTGGTGGACGAAGTTCTGGTGATCGAAGAGGCAGACTTCGAGCGCGCCATTGCCATGTACGTCAATGTCGAAAAGACCGTTACTGAAGGGGCCGGTGCAGCCGGTATCGCGGCGGTTTTACGTCACCCTGAGAAGTTCGAGGGGCAGAAAGTTGGTCTGATCATGACCGGCGGCAATATCGACATGCGTTTGCTGGCGTCGATTCTGCAACGCGAACTGGTGCGTGAAAAGCGTCTGGTGACCTATCGTATTCTGGGGGATGACCGTCCGGGGATGCTTAGCCAGATGGCTGATGTCATCTCAAGCAAGGGCGGCAACATCGTGGATGTGGCCCATAACCGGCTTGTGCTGGATGTGCCTGCCAAGGGGGCCGAGTTCGATATCATGGTCGAAACGCAGGACGCCCGTCACGCCCATGAAATTTCTGAAGCTTTGAGGAATACCGGATATGCCCTTCGCATGGACTAAACCTGCTCTTGTTGCCACGGCGCTGATGTTCGGCCTGACGGGGGCAGCCTGTGGCCAGAAGCCGGATCCGGCTGCGGTGGCGGCTAACCTTGAGGCCGGTCAGGCCTATCTGGAAAAGGTGTCGAAGGAAGAAGGCGTGCAGCCGCTGGAACGCGGCATGTACTATAAGGTGCTGACGCCTGCGGCAGATGCCGCCGCTGCCAGCCCTTCGGTGCGTGACACGGTTAAGGTGCACTACGAAGGCCGTCTGATTGATGGCACGGTGTTCGATTCCAGCTTTGATCGCGGGGCACCTGCGGTGTTTCCGCTTGATGGTCTGGTTGAGGCCTGGCGTCTGGCGATCCCCAAGATGAAAAAGGGTGAGACGTGGGAGCTTTATGTGCCTGCGGAGCTGGGTTACGGCGAAAAGGGCGGCGGCCCCATTCCGGCCAACAGCGCGCTGGTGTTCAAGATCGAACTGATCGATATCCAGCCTAAGTAGAATAGCGCCAGAGCGCGGCTTGACCTTGGATAAGGGTTGCTATATAGCCGCGCTATCTTTTTTGGAGGTCGGGCCGACAGGCTCATCCCCTCATGATCTATACAAGGGCCTGCGTGCCCGCCGTAACCCCCAAAGCGCGGGTTGCGGCTTTTGTGTTTTTCCTGAGCGGGCTTCTTTAAAATTTCAACCGAAACCCTCCGGCCAAACGGCACAGGTTTCCATCATATAGAGAAAGTCATCGTTTCGATGCCCACTATCAACCAGCTTATCCGTAAGCCACGCAAGCCGAAGCCGGTTCGCAACAAGGTTCCTGCCCTGAAGGGCTGCCCACAACGTCGCGGCGTTTGCACGCGCGTTTACACCACCACCCCTAAGAAGCCTAACTCGGCTCTGCGTAAGGTCGCCAAGGTGCGCCTGACGACGGGTATCGAATCGGTGTGCTACATCCCCGGTGAAGGCCACAACCTTCAGGAACACTCTGTTGTTCTGATCCGCGGCGGCCGCGTGAAGGACCTTCCCGGTGTGCGTTACCACATCCTGCGCGGCGTACTCGATACGCAAGGCGTCAAGAACCGTAAGCAACGTCGTTCGCACTACGGTGCGAAGCGCCCGAAATAAGGAGAGCGCGATATGTCACGCCGTCACCGCGCCGA
>JASGFL010000080.1:0-13824 GCA_047605545.1 Asticcacaulis sp. | reverse complement strand
AGCCGATACCGAAGAAGCGCGTCAGCAGGCCGAGCGGCCTTTGCATGTCATCGAAGGCCCGCTGATGGCCGGTATGAACGTGGTCGGTGACCTGTTCGGGGCGGGCAAGATGTTCCTGCCGCAGGTGGTGAAATCGGCACGCGTCATGAAGCAGGCCGTGGCCTATCTGATGCCGTTTATGGAGGCCGAAAAAGAGGCCCATGTGGCGGCGGGTGGTTCCTATCAGGCGGCAGGCAAGATTCTGATGGCCACGGTTAAGGGCGATGTGCATGACATCGGCAAGAACATCGTCGGCGTTGTGCTTCAGTGTAACAATTATGAGGTCATCGACCTTGGGGTCATGGTGCCTGCTGATCGCATTCTGGCCGAAGCCAAAGAACATAAGGTCGATATGATCGGCCTCAGCGGTCTGATTACGCCGTCGCTGGATGAGATGGTGTTTGTTGCACGCGAAATGCAGCGCAATGGCTTTGAGATTCCGCTGCTGATTGGTGGGGCGACGACCTCCAAAACCCATACCGCCGTTAAGATCGAGCCGGGTTATCAGAACGATCAGGTGGTCTATGTGCTGGATGCCTCACGTGCAGTGGGGGTCGTGTCGCAACTGTTGTCGGAAACCGATAAGCCGAAATTTGTTGCGGACACCAAGGCTGATTACGACAAGGTGCGTGCCGCCTATGGGCGCGGGGACAATAAGCCGCGTTCTGATCTGGCTGAAGCGCGTTCAAAGCATTTCCCGATTGATTTTGCCGCCGAAAAGCCGGTCGCGCCATCATTTCTGGGGCTGAAAACCTTTAGTCCTTACGATCTGCATGATCTGGCTGACCATATCGACTGGACGCCGTTTTTTGCCACATGGGAGCTGGCGGGACGTTTCCCTGACATCCTGACCGACGAGATTGTCGGTGAGGCGGCGACCGGACTCTATGCCGATGCGCAGGTGATGCTTAAGCGCATCCTTGAGGAAAAGTGGTTCGAGGCACGCGGCGTGGTCGGCTTCTGGCCTGCAAATGCCGATGAACATGACGACATCGAAGTCTATGCGGACGAAAGCCGCACCGAGGTCATCGCCAAATTCCACACCCTGCGTCAGCAAATGAAAAAGACCCGCGAAGGCCAGTATAATACGGCGCTGTCGGATTTCATTGCCCCCAAAGGCACGCCTGACTGGATTGGCGGCTTTGCCGTCACGGCGGGTCATGGTGAGCTTGAGATCGCGGCGAAGTTCAAGGCGGCGGGGGATGACTATAATGCTATTCTGGCGACCGCTTTGGCCGATCGTCTGGCCGAAGCCTTTGCCGAGGCCCTGCATAAAAAGGTGCGGCGTGAACTGTGGGCCTATGCGCCTGACGAAGACCTTGATGTCGCGGGTCTGATTGCCGAGCAATATAAGGGTATCCGTCCGGCACCCGGCTATCCGGCGCAGCCTGACCATACGGAAAAATGGACGCTGTTTGATCTGCTTGAGGCGCGGGGTCGCACAGGCATGGAACTGACGGAATCGCTGGCCATGACGCCACCGGCATCGGTGTCGGGTATGTACTTTGCGCACCCTAAGGCGCACTATTTCGGGGTGGGTAAGATCGAAAAGGATCAGGTCGAAGACTATGCGCGGCGCAAAGGCTGGGCGGTGGATGAGGCCGAGCGCTGGTTGTCGCCTATTCTCAACTATATCCCTTCGTAAACTTCGGCTATAAGGGCAGGCATGAACGATAAGCTGTTTTACAGTCTGGCGGCGGTGGTTGCCCTCCTGATGATCGGGTTAAGCCTTGTCTGGCCACAGGGCCTGGGGCTACGTTCGCCTGAGCCGTTTGGCAAGGAAGTGGTATTGCCGGATATCGTGCGCATGGAACATGAGCGCGAGGCGCGCCGCATAAAGCAACGCGAAGAACGTGCCGCCGAAGCGGCTGCGGCATCTGCGTCTGCGGCGGCTGATCCGGTTGTTGTCGAGCCTGCGAACTGAGGTGCCGGACGCGCTGGTGTTTGGCTATGGCCTGATTGGTCAGGCATTTGGCCAAAGATCAAGGGCGGAAGGCTATGGCCTGATGGCTACGGCGCGGGATGCGGACAAACGTGACGCGCTGACGCAAGACGGTATTTCTGCGATTGATCCTGCGGATGCTTTGGCTTTAGGGCAGGCAGCGGAAGCGGCTTCGGCGATATTGATTACCTCGCCGCCGACCGATGAGGGGTGTCCGGCGTTTGAAGCGCTTTGGCCTTATTTGCAAAACGTGACAGGCAAATGGATCGGATATCTTTCCACGACGGGGGTTTACGGCGATCATGGCGGCGGCTGGGTGTTTGAAGACACGCCCGTCAATCCGCAATCACGCGAAGCCGCACGACGGGTGACAGCGGAGAACCAGTGGCGATCACTGACGGGGCATGATGTGGTTGTGTTCCGCTTGCCCGGACTTTATGGGGCAGGTCGCAGTGTCATCGAAAAATTACAGGACGGCACGGCGCGGCGTATCCATAAACCTGATCAGGTTTTCTCACGGCTCTATGATGTCGATGCCGCAGACGCCCTGTGGCTGAGTGTGGAAAATCCCCGCGCAGGGGCGGTCTATAATCTGTGTGATGACGAACCGGCACCGGCGGATTTGGTCATTGAATATGCGGCGCAGACCTATGGGTTTAAGTTGTCTCCGTCGATCCTGTGGGATGATCCGTGCTTAAGCCCCGCCGTAAGGCGTTTTTATGCCGAAAACAAACGCGTATCGAATGCACTGGCCAAGGCCGAACTAGGGTGGCGACCGCGTTTCCCGACCTATCGTGAGGGGCTGGCCGACATCATAAGGGCCTGCACACCTCAGTGAGCCAGTCATGAACCTCGGGCCTGACCAGCGGGCCGGTCAGGCGCAGAACCTCTGCGTGATAGGCATCCATATAGTCGCGCTCGGCTTTAGTGAGCAAATCCACATCAATCAGGCTACGGTCAATCGGGGCCCATGTCAGGTTGCGGAAACCAAGCATCGGGCGTTCACCGCCTGCGGGGGCTTCGGTGACATATTGCAGGTTCTCGATACGGATGCCGAAGGCATTTTCGCGGTAATAGCCCGGTTCGTTTGACACGATCATACCGCTTTGCAGGGCGTATCGGTTCAGAGCCTTGCTGATGCGTTGCGGGCCTTCGTGCACCCCCAGATAGACACCGACTCCGTGACCGGTGCCGTGGTCATAGTCATAACCTTCGGCCCATAGATATTGCCGTGCCAATATATCCAGTTGCGTCCCCGTTGTTCCTTTGGGGAAGCGGGCAGTGGCCAGTGCTATGTGACCCTTAAGGACAAGCGTGAACATATGCCGGTGCTCGGCCAGAGGCGTGCCAATGGCTACGGTACGGGTAATGTCGGTGGTGCCATCCAGATATTGCGCACCGGAATCGACCAGCATCAGATTGCCCTGGCTCAGGCGCAGATTGGTATCGTCGGTGACGCGGTAATGCACGACCGCGCCGTTGGGGCCGAAACCGGAAATGGTGTCAAAGCTCAGGTCTTTGAGTTGACCGGTGGCGATGCGCAATGCCTCAAGCTTTTGGGCAACCTCGATTTCGGTCGGCAGGGTCTGCGGCGCTTCGGTCGAAAGCCACCAAAGAAATTCGGCCATCACCGCCCCGTCGCGGACATGGGCGGCGGTCGTGTTTTTGATCTCAGTGGCGTTTTTGCAGGCACGCGGCAGGGTGCAGGGATCTTCGCCGCTTACGGGTACGGCACCGGCAGCGCTCAGGGCGCCGAACCAGTCGGCGGCAGACAGATTGCCGTCCACCAGAACCGGCTGACCGGACAGGGCCGCGAAAGCCTCAGGCAGATCAGCGGGTGTCAGTAAACGCACCTGATTGCCAAGCCAGCTTTCGAGATCGTCAGTGACTTTTGACGGCTCCAGAAACAGGTCGGCGCGCCCATCGGCATACAAAAGCGCCTGTGCCAGCGGCAGCGGCGATCTGATGACATCACCACCGCGAATATTGAACAGCCAGGCCACAGAAGACGGGGCCGTAATCAGTGTGGCGGTCAGGTTCTTCCTTGACAGTTCGCCCCCCAGACGGGTGCGCTTATCGGCGCTGTGTTCACCGGCATAGTCAAGCGGATAGGGTGCCACCGGTGCCGCAGGCTGGGGCGGGCGGACATCACCCCACGCCGTATCGAGCGGGTTGGGTGTGACGGCCTTAAGGGTAATGCCTGCGTTATCGGCGGCGGTCTGAAAATCCGCCAGTGCTCTGGGGCTGTGCAGGCGTGCGTCATAGCCGATCACCTGACCGGCAGGCAGGGCCGCAAGGGCTTCAGCGACGGCGGTGGCCGTATAGTCTTCGACTTCAAATGTCGCCGGATCGGTCTGGCTGCGCGATTGCAGCGTATAGCGACCATCGGCAAACAATATGGCGCGATCCATTAGGATAAGCGCCGCGCCCGCTGAGCCGGTAAATCCCGACACCCACGCCAGACGTTCATTGGCATCGGGCAGATATTCGTTCTGATGCTCATCCTCGTGCGGGACAATGAACCCGTCCAGACCCTGCGCCTTTAGTTGTCGGCGCAGGGCGGCCACATTGGCGGTGCCCTGAGACGGAGTCGTGGTGGCGTGGTAGGTCTGAAAGGGCATCGGGAACTGACTTTAACAGGTAGGAAGTGACGAAGATGCCCCTTGCATAACATAGGCATTGCCCTTGCGTACATAGCGGTCAGTGAAGGTGCGCGTGCCTTTGTAACTCACGTCGAAGGACGTGTTTTTCACCATGTTTACGATTTCACCTTCGATATCTTCTGCATTGGTTTCCACGGCACCGCCATTGCTGTAGCTCAGCGGAATGGTGGCCAGACTGACCGGCCCGTCAGGCGTCAGTTCCGTCAGTGTCACCCACTGACAGCTATAGCCCTGCCATGTGCCACCGCCTTCGGTTTCAAGAACCGGATAGGTGCTCAGAGTGTCGTTGACCTCGGTGTCGGCTACCTGACCAAAGCTGCCGGTTTCGACGGCGGGCACATAGCTGCGGATCTGCATCATGTCGTTGGGTTGCGGGTTCAGGTAGTGGATGGCCACCTTGCCGCTGCTGACGTGACCGGCGTTTTCCACCACGCCTTCGCTGATCAGGATCGAGGCGAAACCGGTGGTAATCAGGTGCTTTGGCTCATAGACGACGGTTTCTTCGCCTCTGGAGATGAAGTTAGGCGGGTTGCCGAAAACAGCCTTGGTGGCCTTGGCCATTTCTTCTTCGTAAGAGGCCGAAGGCGGGGTCAGGTTCGTACCAGCTATGCCTTCCGAGGCCGTGGTTTCACTGACAACCAGCAATTCGTTTGTGTCGCGGTTAAGCAGGTACCAGCCCCCTGCGATGACACCGGCCATGACAAGCAGGCTGAGGATAAGGATGCCTGCGCTGCCACTTTTTTTAGGAGGAACGGGCGGGGGAGGCGGCGGATTCAGCAGGCGGGCCTTTTCGCGCTCAAACTCTTCGTCGGTCAGGGTACCGTCACGATGCAGTGCCGCCAGTCGTTCCAGCTTGTCCAGTTCGTCCTGATCGGGTTGGCTCATGTCCTGTCTCCGTCTTTATCCGAAAACACAGACATAGCCCGTCGCGTATAAAATACGTATAAGGAAATAGGGGCGGATTTCGCATCTGATGGTGTGAAATCCGCCCCTTATTACGCTTATCTGATCAGATTAGACGATCAGCCGCCGCGCTTCATTACCAGCGTGCACCAGGCATCGCGGTGGATGCGGCGGATTACGCGGAAGCCCTTGGACATATAGGCGGCCTTAACAAAGCGCTCCTGCGTACGCAGCAGGCCCGACAAAATCACAATGCCGCCCGGCTTCAGGGCTGTCTTGATCGATTGCGACAGGCTGACCAGCGGACGGGCCAGAATGTTGGCAAACACCAGATCATAAGGGGCGTCTTTGCGCACATCCTTGTGGTTCAGGCCGTTGGCATAGACAAAACGGGCATTGGAGGTGTTCAGGGTCGCGTTTTCGTTCGAAATGCGTACGCTCACCGGATCAATATCGGTGCCGACCGCGTATTTCGTGCCGGTTTTCGAGGCGGCAATGGCCAGAACACCGGTGCCTGCGCCGACATCGAGCACGCGCTCAAAGCTGTATTTCTTCAGTAGCTCGTCATAGGCCTGAAGGCAGCCGACCGTCGTGCCGTGGTGACCGGTACCAAAGGCGGCACCGGCTTCGATGCGCAGATTGACCGTGCTCAATGGCTTTTTGCCGCGGTCGTGAATTCCGTACACGAAGAATCTACCGGCGCGCACAGGCGGCAGACCGGACAGGGCCATGCTCAGCCAGTCGGCATCCGCCAGCGTATCGGCGTTTACCGTAAGTTCTGAATAATTCTTAAGAACTTCCTGTAATCTGTGGTCTTCCTCTTCGGTGGTGGGGAAGGCATCTATGCGCCAGATGTTGCGGTCTTCGTCCTCTTCGAGGATCGAATAGGTCACGCCTTCGAGCAAAATATCGTCGTCGATAGCCTCGGCAGCGGTTTCTGCCACTTGGCGCGGGCCTTTTGCTATGATTTGTTGTGGATTATATGTCATGCTGATCTGCGGGATTTTCCGATTCGGTGTGACGAGTGAATTAATACGGTCTTTAAGCGTGCGCGCGTCGCGCGCCAATGGGAAAGTGGAAGATGGCGACTGAGAAAAAGACAAAAACGACGGCAGCGTCTGAAATTGCGGCTGATGCGGGCGTAAAAAAGACAATCGCGCGTAAAACAGCAGCCGCTCAAAAGGCTGTGGATACGGCGGCAACCAAAGCCAAAAAGACGGTCGTCAAGACGGCTACCAAGGCTGAGGCCGGTGTAAAGGCTACGGCGGCCAAGGCGACACGCACCGTCAAGGCGGCGGCAACGGACGCCAAAAAGACAGCGGTTAAGGCCGAAAAAGAGGTGAAGACCGTAGCTAAGGCGGCGGTTAAGGAAACCAAGGCGGCCGCCAGCAAGGTAAAGGCTGCGGCAACGAAAGCGGCGGCACCCAAGGTAGCGGCGGCGAAGGCGACGGTTGCCAAGGCGGCTGCGGCGAAGACCGCAGCGACCAAGACCGCTACGGCCAAGGCGACCGCAGCAAAGGCAGCTCCGGCGAAGCTGGCGGCAGAGGGTGTGGCGCAGGCTAAGGCCAAAACCGCAACCGTGCGCAAGAAGGCCGAGACGGCAGTTTCAACGGCCAAGGGTAAGATCAACGAAGCCGTAGAAGCGGCCAAGCCTGCGATCAAGGAAGCCCGCAAGAAGGCCGAGACGGCTGTGGCAGCGGCCAAGGACAAGATCGATGATGCGGTCGAGGCGGCCAAGCCCGCCATCAACGAAGCCCGCGCCAAGGCTGAGAATGTTATCGAAGCCGCTAAGGACAAGCTTGAGGACGCTGTGAAAGCGGCCAAGGAAGCGGGTGACAAGGCTGCGGACGCTATCGAAGATGCCAAGGATAAGGCCGAGGACGCCATTCAGGCTGCCAAGGTTAAGGCCGGTGCAACCATCGAAGCGGTGAAGGACAAGGCCGAAGACACGGTTGAGGCTGCGCAGACCGAAGTGCGTAAGGCGCAGGGCGAAGTGAAGAAGCGTGGTTTCTTCGACTGGCTGTTCGGTCGCTAAACGTCGGCTCAGTACCGAAAGGTACGGGAATGATATCAACACCGGTCTGAGCAGGTTCAGGCCGGTGTTTTTTTTGTGGTGCTTTTTTGTGGTGTTTTTTTGTCCGGCCGGTCGGGATGAGGCAGGAAAACCATTGCACTTTTCCCCCAGATGTTTCACTGACAGGATCGAAATTCATAGGGGGGAGTTTCCATGTTCGGCTGGTTATTCGGCAAGACGAAACACAGCTCGACAATACCGGCTCCGGCAGGGGCGGTGATGGACACTCCCGTATAAGCGGAGCCGCCCAAGATGACGAAAACCACCCGTACTGAAACTGATACTTTTGGCCCGATCGAGGTTGATGACTCGAAATACTGGGGCGCGCAGGCCCAGCGTTCACTGGGTAACTTCAAAATCGGCTGGGAAAAGCAGCCTCTGCCGGTGGTACGCGCACTGGGTATCGTGAAGCGCGCGGCAGCGGAAACCAATCAGGCGCTGGGTAAGCTGGATGCGACCATTGCCGGTGCTATTGTTCAGGCGGCTAACGAAGTCATCGAAGGCAAGCTTGATGCGCATTTCCCGCTGGTGGTCTGGCAGACCGGTTCGGGCACGCAGTCGAACATGAACGCCAATGAGGTGATCTCGAACCGCGCCATTGAAATCCTTGGGGGCGAAAAAGGCACCAAGAAGCCGGTGCACCCGAACGATCATGTGAACATGTCGCAGTCGTCGAACGACACCTATCCGACCGCCATGCACGTCGCCTGTGCCGAAGAAATCGTTCACCGCCTGCTGCCGGCGCTGCAAACCCTGCGCAATGCCCTGAACGACAAGGCCGAAGCCTGGAAGGCCATTATCAAGATTGGCCGTACCCATACGCAGGACGCCACGCCTCTGACGCTTGGTCAGGAATTCTCAGGCTATACGCAGCAACTGACCAACGGCATTGAGCGCATTGAGCAGACCCTGCCCAAGCTGATGCAACTGGCGCAAGGCGGTACGGCGGTTGGTACGGGCCTGAACGCCCCTATCGGTTTTGCCGAAGGCGTGGCCGATAAGATCGCTTCGATCACCGGTCTGCCTTTCACCACGGCTCCGAACAAGTTTGAGGCTCTGGCGGCGCATGACGCCATGGTGTTCTCGCACGGGGCCATCAACACGGTTGCGGCGTCGCTGTTCAAGATTGCCAATGACATTCGCTTCCTCGGTTCCGGCCCGCGGGCAGGTCTGGGGGAACTGGCTTTGCCGGAAAACGAGCCGGGTTCTTCGATCATGCCGGGTAAGGTCAATCCGACCCAGTGTGAAGCCATGACGCAGGTCTGCGTGCAGGTGTTTGGTAATCATGCGGCCCTGACCTTTGCCGGTTCGCAAGGCCATTTTGAACTGAACGTCTTCAATCCGGTCATGGCCTATAACTTCCTTCAGTCGGTGCGCCTGCTGTCGGATGCGGCCATCAGCTTCACGGATAACTGCGTGGTCGGTATCGAGCCGCGTATCGACAATATCAAGAAGGGCGTTGAAAACTCGCTGATGCTTGTGACGGCGCTCAATGGTCGTCTGGGCTATGATGCCTGCGCCAAGATCGCCAAGACAGCCCACAAAAACGGCACTACGCTGCGCGAAGAAGCAGTTGGTGGTGGCTACCTGACCAACGAAGAGTTCGATCAGTTCGTGCGCCCTGAGAACATGGTTTCACCGGGCTAAGCCGGTCGCCCTCTGAAAATACAGCCCCTGCCCATATCATAAGGCAGGGGCTTTTTTTATGGGCACCGATTTGCTATAAGCCGCTACCCGACGAGATGCGCCGTACCGGGTTAAGACAAGACGACGCTGTTTGTTTTAACCTATGGAGCGTTTTTATGTCTGTCGCCTGGATCTATCTTGGTTTTGCGGGGCTTCTCGAAATTTGCTGGGCCGTTGGCCTGAAATATACGCAAGGCTTTACCAAGCCTCTGCCGTCGGCCTTTGTGCTGATTACGCTGGCGGCCAGCATGTTCCTGCTGGCCAAGGCAGCCGAAACCCTGCCGATCGGCACGGCCTATGCGGTGTGGGTGGGTATTGGTGCGGTTGGTGCGGCCATACTGGGGATTTTCCTGTTTCAGGAACCCGTTACCCTGCCGCGGATACTCTTTTTGGGCATGCTGCTGGTGGCCATTATCGGCCTTAAGTTCACCGCAGCCGCTTAAACCAACCGGTTGTTTTTTAGATAACGTTTACGCCGGCACCAGAACTGGGGCCGGCGTTTCTGTGCCGGGTTGATCACGCAGGGAGTTCACAAAGGCGAAGACCTGCGATTTGACGACCTCATCCTCACCACGCTCAGCCTGAAGATACAGCTCTGACATGGCGGTGGGCGAGAGGCGTAAGCTCATATTCTGATTAACGACCTTGAAGATGCCGGGGCGCAGCGGGGCGCGGATTTCATTGTCATCCACAAGCGCTTCGGTGATTTTCTCACCGTCACGAAGTCCGGTCAGGACGATCTTTACATCCTTACCCGGTGTAAGTCCGTAAAGACGGATCATGCGCTTGGCCAGATCGTAAATCTTGATCGGCGACCCCATCTCCAAAATATAGAGGTTGGATTTTTCTTCGGGGCGGGAAGCGTTATGCAAAGCCGCGGTCATCACCAGCTGCACCGCCTCGGCAATGGTCATGAAGAAGCGTTCGACCTTGGGGTCGGTCAGGGTAATCGGGCCGCCGCGTTCAATCTGCGAACGAAACAGCGGGACAACGGAACCCGTGGACCCCAGCACATTGCCGAAACGAACGACGCAGGCCTGATTGGAATAGCCCATCTGGGTCGAGATCAGATGTTCAGCCAGACGCTTGGTGGCACCCATCATGCTGGCGGGGGCAACGGCCTTATCCGAGGAAATAAGCACCAGTTGTTTGACGTTCGCGGCTCTGGCGGCATCAATAACATACTGGGTGCCCATGACATTGGTCAGCACGCCTTCGGAAGGGTTAAGCTCAACCATAGGGACGTGCTTAAGGGCGGCGGCGTGGAATATTACGTCCGGTTTCTGCTCCATAAAAATGGCTTCAAGACGCGCCTTGCGACGGATCGAGCAGAGTATGGGCGACAGGGGGGCGTTCGGGAAATCATAACGCAGACTTTTTTCAATGTCATAGAGCGCCAGTTCCGAGTGGTCGATCAGAACAATGTGCGCCGCCCCCAGTGACAGGGCCTGACGGGCGATTTCCGAACCGATGGAGCCACCGGCGCCGGTGATCAGAATGCGTTTGCCGGAATAGAAAGCCTTCAGGCCCGCCTTATCAAGTTCAACCTGTGGACGATGTAAGAGGTTTTTATAGGAAATAGAATCGTTAGGATCAGCCAGAGACAAGGTCAGCGACTTTCGGCCGATGAGCGGTAACTTGGCTATGAAACGTAATATTTTATAATTATTCAATTGTTTAATAACTCGGTATTGCCCAAGTTTCACTTCGGCTAAGGCTTACAGTTTAACGTGTCTTGGTAAGGTATCACAACCCCTATAGCGTAGGCTCACCGCCTAAAATCCACGGCTTAATGTAAAAAATAAATAAGATTGATGCCGAGGAATGTCTGAGTTGTTTCGGGACGAAAAAAAAACCGCAGACGAGGAATGGGGGACGCGTCTGCGGTCTTGACCAGTTTTTCATCAGAAGCCGCTTTGACCACTGTGTGATCAGGCAAGCTTCCCTCAGGATACGCAGATAAAAGACAGCAGGATGTGCTTTATCTGTACGAGGTCATGAACGATCGGGCAAATCAGGGGCGTCCGACCGTCCATGAGACAAATATACTATACCTAAAGTTGCGCATTGATTAAAATCAATCAAAAGATGTTTTTTGATTCTGCGCAACCCACTCGCTTAGAACAGGTCTGCGCGTAGACCCAGCCACAGACGACGACCGGCAACGCTGTAACCACCTGCGGTTTCGTAATCAGCATCCCCCAGATTTTCAACGCGGCCATAGAAGGCCAGGTTTTCACGAATCTGATAGGCGGCACGCAGATCAACAACGCCATATGGCTTCAGGCGGGTGGTCGAGAAATCCGAATCGCGCGTCGAACCGGCATAGCGAAGGCCAAGGCCAATATTGAAGTCAGGCGTGACGGCATGTGTGATGTCGATATTGCCCAGATGACGCGGACGACGCGGCAGGTCTGCGTCGGTTACAGCGTCTTTGGAGATCACATGGCTGTAATTGGCCCGCAGGCGCGTATTGGCCGTCAGATCGCCTTCGAATTCAAGCTCAAGGCCTTCGGCTTCGGTACGGGCGCGGTTGAGGTAGTAACCACCCCATTCGCCGCGATCGTCACAGAGTGCGATAGGGGCTTCGTAGCAGTTGACATAGGCGATCTGGTTTTCGGTTTCACGTTTGAAAGCGGTCAGGCTGACGCGGGCATTACGCGCGGGCAGGTAATAGTCCACACCGATTTCACCGCTGTCGGCTTCTTCGGCCCTGATGGTGGCATTACCGCTGGTCGGGTCATAAAGCTGATACAGGCTGGGGGCATTGAAGCCCTGACCGAAGCTTGCGCGCACCACCAGATTTTCGTTGATCAGGTACGAAGCCGACAGGTGGCCAATAGTATGGTCACCAAAGGTTTCATGATCGGCATAACGCAGGCTGGCGGTGACATTCAGGGCATCGGTAAAGTCGTGTGAACCCTGCACAAACAGGCTGTCGATAGAGACGTCCTGATCCATAACCGAGCCATAGGATGAGAAATAGGCTTCGGACTGTTCATGGCTGGCACCGAACACCAGACGGGTGACATCGCTTAAATTCGCGGTGCCGGTGTAATCAAAGGTGCGGACCTTACCCTTGCCGTTCACGTTTTCGACGTGCGAGCCGCTGTAGTCATGGCGTTCGGAATCGGCCTGAGATACCGAAAGGGCGTGGGTCAGGTTGGCACCGGTAAAGCGGTAGCCGAGGCTGTAGATGCTTTCGAGCACATTGCCATAATCGCCGGTATCACCGAAATTATCATAGTCAGTGTGGCTGCGGGTGCGCAGGGCGCTGAAGCTTAAGGCATGGGCATCGGTGATCTCATAGCCCAGGCCGATGCGGTACTGGTTCTGGCTGAAGGTATCGATTTCGGTGCCGCTTTTCAGGGCCGACAGGTCGGCTTCCTTGGTGCGGCCTGCCGCTACGCGCCAGCTCAGCTTGTCCAGCTGACCACCAAGGTTCAGGCGAACCGAACCGTAGTCTTCAAGACCTTCGATGGAAAACTGACCTTCCAGCGGGTGGGTGGTTTGCTTGCTCGTCAGGCTGACAACGCCGCCAATAGCGCCGGAACCCCACAGGGTTGAGAACGGGCCGCGCACCACTTCGATGCGGCCAATGTCACCGGCCAGCAAAAGACCGGCATTGGTGTTGCCGCCGATCTGGGTCGGGTCAGCTAGACGCACACCATCAAGAACGTAGATGGTGTGGTCGCTTTCGGCGCCACGGATACGGGCGGTGGCCACCGTGCCAAGGCCGCCGTTCTGGGCGATGGTTACGGATGGCGTCAGCGCCAGAAGCTCGGCAACGTTCAGGGTTTGCTTGTCTTCGATAGTGGCGGCATCAAGAACGGCAACGCTCTGACCGGTTTTCAGGATCGGCGTCGGCAGGCGGGTCGCGGTGACAACAATGGTGTCTTTCGGGTTTTCCGAAGTGGTGGCGAAGGTGGTGGTCGCGGTTGCAGCCATAAGCGAGGCGGCGCATACGCTGCGAAGAAGGGTGTGAGACATGGTTCTCTCTGAGGCCCTGAGGCACGAATGGGTGATCATTCCGTGCATGTGAGGGTGCACAGAAGGAACGGACACATCGTCTCTGGGGAAAGCGCGGAGGTTGCGCCTATCCGCTCTTGTGACTACCCCGGTCACGCGAAGGACGACAGCAACGGCAGGTCTCCTGACTTGCGCCTCGGGCATTTTGTACCGCCTTCCCGATGAAATTCATCAGTGGCCTGTGGCACAAAACTTGGCGTTCACAGTTGCGGGGACAGTGCGGAGATCACATCCGCTTCCCTTTTAAGCCGTATAAATACAGCACCATTTGCACGTGCCAGCGCTTAGGGCAGCCTGCCGGAAGGGTCAAGATTGCCGCAGACTGATTTTCACCTGCCTGTGGCGTGAAAGCCGCGTTTAGCTGCGTTGGAAAATATATAGCAGAGGTGTTTCTTTTCGTCCGAAATCGCTTTATAGCTGGCAACAACATCCCACGCCCGGTCGCAAAGGCCGGGCGTAGCTATTTGTGAAAGACGTCTGAACATGTC
>JASGFL010000079.1:0-14203 GCA_047605545.1 Asticcacaulis sp. | reverse complement strand
CCTACAATCGCCGCCATAACCCAATCGGCTTTACGTTCCGCCGCTTCGGTAATGGCTGCGGCGCCGCAGGAGATCTCAAGGCCTGAGCCCTGCATCAGTTCCTGAAACAGCGGCCACTGGCTTTCATCCGCCAGCACCGTAATGGCTGGTCTGAACTTACGCGCCTGCTCCGCCAGAAGCGTTGCGTTACGTCCGGCACACAAAGCCTCGATGACATAGTCCTCACCAGCTTTCAGCGTTTCTTCAATAAGAGTGAGGGTGGAAATACCCACTGACCCTGTGGAACCAAGGATGGAAATACGCCTCATATCACCGTCCCCAGCATAACCAGAACCCTGATGCCGCCTATGGCCACAATGGCAAACATCAGACCATCAACCCGATCCAGCAAACCGCCATGACCGGGAATAATAGCGCCTGAGTCTTTTACGCCATAACGCCGCTTGAGCATCGATTCCCACAGGTCGCCGCCCATAGTTGCCAGTGCCGTCACCAGCCCGACCATAAGCGCCGCCGTATTGGATTTAAACAGATTGGTCAGATCCGACAGTGTACCCGCCGTCAGCATGCCCGCAATCATACCGCCCGCAAAACCGGACCATGTTTTGTTGGGTGAATATTTACGCCACAGCTTCGGCCCGCCAATCAGTTTTCCCACCAGATAGGCCGCGCTATCAGCGGCCCACGCGATCAGGAAAGCGAAAAATACCCAGTAGATACCATTATCGGTTCCCCTGAGCCAGATCAGCACCAAAGCCGGCCAACCGATATAAAACACCCCGTAGGCTGCATCGAGATAGGGGCCTTTGACGATGCGGATATATAGCCCCGCACACAACGTCCCCACTGCCAGAACCACGAGGCCGAGGAACATGTTCCCCAGATACACAGTCAATATAGCCGCAATGATCGCCACACATATGGCTACGGCCATGCGTCGCGCCTGCGCCGGCGCGGCCATCACGCCCCACTCGTAACTGAGCAGCCCCACCCCCACACACAAAAGCGCCAGAAATGCCCATTGCCCAATGACAATAATCCACAGAACCACCGGAATCAGCACAAGGGCTGACGCTACGCGAATAGGCAGTTCACCATAGGGATTTTTGCGTCTGGACGTATCTTTGGATAACGCCGCAGCCTTCTTGTCAGGCTGAGACGGCATGTGTGGCTCCGACTGCTCCAAACCGACGTTCGCGTCTGTGGAATATATCCAATGCTTCTTTCAAAGCCTCCGGCCCGTAATCCGGCCAGAGAATATCCTGAAATATGAACTCCGCATATGCCGCTTCCCACAGCAGGAAATTGGACAGGCGGTGCTCACCGGATGTTCGAATCACCAGATCAAGCGGCGGCAGGCCCTGAGTGGACAGCATGCCTGAGAACCGCTCGGTCGTCAGGTCTTCTGGGGACGCCTCCCCTTTTTGAACAGCACGGGCGAAATTCTGAGCTGCGGCCACAATATCCGCCTGCGCTCCATAATTCAGCGCCACCTGCAGGTAAAAGCGTGAGTTATGTCTGGTTTGTTCGTGCGCCATATGAATGTCCTGCACGACATCCGCTGGCAGATTATCCGTCTGACCGATAATGCGTACACACACGCCTTCGCGCGACAGACGCTCAAGATCAGAACGAATAAACGCCTTCAGAAGCCCCATCAGGTCAGAGACTTCGCTTTCCGGTCGCCGCCAGTTTTCTGTCGAAAAGGCAAAAACCGTCAGATAGGAGACGCCCATTTCCGCTGCGGCGCTGATGGTACGCTTAAGGGCATTTACCCCTGCCCTGTGACCAAAGCCCCGCAACTGGTGACGGGCCTTGGCCCAGCGGCCATTCCCGTCCATGATAATCGCAACATGCAGCCCGTTAGCAGGCAGCCCCGTACATCCGTCAGCATCAGCGACAGCATCGGACATAGTATCGGGGCCGCTTAGAGCCATAAATGCAATTCCCTGTATATTGCGGCCTTGATATCATCGAACCGCAGCGGTTACCACAACAGGCCGGATTATACCTGCATGATCTCCGCTTCCTTGACCTTTAATGCTTCATCGATGCGCTTGATGGCGGCATCTGTGAACTCTTGAATCTGGGTCCCCATCTTCTTTTGCTCATCCTCAGAGATAAGCGAGTCCTTTTCGGCTTTTTTCAGATCATCATTGCCTTCGCGTCGCACATTCCGCACGGCTACGCGCTTTTCTTCGGCATATTTACCGGCGATCTTCACCAGTTCCTTACGACGCTCTTCGGTAAGCGGCGGAATTGGCACGCGCAATACAGTGCCGTCCGTCACAGGGTTCAGACCCAAACCAGAATTGCGGATCGCCTTTTCGACGGCAATCACCAGCGCCTTATCCCATACGCTGACACTGATCAGACGTGGCTCAGGCACAGAAATCGCCGCGCATGATGTGATCGGCATAGAAGACCCGTAGGCGTCAACCGTAATAGTCTCCAGCAGACCTGACGATGCGCGCCCCGTACGCAGACCACCGAAATCGTCCTTCAGCGCCGCCACCGACTTGTCCATACGGTCTTTATATTTGTTCAGTTCGGGTTTGCTCATGCTTACCGCCCCTTTGTTTAGAGTTTTAGCTTCTGAAATGCTTTCAACTGAAAGCGATTAATTCTGTTCGGAGATCACCGTATAGGTGCCTTCGCCCTGCACGACATGCTTAAGGGCGCCAGCCTCACGGATCGAGAAGACAACAATAGGAATACCGTTTTCACGCATCAGCGACACCGCCGACGCATCCATCACCTTAAGGTCCTTCGACAACACCTCAAGATAGCTCAGGCGCTCATATCGGCTTGCGTCCGGTACTTTTTTCGGGTCCGCCGTATATACACCATCAACCGAAGTCCCTTTGAACAGGGCATCACAGTTCATTTCTGCGGCTCTGAGCGCCGCAGCTGTATCGGTCGTAAAGTAAGGTGCGCCCGTGCCCGCAGCGAATATCACCACACGTCCCTTTTCAAGGTGACGCAAGGCGCGGCGGCGAATGAACGGCTCACATACCGCATCCATCTGAATGGCAGACTGAACACGCGTGTCCACGCCCAGTTTTTCCAGCGCGTTCTGCATAGCCAGCGCATTCATAACCGTCGCCAACATGCCCATATAGTCAGCGCTGGAACGCTCCATACCCACAGCGGCCTTCGAAAGACCTCTGAAAATATTGCCGCCACCAATAACCAGACACAATTCAACGCCGGTGCGCGCGACTTCCGCGACTTCTTCGGCCACCGCCTTGACGGTGTTCATGTCGATCCCGAAACCCTGATCGCCCATCAGCACTTCGCCTGAGATTTTCAGAAGAATGCGTTTGTAGGCAGGTTCGGAAGGTACAGTCATGATAGGGTCTTTCGTCTAAACATCTGATGCGAAAACATCTGGCAACAGCAGGCAGAAATCAGGATCGTTCCGTCGCCCGGCTGATCTGACACAATTCGCAAAGTGGATACCACTTTTCAGGAAAATTGCGCGTCAAAATTAAAATCCGGTGCAGGC
Organism: Asticcacaulis sp.; assembly: GCA_047605545.1. Taxonomy (GTDB): domain Bacteria; phylum Pseudomonadota; class Alphaproteobacteria; order Caulobacterales; family Caulobacteraceae; genus Asticcacaulis. Next base: position 10,695 of record JASGFL010000079.1, on the reverse strand, counting down.
ATTGATTCTGTCGATGCCTTTCACGCTCTAGCTGAGATTTGTAGCTTTGAACAGTCAAAGGGCGCAGGTTCCGACATACGGACTGCGCCCTTTAAACTTAATATTCGGCTTTAATTCAAGCCGGATCAGGCTGATATTAGCCCTGACCCATCATCGAAGCCACTTCAGCTGCGAAATCGTCAACCTTCTTTTCCACGCCTTCGCCAAGTGCGAGACGGGTAAAGGCCGTGACCTTAACCGGCGTGCCGAGCGTCTTGGCGGTTTCTTCCACCAGTTGCTCAACCGTCAGATCAGGGTTCATGACGAAAGGTTGCTTCAGAAGAACAACTTCACGCTGGAACTTGGCGACCTGACCTTCAACGATCTTGGCCAGCATAGCTTCAGGCTTACCTTCTTCACGGGCCTTTTCCGTCAGAATGGCGCGTTCACGCTCAACGGCTTCCGGATCAAGGTCTTCGGTCGAAAGCGACAGAGGCTGGGTAGCGGCTACGTGCATAGCAATCTTACGGCCCATGTCGTTCAGAGCTTCGGCGTCACCGGCAGACTCAACCGCCACCAGAACGGCGATACGGCCCAGACCAGGTGCAATCGCGTTGTGAACGTAAGAAGCCACAACACCTTCGGAAACGCTGTGCTTAGCGAAACGACGCGCAACCATGTTCTCACCGATGTTGGCGATCAGGTTGGTGATCTCTTCAGAAACGGCTTCCTGAATACCTTCGATGGCGTCATGCGCCAGACCTGCCTGAGCCGCGTTGCGGGCCAGAGTCTGGAACAGTTCGTTACGGGCAACGAAGTCGGTTTCCGCATTCACTTCAACCGCTACGGCCGTCTTGCCATTGCTGGCCACAGCCACAAGACCTTCGGCCGCAACGCGATCCGACTTCTTGGCTGCCTTGGACAGACCCTTGGTGCGAAGCCAGTCCATCGCTGCTTCGACATCACCATTGTTCTCGGTCAGAGCCTTTTTGCAGTCCATCATACCTGCGCCAGACTTCTCACGCAGTTCTTTCACCAGAGAGGCTGTAATTTCCGCCATGGAATCCTCCATAAATCTTAAAGCTGAACCCTCAAGCCGTTCTCTGACCTAAGGGTGTGACAAACCAATGACAACGGAGCCTGAAACAATCAGGCTCCGCTTCATGGCACTTAACGCAGTAAATCAGGCTTCGCCGGAAGCTTCTTCAGCCGCAGCCTGAGCCAGAACCGGCTCAACAGGTGCTTCGGATTCACCAAGATCAATACCGGCAGCAATCTGACCCGTAGCCAGACCGTCAAGAACGGTGTCGGCAATCAGATCGCAGTAAAGCTGAATGGCACGTGCCGCATCGTCGTTACCCGGAACCGGATAGGTGATGCCATCAGGATCAGAGTTGGAGTCCAGAATGCCGATGACAGGAATGTTCAGCTTGCGCGCTTCCTGAATGGCGATGGATTCCTTGTTCGTGTCGATAACGAACATCAGATCAGGGATGCCGCCCATGTCCTTGATACCACCGAGCGACAGCTCCAGCTTGTCACGCTCGCGGGTCAGGGTCAGCAGTTCCTTCTTGGAACGACCAGCCGGGTTGTGGTCAAGAACCTGCTCAAGCTCGCGCAGACGCTGGATCGAACCAGAAATGGTGCGCCAGTTGGTCAGCGTACCGCCCAACCAACGGTGGTTAACATAGTACTGAGCCGAACGCTTGGCCGCAGCAGCAACCGGACCAGCGGCCTGACGCTTGGTGCCAACGAACAGAACGCGACCGCCATTAGCAGCCACTTCACGCACCTTCAGGAGCGCCTGATGGAACAGCGGCAGGGTTTGCGACAGGTCAATGATGTGAATGTTGGAACGCGAACCGAACAGGTAACGCTCCATTTTCGGGTTCCAGCGGTGTGTCTGGTGACCAAAGTGCGTGCCGGCTTCGAGCAGCGCACGCATAGACAGTTCAGGCAATGCCATAATATAATTCCTAAGTTTATTCCGATAATCCGCCGCAGATCAAAAAGTTTCCTGAAACCTCAAGAAACCTCGGAACGGACGAACTGACCCGCCTTCATAGAAGGGCAAAATCTGCTCAACCGCATATCCGCGTGTGAGATGGTGCGCACCTAGGCACAATCACTGAAAAAATCAAGCACTTTTCCGGTCAAATCGCAAAAAACAGTGCATCCCCCCCAGGTTCAGACATCCTCGCAATAAACGACACCGCTCATAACTTTTAATGCCCCTCGCAAATCACCATCCAGCCTGTAACGGTCAGGTAATTTGAGTTCGACCTCACGCTGATTGCCAATATCCCCAAAGACAGTGATCTCACCGCCGCCCTGCGCCCGTGCCGCGTCCAGACTGGCCTTAAAGGCGGCAACATCAAAATGACGCGCACTGACATGAACACGCAGGCCCATATCATCCGTCTTAAGCGTACCATTCATGGGTTCCGCCGCCTCGCCAAAGAAGCGCACCTCGCCATCACTGCCCTTACAGCGCACCCGAACGATGATCGATTGTCCGGGCTCAAGATTTTCCCGATATTTCCGTAAGGCTTCGGGCTGAAACAGAACTTCGTATTCCCCGCTGGGGTCGGAAAGCGTGACGAATGCGAATTTTTCACCTGTTCTGGCCGACGCCCGCTCCTGACGACGACGCACGACCCCAGCCATACGAAAAGCTTCACGCCCTTCCTGTGCCAGCGCCATAGCCTCAGCAAACAAGGTCACATGGCGGCGTTTAAATACGTCCAGCATGTCCTGCAGCGGGTGACCAGACAGATAAAAACCAACCGCAGACAGTTCTTCATCCAGACTATCCGGTCCAGCAGCCTTAGGGACGTTCGGCAACCGCGGACGTGACGCCGCACTACCGCCAAACAGACTAACCTGAGCCGCCGCCCGTTCCGCAGCAACCGACTGCGCATAGGCCACCAATATGTCTGCTGACTGAACAATCTGCGCGCGGTTGGGATGGATCGTATCAAACGCCCCTGCCCGTGCCAGATTTTCAATTGCCCGCTTATTGACCGACTTAGGGTCAATGCGTTCGAGAAAATCGAACAGATCTTTAAAGGCACCACCCTCTTCACGCACCGCGACAACCGTCTGCATGGCCTCAAGGCCCACATTGCGAATGGCCCCAAGCGCGTAGAGCACTTCGCCATTTTCAACGTCAAAGTCAGCCATTGACCGGTTAATGTCCGGCGGACGAATAGTGACACCGAACTGACGCGCATCCTGATAAAACACCGCCAATTTATCGGTGTTAGCAATATCAAGGCTCATGTTGGCGGCGAAAAATTCGACCGGATGGTTCGCTTTCAACCAGCCTGTTTGGTAAGAAATGAACGCATAGGCAGCGGCGTGCGATTTGTTGAAACCATAGCCCGCAAATTTGTTGACCAGTTCAAATATGCTATCGGATTTCTTTTCCGGAACGCCCTTTTCCTTAGCACCTGAAATGAACCTTGCTTTTTGCAAGTCCATTTCTTCTTTCTTCTTTTTACCCATGGCGCGGCGCAACAGGTCCGCTTCACCAAGGCTATATCCCGACAGGATTTGGGCGATCTGCATCACCTGCTCCTGATAGATAATAACCCCGTAGGTTTCCTTAAGCACCGGTTCCAGCGACGGATGCAGCATGTCAATATCTGCGCGACCGAACTTACGATCCACATAGGTATCGATGTTGTCCATCGGCCCCGGACGATAGAGCGAAATAAGCGCGGTGATTTCCTCAATCGAACCACAGCGCATTTTACGCAGGGTGTCACGCATGCCCTGACTTTCAAGCTGGAACACGCCGATCGACTGCCCCGATGCCAGAAGTTCATAGGTCGTCTTATCGTCCAGCGGCAGGGTTGAATAATTAACCTCAACACCGCGCTTTTTCAGATAATGCCAGGCACGGTTTAAAACCGTTAGTGTCTTCAGCCCCAGAAAGTCGAACTTCACCAGTCCGGCACTTTCGACCCATTTCATATTAAACTGGGTGGCTGGAATGTCCGAACGCGGATCGCGGTACAAAGGCACCAATTGCGTCAGGTCACGGTCGCCGATAACAATACCCGCCGCGTGCGTTGAGGCGTTTCGGTATAGCCCTTCAAGCTTAAGTGCCGTATCCAGAAGTTTGGCGACCGCTTCTTCGTCATCACGCGCTTCGCGCAGACGCGGTTCAATCTCAACGGCTTGCGCCAATGTTGTCGGATTGGCCGGATTATTCGGCACCATCTTACAGAGGCGATCCACCTGCCCCAGAGGTAACTGCATCACACGACCGGTGTCACGCAACACCGCCCGCGCCTGAAGCGTACCGAAGGTGATAATCTGCGCTACACGCTTGCGGCCGTATTTTTCCTGAACGTAGGAAATAACCTCTTCGCGTCGCTCCTGACAGAAATCGATATCGAAGTCGGGCATCGATACCCGTTCCGGATTCAAAAACCGTTCAAACAGCAATCCAAACCGCAGTGGGTCAAGGTCGGTAATCGTCAGCGCCCACGCCACAAGCGAGCCAGCCCCCGACCCCCGACCTGGCCCAACGGGAATATCGTGGTTTTTAGCCCATTTGATAAAGTCGGAAACGATCAGGAAGTAACCGGGGAAACCCATGCGCTGGATCACCCCGATCTCACGATCCAGACGATCCCAATAATCCTGCTCAGGGAAAGCCGGCTGAACTTCGGTCAGGCGTTTCTTAAGGCCCTCACGCGCCTGAAAAGCCAATTCTTCGTTTTCATTACGACCGGCGCCCGTATCAAAGCGTGGCAGGATCGGGTCGTGTTTTTTTACAAGAAACGCACAGCGGCGTGCAATTTCCAGCGTGTTGTTACATGCCTCCGGCAGATCGGCAAACAACTCACGCATCAATGCGGCTGGTTTGAACCAGTGATCTTTGGTTACCTTGCGTCGGTCCGGCACGCCCAAAAACGTACTGTCGGAAATACACAGAAGCGATTCATGCGCCTTATACATATCGGCGTCAGCAAAATAGACGTCATTGGTCGCCACAAGCGGCACTTCGTGACCATAGGCATAACGGACAAGACCAATTTCCGCAGGATCGTTTTTAACCCCGCCGTGCGCGCTTCCGTCATGGCGCTGAAGTTCAATATAGAACCGGTCACCAAAAGCATCCCGCATTGCACTAAGTGCCGCGTCCGCTTCTTCCGGTCGATTTTGTCTGTACAAGGGATCAATCGGCCCGTCCGGCCCGCCGGACAACAGGATCAGACCCTCACTACGTTTAACGACCTCGGCCCATAAGACGTGAGGCTCATCCGTCGCCTCGATGTCCACATAGGCCATGGAGGATAGTTCTGTCAGATTTACATACCCCTGCTCATTCTGCACGATCAGAACTATGGTCGGGATTTTGGCCCAGCGCTCGGTTGCCGCTCCACCGATACCCTTAACCGGAATAGCACAGGCAATGATGGGCTGAACGCCGGTATCTTTACAGACCTGAGAAAATTCAAGCGCACCAAAAAGGTTACTACGGTCGCATATGGCAATGGCCGGCTGAGCTGCCTTATGCGCCAATTTGCCCAAGTCATAGGCCTTAATGGCACCTTCAAGCAAAGAATAGGCTGAACGCACGCGTAAATGGACAAATCCGTCACTCATGTTTCAACAGCCCTTCTTCAGCGGTCACGTATTCACTTTGACCGGGGCAATTTTCCGGTGATTCACGCCACCAGAGAAGCCACCTGACACATCACAACGACAAAAGCGGTTACAGAAGCGAATGACAACAGGTTATGTACAACAGCCATGGGATTATCCACCTTTTCATCCGTGGGGTTAATTCATGATTTGTTCTATATTCCCCATTTGTTCCACACGCAAGTCAAATTCATCCACACCGTGAACAAAAAATGTACACTGTTGATATATAAAGAAATATTTTTAGAACTGATCCGGCGACATTTCGACCAGCCTACCGTCCTGAAGGCTGACGACCCTGTCCATATGTCGCGCAAGTCCCAGATTATGGGTCGCAATCAATGCCGCCACTTTTTGTTCGTGGACAATGTGACGCAGCGCATCAAACACGTTCTGAGAAGTTTCAGGATCAAGGTTTCCGGTCGGTTCATCGGCCAGCAAAAGCTTGGGCCGGTTGGCCAAGGCGCGGGCAATCGCCACGCGCTGCTGCTCACCACCAGACATCTGGTTCGGTTGATGATCCAGACGTTCCCCCAGACCCATTTGCTCAAGCAATTCGCGTGCACGCGTCTCAGCTTCTTTGAGCGAACGCCCAAGCACTCTCTGTGGCAGGGCAACGTTCCCCAATGCCGTAAATTCAGGCAACAGGTGGTGGAACTGATAGACAAACCCGATTTTATGCAATCGAGCACGGGTTCGCGCCGCGTCGGATGCCCGCGTAAAGTCCTCAGTGTCGATGATCAGACGCGCTTCCTCAGAAGCCTCAAGCAACCCCACGCAATGTAATAGCGAAGACTTACCTGAGCCCGAAGGCCCAATCAGCCCCACGACTTCACCGGCGCGAAGCTCAAGATCAACACCCTTGAGCACCTGTAACTGCCGACCATCCCCCAGCGGATAGGCGTGCGTAAGTCCTGTCAGGCTGAGAATAACATTACTCATTACGCAAGGCCTCCACAGGCTCAAGTTTGGAAGCCCACAAGGCGGGGAAAAGCGTCGCTACACAGGTGGATAACATAGCGAAGATCACAATAATCAGCACCTCACCCACCTCGACCTTGGCCGGAATATAGGCAAGGTAATAGACTTCCTCGTTGAACACCTTGACGTTGAAGACAAATTCAACCGCCTTCTGGATTGGCTGAATGAAGATGCAAAACAGCGTCCCCAGCACGAGGCCAGTCAGGGTACCGCCCGCGCCAATAATAGAACCAGACAGGAAGAATACACGGGTAATCGACGCCCGATCCGCGCCAAATGTACGCAAAATGGCTATGTCACGGGTCTTGTTCTTCACCAGCATAACAATGCCGGAAATAATGTTCATGGCCGCGATCATGATAATCAGCATCAGGATAAGACGCATAACATTGCGCTCCACCTGAAGGGCGTTCCACATGGGCGCATTACGCTGCGTCCAGTCCTGAACCAGCGCCCCCTGCCCCGCAGCCTCCATAAGTGGCTGATGATAGTTGGCAATATGATAGGGATCATCAACCTTGATTTCGATGACATCCCATTCGCCGTCACGATCAAAGAATAGCTGCGCCTGTTCAATCGGCATGAAGACAAAGGCCGCATCCAGTTCGCTGACGCCGCTTTTGAATACGCCGCCGATAGTATAGGCCTTGCGCCGCGGCATGGCCCCAAATGCAGTCGAACCGGACGGCGACAACAGTGTCAGTTCATCTCCGGCATTGACGCCCATACTACGCGCCAGTCCTTCACCAATAAGGATCAGATCGCCACCATAGTCACCTTCGCCGAAACCGTTAAAAGAGCCTTGTTTGATATTGTCGCGGATGATGTCTGTATTTTTGAGCGCCTCAGCGTCAACGCCGCGCATATAGGCAAGGCCCGCCTGAGAATGCGGCCCCTGCGCCAGTCCGGGGGATTCAATATAAGGCGATGCCTTATTCACACCTGGAATGGCCTCAAGTCGTTTCAGGGTTTCGTCACGGTTTTCCCAGTCATTTAGCGGTGCGCCATAGACATAGGCATGGCCGTTAAAGGCCACCAGACGCGACACAAGCTCATCGCGGAAGCCGCCCATCACCGACATAACGATAATCAGCACTGCCACAGCCAGCATGATGCCAATAAAGCTGATGATGGCAATTAAGGCGATACCGCCGTCCTTACGCTTAGTGCGCAGGTAACGCAGGGCCAGATCAAATTCCCACGCCGAAACGGAGAACAGCGATTTCAGGTTAAAAGATCCTGATTTGGCCCCTGATTTGGACATAATCTATTCCGCGATCAGACGCGCCAGAAGCGCTTCGAAATCAGCGGTTTCACGTTCACCGCTGGCGCGAATTTTCAGCTCGGCCTGACCTTCGGCAATGCCTTTGGGGCCAATAATAAGCTGCTTAGGCACACCAATAAGGTCCATCGAAGCGAACTTCGCACCCGGACGTTCGTCAGTGTCATTATAGAGCACGTCCTTACCTGCAGCCGTCAGGGCCTTATAGGCCTTTTCGCAGGCCTCATCACAGGCGGCATCACCAACACGTAGATTGATTACAGCCACATCGAATGGGGCAACGCTATCGGGCCAGATGATGCCGTTGTCATCGTGGCTGGCTTCGATAATGCCGCCAACCAGACGCGACACGCCGATGCCATACGATCCCATATGCACCGTAACCTGAGAACCGTCGGGCGCACTGACCTTCGCGCCCATCGGACCGGAATATTTCTCACCAAAATAGAAGATGTGGCCGACTTCGATGCCCCGCGCCGACAATTGCTTATCAGCAGGCACGGCATTAAAGGCCGCTTCCTCGTGCATTTCTTCGGTAGCGGCATAAAGCGCGGTACGCTCATCAACCAAAGCCTGCAGGTCGTTCCAGTCAACATCGTGACCAGGGGCTGGCATGTCCACCAGATCCTTATGGCAGAAGACGGCGCTTTCGCCGGTGTCGGCCAGAATGATGAATTCGTGGCTCAAATCACCACCGATGGGGCCTGTATCGGCGCGCATGGGCACAGCCTTAAGACCCAGACGGTTAAAGGTGTTGAGGTAGGCAATGAACATGCGGTTATAGGCCCGCCGCGCTGACGCTTCGTCGATATCGAAGCTATAAGCATCCTTCATCAGGAACTCTCGGCCGCGCATAACCCCGAAACGCGGGCGCTGTTCGTCGCGGAACTTCCACTGAATGTGATAGAGGTTCAGAGGCAGATCTTTGTAGGATTTCACCGTGCCACGGAAAATCTCGGTGATCATTTCCTCGTTGGTCGGGCCATAGAGCATTTCGCGCTCGTGACGATCCTTGATGCGCAGCATCTCCTGACCATAGTCTTCGTAGCGACCTGACTCGCGCCACAGATCCGCCAGTTGCAGGGTCGGCATCAGAAGCTCAATGGCGCCCGCTTTCTGCATTTCCTCATGCACGACCTTCTCGATCTTGCGCAGCACCTTAAGACCCAGTGGCAACCAGGCATAGATACCGGCAGCTTCCTGACGGATCATGCCCGTGCGCAGCATCAAACGATGCGAGACAATCTGGGCTTCGGAAGGGTTTTCTTTGAGAAGAGGCAGCAAAAAGCGCGACAGGCGCATGGATATATTCCGGTAACAGCGGGTTATAGATTGAGCAAAAGCTAAAGCGCTTCGGCGGGTTTAATCAATGACAAAAGCGGGCCTCAGCCTGCTGACGATGGAAATACCGGCAGCGGGATCAGGTTGTAGCGGATAATGAGCATCACCACGACAAAGACCACAGCCGCGGCAATAGTGGTGATGATCGCCTTCTTTTTCAGATTATGTACGACGGGCGCACCGGGGTCGCCACCATCAGTGACCTTAATACCAGCCTCATGATGGCTGACATTTCCGATGGGCAGCGCCACGAAGAAGCACACCCACCAGATAATGAAATAGATCGCAAAAAGCGTAAACGGCCCCATATCAGCGCACCTTTCAGATCAGGCTCAGGGTTTCATCCAGTCCCAGAGCAATATTCAAGTTTTGCACAGCCGCACCGGATGCGCCCTTACCCAGATTATCAAGCACAGCCACCAGACGTGCCTGCTGACCGGACTCATCACCAAAGACATGAATTTTCAGGTGATTAGTGTTGTTGAGCATCTCAGGCTGCAAGGCCTTAAGGGCTTGCGTTTCCTCGAAATCAGCAACCGTCACAAAGGTTTCGCCGGCATAATAGTCGTCATATACTTCAAAAAGACGCCCAAGCTCCGGCTCATCGGGCAAGGCCCAGAGCTGAAGTGGAATTTCAACGATCATGCCCTGAGCATAGCGACCCACAGCCGGTGTAAAGACCGGCGGCGACTCAAGACCTGAATACTGCGTCATTTCCGGCAGATGCTTGTGATTCAGACCTGTCGCATAGATGCGATAGACATCATCCGTACCGCCCTCAACGGCTGATTTTTCGAATTCGGCAATCATTGATTTGCCACCGCCGGAATAACCGGACACGGCATTACAGGTCAGCGGCCAGAACGGCGGCAGAATACCAGCCTCAGACAGAGGCCGCGCCAATGCAATAAAGCCGGTCGCATAGCAACCCGGATTGGAAATGCGCTTTGACGCCGCAATCAGATCGCGTTGCTCAGCGGTCATTTCGGCAAAACCATACACCCAGTCAGGATGCGTCCGGTGCGCGGTCGAAGCGTCAATGACCTTGACCTCCGGATTAGAGATCAAAGACACAGCTTCGCGTGCCGCATCATCCGGCAGGCACAGGATTACAGCTTCGGCGGCATTCAGCGCCTCACGACGGGCCTCAAGGTCCTTACGCTTGTCTTCGGGCAGACGGATAAGCTCGATATCCGTGCGACCTTCAAGCCGCTGCCGGATCTGTAAACCCGTGGTGCCAACATCACCATCAATGAAAACCGTATGAGACATGCGCAAACTCCTTGCGGCTTATTACCCACGAACTGTGGCCTAAAAAAGCGAAAAACACCCAAGGGATGCCCCAAGGGTGTTTTTCTCCGTATCGAACAGGACAATGCGGGAAAAATACTTCCCGCAGGAAGCCCTTAGCGCGTCGAGAACGGGAACGAACGACGTGCCTTGGCGCGACC
>JASGFL010000078.1:0-14406 GCA_047605545.1 Asticcacaulis sp. | reverse complement strand
GTTTGCCTTTGTGGTCATACGCGGCCTGTGGAAGGCCATGAGCATGCCTGATCCGTTTCGCCAGATTGCCACATCGGGGCTGTATATCATGCTGGGGGCGCAGGTGATCATCAATGTGGCGGTTAATCTGGCGGTGATGCCGCCAAAGGGTATGACCCTGCCGTTTATATCCTATGGTGGGTCGTCCTTGCTGGCGATGGGGCTGACCATGGGGCTTATTCTGGCGCTGACCCGTAAGCGGCCTGCCGAGGTGCAGCCGGATGATCCGACAAAGTGGTAGAGATCACGAACAGATTTGAGGCTAAGGTGGCGAACACACATTCTGACGACCTGAACGAAGCACCGGTGGCAGTTGTGGCCGCAGGCGGTACCGGCGGACATATGTTTCCGGCGGAGGCGCTGGCGCGGGAACTGACGGCGCGGGGCTGGCGGGTGGTGCTGGCGTCGGATGCGCGCGGGGCGGCCTATGCGGACAAGTTTCCGGCCATTGAGCGTTTGTCACTGGATGCGGCAACCTTTAAGCGCGGCGATGTCATCGGCATGGCGCGGGCAGGTATTAAGATCGCTCAGGGTGTGATGCAGGCGCGTAAGGCGTTCAAGCGCCTGAAGCCCGCTGCGGTGATCGGGTTCGGCGGCTATCCGTCCTATCCGGCGCTTTTGGCGGCGCTGGGGCGTAAGGATGTCACCTTGTTGCATGAGCAGAATTCGGTTCTGGGGCGGTCTAACCGACAGTTATGCGCGCGGGTTGATGCGGTGGCCTGTGCGTTTCCGGTTTTGCGGATGGCTCCGGCGGCGCTTGAGGGGCAGGTGCAGGTAACGGGCAATCCGGTGAGGCCGGATATTCGTGCCCTGTATGATCAGCCGTACCCGGATATGGACACGGAAATCCGCATATTGGTGACGGGTGGTTCACAGGGGGCGAAGCTGTTGTCCGAGACTGTGCCGCAGGCTCTGGCGCTGTTGCCGGTCAGTCTGCGTATCCGCCTTAAGGTCGAGCAGCAGTCGCGGGCTGAGCAGCTTGAGACAGCCAAGGCAATATATAAGGCCGCCGAGGTTCAGGCCGAAGTTGAGCCGTTCTTTAATAATATGGCCGAGCGACTGGGGCGGGCGCATCTGGTGATCGGGCGCGCGGGCGCTTCGACCTGTTGCGAACTGGCGGTTGCGGGTAAGCCGTCGGTACTTATTCCGCTGCGGATCGCTGCGGATGACCATCAGACCCATAATGCCGAGGTGTTACAGGCCGCAGGTGCTGCCGAAATCATTCAGGAAAAGAACCTGACGGCGGAAAATCTGGAGGCGATTGTGCGGGCCTTGCTCAATAACCCCGAAGTGCTGAAGAAAAGCGCGGCGGCGGCGCGGTCTGTGGCGCGTCCGGATGCGGCGGAACTGCTGGCGGATCTGGTGGAGCGGACGGTTAAGAAAAAGCAGGCCTAGGCGGGGCTGGCTACGCCTGATTTCCTCATTTCATCTTTATGAGTTGGAGGGCTTTCTGGTAGGTTCACGCAGGGCGAACACGGTTCGGTTCAGGGGTAGGATATTATGATTTTCAAACGTGAAGACGCGCTGGATGCGGCCTTTGTTCAGAAGGTTCTGTTTGTCCTGTTCATAATCGCGGTCAGTGCGCTTGTGCTCAAGCTGATGAGCCTGTGGCTTCTGGTGTTCGGGGCGATTGTGGTGGCGGTGGTGTTGCGCGCCATTGCCGAGCCTTTGAGCCGTCTGACGCGTTTGCCCGAAAGTATTGCGGTTTTGCTGGCGCTTTTGGCGGTGGTGCTGATGCTCATAGGGATCAGCTATATGTTCGGGCGTGAAATCGTCGAACAAACCACAGACCTCAGGGCGCAGATTCCTGTGGCCTGGGCCGAGTTGCAGCGCCAGTTGCAAAACACCGAAGTCGGTGCGTTCCTGCTGGATCAGGTGGACGATATCTGGCGTCAGGCGTCTGGTGCCTTATCGATTATTCCCCGTGTCGCCGGTGGCATAGCCGAAAGTCTGGGTAATCTGCTGGTGGTGGTTGTGGCCGGTATCTTCATTGCCATTAACCCGCGCAGCTATCGTGACGGTATCGTCCGGTTGTTCCCGCCCAAGCAAAAGGAACGCACGCGCGATACGCTGAATGCGACCGGTCATGCCCTGCGGCAGTGGCTGGTGGCGCAGTGTTTCTCGATGGTTCTGGTGGGAACCCTGACGGCGATTGGTTTGAGCATTATTGGTGTGCCTTCGGCGGTGGCTCTGGGGCTGATTACGGGGCTGGCGCAGTTTGTGCCTATGGTCGGGCCGGTGGTTTCGACCGTGCCGGGGCTGTTGCTGGCCGGTGCGCAGGGCTGGGATATGATGCTGTGGACGCTTCTGATCTATACGGGCGTGTCGCAGCTTGAGGCCAACTTCATTACGCCTATGGTGCAAAAGCAGGTGACGTCGATTTCGCCGGTGGTTGTGCTGTTTGCGGTTCTGGGCTTCGGCAGCCTGTTCGGGCCATTGGGGGTATTGTTTGCAACCCCGCTGGCGGTTGTGGCGCATACGCTGGTGATGAAGCTTTATGTCGGCGAGGTTCTGCATGACCATAAGGCGGTGGAACGCGCGGTACCGGATCACGAAGACAAGAAAAAGTGAGCACAAAAAATCATCCGTGACACCCGCAAACGCTTGCTTTAAAGCAGTGCACTTCCTGTTTTTTTCAGTTGGCTTTGAGACTTTATGATTTCTCCTTCCAAGCTTCGTCCGACCCCGTTTGATCTGGGGCCGGTGCATTTTGTCGGTATCGGCGGCATCGGTATGAGCGGCATCGCCGAAATCATGCTCAAGATCGGTTATGCGGTGCAGGGCTCTGACGCCAAGGCTTCGGCCAATACCGAACGGCTGGAAAAGCTGGGGGCGCGCATTTTCATTGGTCATGCGCCTGAGCATGTGACGGCGGATGTATCGGCTCTGGTCTATTCGACCGCTGTTAAGGCCGATAATCCTGAGATGGTCGAGGCGCGTCAGCGTCGGATTCCGCTGGTGCGTCGTGCCGAAATGCTGGCCGAGCTTATGCGCCTGCAGTTCTCGATTGCCGTTGGCGGTACGCATGGCAAGACGACGACGACTTCGATGGTGGCGGCTTTGCTTGATGCGGGCGGGCTTGATCCGACCGTGGTCAATGGCGGGATCATCAACGCCTATGGCACCAATGCCAAGGTGGGTGACGGTGACTGGATCGTGGTCGAAGCCGACGAATCGGACGGGTCATTCCTGCGTCTGAAATCAACACTGGCGATTGTCACCAATATCGATGCCGAGCATCTGGATCACTGGGGTGATTTCGAAGCCGTCAAAAAGGGCTTTGCCGATTTCGTCGAGAATATTCCGTTTTACGGCTTTGCGGCGGTGTGTATCGACCACCCCGAAGTGCAGGCCCTGACGGCGCGGGTCGAGAACCGTCGCCTGATCCCCTATGGGGTGTCGCCTCAGGCTGAGGTGCGCTGTACCAATATTGCCTTTGGCCCCGAAGGCGCGACCTTTGATGTTGTGTTTTCGCCCAATGGCGTTGAGCCGTTCACCTGGGTCGGGCTTAAGCTGCCGATGACCGGCAACCACAATGTTTCCAATGCGACCGCAGCGATTGCGCTGGCGCGGGAGCTTGGGGTCGGTGAAGACGATATCCGTAAGGGGCTGTCCGGTTTTGGCGGCGTCAAGCGGCGCTTTACGACCACAGGCGTGGTCAATGGCGTGCGCATTATCGACGACTATGGCCACCATCCGGTTGAGATTGCCGCCGTGCTTAAGGCCGCGCGTCAGGTCAGCGAAGGCCGTGTCATCGCCGTGGTTCAGCCGCACCGCTATACGCGTCTGCGTGACCTGATGAGCGAATTCGCCACCTGTTTCCACGATGCGGATACGGTGATCGTGGCCGATGTCTATAGTGCCGGTGAAGCGCCGATCGAAGGCGTCAGCAAGACCGATCTGGTTGAGGCGCTGCACCGTTACGGCCATCGTCATGCTCTGGCGCTGGAAAATCCGGCGGCACTGGCGGGTGTGGTGGCGACCGAGGCCAAGGCCGGCGATATTGTAGTGCTTTTGGGGGCAGGGGATATTACGCAGTGGGCCTATGCCCTGCCGGAGCAGCTTGAGGGGGTAATGGCGTGAGTAACTGGCAAGATAATCTTCCGGCGGTGCGTGGCAAGATCGCGCTGAACGCAGAACTGGCACCGTTTACGTGGTTGCGTGTGGGCGGGCCTGCGGAGGTTCTGTTTCTGCCTGAGGATGAGGCCGACTTAAGCGCTTTCCTCAAAGGGCTTGAGCCTTCGGTGCCGGTGACGGTGATCGGGGTCGGGTCGAACCTGCTGGTGCGTGATGGCGGTATCAAAGGCGTGGTTATCCGTCTGGGTAAGAACTTTGCCAAGGTCGAAGCCAAGGGGCAGGCGCGTATCTATGCCGGTGCCGCCGCACTTGATGCCAATGTCGCCAAGGTGGCGGCGCAGAACGGTATCGGCGGGCTTGAGTTCTATCGCGGTGTGCCCGGGTCGATTGGTGGCGCGATTGTCATGAACGCGGGTTGCTATGCGTCGGAAACCAAGGACGTATTGTTTGAGGCCTATGCCCTGAACCGTCAGGGGGAGCGCGTGGTGATTTCCAACCGCGATATGGGCTATAGCTATCGCCATTCCGACCGCGCCGAACAGGGCGATCTGATCTTTGTCGGAGCCTTGTTTCAGGGCATGGACGATGATCCGTTCGAGGTCACCAAGCGCATGGAAGCCATCACTGAGCGTCGCGAAAAGTCTCAGCCGATCCGTGACAAGACCGGTGGTTCGACCTTCAAAAATCCGGCGGGTCATTCGGCATGGGAGTTGGTCGATAAGGCCGGTTGGCGCGGCAAGCCTATTGGCGGCGCTAAGTTCTCTGATCTGCATGCCAACTTCCTGATTAACTTCGATAATGCCACGGCGGCAGATCTGGAAAGTCTCGGTGAAGCGGTGCGCGCCGATGTGAAGGAAAAATTCGGCATCGAGCTTCAGTGGGAAGTGAAGCGCATCGGGCAGGGCCAGTAGGCCCTGCACCCGTTAGCCCCGAGGCAGAGGGTTCTTTCCATGACGCAAACTGTGCCGCTGATTATGGGCATTGTGAATGCCACGCCGGATAGTTTCTCCGACGGCGGGGCCTATGTGCCGCTTGAACAGGCGCGCAAGCTGATTGCCGAGGGCGCAGATGTTCTGGATATTGGCGGGGAATCGACCCGTCCGGGGGCGGAACCGGTCAGTGTGGCCGATGAGATCGCCCGCGTGGTGCCGCTGATTGAGGCCATAGCGGCAGAGTGGCAGGGGCAAATCAGCATTGATACCCTTAAGCCCGAAGTGGCGCGCGCGGCCTTTCAGGCGGGGGCGCACATTTGGAATGATGTCACGGCCCTGACCTATGCGCCCGAAAGCCTCAGTGTTGCGGCTGAGTTGGGTGGGCAGGTCATTCTGATGCATATGAAGGGCGAGCCGCGCACCATGCAGGCGGCGCCTCAGTATGCGGATGTGGTCTCAGAGGTCGAAGCCTATCTGATCGGGCGGGCCGAAGCAGCCATCGCGGCGGGTGTTCAGCGCGACCGGATATGGTTCGATCCGGGGATTGGCTTTGGCAAAAATCTGGAGCACAATCTTAAGCTTATACGCGCCACCCAGCGTCTGGCGTCACATGGGTTTCCTTTGTTAATGGCGGCATCGCGCAAGCGTTTTATCGCTGCGTTAGAGGCACACGAAGGGGCGCAGGCATCGGATGTGGGTGAGCGTATTGGGGGGACGATAGCGGTGCATCTTTATGCGGCGGATCAGGGCGCAAAAATGCTGCGGGTGCATGATGTTCAGGCCATAAAACAGGCCTTAAGGCTCAGGCAGGCTTTGGGCTAGTTTGGCAGATAGATATCGAAGGCAGCCTGAAAATCGGGGTCTTCGATCATATGATTGCCGCTGAGGGTATAGACGCCGCGTGCTACCAGTGTGTAGGCATCGGGCACCAGCGGCAGGTGCGCGATTTCACCGGCCTTTTGCCCCATCTGTTCGATCACAAGACCTTCGGCGCGATTGGCGCGGAGGACGCGGCCGGCCTGAATTTCGAAGCTCAGCAATTCGTCCTGAGCGCTGATCTGGTTTAAGCGGAAGATAATGGTGCGTCCCGTCATGGCGCGGGCCATTGCGTCGTCGCTGTCGGCGAAGAGGTCAGGTTCCAGTTCGTTCCAGTAAGCGGGCGTGGACAAGGGGCGATAATCTCAGTCTGCGGAGATGAAGCGAAAGCGCGGCACGGTGCCGGTATCTGCCTGAACGGATTCGCAGAACATAGACAGGGGGCGCACCCAAAGCTGTGGCTGTTCCTGATAAAGCGGAAGATAGAGAACCAGAATTTCGTCGGTCTCTGAGTGGCGAGCCGTACCGAGGACGCGATAGTCACGGCCTTTGTAATGGCGATACAGGCCACGGGCTAAATCGGTGGGAAGGGCGGTGATGTCGGTCATGTCGTGCTTTGGGGCATTGTCTTTTGAGCGGAATGATTCCATTTACCCCTAACCGTAGCACAGGTGGAGCGCAGGATATGCAACGCGTACTGATTATAGCCGGTTCGGACCCTTCGGGCGGGGCAGGGATACAGGCCGATATCAAGGCTGTGACCTGTCTGGGCGGCTATGCCATGACCGCTATCACGGCGCTGACGGTGCAGAATACGCTGGGGGTGACGGATGTGTTTCCGGTGCCTGAGGCGATTATTACGGCGCAGGGGCGTGCCTGCCTTGAGGATATCGGGGCCGATGCCGTCAAGACCGGTATGCTGGGGACGGTCAGTGTGGTTGAAACGGTCGCGGCCTTGCTTGATGAAGCGGCTGAGGCTTTTAAGGTTATCGATCCGGTGATGATGGCCAAGGGCGGGCATGCACTTTTGCCGGATGAGGCGGTATCGGCGATTCGCAGCGTGCTTATACCGCGTGCGGGTTTGCTGACGCCTAATGCGCCTGAGGCTGAGGTGCTGACCGGACTGAAGGTGGTGGATGAGGCCAGCCAGAAGCGTGCCGGTGAGGCCCTTTTGCAGATGGGGGCCGGTGCCGTGCTGATGAAGGGCGGGCATATCGAGGGCAATGAAGTCGTGGATTGGCTGATCACCCCCGATGGTGAGGTTCGCTTTGCCAGTCAGCGCATTGAAACGGAGCATACACATGGCACGGGCTGTACGCTGGCCAGTGCCTGTGCGGCGCTTTGGCGCAAAGATTTACCGCTGGCGGAGAGTGTATCCAGAGCGCGTGAGTATGTGCTGGGCGCGATTGTCAATGCGCCTGGCCTTGGGGGCGGACACGGGCCGTTAAAGCATAACTGGGTCTTATAGAACTGCGTTCCCCAGCGCAGCGAATTGAGCGTGAGCGAAAAAAAATGGCGAACCCGCTATCCTGTGCCCGGGGGAGGGGGAGGCACGTTCGCGAGTCCGCCTTAGGAGCCGCCGTTCGTATGGAGGGCGAAGCGGCGACTGTATGGGTTTAACGGCGGTAAGGGCGTAATTCCGTCGTTACGATCTTATTTTCTGTAGCCAAGGTTGCGACGGTCGCGCAGTTCAGCCACAAGGCGATGTTCCAGAGCGTTGAGGCGACGGTCAAGCACAGCGGCTTCCTGACGGTCTATGCCGCGACCGCTACGTTCATAACGCCGGCTCAGGGATTTGATGTCGCGCAAATCATTGCTCAGGCGGTTTACCTCATTGCGGTTAAGCGCGCCGGTGCGACGGCCCTGATTGATACGGAATTCAAGGTTGTCGATGCGGCGATCAACAGAACGGTCACGATTGTCAATGCGGTCTTGCTGACGCTCATAGCGGTGATCGTTGTGGGTGGCAGCCGTAGCGGGAACCGACAGGCTGGCAACAGAGACAGCAGCAACGGCGGCTAAGGCGAAGGTTTTGAGATGCGTCTTCATGGTGTGGCTCCTTTTCTCTCGCTGATCATCAGCGTTGAAGCCATATAAACATGCCCAAGCCGAACCGAACCTGAACCGCACGGTTCATAATGGGTTCATCTTTTTCGCTTGCCCTCAGGCGGGTTTGGACGCAAAAGCGGGCAGAAAGTTTATCCGTTACCGAAGGTATCCGCCATGTCCCTTAAGCCTGCGATCAAGCCCGAACGTCCGTGGTTTTCTTCGGGGCCAACGGCCAAGCGGCCGGGGTGGTCGGTGCAGGCGCTCGAAAGTGCGCCGGTAGGGCGTTCCAACCGTTCTAAAGCGACCGTAGGTCGTCTGCGTCAGTCGCTGGATCTGACGCGTGAGATTCTCGGTATTCCTTCGAATTATCAGGTGTTTTTCACCCCCGGTTCGGACACCGGCGCATTCGAAGCGGCAATGTGGAACCTGTTGGGGCCGCGTAAGGTGCAGCTTCTGGCGTTTGAAAGCTTTGGGCAATTGTGGGCCAATGACGCCACCGAGCATCTTAAGCTTGATGCCGAGGTGCTGAGCGCGCCCTATGGGCAGTTGCCTGACCTGTCGCGCATTGATCCTCAGGCCGATCTGGTGTTCCCGTGGAATGGTACGACTTCGGGCGTGAAGGTCCCTAATAGCGATTTCCTTAACGGGCATCAGGGACTGGTGCTGTGTGATGCGACTTCGGCGGCGTTCAGCATGAATCTGCCGTGGGAAAAGCTTGATGTCATCACCTTCTCATTCCAGAAAGCGCTGGGGGGCGAAGCCGGTATCGGGGCAATGATTCTCTCGCCCAAGGCGGTTGAGCGTCTGAACAGCTATGATTCCGGTCGTCCGATCCCCAAGGTGCTGCGTCTGAAGAAAAAAGATAGCGCCGATATGGCGATCTTAGGTGGCGATGCGATCAACACCTTCTCGTTCCTGATCATCGAAGACTATCTGGATGCCCTGCGCTGGGGGCAGCGTGAAGGCGGCCTTGAGGCATTGGTGTCGCGTTCGGAACGTAATGCCGAGGCCCTGTTCCAGTGGGTGGAAAAAACCGCGTGGATCGATTTTGTGGCCGAAGTGCCTGAGACGCGTTCGACCACTTCGGTGTGCTTGAAATTTGTAGCACCCGAAATGCAGGCGCAACCGTCTGAGGTTCAGGCCAAACTGGCGGCCAAGGTCGGCAGTTTGCTGGATATTGAAGGGGTTGCCTATGATGTCACCGGTTATCGTGCCGCGCCTCCGGGCCTGCGCATCTGGTGCGGTTCAACGGTGGAAACCGATGATATCGAAGCGCTTTTGCCGTGGCTTGAGTGGGGCTATGCCGAAGCGGTTGCGGCTTTGAAAGCTGACGGGACGATCACGGGTTGAATTAATCCGTTCACTACCGATTTTTATAGCTTTTCAAGCGATGCTTAGTAGGTTACAGGCTGCAACCGCCTGAAAATTTTGACGCGCCGCAGGTTGTCCCTGAACCGGACAACTCAGGTGCTTTTGCGCGCGTAATGCGGCTTATACGGAGTAAGAACCTTGGCCAATGTGACCGTAGTGGGCGCCCAGTGGGGCGACGAAGGTAAGGGTAAGCTGGTTGACTGGCTGTCCAATCGCGCAGACGTCGTCGTGCGCTTTCAAGGCGGTCACAATGCCGGTCATACCCTTGTGGTTGACGGTAAGGTTTACAAGCTGTCGCTGCTGCCTTCGGGCGTTGTGCAGGGCAAGCTGTCGGTTATTGGCAACGGTGTGGTGGTTGACCCCTGGGCCTTGTTCGATGAAATCGGCCGCGTAGAAGCGCAAGGCCTGAAGATTACCTCTGATCTGCTGGTGCTGGCGGACAATGCCTGCCTGATTCTGCCGATCCACCGTGAACTGGATGCCGCGCGCGAAGCCGCTGCGGGCGCCGCCAAGATCGGCACCACCGGTCGTGGTATCGGGCCTGCCTATGAGGACAAGGTCGGTCGTCGCGCTATCCGCGTGGGTGATCTTGAGGACTTTGATGCGCTGGATACCAAGCTTGATCGCGTACTGGCGCACCACAATGCGCTGCGTCGCGGGCTTGATCTGGCTGAGGTCAACAAGTCTGAGCTTCTGTCGGCCCTGAGGGAAATTGCCCCGCGCCTCTTAAGCTTCGCCAAGCCGGTCTGGTATGTGCTTGATAAGGCCAAGCACGAAGGCAAGCGTATCCTGTTTGAAGGCGCGCAAGGTGCGCTTCTGGATATCGATCATGGAACCTATCCGTTTGTGACCTCTTCGAACACCGTGGCCGGTCAGGCTGCTGCCGGTTCGGGTATGGGGCCGCGTTCGGCAGGTTATGTGCTGGGTATCCTTAAGGCCTATACGACCCGCGTGGGTTCCGGCCCGTTCCCGACCGAACTGTTTGACGAGATCGGCGAGCGTATCGGCCGTATTGGTCATGAATTCGGCACCGTCACCGGTCGTGCCCGTCGCTGTGGCTGGCTGGATGCGGTTCTGGCGCGTCAGTCGATCGCCATCAACGGTATCGACGGTATCGCCCTGACCAAGCTGGATGTTCTGGATGGTCTTGAGACGCTGAAAATCTGCGTTGGTTATAAGCTGAATGGCGAAGTGATCGACTATCTGCCGTCGGGTATCAAGGCGCAGGAAACCATCGAGCCGGTATATGAAGAGCTAGAGGGCTGGTCGGAATCGACGCAGGGCGCGCGTTCGTGGAAAGACCTGCCGGGTAATGCGGTGAAGTATGTTCGTCGTATCGAAGAGCTGATCGGTGCACCGGTGGCGCTTCTGTCGACTTCACCGGAACGCGAAGACACGATTCTGATGCGCGATCCGTTTCAAGACTAAGGTCTGAGCCACGCATCAGAATCGATTTTAACCAGACGCCTTTCGGCCGCGAAAACCGCGGTACACTTTTCGCTGAAAGGCTTCGGGCTGATGCGTGATCTGTTTCAGGACTAGGGCCTGAGTCAGGCTATGACTACTGTCAAAAATCCCGTGAGATAGTCTCACGGGATTTTTTTGCATTTAGTTCTGCAGGTTGCAGAGCGTAAATCCGTCATTTACCGGTTTGGGTTAGTCTCAATTAGAAACACTGGAGGTCAGACGGCGTGTTTGTTGAACCCGCATTGCTCAATAAGCTTAAACCGCACCTGAAGCATGTCCTGCTGCTTGAGCCGAATGTGGGCTATGCGCGCATGCTGATGGAGATGATGCGGGCGCTGGGGGTCGGGGAAGTGGTGCACCTGAAAACCGGTAAGGAAGCGCTGGATAAGGCGCATATGGAAACCTTCACCCTGATTTTCTGCGCACATGAGCCGGACGTGTCACATGCGGCGGAATTTACACGTAATCTGCGCCGGTCGGATGCGCCTTCGCGTAAGGCGCCAGTCATTATGATGCTCGGTGAGGCCTATATCGGCCCGTTTCTGCGTGAGGCCCGCGATGCCGGTGCCGATGAATTTATGAAGAAGCCCTTCGCCTGGGCGGATTTCCGTAATCGCGTCGAGCACGTGGCTTTCAAAAGCCGTCCGTGGATTGAGGCCGTGGGCTATGTTGGCCCTGATCGCCGCAGGTTCAATTCCGGTGAATATGCCGGTGAGCGCAAACGGTCGTCGGATAAGGTCAATGAAGAGCTGCAGCCGGTTGAACAGGCCGTGCGTATTCTCAGGGCGGCCCACAGTCAGTACGAAAGCAACCCGCAGCAGGCGCGCAAAGCTATGATGGCGCAGCTTGAGGTGCTGGTGCCGGCATGCAAGCGCGTAAAGTCAGAGACCTATCTGATGGATGTTAAGACCGTGCTTCATTGTCTGCGCAGTGATCCGCCGGACATGGAGGGGTTGGTGCCGCCAATCAGCAGGCTGTCGAAAATGTTCAAGATCGAAGACCGGCAACCGCCAAAGGTCGCCTGAAGCATAAAAAAAGCCCCGCAGTGTGCGGGGCTTTTTCGTATCAGGCATTAGCCGCTTCGGTCATGGCCTTTTGCAGCTTTTCAAAGGCCCTGACTTCGATCTGGCGAACCCGTTCGCGGGAGACGCCAAAGCGTTCGGCAAGGTCTTCGAGAGTGGTCGGGCTGTCCTTCAGGCGACGTTCCGTCAGGATGACCTTTTCACGGTCGTTCAGTTCGCCCATGGCCTCCTCAAGCAGGCTCATGCGCAGTTTATATTCTTCGGATTCGGCCAGAACCGTTTCCTGAGACTCGGTCTTGTCGTCCACCAGCCAGTCCTGCCACTCAGCGTCACCTTCGGCGGCACGCAGAGGCGCGTTGAGGGACGAATCGGGCGAAGACATGCGGCGGTTCATCGAAATGACCTCGTCTTCGGTCACGCCCAGCTTGGTGGCGATCTGGGCCACGTTTTCCGCACGCAGATCACCGTCCTCAAGGGCGCTGATTTCCGACTTCACCTTACGCAGGTTGAAGAACAGTTTTTTCTGGGCGGCAGTGGTGCCCATCTTAACGAGCGACCATGAACGCAGGACATATTCCTGAATCGCGGCCTTGATCCACCACATGGCATAGGTCGCCAGACGGAAGCCCTTATCGGGATCGAATTTCTTGACGGCCTGCATCAGGCCGACATTGCCTTCACTGATCACTTCGCCGATCGGCAGGCCGTAGCCGCGATAGCCCATAGCAATCTTGGCCACCAGACGCAGGTGCGAGGTGACAAGCTTATGGGCGGCCTTGGGGTCTTCGTGCTCGGCCCAACGCTTGGCCAGCATGAATTCCTCGTCCTTGGCGAGCATGGGGAACTTGCGGATCTCCGACAGATAGCGGTTCAGCCCGCCGTCCGGCCCAAGCGACGTCATGGCAGGCAAGCTCATAACAGCGGTGTTGGTCATGGTATCCCCTTCAGTATCTTGTGTCGTTTTGTCTTTGGGCATCGTAAATCCCCTGTTGAAAACGCAGCCGGAAAGGTGCGCCCATCGGGCCTTCGATTGCCTACCCTTTCCATGTAGGAAGGCTTAGACGAAAATAAAGGCCCTCTGAGGGCGGAAAATTCTAAATCGATTGATTAGTAATCGTAATGGTTACGATTTGTGGCCTAAAGGGCCATCAGGGCTTCATGCAGTTCGGCCATGTCTTCGGGGAAGGGGGCCTCGAACGACAGCTTTTCGCCGGTTACAGGATGGACGAACCCCAGATGGGCGGCATGCAGGGCCTGACGGGTGAAGTTCAGTTCCTTGATAATGTCAGATACGGCGCGCGCCGGTGCGCCGGAGCCATAAACCGGATCGCCAAGGCACGGGACGCCGATATGGGCCATGTGCACCCTGATCTGGTGCGTGCGGCCGGTTTCCAGAGTGCAGCGGATGTGTGAGGCCACGGGCTTGTCGCCGAAGACATCCTGTAACTGGTAGTGTGTAATGGCTTCACGCCCGCCGTGACGCAGGACGGCCATTTTTTTGCGATCATGCATCGAACGGCCAAGGCGTGTGGTGACGGTGCCTGAGGCGGCTTTCGGGACGCCACGGACAAAGGCCTCATAGGCGCGGGTAATATCATGGCGTGAGAACAGCTCGCTCAAGCCTTTGTGGGCCTGATCGGATTTGGCGGCCACCATGACGCCGGAGGTGTCTTTATCCAGCCGGTGGACAATGCCGGGCCTTAGGACGCCGCCTATGCCCGACAGGCTGTCGCCGCAGTGATAGAGCAAGGCATTGACCAGTGTCCCGTCCGGCGTGCCTGCGGCGGGGTGCGCGGCCATGCCTGATGGCTTGTCGATGACGATCAGATGGGCATCTTCGTAGAGCACCGTCAGCGGCAGGTTCTGCGGTTCCGGCAGGGCGGAAACAGGGGCCGGTATGGTCAGGCTGTAGGTGCCTGCCTTTGCCTTATGCTTGCCGTCGGTAATGGTTGCGCCGTTAAGGGTCAGGCGGCCTTCACTGATCAGAGCCTGAAGACGGGCGCGAGAAATGTCGCCAATGAACGGCACCAGTGCCCGATCCAATCGGTCGCCAGCCTGATCCGTGCTTAGGTCAAAGCGCAGGATGTCGCCTTCGGGGGCATCGTCGTCAATGTCGTCGGAAGAATCGGTCATAGGCTCATATAACAAAAAACACGCCGGAAGCGTGAACTTCCGGCGTGTCTGAAATCGGATAAGACGAAAGTCTTAGGTGATGTCTTCGTTGATCAGGCCGATCTTGAAGAAACCATTGTCCTGAAGAACGTTCAGAACCGACATGAAGTCGTTATATTCGATGTCGGCATCGCCGCGCACCAGAACGCGCTCATCAAGCGGGTTCGGGGACTCAAGAGCGACCGTAAGATCAGCCGCAAGGGTTTGCAGCGAGGTCTTGTTGGTGCCGATGTAGATGTCGTCAGGGCCCTGGATCGAGATGAAGACCGGATCCTTAGGTTGTTCCTGTTGCTCAGGATTCGGGATCGCAGGCGGCAGGTCAAGTTTGATCGACACAGTTGCCATAGGCGCAGACACCATGAAGATGATCAGCAGCACGAGCATGATGTCAACGAACGGTGTCACGTTGATATCGGAATTTTGTTCCACATTGTAACGACCACCGCCGCCACCACCGAGCT
>JASGFL010000077.1:0-14565 GCA_047605545.1 Asticcacaulis sp. | reverse complement strand
CCTCTTTGGCCTTGAAGCGGCTATGGCTGTATTCCGTGCGGATCGACCATTTGTTGCTCAGGGCAAATTCCGCCCCAAGACCGGCAACCCAGCCCAGTCGGGTCAGCTTTTCGGTCTCAGTGAAGGACTCACGTGTAAGGTTCGGTGCCGAACTGGCCGTAGCGCCGATATACTGCGTACGTGTCTGATCCGAATGGGCCACCGCAAGACCAGCCGAACCATAGACCAGCGTGCGATTGAACGCATAGCCCACACGCCCGCGAAGGCTGCCGTACAGAGGGTTTTCGCTACGATAAACAGCCTGACGCAAGGTCGGACGCTCGGTTGACAGAGCGCTGTAGGCCCCATCCACACTACCGGCCGTCAGATCAGCCTCGACCCCAAGCACGATGCGGTTCGGCAATTGCCAGTTATAACCACCGGCGATACCGGCCTGCACGCCGTCATTCTGAACGCTCCGACCTTCTGCCGTAGCCGTGCCGTTACCCAGCACAACCGTTGACTCAGATTTGGCATTCAGGCTTCCGCCGACGATACCGGCATAAAAGCCCGACCAGTCACCATCAAACTCACCCAGACGGCTTTCGTAGCCGAGGGCCTGCGGACGGTTGCCGACCTTCTTCGGGCCACCATACTGGCTGGTGAGGCTCAGACGGAAGGTACGGCCCGGAGACGGCGTACGTGCGCGCGTCAGGGCATCCATATAGAAGCGGTTGCCGACGTTCTCGATGCTGGAGCTGATGGTCAGGTTGTCATTGACGTCATAGCTGGCGAACAGATCATAGATCTCATAGGCCTTCCATTCCGATGCCACCAAACTGTTGGAGAGGCTCTTACGACCAATTGCCCGCTCACCGGCAAACACCGTACGCGCACCGATCGTCAGCTTGTCCGACAGGAAATGCCCACCAAAGGTCAGGCTACCGGCATAGAGTGGCGGCACGGCCTGAGAGCCATAGTCTTCACCGCTGGTGGCGGTGTCGCAGATGACAAATCTGTTGTCGCCGGTCTCATTACAGAAACGCACATCCGTGTAGCGGTTGACGTTCCCTTCAACGAACAGGTTCTTATAGTCGTAGCCGAACATCAGCTCCAAGCCGCGGAACTGCACTTCGGGAATGTTGGTATAGGTGCGATAGTTGGTCGTCAGACCAAAGTTCGTCCCATACTCGCGCATGATGAAGTCTTCGTACTGGTTGTCGAAATAGGCCAGCTTGAGCTTCAGACGATCGTCGCCGAATACGCCTTCACGCAGGAAGTTGACGCCGAATTCGACGCTGCGGGATTGTTCAGGACGCAGTTCCGGATTCGGACGGATCAGGTTGTCCATGTCCAGCAGCGTCTCACGCAATGTAGATGGGCGCCAGCCTTCGGCATAGGTCGCAAATACCTGCACACCTTCCGCAGGCGTTACGGTTAAACCGAGACGCGGATTAAGACGATCACCGCGCAGGCTCAACGGAGCCTGATTGCGCCAGTTGGTCCCGCGTGTGCGGAACGCTTCCTGACTCAGACCACCCGACAGGCGCACCCACTCGTTTACGTCCAGATCGGCATTGACATAGGCGCGGCTGACGTGGCGCTTACCGTCAAAGGCGGTGTTGTCAGTGTAAATAGTAGGTGTTCTGCGTCTCTGGGCCGTATCTTCGACCGAGTACTGCCCACCGTATTTCAGGCTCAGTTCACCCAAAGCGGTGCTCAGGAACGAACGGTTCCAGATATCCACGCCGCTGGTGACGCTTGAGGTCTGGCTGTTCATGGTCGCCCAGAAGTCCTCGATATCGCTGACCCAGGCCTCAGCATGCAGATCGATCAGACGGCTGTCTGCCGGCTTCCAGCGATACTTAACCGTATAGACGTTCGACAGAACCTCGCTGATCGGCTCCTGCGCAATCCATGCCCACTGGCTGAAGGGATTGTTGGCATCCGGATATTCTTCGCCATACTTGCTGTCATAACGGATATAGCCCAGCTCAAGGGCATGGCCGTCGCCATAACGTGCTGTCCCCTTCAACAGTACCGACTGCGTATCCTGCGAGGTGTTGAAGATTTCCCCGCCTTCCAGATAGCGGGTGAAGCGATGATAGGAGGTTGCCCCCTGAGGGCTAACCAGCGGCACGGTCGCATTACCGTTCTTACCGCCATAATAGTTGCCGTTTACGCGCTCAACAAAGCCCGCAACAAATTCAAAACGATCGCCCTTATAGGCACCGGTCAGGCTGATGTTACGCGCATCTGTCGTCAGGCCGCGATCGCGCCCGAACTGCTGCACCTGATTGACATTGGACTGAGGCGACGGATCGACATTGTTGTCGCTTAAACCGGCGCGGAAGCGGAAACCGAAACGGTTGCCTTCCCCCACCAGATCATGAGCGATCAGGGTGCGCATATTGACCACGCCGCCCATGGCACCGGCCCCGTAGGCGCTGTCCGAAGGGCCTTTGCTGACGTCAATACCGCCGATCAGGTCTGGATCAACAAAGGTACGGCTGCTGGAACCACCATAACCGCGATAGGTAGAGGTCGTCTGCGAAGCGCCGTCAATAAGGGTCGCCACGCGGTTCATGCCCTGAAGGCCACGGATGTTCAGATCAAGCGACTGACCATTACGGTTGCCCGCAGAAATAACGCCCGGCGTGCTGATGAACATGTCGCCGGTTGAGGTTGGCGGGATACGCTGAATCTGTTCGCGCGTAATATGGCTGACCGAACCCGCCGTGGCATAGGGACTGTCGGCGTCAAAGCCTTCGGCGGAAATCCCGCCCTGCCCTGAAATGACGCCACCGGCGCTGTTGGTTGAGCCTTCAACGCGAATGGCCCCCAGTTGCATCGCGCCCGAAGCCGCCGGTGCCTTTTCAAGCGTAAAGGCCGTCGCGCCGGTCTGGCGATAGGTCAGGCCCGTGTCTGCTAGCAAACGCGACAGACCATCCGACAAACCATAGGTGCCCTTAAGGCCCTTAGACGACACACCGCGCGTCAGTTCTGCGCTGTAGAACAGCTCAATGCCCGCCTGCTCGGAAAAGCGGTTCAGCGCCTGCGTCAGGCCCCCTGCCGGAATATCATAGCTGCGTGCCGACTGCGCCTGCGCCATCACCGGCAAAGCCACAAAACCTGAAAGCGCCGTAGTGGCCAGCAGGCAGGATGCCAGAACCCCGCGCAGCCCTGTGCTGTTTTTAACCGAACCCATTATCTTAACCGTCTCCTGAACAAAACAGGCATCACGCACCATCTGCGAATGCCCCTCAATATTAAGAGACGCCCCACGCACGGGACTGTGTAATGGGTTGATGCTTTTTTTTACAAATGCAGCAGAACCAGCCCACCGGGCAGGCGTGTTGCACGGATATTCAGGGCCGTTTCAATGGCCCCAAGGGCGGCCTGCGTATCATCCGTGCGGAACGAGCCACTGAAACGCTGCTGCGCCAGAGCGTCCGAAGTAATCAGAATACGCCCCTTATGGAAGCGGTTCAGTTCACGCACCACATCTGCCATAGGCCGGTCAGCAAACACCAGACGCCCGCGCATCCATGCCGATGCATCCGACACCTCAAGTCTGTAGGCCGGACTTAAGCCCTGCGCCCCATAGTCCACGCCCTCGCCCTCGGCAATCGTGACCTGCTGCGTACCCAATGCGACGCGCACGCTGTGTTCGGTGACAAATACCTGATGCTGTCCCTTATCCGTGCGGACAATGAACTCTGTCCCCAAGGCCGTGGTCGAGCCTTTGCCGGCCTCAACCCTGAACGGACGTGAGGCGTCTTTAGCAACCGTAAAGGCCGCCTCTCCTTTGAGCAGACGCACCTTGCGCTGATCTGCGCTGTAATCGACAGCCACTGCCGCCTGACTGTTGAGGTGCAGCACCGAACCGTCCTCGAGGCGGATCTGACGCGTCTCACCCGTTGCGGCAATATAGTCGGCCTCAAGCCGCGTCGGCACATCATAGGCCGCTGCGGCAATCACCAGCGCCAGACAGGCCGCCATAGCCGCACCAGCCATCTGCATGAAACGCTGACGGCCCTTGTGACGCTGCCGCTCAAGCGCGTCTTCAATCGGCTCGGCCCCCATCTGCGCCCAGACGGTCTCCATACGCTCGAAAGCCGCCCTGTGGCGCACATCCGAATCCAGCCAACGCGTCATTTCGTCCGCCTGCGCAGGCGACAGGATACCGGCGTCGCGCTCAGTCAGCCAGCGCGCGGCTACCTGCCGGATATGTCCGGCAGTGCCTGCATCTGTCTCAACCGTTTGAGGTCGCGTCATATCCGCCTTGTCCAATATCTGCCCTGTTCTGCCCGCGCATTGGCCCGCGCATAGGGATTTGTGTGAATGTTATTGCCTGTGTTCATATCTTATGACGCCCGCCACAGGCAAACTGTGTAGCCTGTCAGGTGCTTTTGCTCACTGGATTTCTGACAACCGCGCTTCACAGTGCAAAAGTGCGGAACGCAGGTGCTTGAAGACCATGCTGCGGCTCAGTCCCATACGGGACGCTATGTCATCGACCGCCATATCTTCGAATTTGCGTAAGCGAAAAATCTCACGGCACTGCGGACTGAGGTCATCAAGAGCGGCCAGCACAATCTGCAAGCGCTCCTCGTCAATCAGCGCCCGCTCGGCCGTTGCTACCGGCGCTTCGGCGTCGGGCAACTCGCCATTTTCAAACAGGGCAGCATGACGCCGGTCGGCCCTGAGACGATCCGTCGCCAAGTTGGACGCCAGACGGTACAGATAGGCCTTGGGGTTCAGGATCGGCGGATCGTCTTCGACCCGCTGAATCTTGAACCACAGGCTTTGGGTGACATCTTCTGCTGCGGTCAGATTACCCACAATGCGTCTGGCGAGCCTTATCAGCGAAGGCCGCTCGGAAATCAGCAATCGGGAAAGCAGAACAGAATTAGACATAAACAACAGTGCGCCGGTAACCTATCGCTTTAAACCTGTGACCTCAGCCCTAACGCAATTGAGATTAATTCGCAACAATCGCGTTAAAAAAAAGCCATCCTGTCATCGGATGAAGAATTCAACCGGTACAGTGATTTCAATCGGATTACCAGAAACCTCTTCCGGCGGCTTAGGCAGGGGCACGCTGCGTTTGAGCATATTCAGCGCTTCACGATCAAGGGCCGCATGACCCGAAGAGCGATCCACCTTTGAACTCAGAACACGTCCCTCACGATCCATCGAGAAACGTACCCAAACAACCCCCTGCTGACGCCGCGAACGGGCTTCGGACGGGTAACGCTTGTTACGCTCCAGGTGGCTCATCAGCTTGGTTTGCCAGGTTTGTGGCGAACTGGATGCCGAAGGGGCCGGAGGTGCAGGCCGCGACACAGGGGCCGTGGTTTGCGGGGCCGGTGTTGAATCTACAGTTGGCGACACTTCCGGTACGGGCGGTGGCGCAGGGATAGGCTCCACATCCGTCGGCAGGGTCTGGGTTATGATCCGCTCAACCGGCTTTGGCTTGGCTTTTGACGCGGCCGCCTCAACCTGCTTCGGGCCTTCCGGCTGCTCCGAAGGCGGCTCGGGCGGGGCCTGAAGCTGAACCATTTCGACCGCAATCGATGGCTCGTCAAACAGTATCGGATCCGGCGTAGACACCTTCCAGTAGGTCACAACAACTACCGGAACAATATGCAGGGCGACGGCACATACCAATCCCGCCCCCCAGCGGGATTTGGCTTTGTGACGCTGGTCCAGCATCATCGGTGTCAGGGAAGGTTGTTTAACCTCCGTCATGGGCAGGGTGGCCTCAAACATAACGCTACACTTCGTACTGGGCCTTAACCAGCCCATGCACGCGTATGAAAGCGGTCTTGGCACCGGCGGTGACGCGGTCTTCTTCTTCCTGTGTCAAAGGAATTTCATCCAGCGCCTTGGTAAAGGTCTTCCAGTGCAGGCCACGGCCCTCATCTGCGGGTGCCAGATGGCGTGCACCATTGCTGGCATCAAGCCCAAGCTTGGCCGCGAACTTCAGAAGGAACGCTGCCCCCAGATTTGAGCCTTCGGCTACATAGAGCCAGCCCAGAGCCGTCGGCAGGTCAATCTTACCGGCATGGAAATAGGGTTCGCCGTCTGCGGCGGGCAGTTCTGCCCCGACATCGGCAATATCCTGCGCGATATCATCAAAACGGCGACGCCCCTGAAGATCAGGCAAAAGCGCATCAAGTGCCGCGTCATCATAGAGCGCGTAAATGTCACGGTGGAAAAGGTATTGCACCTTCAGAAAGCGGGCATAGTTCTCGACACTGGCAAACGGTTCTTTTGCCATGATGGTTTTATCGAGGCTCTCATGCGTGTCCGTCGTAAGACCCTTTAACCGTTTTGCACGGCTCTCATTTTCAATAACATCCGACACTATATCTTACTCCGTAATATGACCGGACGCAGAAGGGCGATGACAAAGACACCCGCTGCACCTGCGAGGCAGACGCATAATCCGCCTCCATATCAGTTAAGACGTTTCTCAGGTCAAATAATTCAGCCTAAGGGATGTTTTTTTCTATTTTTCGGCAATTTTTCCGCCCCGCCCGTTATATCCCCCCGGAATCTTCCGGCGCACGGTTTTCGGATGAATACCTGCCTCACCGCCCCGAACACTACCCCAGAGCTTATCGGCTTCACTAAGGCCACCAATGCCCTGCACCACACCAAATCCGGCGCCTCAGAGTATCAGGCATAAAAAAAGCCCCGCAGGGGGCTGATTTTATTGGAAAAGGGAAATGGCGCACTCGAAGAGATTCGAACTCCTGACCCTCAGATTCGTAGTCTGATGCTCTATCCAGCTGAGCTACGAGTGCGCATTTTTTCCTATCGCCGCCGCCCTTCAGAAGGTCAGTAGCGAGGGCCGGACAATTAGTCTCAACAGATTACAAAGGCAAGCCGTTTAATGGCACTTTTGTCTATTTTTTTTGTTTTCCTGTTGAAAGTCTGTCCGCCGAGGCCCATGAAAAGGACCATCAAGCCTATTTTCAAACAGAAACCATTGCCATGCTTACCCGTATTCTTCTGTCATTTTCCCTTATTGGCCTGAGCGCCTGCGTCTCCGTTCCGTCCGAACAAACACCACGCGTCGCTCCTGTGGTCATCGCTGCCAATCCGCTGGCGGCTGATGCAGGAATGAAAATTCTGGAACGTGGCGGCACCGCCGTTGATGCCGCCGTAGCGGTTCAGGCGACACTGGGTCTGGTCGAGCCGCAAAGCTCAGGCATCGGCGGCGGGGCCTTCATGGTCTATTATGACGCCGAAACCGGTAAGGTCACGCAGTATAATGGACGCGAAACGGCCCCTAAGGCCGCCAATGGCGACTGGTTCCTTCAGGACAATGGCACGCCCCTGCCCTTCGTTGATGCCATGCTGTCAGGGCGCTCCACCGGAGTCCCCGGCGTGATGCTTATGCTGGAAAAGGCGCAATCAGCGCATGGTGGTCTGTTGTGGAAAGACCTGTTCGATACACCGGTCAAGCTGACCGAAGACGGGTTTGCCATATCGCCGCGACTGGGCGACTACCTGACCCAAACGCGCCTGCCCCAAAACAATGCCGCAGACCTCAAGGCCTATTTTGCCGACGGTCAGGGCGGGCTGAAAAAGACCGGCGACATTCTGAAAAACCCTGCCTATGCCACCACCTTGCGCCAACTGGCCAATAAGGGCGCGGTGATCTTCCGCGAAGGGCCACTGGTTGACGCCATCATTGCCCGCACCTCCGAAGGCACCCCCGCAGGCGCTTTGACTCAGAACGACTTCAAGTCCTACTTCCCTAAATCAGACGAAGCCCTGTGTGAGACCTATCGCGTTTATATTATCTGCGTGCCCCTGCCGCCTTCGTCTGCACCGTCACTGCTTCAGGCGCTGAAAATCGCCGAACGCTTTCCTATGGCAGACTATGGTCCGTCTGATCCGCGTGGCTGGCAAATCATCATCGAGGCCCAGCGCCTGATGTATGCCGACCGTGATCAGTATATGGCCGACCCTGAGTTTGTTTCCGTGCCGCTCAAAGGCCTGCTCGATCCGGCCTATGTCAGCATACGCGCCGCGACCATCACACCCAATAAGGCCTCACCGACGCCGACCTATGGCCAGCCGTCAAACGCTATCGCCTGGGCCGAAGACAAGACTATGGAACCGGCCGGCACCTCGCACTTTGTTATTCGTGACCGCTACGGCAACGCCGTCAGCGTCACCACCTCGGTCGAAAGCTATTTCGGTTCGGGCCGCATGGTTGGCGGCTTCTTCCTCAACAACCAACTTACGGACTTCTCCTTCGCCCCGACAGATAAGGACGGTCATAAGGCCGCCAATGCCGTCGAAGGCGGCAAACGCCCGCGTTCATCCATGTCACCGGTGATGATCTTCGATCAGGACAAAAAGCTGATCGGCATGGTCGGTTCACCCGGCGGCTCGTCCATTCTGGCCTATAATTTCAAGGCCCTGATCGGCGTGCTGGACTGGGGTCTGTCGATGCCCGAAGCCGTGGCGCTCCCCAATGTCGTGGCGCGCGGCGACACCATCCGCATCGAAGCCGCCCTGATGCCGGCCAATGTCACCCAATCTCTCAAAGATATGGGCTACGACATTCAGGAAGTCGCCGGTGAAAATTCAGGCCTGCACGGCGTGATGTTCTACCCTGACCGTATCGATGGCGGTGCCGACCCTCGCCGCGAAGGCGTGGTACTGATCGGCAAATAAAACTATGGCGTCTCTTGTGCCGCTGAGACACAAGAGACGCCAGAAACCATTAACCGAACACAATTAACCGAAGACTAGGCCGCCATCGACGATCAGGTTTTGTCCCGTCACTGAACGCGCCCACGGACTGGCGAAAAACACCACCGCATCCGCAGCTTCTTCGGGCGTCGTCACACGGCGCAGAGGCGTCGAAGCGGCAATCAGATCAAACACCGCCTCAGGCGTACCGGCACTGGCCTCGGTGGTGCGCAAAAGCCCGCCTGACACCATATTGACCGTAATCCCGTCCGGCCCCAGATCCGCCGCTAGCGTACGCGTAAGCGCCAAAAGCGCGGCCTTTGCCGCCGTATAGTCATGATAAGGCACGACCGGATTTTGCACCAGATTGGTGCCGATGCTGACAATGCGGCCAAAGCCTGCCGCCTTCATTGCCGGATGCACGGCCTTGGCCAGATTGAGCGCCCCGCCAACCGCCGTATGGGCCTGAGCCTCAATGTGGCTATATTCCAGCGTGTCGATCTTTTCGCGGGCATCACCGTTAAAGCTATAGTCGGTCAGCGCATTATGTATGGCCGTCGTCGGCGCACCAAAATGCGCCGTCACCTCGGCCACCATACGCCTGACCGCCTCAAGGTCGCGCACATCGGCCTGAAACGCCTTTGTGTTGCTACCCAACTCAGTCGCCAAGGCCTCAGCGGCTTCGCGGCTGTTGCGGTAATTGATCGCCACCTTGGCCCCTTCGCGGGCAAAGGCACGGGCAATCGCTGCCCCCAAACCGCGCCCTGCGCCGGTTACGATGACGACCTGTTCATTTAACTTCATAATCAACTCCAATAATTAGTTTTTTGGCATCAAAAGGATTGGAGTCTGTGCCGAAAAGTTTTGCTTTCGAGAACCGTAGCGCAGCGTACTAAAGTACGAGAGCCACGGAATGCGCAGAAAGCATGACTTTGCAGGCCAGAAAACAGTCCTTTAGGTGCCAATAAAAGCCAGCCATTCGTCCTCGGTCATAACAGCTACCCCTAGTTCGGCAGCCTTTTTTAATTTCGATCCGGCCCCCGGTCCGGCAATGACAATATCGGTCTTTTTCGACACAGACCCTGCAACCTTGGCCCCCAGCCGTTCGGCCTGCGCCTTGGCTTCGTCGCGGGCCATGCGCTCTAAGGTGCCGGTAAATACCACGGTCTTACCCGATACGCTTGAGGTCACCGCCACGGCTTCGGCCTCACGCACACGCAACTCGGCCACCAGATTGGTATAGACCGCCTGATTATAGGGATTGCTAAAATAATCGACTAAGGCCGCCACCGAGGACGGCCCGATCTGATCCATCTCACTAAGGCCCGCCCGCACCTCTTCGTCACCGGCCACCAGTGCCGTCAAAGCCTCACGAAATGCCGTTTCCGAACCATAGGCCCGCGCCAGAAGCCGTGCGGTCGTCTCACCGACCCCCTTGATGCCCAGTGCCGCAATAAAGCGCTCAAGTGATATATCGCGCCGCGCCTCAATGGCGGCAAACAGATTACGCGCACTGACCTCACCAAAGCCTTCCCAGTTACGGATCGGCGTCAGTGAGGTCTTGTCGCGTGCCTCAAGCTTGAAAATATCCGCCGGTTCGCTGATCAGGCCTTTTTCGATAAACAACTGAAGCTGCTTTTCACCCAAGCCTTCAATATCCAGCACTTTACGACCGGCGACATATTTCAGATATTCGATCTTCTGATGCGGGCAGGCATGTTCGCCGCTACAGCGCCGCGCCACGCCGTCTTCGCCCTTAAGGTTAGTTTCACGCACCACAGGTGTTTGTAGCGGACAGGGGCACACCATAGGGAACTGAAACTCCACAGCCCCCTCAGGCCGTTCAGACAGCTCGACACCGACGATCTGCGGGATCACGTCACCGGCACGTTGCACCCGCACCAGATCGCCCACTCGCACGTCTTTGCGCGCGATTTCATCCGCATTGTGTAAGGTGACATTCGACACCACCACGCCCCCGACATTGACCGGCTCCAGCCGCGCCACAGGCGTCAGGGTGCCGGTACGACCGACCTGAATATCTATCCCTCTGAGATGCGTCAGCGCCTGCTCAGCCGGAAATTTATGCGCAATGGCCCAGCGCGGCGAACGCGACACAAACCCCAGACGCCGCTGATAATCCAGCCGATCGACCTTATAGACCACGCCGTCAATATCGTACCCCAACCCCGACCGGTCGCGTTGCAGCCCCTCATAGACCTCTATCAACCCATCAACGCCCTCAACACAGGCAGATCGCGGATTAACCACCATGCCCCAGTCACGGAACCTTTGCAGGGCCTCGGATTGCGTAGCGGCAAAATCGGGGTTACTCCCCTCACCCCCAATAACCTCACCCCAAGTATAGGCAAAAAAATGCAGCGGCCGCGACGCGGTTATGCTCGCATCCAACTGCCGCAAGGCGCCTGACGCCGCATTACGCGGATTGGCAAACACCTTATTGCCCGCCTCAAGCGCGGCCGCATTCATGGCCTGAAACGCCGCAAGCGGGAAATAGACCTCGCCACGAATTTCGATGCGCTCAGGATGACCCGAACCGGACAGACGCGCCGGTATGTCCTTAATAGTGCGCACATTCTCGGTGATGTCTTCGCCGGTGCGCCCGTCGCCACGCGTTGCCGCCCGTTTCAGCTCACCATTCACATACAAAAGCGAACAGGACACACCATCGATCTTAGGTTCCGCCGCATAGGCCAGAACCTCGGTGTCCGGCAGCTTAAGGAACCGGCGAATGCTTTTTTCAAAATCGCGCACATCTTCAGGTGCAAACGCATTATCCAGCGACAGCATCGGCACGCCATGTGTTACCGGTGCGAACTTGGTGCTGATTTCCGCCCCCACCTGTTCGGTCGGGCTATCGACGGTTTTCAACGTCGGATACTGGTCCTCAAGGGTGCGCAATTCGCCCTCAAGCGCGTCATAATCCGCGTCAGTAATCTCAGGTGTCTCGGCATTGTAATAAAGCGCACGGTGACGCTTTATCTCTGCGGACAGGAAACCATGCCGCTCTTTGGCGACTAAAGGTATTTCATCGGTGCTCATGGGATTCGTTTAGCACCGTTTCACGACCGGCGAAACGTATCAGACGCCTACCGGCTGACGTAATCTGAGCGCCGCCGCACGCGCCTCAGGCGTGATTTCCGCCCCCGACAACATCCGCGCCAGTTCCTCCAAGGTCTCATCGGCGCTTAAGGCCACGACCTTAGACCGCACCGCGCCGTCCACCTCGGATTTGGACACCTTAAGATGCTGATCGCCACGTGCCGCCACCTGAGGGGAATGGGTCACGACAATCACCTGAGAGGTTTCCGCCAGTTTCCGCAGACGCAGACCCACAGCATCGGCCACAGCCCCGCCAACCCCCTGATCGACCTCATCAAAGATCATCACCGGCCCCGCTACGCCTTCGTCACCGCGTGACGCCAGCGCGGCCTTGAGCGCCAGTGCAAACCGCGCCAGTTCCCCGCCGGACGCAATCGCTGCCATACCGCCCCAGTCGGCACCGGGGTTGGTGCGCACCTCAAAGGCAATCTGATCACCGCCCTGAGCCGTGTAACGGTCCGCCTCCAGCGCGCGAATATCAACACGAAACGCGGCCTTATCGAGCTTCAATGGCGTCAGTTCCGCCATCACCGCCGCCGCCAGCGCCTCACCGGCCACCTGCCGCTTGGCCCTCAGCGCTTCGATAGCCACAAAGAACGCCGATTGCGCCTGAGAGACTTCGGCCCCCAGTTTACGCAGCACCCCTTCGGCATCTTCGATTTCGCTTAAGGCATGGGCCATTTTCACCCGCGTCGCCGGCAGATCTTCGACCAGCACATTCAGCTTGCGCGCCATAGCCCTGAGAGCAAACAGACGCTCCTCAACCCGATCAAGACGCCCCGGTTCCACATCCAGCGCATCCGCCGCCGCATCCATCAGCGCCAGCGCCTCATCCGCAGCAATCAGCGTACGATCCAGCGCCTCAGCGGCTTCGGATAACGCCTTAAGCACCGCATGACCTTCGCTGGCACCGGCCTGTTGGGCGCGGCTACGGGCGTGATCCAGTGCGCGAAACGCCTTGGCCAGTCGCTGGGATAGCTGATCGCCGCCCACGGTCGTACGCGCTTCGGTAATGTCCTCAAGCGCCCGCTCAGAGGCCCCCAGCAACGACCGTTCGGTCGCCAGTTGTGCCTCCTCGTCAGGCTGCGGATCAAGGCGATCAAGCTCTGACAGACGATGCGTCAGTTCTTCAACCTCTTCGGCGGCGCGTTCGGATCGCG
Organism: Asticcacaulis sp.; assembly: GCA_047605545.1. GTDB lineage: Bacteria > Pseudomonadota > Alphaproteobacteria > Caulobacterales > Caulobacteraceae > Asticcacaulis. The sequence continues at coordinate 1,582 of JASGFL010000077.1, read as the reverse complement.
CCTGCAAATCACGGAACTGATCCTTAAGCGCCTTAAGCGTTCGGTAAGCCGTGCTGACCGCCGCCTTTTCCGCCGCACAATCACCATAGGCATCCAGCATGGCCGCATGGGTACGCGGATCGAGCAGGCCCACGGTTTCGTGCTGACCATGCACCTCAAGCAGACTGTCGCCCAGTGCCTTCAGTACACTTACCGACACCGACTGATCGTTGACAAAGGCCTTGGAACGCCCATCGCGGTTAACGACACGGCGCAGTAACAAAGGCTCACCGGCCTCAAGCGCCAGCCCCTTTTCCTCAAGGAAATCATACAAGCCGTGACCGGTCGGCAGATCAAATTCCGCCGTGACCGCCGCCTGAGGCGCACCGGCGCGTATAAGACCGGCATCGCCACGCGCGCCGGTCGCCAATCCCAGCGAGTCCAGAATAATGGATTTACCGGCACCGGTTTCACCAGTCAGGACGCTAAGGCCCCGACGGATATCCAGATCAAGCCGGTCAACAAGGACAACATCCTGTATCGTCAGACGTGTCAGCATGGCATCCTGCGCAGGTGAGGTTATTTACCAGACATCCAAACCGCAACAGCCGGTTCAGATGCGCCTTATCACCTTAGGACTTAAACGGATTCATCCGGCTTAGCCAGCCTTTTTTCTCTTTTTGTTCTGCTTCTGTGCTGATTGGTTCCGGCCCCTTGGCACCATCGGCCACCGGCTTGACCTCAAGCGCCTGCCCGTGCTTTTGCATCAGATCATAGGCCGAACGATACCAGCGATCACCGGGGTAGTTATAACCCAGCACCGCCGCATTACGGTTGGCTTCGTCAACAATGCCCATCATCAGATTGGCTTCAACCAGACGATACAGCGCCTCAGGCGCATGGCTGGTGGTCTGATAGGTGGTGATGACGGTTTTGAAGCGCCCTACCGCCGACAAAGGCTGATTACGTTGCAGGTAGAAACGGCCAATTTCCATTTCCTTACCCGCCAGCTGGTCATAGACCATGTCGAGCTTAACCGAGGCATCGCGCGAATATTCGGTGCCCGGATAGCGCAGCACCACTTCACGCAGATAGGCCTGAGCCGTTTCGGTATAGGCCTGATCGCGTCCGATATCGACGATCTGCTCGAAATAGTTCACCGCCCGCATATAGAAGGCGTAAGGCGTCATATCCGAACCGGGATAGAGCTTGATAAAACGCTCGGCCGCAGCGGTCGATTCGTTGTAATTATTGCCCATATAGTTTGCGTAGATTTCCATGATGATCGAACGGCGCGCCCATTCCGAATGGGGGTGCTGACGCTGAACTTCCTGGAAATAATCGACAGCTTCTTTCCAGTTACGCTCGTCCAGACGACGCATACCGGTATTATAAAGCTGCTCTACGGGGCGTTCTTCGTACACCAGACGGGTCTGCTGCCCGCCCTTGTTCGCACAGCCGCTCATGACCCCCACGCTGGCCACCGAAGCCAGAATCATCAGACCCAGCTTCAGTGCGCGTTTATTGTTCGTTTTCGCAGTCATGGTAGCAACCGGCACGTCTATATCCCCACAGGGCCGGTAAGGTTACCGGCGTGACTCAA
>JASGFL010000076.1:0-14580 GCA_047605545.1 Asticcacaulis sp. | reverse complement strand
ACTATCAGATATTTGGCACCGCCAATGAAATGGGGGCCGAAGTGCTCCGCGCCGCAGGCTTCAGCGAAATCGGCGTTTGCGTGAAATCGGAAACGCCTCTGGTGCGTCTGTATTCGGACAACCGCCTTGTTGAAACGGATGTTACGGGTTTTATTCACCCGCTTTAGAGCTTTTCAACCATTATAGCCTAAGACAGAAGGCATGATCAGACACACTGACCGCCGTACACTGCTGGTTGCTGCGCTTGCCCTGTTGCCGGTAAGCCTGCACGCGGCTGCGCCGCCTAAGGCGGATGGCAATGCCAACAAGAAATATGTGCGTATTGCGCCGGTGGCCATACCGGTGGTGTTTGATGGTCGTATCGTCAATTATGTGTTCATCAGCGTGGATGTTCATCTGACGCCCAAGGCTGATTTGCTGAAGATTACCACTCAGGAGCCTTTCCTGCGGGATGCGCTGATACGGGCGGCGCATCGCAATTCTTTTGCAACGCGGGAAAAACGTGACCGCATCGATCCGGCCCTGTTTGAGCCGGTCATGATCGAGGTATTCGGTCGTGTGCTTGGTGCAGGCATGATCAAGTCCGTTGAAATCATGATGCAAAATCCCCAGCGCCGCCAGCAATAACCCCTGACCGAAGACGGTCGGCTTTGTTGAAATGTCGCAATTTTGCATTGTTGCGATGCGGAAATTTCGGGGTTTATTATTTAAATTCCAATACTTGCGCGCTCCGGTAAGTTTTGGCACTCTTGCCTGCCGGTGCCTCTCCCTGTCAAAACGACTCACGACTCGCCGCCGGTATCCACCTGAGTGGATAAGGTGTCTATTACCTATCCTGTTTGCCGGAAACGGTGTTTGTGTTTTGGGTAAATAGTTCAGACGGCCTGAGTGTATGACTTTGTGCCAGAGTAAATGTATCGCGTTCAGGCCTGTACGTTAGCGGGATGGCTTTTGTCAAAAAAGGCCATACGGCTTTGAGTGTTACGCAAAAGTAAGGTGACGTCAGAATGTCACCGGATACATACAGGGGTTTCGAATGTCCAATCAGTTGACACTGGTCTTACTGGCCGGGGTGATCGGCTTGCTATACGGCGTTTTACAGACGGTTAGTCTTTTGAAACAGCCGCAGGGCAATGACCGGATGCGTGAAATTGCGGCTGCCATTCAGGAAGGGGCGGCTGCCTATCTTAAGCGTCAATATACGACCATCTCCGTTGTCGGGGTGGTCATTTTTGTATTGGCGTGGGTGTTTCTGGGCCGGTATGCGGCCTTCGGGTTTCTGATCGGCGCGGTGTTGTCCGGTGCCGCAGGCTATGCGGGCATGCTGATTTCTGTGCGCGCCAATGTCAGAACCGCCGAAGCGGCCTCAAAAAGCCTGAGCGGCGGGCTTAATCTCGCCTTTTCAGCCGGTGCTGTGACGGGGCTTTTTGTGGCGTCCGGCGCACTTTTGGGCGTGGCGGGCTATTATGCCCTGCTGACGGCAGGACTGGGTTTTGATACCTCAAGCCGCACCGTTGTCGATGCGCTGGTGGCGCTGGGTTTCGGTGCGTCCCTGATCTCGATCTTCGCCCGTCTGGGTGGCGGTATCTTCACCAAGGGCGCAGACGTTGGCGGCGACATGGTGGGTAAGGTTGAGGCCGGCATCCCAGAGGATGACCCCCGCAATCCGGCAACCATCGCCGATAATGTCGGCGACAATGTCGGTGACTGCGCCGGTATGGCGGCGGATCTGTTTGAAACATATGCGGTGACGATAGTGGCGACCATTGTTCTGGCGACCATTTTCTTTGCCGCATCCGACGCCTTGCAACCGCTGGTGCTGTTGCCGCTGGCTATTGGCGGGGTCTGTATCCTGACCTCGATCATCGGCACCTTCTTTGTGCGTCTGGGTAAGTCACAAAACATCATGGGAGCCTTGTATAAGGGGCTGGTGGCGACGGGGGTACTGTCGATAGCGGCTCTGGCGACGGTGATCAATTATCTACCCGGACTGGGGTTTGATCGGGTCATCGAATATACGGCGGGCGGGGCTGCCCACAGCTTTACGGGCCTGCACCTGTTCTATTGCGGCCTGATCGGTCTGGCGGTAACCGCAGGCTTTGTGGTCGTGACGGAATATTACACAGCGACCGGCAAACGGCCTGTGGTTTCGATTGCGCAGGCCTCGGTTACCGGTCACGGCACCAATGTCATTCAGGGCTTGGCCGTTTCGATGGAATCGACGGCGGTGCCGGCGTTGATCATCGTGGGTGGGATTATTTCCTGTTACCTGATGGCGGGCCTGTTCGGGATTGCCATTGCCACCACGACCATGCTGGCGCTGGCGGGGATGATTGTGGCGCTTGATGCCTTTGGGCCGGTGACGGACAATGCCGGTGGCATAGCCGAGATGGCAGGGCTGGATAAGGAGGTCCGTCACACCACCGATGCCCTTGATGCGGTCGGCAATACCACCAAGGCCGTTACCAAGGGCTATGCCATTGGGTCTGCAGGGCTTGGGGCGCTGGTGCTGTTTGCCGCCTATACGTCCGATCTGGGCTATTTCGCAGCCAATGCCAAGCCGGGAAGTATCTTTGAGGGGCTGGGCAATCTGACCTTCTCGCTGTCATCGCCGTGGGTTGTGGTCGGTCTTCTGATCGGTGGCCTGTTGCCCTATCTGTTCGGTGGCATGGGTATGACCGCCGTTGGTCGTGCCGCTCAGGCCGTGGTCGAGGAAGTTCGCCGTCAGTTCCGCGAAGACAAGGGGATCGTGGCGGGTACCTCAAAGCCTGATTATGGTCGTGCCGTAGATATGCTGACCAAGGCGGCGATCCGTGAAATGATCATTCCGTCATTGCTGCCCGTATTGTCACCGCTGGTGCTGTTCGGGGTGGTTTACTGGATCGGTGGCGCAGTGCCTGCATTTGAGGCTTTGGGGGCCATGTTGCTTGGGGTGATCGTCACAGGTCTGTTTGTGGCCATTTCAATGACCTCCGGTGGCGGTGCCTGGGACAATGCCAAGAAGTCCTTTGAGGATGGTTTTGTCGATAAGGACGGCGTCAAGCACCTCAAAGGCTCCGATGCGCATAAGGCGTCGGTGACCGGTGATACGGTTGGTGATCCTTACAAAGACACGGCTGGCCCTGCGGTCAATCCGATGATCAAGATCACCAATATCGTGGCGCTATTGCTGCTGGCGGTGCTGGCGCACTAACCAATCGTGGTTCAGCCATAAGGTATTTGCCCTCCGGTCACGCATATGTGGCCGGAGGGCAAATGCTTTTGTAATGTACCTTAGGCGCTGACCTTATGCCGCTCACGGTGGCGCGCCAGAATGTCCTTCAGGTATTTCCCTGTCCATGAGGCCGGATTATCCGCCACCTGTTCCGGCGTGCCGGTGGCGACGATCATCCCGCCGCCGTCACCGCCTTCGGGGCCGAAATCGAGTATCCAGTCGGCGGTTTTAATCACATCAAGATTATGCTCAATGACCACGACCGTATTGCCGTTGTCAGACAGTTCATCCAGCACTTCCAGCAGCTTGCGCGTATCCTCAAAATGCAGACCCGTGGTCGGTTCATCAAGGATATAGAGCGTCTTACCGGTCGCGCGTTTCGACAGTTCCTTCGACAGTTTCACCCGCTGGGCCTCACCGCCGGAAAGCGTGGTCGCCTGCTGACCAATCTTGATGTAGCCGAGGCCCACGCGTTGCAGGGTTTTCAGCTTGTCTCGGATAGTCGGCACGGCCTTGAAGGCTTCGGCTCCTTCGTCAACGGTCATGTCCAGCACATCGGCGATGGAGTGACCTTTGAAGGAGATATCGAGCGTCTCACGGTTATAGCGTTTGCCCTTACAGACATCGCAGGTTACGTAAACGTCCGGCAGGAAGTGCATTTCGATCTTGATCAGGCCATCGCCGGTACAGGCTTCGCAGCGCCCGCCCTTGACGTTGAATGAGAACCGTCCGGGGCCATAACCGCGGGCCTTGGATTCCGGCAGACCGGCATACCAGTCGCGGATAGGGCCGAACGCGCCGGTATAGGTGGCGGGGTTGGAACGCGGGGTACGGCCAATCGGTGATTGATCGATTTCGACGACCTTATCGAAATGCTCAAGGCCTTCGATGCTATCATGCGGGGCCGGATTGGCCGAGGCATTATTCAGACGCCGTGCGGCGGCCTTATGCAGGGTCTCAAGCGTGAATGACGATTTGCCGCCACCGGAAACACCGGTGATGCAGGTGAAGACTCCGACCGGAATCTCACCGGTGACGTTTTTCAGGTTGTTGCCGCGTGCGCCAATAACCTTAAGCATCTTCTTTTTGTTGATCGGGCGACGATCGGGCACAGGGATTTCGCGTTTTCCCGTAAGGTACTGACCCGTAAGTGATTTCGGATTGGCCTTGATGGCTTCAGGTGTGCCTTCGGCGACCACCTGACCACCATGTATCCCCGCTGCGGGGCCCATGTCGATGACGTAATCCGCCGTCAGAATAGCGTCTTCGTCGTGTTCGACCACCAGCACCGAGTTGCCGAGGTCGCGCAGGCCTTTGAGGCTTTCAAGCAGGCGGTCGTTGTCGCGCTGATGCAAACCGATAGACGGCTCATCAAGCACATAAAGCACGCCGGTTAGCCCTGAACCGATCTGTGACGCCAGACGAATACGCTGGCTCTCACCGCCGCTCAGCGTGCCGGAATTACGCGACAGATTGAGGTAATCCAGACCCACGGCATTAAGGAAGCTCAGGCGATCAAGGATTTCCTTGAGGATACGCCGCGCAATATCCATCTGCTTTTCGCTGAGGTGGTTTTCCAGATCGGCAAACCATTCATGGGCGTGTTTGATCGACAATTGCGAGATTTCGGCAATGTCGCGCGCCGTGACCTTGACGGCCAGCGCTTCGGGCTTGAGACGCTTGCCGCCACAGGCTTCACACGGGGTTTCAGCCTGATAACGGCTCAGGTCTTCGCGCGCCCAAGAGGAATCGGTTTCACGCCAGCGGCGTTCCATATTGGGGATGACGCCTTCAAACGGTTTGGAAACGTCATAGCGGCGTGAACCGTCTTCATAGACGAATTTGATCTTCTCTGAACCGGAACCATAGAGGATCACTTCCTGAACGCCGTCGGGCAGGGTGTCCCACTTGGTGCCGACATCAAAGCCATAATGCACCCCAAGGCTTTGCAGGGTCTGGGCATAGAGCGGTGAGGAGCCTTTCGACCAGGGGGCAATCGCGCCGTCCTTAAGCGTCAGGGCCGGATTGGGAACCACAAGGTTCTTATCGAAGCTCAGCTTGACCCCCAGACCATCACAGGTCGGGCAGGCACCGAACGGATTGTTGAACGAGAACAGGCGCGGCTCTATCTCGGCAATCGTAAAGCCCGACACCGGACAGGCGAATTTTTCCGAGAAAATGATGCGGCGGGGTTCGGCTTCGCCCTCGGCCTTATCGGCAAATTCGGCGACCGCCAGCCCTTCGGCCAGCCGCAAGGCCGTCTCAAGCGAGTCCGCCAGACGCTGCATCAGGCCGTCTTTGATGACCACGCGGTCAACCACAACGTCGATGTCGTGCTTATATTTCTTATCAAGCTTCGGGGCGTCTTCGATGGCGTAATATTCGCCGTCGATTTTCAGGCGCTGAAAGCCCTGACGCTGAAGGTCAGCGATTTCCTTTTTGTATTCGCCCTTTCGACCACGCACAAACGGCGCGAGCAGCAGGATACGCGTACCTTCGGGTAGGGCCACCAACTTGTCGACCATCTGCGAAACGGTCTGGCTCTCGATCGGCAAACCCGTGGCGGGCGAATAGGGAACACCGACCCGCGCCCACAACAGGCGCATATAGTCGTGAATTTCCGTAACCGTACCGACCGTGGAACGCGGGTTTTTCGAGGTGGTCTTCTGCTCAATCGAAATGGCTGGCGACAGGCCCTCAATCAGATCGACATCCGGCTTGGACATCAGCTCAAGGAACTGACGCGCATAGGCCGACAGGGATTCCACATAGCGCCGCTGACCTTCGGCATAGATAGTGTCAAAGGCCAGTGACGACTTACCAGATCCCGAAAGACCGGTAAGCACCACAAGCTGCCCACGCGGAATATCGACATCTACCCCTTTGAGGTTATGTTCGCGCGCACCCCTGATCTTGATGAAGTCCTGCGATGGGGCTTTGGGGGCATTAGGGCTGGCCATAGTCGATCCGAAATTCTGATTACGCAAAGTCCTATATAGAACCTCATGGCGCATCTAAAAAGTGTCAGCAGGAGGGAAAGTTATCCATATGGCATGCCCAGCAAAAAAATACCCCGACGCACGAAGCGTCGGGGCAGGGTACAGGAGGTAAGGTCTAAGCGCCTATCGCGACAGACGGATATTGGTCAGCGTAGATCCGGCCGAGGCTTCGACCTGACCGCTGGCTTCGGGATCAAGGCGCCACTTGGTCTGATTGAGCGTCAGTTGCCATGACACCAGCGTCATATGGTGGCTGCTCATCTGGGATTTGGAATTATAGGTCACGCGACGGCTGGGCAGCCAGATCAGGCCGTTCATCTCGTTCGAACGGGCATCATTCAGAATAAAATCCGAAATCCCCAGACCCGGCTTCTCAAAGAACAATATGTCCTTATAGGTACCCGATGACGGGGCCTTAAGATTAAGCGCGACATCCGAATTGAACTGGATTTTCGACTGATCGGCGAAATAGAAGCTGACGCCGTCACCGGCCCAGTCGCCGCCATTCACATTCCAGCCGCCGTCCTTGATAACATAAAGACCGGGGTTCAGCTTAATGTTGGGATTGCCGTTGAAATTTGTCCAGCCGCAATAGGTACCCGGATTAAGGGTCTGGCTGCCGCCGTTGATGTTCATATTGCTGTACTGGCAGCTTCCGGCATTAACTGTCGGCAGCTCACCGGCATAGGGATCAGGCTGGGCGTCACACTTAAGCTCAAGATTTTTCAGGCCGCGATGATTGTCCAGAACCGTGGAACTTGCGACGCAGATTTTCTTGAAATCCAGCTTGATGCCCGAATTGAACACCGCGGCTTCACGTGCTGTTGAGCGGACGTGAATTTCACATTCGGGGGCTTCGATATCGGGGCCGGAGTTGACGCGAAAGGTCTGTGAGCCAGTGGGGTCGATCACATAGACGCACGGGCCAGCCGTTTTGCCGTTGACCGGAATCCCCTGCGCGGTCGAGGTCACAGCCAGCGGAATCGACTTGATGCCAAAAAGATTCAGCAGGGTGGTTTCCGAAGCGAAATTGGCCTCGCCGGTCAGACTGTTTGTGCCGGGGGTGTAGAGCGGATTAATGTCCTGGACGCTGTTGGGCAGGTTAATCAGAAACACCTTTTGTGCTTCTGCGCCGCGCTCGGCCTCAGGGTGATGCATAGCCGAAAGCACCGACGCATCCATTGCGTCCTGCACGCTGCTTTTCAGGTTAACCGCCGCGTAGTAATCGATTGCGCCTCCGGCCAGCCCGAACAGCGCCAGTGAGGAGATGCCAAAAATGACCGTCACATTTCCAGCAACAGATTTCTTGAAACGCTTAAGCAAACGAGGCGCACGCAGGTTCATTTAATGGGTCCGCTAAAGATTGACCTGCATCAATAGTCGCGGCGTAATAAAAAACCTGTTAAGCGGTATGGTTATAAATAAATTAAATATTTTTAATCGGACTCAGGCCTTGTAACCACCGGTCAGGGACTGCGTGCCAACGGGGCGGCTGGTGGCTTTCGGGCCATAGCTCTGGGCGCTGCGGCCCTTGTCGCCAATGTCTTCGGCGATGGCCTGTAATATGCCTTCCGAGATGGTTTTTGCCGCTTCGACAGCCCGCGCATGACGCTGGGAGGTTTCCATAAAGCTTTCGGTCGCCGCCTTAAGGGCCGCCTTGTTCTGTGGGCTTATGTCCGCCAGCAGGGAAGGGTTGTTCTTCAGCCTGAGGGTTTCCTGACGATAATGGCTCGAAAGGGTGCGTGTATCCTCAACCGATCCGGCAAGTTCCTGCGGCTTGTGGCTTTCAAGAAGCTCGGTTTCGATCTGAAGGCGTTCGTTCAGGCGCTGCGTGAGCAGAATAAGCTGTTCGGCGCGATCATTGGCAGACGACATCAGCGGCTCTCCTGAAGGGCTAAGAGTTGAGACTGTACCTGATCGGCAATGCCCACGCCGCCGGAACGTACAATCTGCGACGCAACGGCATCGATATAGAACGAGCGGAACATTTCTTCACCGCTGCCGCCACCGAACATACCATCGGTATCGAGGCCTTCAAACATCGGCCGCAGCAGGTTGGACAACACCATTGTCTCAAATTCGGCACCGGTTTGCTTGGTGCCCTTGTTCTGAAGCTGGGCGGCCTGAAGGTTAAGCGAGGCGTCGGCGGTTACGGAAGACGTATAGCTCATTACATCACCTCGATGTCTGCTTGCAGGGCACCGGCGGCCTTGACGGTTTGCAGGATGGAAATCATGTCGCGTGGTGAGACCCCCAATGCGTTCAGCCCCGCCACGACATCCGCCAGCGAAGCGGAGCCATCCAGCGTATGCAGTTTGCGGCCACGCTCTTCTTCGACGCTCACCTGACTGTCGGGAACGACAGCGGTTTGACCTTGAGAAAACGGTGCGGGCTGACTGACAAAGGGTTGTTCATTGACGGTAATGGTCAGGTTCCCCTGAGCAATAGCGACGCGGGAGACGCGGACATTGTCACTCATGACGATGACGCCGTTGACTTCGTCTATCACCACCTTGGCGGGGGCATCTACCTGCACCGACAGGGCTTCGATCTGCGCCACAAAGCCGGACATGGAGGTGTTGGCCGGAGCGCGGATGGCTACGATGGTCGGGTTCTCGGCATAGGCCGAACCGGGGAAGCGTCCGTTAATGGCGGCGGCGATACGCTGGGCGGTGGTGAAATCCGGATTTTTCAGCGTCAGGCGTACGATCGGCAGGGCATCAAGCTGAAAGCCCAGTTCGCGTTCAATAACGCCGCCCGAAGCAATGCGACCCGCTGTGGGGACGCCTTTGATGATGCTTGAGCCCGAAGCGCCGCCTGCGGAAATAGCACCGGTCTGAACGGTACCCTGTGCTACGGCATAGGCTTCACCATCGGCCCCCAGCAGGGGCGTTACCAATAGTGTACCGCCCAAAAGGCTTTTGGCGTCACCCATTGCCGATACGGTCACATCAATACGCGAACCGGGAGCAGCAAACGGCGGCAGTTCGGCGGTGATCATTACCGCTGCAGCGTTCTTGGTGTTGAGATTGGCGTCGCGGATATTGACGCCCATGCGCTCCATCATCCCTTCAAGGCTCTGTTTGAGCATGGGGGAGTTACGCACTGTATCGCCCGTGCCATTAAGCCCGACGACAATGCCATAGCCGATGAGCTGGTTTTTACGCACGCCTTCAATATCGACAATGTCCTTGATGCGTGACGCTGCCTGCACCTGAAGGGCGGGCATAATCATCAGCAGGGTAGCGAAAAGAGCGGCTATTAAGCGCATGGTGGATTTCCGTTTCGGGCATTAACCATAATGTCGCTGTCTTGTATGCAGGTGCTGTGCCACATTGCGTGTGCTATTTTTCTGAATAAATACAATGATTGTTTTGGTTAATTTGGGGTGGCGTGCGGTGTGCGGGTAGGTATCGGATTCCGAGGGGAAGAAAATGCCGGGCGTTAACCGCTGATCAAGCATGTTGTGAGATGTTTAGGGTATCCCGCGCGACAAACTCTGCGCTTTTAATGCCAGAATGGCCCTGTTACCCGCTATGTCATCCATATATGGGGCATCTATGTCGCTTAAAATTAACGGCCTTGCAGGGGCCGGTGTAGCACCGTCTGCTTCGGGCACAGCCAAGGCATCCGGAAACTTCTCTCTCAAAGGGTCAGGCAGCGCCCGCAGTGCGGCTGCGCCATCCGCAGCCTCTGCGGCCATGAGCCTTGGGGGGATTGACGCAATTTTGGCCCTGCAGGGTGAAGAGGATGTACTTCAGGGCCGTCGCCGCCGTCAGGTACGCCGCGCCGGAGACATTCTCGATAAACTCGAAGAGTTGAAAATATCGCTTCTGGGTGGCGTGATTGACGATAATGCCTTGCTTACGCTGCAAAAAATGATCGAAGCCCAGCGCGAAGAAGTCGAGGACAGTCGCCTGCAAGGTGTGCTGAACGAGATCGAAACTCGCGCCTATGTTGAACTTGCGAAACGCAAGCTTATGTAGCCGGCGTTTCTAAACGCGCGGTTTTTCACAAAATCTTGATTGTACGGCCCTGATTCACCGGCTATAAGCCGCGCGAACCTGATGGCCTGTTTCTTGCTGTGTGCCATACCCAAGTATGGCCGTGTGCAACAACAGGATATGATCCTACCTATTTAAGCGGGGCGTGGTAATACAGATGAGTGCTGACGACATTTCCAAGCCGGTTGATACCTATCGCCCTGGCGATGACGAAGAATATATGAATGAGCGTCAACTCGCCTATTTCCGCAAAAAGCTGCTGAACTGGAAGAACGAGATTCTGGCCGGTTCAAAGGAAACGGTTTCGGTTATGCAGAAAGAAACCGAAAACCATCCGGATCTGGTGGATCGGGCATCTTCGGAATCCGACCGCGCGCTTGAGCTGCGCACCCGAGACCGCCAACGTAAGCTGATCTCGAAAATCGACGAAGCCATTTCGCGCATTGACGATGGTTCCTATGGTTTCTGCGAAGAAACCGGTGAGCCGATCGGTCTGGGGCGTCTCGAGGCGCGTCCGACGGCCACCTTGTCGATCGAGGCACAGGAACGCCATGAGCGTTCCGAGCGCGTTCACCGCGACGACTGATCTGTAAAAACGACTTTTACTCTCAATTCATAAGGCGTATGGGAACCAGTCTCTATACGCCTTTTTCTTTTCTGGACTTGTTCTCATGACCGTCAAGGTTCGTTTTGCCCCTTCGCCCACCGGCCGTATTCATGCCGGTAATGTTCGTGCTGCCCTGATCAACTGGCTGTATGCGAAGAAGCATCAGGGCGTCTTCGTACTGCGTATTGACGATACCGACCTTGAACGCTCAACCAGGGAAAACGAAGACCTGATCGAAACCGACCTGAAATGGCTGGGCCTTGAGTGGGGTGAACGTTACAATCAGTCGAAACGCTTCGATCTGTATCAAAAGGCTGCTGACGCCCTTAAGGCCGCAGGTCGTCTTTATCCCTGCTATGAGACGGCAGATGAACTGGATCGTCGGCGCAAGGTACAGTTGTCACGTGGCCTGCCGCCGGTTTATGACCGCGCCGCACTGAGCCTGACCGATGCGGAAAAGGCTGCGTTTGAGGCCGAAGGGCGTAAGCCTCACTGGCGCTTTAAACTCGAAGGCAAGCGTGTGGCCTGGGAAGACCTTGTGCGTGGCCATTGCGAAGTGGACACGACCTCGATGTCGGATCCGGTGCTGATCCGCGAAGACGGGGCCTTCCTCTATACCCTGCCGTCGGTGGTTGATGATCTGGATATGAAGATCAGCCATGTTATCCGCGGCGAAGACCATGTCGCCAATACCGGCACGCAGCTTGAGATTTTTGAGGCCCTGTCGGATTTCTTCGGTGCGGCCACCTTGCCGACCTTTGCCCATATGACGCTGCTGGTCGGGGCGGACGGTGAGGGCCTGTCGAAACGTCTGGGGTCATTGTCGATTTCGGAAATGCGCGCTCAGGGCTATGAGCCGCTGGCGGTGACGTCGCATCTGGCGAAGATCGGCACCTCCGATCCGGTGGAGCCATCCGCTTCGCTTGAGGAACTCGCGGCCCTTCAGGACTTTAACAAGATGGGACGTGCACCGGCGCGTTACGACCTTGAGGAACTGCTGCGCGTCAATGCGGGTATCCTTCAGGCCATGTCCTACGCCGAGGCAAAGCCGCGTCTTGAGGCGCTGAATGCCGATCTGGGGGAACTGTTCTGGGATACGGTGAAGCCGAACCTGCACCTGTTCAAGGATGTGGTCGAATGGGCCAATATTGTCAGCGGCGAGATTACGCCGGTCATCGAAGATGCCGACTTTGCCTCCAAAGCCGTTGAGCTTCTGCCGGCGGACTATGGCCGCGATAGCTGGAGCGCGTGGACCGGTGCCATCAAGGAAGCCACCGGCGCCAAGGGCAAGGCCCTGTTCATGCCGCTGCGTCTGGCCCTGACGGGTAAGCCGCACGGGCCGGACATGGGAGCCTTAAGCTTCCTGATCGGGCGTGAAAAGATCTTATCACGCCTTAAGGCTTAAGCTTTAACGGTTACGGGCGGAACTGTTCCAGTTCCGCCGTCGAAATAGCGCAACCTCTCAGCACTTCGTCACCAACGGTCGCTTCGGCCGTCAGGGGGTATTTGCGGTCGCTCATACCATCCGAACAGGGGGTGGCCGTAAGCACCAGCGTCAGTTCCTCTGACACCAGTTCCGCATTGACGGCAACCTCACGGGCATCGTCCGTATAGAAACCTGTGCGTGGCCAGTTGGTCGGCGCCTTGTCGGGGCCTTCAAGCGTAATCTGCCCCTGAGTCAGGTTTATGGCCCAGAACGGTTCGGTGCCTACAAGGCTGAGATTGCCGTTCAGATCGACACCCGCCAGTTTATCGATACGCGGTACATCCGGCGCATCGGCAGTATCCGGATTCTGGCCGCAGGCCGTCACGACTGTCGCCATCAACAGGGCGCAGCCAAGCTGTAAAACTGGGCGCAAGGGACTAATCCTCCGACTTGTCTTTTTTCGATTTTTTTGATTTTTTTTCGTCATTTTCATCGTCATCCCCATCGGGAATTGCGGCCCCTATGACCTTGCCTGTGGTGCCGACAACAGCGCCGGTCACGCCGACAGCGGTGCCCACAACGGCCCCCGTAGCCGCAGCGGCCAGACAGCCCTGAAGCATTATCGGCAGCCCCAACAAGGGGATAAACAGACAGATACGGCGTAAAAGGCTTGGGTGTTTCATGGGGCAACCTGTGCGTAAATGCCTGAGGGGTAACAGATGAAGGCTGAAACGAGATAACGGTTTTTTTCAGTCAGTTATACCGGTGTAGCCGAGTCTTTCTCCGATATAAATACCGGAGAAAGACCGATAGGCCACTATGATACCTAATGCGCATCCAGCAGGAGGATTTCTGAATCCTCAAGCGCTTCGATGCTAAGCAGGTCTTCGTCAGTAATGGCGGCACCATCACGGGCCTTAAGCTCGACGCCATTGATTTTTACACGACCGGCCGCCAGAACCAGATAGATGTAGCGTCCCTTGTCGGCTTCATAGGTTTCCGACTGACCTTTCAGGAGCGTGGCTCCCAAAAGTCTGGCAGGGGTGTGAACCAAAAGAGCACCATTTTCAATGTCTTCCTCGAAACCGGAGGCCAGAGGCACAAATGTGCCAGCCCGATCGGCCTTGGGGAAAGGCTTGGCCCCCCAGCGGGGCGTATGGCCACGGGCATCGGGGAAAACCCAGATCTGAAACAGGGTCGTCTTGACGTCTTCGGCATTGTATTCGGCGTGGCGAATACCGGTGCCTGCGGACATTACCTGAACGTCACCGGCTTCGGTACGGCCTTGATTGCCAAGGCTGTCCTGATGGGTGATGGCCCCTTCACGGACATAGGTGATGATCTCCATGTCGGAATGTGGATGCGGAGGGAAACCGGCACCTGCGGCGATTTCATCGTCGTTCCAGACGCGGATAGATCCCCAGCCCATGCGCTTATCATCATGATAGTCGGCAAAGGAAAAGTGGTGACGGGCATTCAGCCAGCCGTGATTGGCATTATAGAGGCTTTCAAACGGGCGAGGATCAATCATGTCGATCTCCTTTCACGTGTCAGTGTGGGTGTTGAACGTGAATATAGGCGGTTCATTCGTTGCGAATAGTGCGCGCACAAGTGATTATGTGTTGCTAAAAATGCAACGATGCATCAGTTGCACACAACCTTATCGTCGTCTTCCTGAAATACAAATCCATGCAGAAGCAGATTGTTTATAGTGTGTGGCCAATGCTCGTAAGAACTGGCACCGGCCAGAACCGGACAGGATGAGGTTGGACGATTGTAGTAGTTATCATCCTTTTGTACGGTCATTATGGCTTTGTATTTCAATCGTTTAGGCAGAGTGCTTTCGGCAATCATCACCATGCCGGGGAGGCCGTCCATCTGCCCGAAAGATAAAAGCAGAGTGTTAGGCGGTAAGGCCGATTGTCTGTTTTCGCTCGGCAAAACCGGCAGGTCCTTATCTTCGGGATGTTCGGTTACTCTTTTGCCAATCATTGCCCTGACGGGAAACTGCGCCGAAAAGCGTTGCAATAAACGGGGATTAACCGGCTGGTCGTTCTGAATGTCAAACTGAACGGCAATGGTTTCACCGGGAAAAAGAAGGACTGCGCCAGAGTTGCCATTTAAGGCCACATAGGGCGATTGAAGCACTTCGATTACCTGAATTTTGCCGTCCGGCGAATTGACAAGCACTTCATAGCCGCCGTTGCGGCAGGGGGTATCTTTGCATAGGGCCGCAAAGCTATCGTCCGTGTCCTGAGCGGTTTCAGCCATGGCCATACCGCTCAGGACACTGCTGATGGCCAGAGCGCAGATCGCTGTCTTAAACATCT
>JASGFL010000075.1:0-14597 GCA_047605545.1 Asticcacaulis sp. | reverse complement strand
GTGACAACAAGCGCCGCAGCGGATCACTGACGCTTCAATATCGACCGGTAGAAAACTTTGAAATCCGCCTGGATTCGCTACATTCGGACCTGAAGCAGCACTATAACATGTATCAGGGGAATAACTTCTATCCTGGAGCCGGAGCCCTTGGGCCATCGCCGACGGATGAGGCCACGGCGAACAGTGATGGTGTGTGGGAATCCTGGTCTGGATCTAATGTGTTTGCGTGGGTGCAGGGCAACCGCTACCATTTTGACCAGAAAGTTAATTCAACCGCACTGTCAGCCAAGCTGAACCTGCAGGGCTGGGATATCAGCGCTGAGGTCTCTTCTGGAAAGGCAACGGAATATACGACACAGACCTATATTTCTTGGGCAACCCGTGCGCCGGGTGCGGATCTATATTATAACTCGACCGATGATCCCGATGGCCCTCTGAGCTTTGGGTTCTACAATGGCTTCGATGCCAATGATCCCTCGCATTACTATTTCTTCGGCGTTCAAGGTTCGTATCGGGAACCTACCGAGGATCGTATCAAGAACGCCAAGTTCGATGTTGTCCGGCATTTTGAAGACGCCGGTTACCTGAAGGCGGTGCGTTTCGGTGTGAATTACAGTGATCGAATTCTTGCGACCACTCCGAACTATATGACCAACTCGGCGGCTGGCCTGCCGTCCGACATGTCTCCTTACCTGACGGTGCACAACAATTCGCACTATTTCAAAACCTATGATGGCGGCGCAACAATACCTCGCAACTATCTGACGGTTAACCTTGATAAGTTCTTCGATGATTTTTCGTTGGAGGAAATTGTCGCTGTAAACCCGCCCGTTCAGTCACTGACGACCACGACAAAGGTTCAGGAAAAGTCTAAAGCCGCCTACGTACGCTTTGATTTTGCCAGCCCCTCTGATCTTCTCAGAGCCAATGTTGGCCTGCGCATTGTGCGAACGGATGGTTATTCATCGGGCTATGTTCCAACGCTAGATGCTTACTTGGTCTATGGCCAGTTTGGTGGCGCGAACTCACTGAGCTACAGCAATGCCACCGGGCGTGCGCAGGAGTCGCGTTACACTAATGCCTTGCCCTCACTTAATGTGCGCTATCAACTGGGCAATGACATCCTGCTGCGTTTCGCGGCGGCCCGCGTTATGCAGCGGCCGGATATGAACCTTCTGGCCGCGGCCAGTAGTCCGAACGCATCGGGGGGCATTCCTCCGACCGGTGTAGAATGGCGCGGCACTCTGGCCATGGGTAACCCTGACCTGAAGCCGTTTATTTCAGATCAGTTCGACGTGTCTCTTGAATGGTATTTCTCAGGCCATAACATGTTGGGTCTCGCACTCTTTACCAAGGATGTGCAAAATCTCGTCCTGACTAATTACCGCTCTGAGGTAGCAGATGTCACCATGTATGGTAGTGGCGAAGTCCGTCAGATAACGTTGGCGGTATCACAGCCTATTAACTCTGAGTCGTCACGTATCAGCGGGATAGAACTGGCTTATCAACAGCAGTTCAACTTCCTGCCTGGGCTGTGGAGACATGTGGGTTTACGCGGCAATGTTACCTATCTCGACTATGGCTCAGTAGTTCTTAATCAGGGTGAGCCGGCTCTGCCGCTGACTGGGATTTCAAAGCACACTTATAATTTGGGCGCCTATTACGATGACGGAACCTTCAGCCTTCAGGCAGGTTACAACTATCGTAGTCGCTGGGTCGAGAATCCTTTGGGCAACTTCGGCGACGGTATCTTCACCGAAGGTTACGGCCAGCTTGATGTCGCCGCAAACTATAAGGTCAACGAGCGCCTGAGCTTTAATGCCTGGCTGGTCAATATTGAGCAGTCCGCTCTGAGGCAAACGAACCGCTACGGTATGACGCGCCTTTATGCGCTGGATGGTCGCCGGTTCAGTCTGGGTATGCGTCTGAGCTTCTAGTTCAAAAATCGTGCTGCCGGCGGTCTCGGTTCTCGGGGCTGCCGGACATGCATAAGGGAGTAGTATAATGCATAATGTCATAGAGCCGGTAACCGGCCAGACAAACGACGGGGCGGATCAGGACGAAGGTGGCAAGCTGTTTCTTGTCACTCTGGTGTGTTTGATTTCGGCTATTGGCGGTTTCCTGTTTGGTTATGAAACGGTGGTTATTGCCGGTGCTTTGTCAATGGTTAAGGCGGCATTCGGCTTTTCGGCGGTTATGGAAGGCTGGTTTGTTACCTCAGGTCTTTTGGGGTGCGCGATCGGTGTGCTTCTGGCATCGCGGCTCTGTGATCAGATCGGGCGGAAAAATGTCATGCTGCTGTCAGGGCTTCTGCTGGGGCTGTGTGCCGTGGTCTGTGCCTGGGCTGGTGATGCGACCGGCGTAATTATCGGACGTATCATTGGTGGCTTGGGGGTGGGTGTAGCCTCGGTCGTCTCACCGCTTTACATTTCAGAAGTATCTCCGGCGCGGGTGCGTGGTCGTCTGGTGTCTCTGTTTCAGATTACGATTACGATTGGTATCGTATCAGCTATGCTGGCCAATGCCGAGGTGATGCGCTTTGCTCAAAGCGCTCAGGCAGAGGCGCTTTCAGGTGTATGGCATTGGCTAGTGGTTGAAAATACCTGGCGCGCAATGCTTCTGACGCAACTGGTGCCGTCGGTAATCTTTATTGTGCTGGCAGTGTTTGTGCCCGAAAGCCCGCGTTGGCTGAGCCTTAAAGGCAAGCATGAACAGGCGCGACTGGTCTTAAGCTGGTTGCGTGGCAATGAAGTCAGTGCCGATCGTGAACTTAAGCAGATCCGTGAAGCCAGTGGGGCTGCAGATGGTTCGGGTAAGGCAGTTGCCGAAAAGTTATGGAAAGGGCCGCTGCGCCGTCCTCTGTTTCTTGGGGTGTTCCTGGCGGTTTTCTCTGAACTGAGCGGTATCACGCTGGTGATGTATTACGGGCCGGTCATTCTGGAGCGTGCGGGTATATCGGCAGGGTCTTCGTTGGGTGGTCACGCGGTGATCGGGATTGTTCTGGCCTGCTTCACCATTCTGTCCCTGTTTGTCATGGATCGTTTCGGGCGGCGTACGGTTTTGCTGACCGGTGTGGCCGGTGCCTGTGTGGCGATGGCGGCAACAGCTGCGTGCTTCGCCATGGGTGTCAGTGACGGGGCAATCATTATTGCGCTTCTGTGCATGTTCGTGGCGTTCTTCGCCTTCTCGATCGGGCCAATCAAATGGATTGTCATATCCGAGATTTTCCCGACCCACGTCCGTGCCAGAGCGATGGGTATTGCCACTGTCGCAGTGTGGCTGACCGATATGGTCATCAACCAGGCCTTTCCGGTTGTACGTGACACGCTTGGGGTATCAGCCATGTTCATGATGTGCGCTTTGTTCCTGCTCATCCAGTTTGTCGTGGCCTGGCGCAAGCTGCCGGAAACCAAGGGTATGGCGCTTGAGGACATACTTCAGCTTTGGAAAAATAAATAAATGCCGAGGGTAAAATGAGTAAAGAGTTCAACGGGAAGAATATCATAATCACCGGTGGTGCAGGCGGGCTGGGAAAGGCCTTTACGCTTGAGTTTGCAAGGCTTGGTGGCACGGTGATCTGTAACGATCTGGATCCGAAGGCCGGCGAAAGCCTGCTTGAGGAAGCCAGAGACCTCAAAGGCACTATACACTTTGTCGCTGGAAGCATGGGTGAGGCGGCTACCTGCGACCGGTTGGTGTCCAAAGCGGTGGAACTGGGCGGCGTAGATGTCCTCTGTAACAATGTCGGTATACAGCCTGCCTCAAGTTATGTGCCTGCGCATGAACTGGATGATGCCATCTGGGATGCCATCCTCACGGTCAATCTGAAGTCCTACTTCTGGATGGTGAAGCGGTGTGTGCCGCACATGAAAAATGGAGGTGGCGGTGTCATCATCAACACTGCCAGTGTTCAGGGCATTCAGTCGCAACGTGGTGCAGCGGCCTATGCGGCTTCCAAGGGCGGCATATTGTCCCTGACGCGCCAGCTGGCGCTCGAATATGCGGAAGACAATATCCGTGTGGTGGCGATTGCCCCGGGCACCTTTGATACGCCGCTCCTTCAGGATGTGGCGGCTGGAATTGATGACAAAACCTACATGGAGCGCCTGCGTAAGGCATACCCCATGAAGCGATTTGGTCGTCCCGAAGAACTGGCGCGGGTCGTGGCTTTTTTGGCCAGTGACGATGCATCTTTCATGACGGGCGAATGTGTAACCGTTGACGGCGGTATCATGGCTCAGGGCGGCTGGGCACAGTAGAGGAAACAAAAAATGACAAATCTTACACGCAAGAACTTCCTGCTTAGTGGCCTGTCTTCTTTCGCGGCGCTTGGGGCGGTTGGTTCAACGGCAGCATCGGCAGCGACCCCTAAATCCAGTGCTGGCATTGCCACGCTAGCAGCAGCTGCGGGCTTGCCGAAAACCGATGCCGAACTTATCCCGCAACTTAACCCCGTTATCCGTCTATATCCGGATAAGGCGCAGTGGCGCAGCGGCGATATTCGCTATGGCCCGGGCGAACTGAGCATGATGCTGCCGTTTCTTGGGGCGGGAGATATCTCATGGATCATCAATGTCCCTGAGGCTGGACGTTATCAATTAGGTTTGTGTTATTCGACCACCGAAGCCGGTACGCCGGTGACGATTTCAGCCAATGGTGCACCCGAGGTGTCATTTGCAGCGCCGGTGACAGAAGGCTTCTTCTATCCTCACCCTGATGGACCTGCGGCTGATCCGGGTGATCCGGATTCCGACAGCTTCTGGACGTTACGCGAATATTACATGTTTGAACGCGTTCCTGTGCCGGGCGTGATTGATCTGGTGCGTGGCGCCAATGTCGTCAAGCTGAAGGTACATGGTAACAAGGGCAAGGAAATCCTCCGTCTCAGGTCTTTAGAACTGACGCCGGTTACGCATGCTCAGGCAGTTGCCGCAGATGCTGCCCGCGCCAAGGCCAGTCGCTCAAACACGGATTGGTTTGCCAATGCCGGCTACGGCATGTGGTTCCACTTCCTTGATCTGACAGTGCCCCCCAGTGGGCCGCGCATCCCTTATGAGCAGGCGGTCAACAATTTTGACGTGCCGAAGTTCGCCAAAATGGTCAATGATGGTGGGGCATCCTATGTCATTTTTACCGTCAATCACGGCAACCCAACCTGTCCGGCACCGATCAAAAGCTGGGAGAAACTGCATCCTGGCTGGACGACCAAACGCGATCTGATTGCGGAACTGGCGGAGGCGCTGGGTCGTTACAATATTCGTCTGATGCTGTACATGAACTGCCCTGGCGTAGGTCATCTGGTGCAGTTGCACGGGACGGCGGTTGATCTGCCGACCTTCAGTGAAGCTGAATATTCCCGCCAGCTCATCAGCGTATTCGAAGAATTCGGTGAGCGCTATAAGGAAAAGGTCACCGGTTACTGGTTCGATTCGTGGTTCCAGACCATTGAGGCCTATCCGAACTTACCGAGCGAAGTGCTATATAAGGCAATGAAGACCGGTTTTCAGGATCGTCTGGTGTCGGTTAATCACTGGTCATTCCCGACCGAAGTGGAGTGGCAGGATTACTGGTGCGGTGAAATAACCGACCTGCCGGCCAAGCCTTTTGGCTCACGCTATATCAAGCGCGGAGCCGGTGCGGGCCTTCAGGCGCATTCGTCTATCTATCTTGATGCACCGTGGTTCCACATACAGCAGGATAAGCCGATGCCACCTCCGCGCTACAGTGCCGGTGAATTGGCGGATTATATCCGTATCTGCCAGAAAGATCAGGCACCGGTAACACTGGGGGTCGGTATCTATCAGGATGGTACGATCGGACCTGACTCCCTGAAGGTGCTTAAGGAGCTGCGCGGATTAATTCGCAAGGGCAAGACCGGTAAGGCCTGATTTATCAGGCCGTAAAGTCTACCCGTCTGACAAGGTGAAATCATGAGTACGAATGAGTTGCCCCGGGATAACCGGGGCACGACCCCCCGCGTCGGTGCGCCAGCGATTGTATTGTTTCCAACAGACAACGTGTTGGTGTGCCGCCGTAATGTGGTGGCGGGCGAGGTTATCGAGATGGAGGACGGCCAGATCACTGTCCTTGGGGATATTGCCCTAGGGCATAAATTGGCGCGCTGGTTTATTCCGGTGGGAACAGAAATTCTCAAGTACGGCATGCCGATAGGATCAACAACGGCAGATGTTCAGGCCGGAGAGTGGGTGCATCTACACAATCTGAAAAGCAACTACATTTCAACCCATACCCGTCAGTCGGAGACCCGCTCATGATTATCACCGAAGCCTTTCTGAGGTCAGATGGCCGCAAGGGAATACGTAACGTTCTGACGGTCATCTATCTGGTGGAATGTGCGCACCATGTGGCCCGCCGGATTGTTGATAAGGCCGATGATGAAAACGTACATCTTCTGGGGTTTTCGGGCTGTTACCCAAATGACTATTCACTGCGTATGATGAAGGCTCTGACCAGCCACCCGAATGTTGGCGGGGCCATTCTGGTGTCATTGGGGTGTGAAGGGTTCGACCGCGAAGGGCTGGCGGCGGCGATTGAGGCTAGCGGAAGGCCGGTGGAGACCGTCGTCATTCAGAATGTGGGTGGCACTCGCTCAGGCATAGATCAGGGGCTTGAGGCCGTTCAACGTGTTCTGGCGCGCATGAAGGCCGAAGCGGTAATGCGCCCGATGGATATTTCCGAACTGACGATCGGCACGATCTGCGGCGGTTCGGATGGTACCAGTGGTATCGCCGCTAACCCGACGGTAGGGCGGGCTTTTGACCGCCTTATTGATGCCGGTGCAACCTGCATCTTCGAAGAAACCGGCGAGATGATCGGCTGTGAAGGGGCCATGAGTGTACGTGCGGCTTCTGCGGATGTGGCCGAAGCCATCAACCAATCCATTCATAATGCCGAGACCTATTATACGGCTATGGGTTACGGCAGCTTTTCACCCGGTAATGCCGAAGGAGGGTTGTCGACGCTTGAGGAAAAGTCCGCTGGCGCTTACGTCAAATCCGGCAGCCGGGCGATCAACGGCGTTATTCGTCCGGCACAAGCGCCTGAGGGGCCGGGCCTGTATCTCTTGGATGTTGTGCCTGAAGATGCGCCGCGTTTCGGCTTTCCCAACACCTCGGACAATGCCGAGATTGTCGAACTGATGTCATGCGGGGCGCATATGACTCTGTTTACGACCGGTCGGGGTTCGGTGGTTGGATCGGTTGTATCGCCGGTCATCAAGATTACCGGCAACCCCGAAACCTATGCCCGTATGCACGAAGATATGGATCTGGATGCCGGACGGGTCATGCTGGGCGAAGCTTCGCTCGATCAGGCTGGTGATGAACTGTTT
Organism: Asticcacaulis sp.; assembly: GCA_047605545.1. GTDB lineage: Bacteria > Pseudomonadota > Alphaproteobacteria > Caulobacterales > Caulobacteraceae > Asticcacaulis. Next base: position 7,246 of record JASGFL010000075.1, on the reverse strand, counting down.
GATCTGGTTCTGGCGGTCGCCAGAGGTCAGCGGTCAAAATCCGAAGCGCTGGGGCATCGTGAGTTTGTACTAAATTACAAGTCGATCAATCCGGTCGGACCGGCTTGTCACCCGAGGAATATGTAATGAATACGAGACATGGCGCGTTCGCGCAGGGCCGTTTAACGGGCAAGACCGCCATTATCACCGGTGCAGGTCAGGGCATTGGCCGTTACGCAGCTGAACTTTTCGCCGCCGAAGGGGCGCAGGTCTGGGCCTGTGACCGTAATCCCAAGGCGCTTGAGGGGCTTGAGACCTGCCGTACAGCGGTTCTGGATGTTACTGATGCTCAGGCTGTGGAGGCCTTTGTCTCTACGGCAGGGCCGGTGGACATTCTGCTGAACTGTGCAGGCATTGTGGTCAATGGAACCGCACTTGAATGTACCGATGCTGACTGGCAATTGTCATTTGATGTTAATGTGACGGCGATGCTTCGCCTGATACGCGGGGTTTTGCCGGGTATGCTGGCGCGCGGTTCAGGCTCGATTATCAATATCGCCTCTGTGGTAGGTGCCCCCAAAGGTGCGCCCAACCGCTGCGCCTATGGCATGTCCAAGGCAGCTGTCATCGGACTGACCAAATCGGTTGCGGCGGACTATGTCAGGGATGGCATACGCTGTAATGCCATTTGTCCGGGTACGATCGAAACGCCTTCATTACAGGCCCGCCTTGAGGCTACCGGTGATTATGAACAGGCCATGGCCGCATTTAAGGCGCGTCAGCCCATGGGACGTCTGGGCCAACCAAACGAGATCGCGGCTCTGGCCCTGTATCTGGCTTCGGATGATTCCGCGTTCATGACTGGGCAAAGTGTCATGGTAGACGGCGGCTGGTCGTTGTAGCCTGCCTGATAAACTGAAAAACACAGGAGGACGGCTTCATATGCGTATTGTTGATACTCACGCTCATTTCTGGGATGTCGAAGCTATAGACTATCCGTGGATTGAGGCTGGCTCTCCTTTCGCCCGTAGTTTCCACCTTGAAGATTATCAGCGCGTCACTGAGGGCCTGCCTGTAGAGCGTATGGTGTTTGTCGAATGCGATGCCCATGCCCGCCATTCGTTTAAGGAGGCACAGTGGGTATCGGACATGGTGGCACGTGAGCCACGTATTCAGGCGATTGTTGCCCGCGTATCGTTGATGGACGCAGGCGTCGCACAAACTATGGCGGCGGTGACATCACTGCCGCTCGTGCGCGGGGTACGTGACAATATCCAGAATAATCCGGCGGGCTTTGCCCTTCAGGCGCCTTTTGTAAAAGGTGTGCAGGAGGTACATCGCCGTGGGCTGCATTTTGAACTGTGCCTGAAGCATCATCAGTTGGGTGAAACCATTGAACTGGTGCGGCAATGTCCGGAAGGGCAGTTTGTGCTGGATCATTGTGCCAAGCCCGACATTGCCGGAGGCCAGCGTGAGCCTTGGGCGGCGCAAATGCGTGAATTGGCGGCTCTACCGAATGTCGTATGCAAGATTTCAGGTTTGGTGACCGAGGCCGACTGGCAGAACTGGGTGGCGCATGAGGTGCTCTGGTATGCGCAGGTGGCGGCTGACGCCTTCGGACCGGACCGGATTATGTATGGCAGTGATTGGCCGGTCAGTGAGGTTGCCGGTGGCTATATGGGCTGGTTCCGTCTGGCGCAGGCTTTGGCGGTAAACTGGAGCGAAGACGAACGGGATCGCTTTTTCCGTCGGAATGCGGAGCGTGTGTATCGGCTGGTGTCTATGCCCTGACGGCCCGCCGAGCGGGCGGCAATGGCCTGCCTCCCCGTACCCCCTGCCATTGCCGCTCTTTCTTTTTAGTTTTCACGGTATTTTCTGCCTGAACAACCTATCAGGTGTAGTGGAGTTCAAAAGTGTCAAGCGCAAGACAGACAGATCAGACTTCGGGCTTTACTGACCATTTGCGGACAGTCGTCGGCGCAAAGCATGTTCTGACACAGCCGCGGGCCATGCGTCGTTATTGCGCGGGGTTTCGATCTGGCGGCGGAGCGGCTCTGGCGGTTGTGCGACCGGCGCGTTTGGTGGAACTGTGGCAGGTGCTGAAACTGTGTGTTACGGCGGATGTGATTGTTGTGCCTCAAGCGGCCAATACAGGGCTTACGGGCGGCTCTACACCCGCACAGGGTTATGATCGTGAGGTGGTGGTCATCAGTACCGCCCGCATGAAAGGCATATTCCCGATCCGTGAGGGACGGCAGGTGGTTTGTCTGCCGGGTGCGACCCTGCATGAGCTTGAACGGTCTTTAAAGCCGCTGGGGCGTGAGCCGCATTCGGTGATCGGTTCGTCCTGTTTTGGAGCGTCTGTCATTGGCGGGATTTCAAACAACTCCGGCGGGGCGCTGGTACGGCGGGGGCCAGCTTATACGCAGATGGCGGTCTACGCACAGGTGGATGCGGACGGAGAATTGCATCTCGTCAACCATCTGGGTTTTGATCTGGGGCCAACCCCTGAGATCATTCTTGACCGGCTGGAGCGTGGTCAGTTCGGCCCCGCCGACAGTGCGCTTAAATGCGTCGCCAGTGATGACCACTACGAGGCGCATGTGCGCGATGTGGGGGCCAATACACCTGCGCGCTATAATGCCGACCCCAGATTGCTGCACGAAGCCTCAGGCTGTGCGGGCAAGCTGATGGTGTTTGCGGTGCGGCTTGACACATTCGCGCGTGAACCGGACACACAGACCTATTATATTGGATGCAATGCGGCCTCCGATCTGGCGCAACTCAGGCACATGCTCCTGACGCAGACGACAAAACTGCCGATTGCAGCAGAATATATACACCGTGAGGCCTTCGACCTCGCTGACCGTTATGGCAAGGATCAGTTCCTGCTGATACGTAAGCTGGGGACGGATCGGCTGCCGGATTTTTTTGGTTTGAAGAGCCGGTGCGATGCTTTCCTTAGCCGTATCCGGTGGTTGCCGGAAAACCTGATTGACCGGCTTCTGTATGCCGCAGGCCGCCTGTGGCCGGATCACCTTCCAACGCGCATGCGTGACTGGCGGCAGCGCTTTGAGCATCACCTGATACTGAAAGTGTCGCATAAGGATGTGTCTGAAACGGAGAGCTTGCTGGCGCAGTGGCAGGGTGACGGGCAGGCGGGATATTTTCTCTGTACGCCGGATGAGGCGGCGAAGGCCTATCTGCACCGCTTTGTAACGGCGGGGGCTGCGATACGTTATCAGGCGGTTCATCCGCATGAAACGGCAGGCATTGTCGCTCTGGATATTGCCTTGCGACGCAATGATATGGACTGGTTTGAACAGCTGCCGACCGAATTGGCCGGTCGTTTGGTTCATCGTATCTATTATGGCCACTTTTTGTGCCATGTCCTGCATCAGGATTACATTGTCAAAGCCGGTGAAGATTGCGCGGATATCAAGGCGCAGATGCTGGTGCAGCTTAAGGTGCGTGGTGCGCGTTATCCGGCCGAACATAATGTCGGAAACCAGTATGTTGCCGAACCCCCGCTGGCGGATTTTTATCGCACACTCGATCCAGGTAATCGCTTCAATGCGGGCATAGGGGGCATGTCGCGCTGGCGTGACTATTCTGATGTGCAACCGGTTTGTTGTGACAGTGGTCATTCGTAACACCAGACAAAAGAAAAAGGGAAGTCTATGAAACTTTGTCGATTTGGGCCTGTAGGTCGTGAAAAACCGGGGCTGATTGATGCCGAGGGCCGCGTGCGTGATCTAACGCAGGTGATCGCTGATCTGGGGCCTGAAAACCTTGGGCCGGAGCGTATGCGTCAACTGGCGGGACTTGATCTGTCATGGCTGCCGGTTGTTGAAAAGCCGGAACGCTTTGGCCCGCCGGTAACCGGCACACGTCAGTTCATCGCGGTCGGTCTGAACTATTCCGATCACGCCGCAGAATCGAACATGCCTATCCCCGAAGAACCCATTCTGTTCACTAAGGGTGTGAGCTGCATTCAGGGGCCGAACGATCCGGTCGTCATTCCGCGCGGGTCTGCGAAGACCGACTGGGAAGTGGAACTGGGGGTTATAATCGGCACTGAAGCGTCCTACGTATCCGAGGCGGATGCCCTGTCGCATGTGGCTGGTTACTGCGTAGTCAATGATGTTTCCGAGCGGGCTTACCAGCTTGAACGTGGCGGCACATGGGACAAAGGTAAAGCTTGTCCGACCTTTGGTCCTATCGGGCCGTGGCTTGTGACCGCCGATGAGGTTGGTGACCCGCAGAATCTTGCGATGTGGCTGGATATCAATGACAAGCGCGTCCAGACCGGCAACACCAACACCATGATCTTTGGTGTGGCCTATCTCGTGTCCTATATTTCCCAGTTTATGAAGCTGCTGCCGGGGGACATTATCACTACCGGCACACCGCCGGGCGTGGGCTTTGGCCAAAAGCCTGAGCCCTGGTACCTGAGAGCTGGCGACCGTATTGATCTTGGGATTGAAAAGCTGGGGGCGCAGGCCCAGTCAGTAATCGGGTAAAGGATTTCAGGGCCTTTCGGTTCCACGCCCTGACTATTGATTGTCAGATATAACAATCCGGCGGCAGGTCACAGACAGCCTGCCGTCCACGTGGAGCCGCGTCTGCAACACAAAGGCGGAGTTTGTACATGCCTCTGACCGTAATCCATATAAACAGGGAACTCACTATGTCTCAAACCGTTGTATCCGTAGGCACAAGAAACGATCTTAAAGCGCTTGATACCTCTGTCGTGTCGGCGGCAGTTCTGACGGAAGGGGGGCGTGAAGGCACTTTCCTTCTACGCGCTGGCACACCTCCGGTGCCTGATCATCAGGAAGCAATCTTTCTGACCAGTACCTATGCGTCGGGCTATTACTGGGAACGTGAATTTTCCGGCGGTGCCAATTTCAAATGGTTCGGACCTGACCTCAACTACACACCAACGACCAATAACTGGGTGGCTTTCCAGAACGCTTTGGCCTTGTGCGGGGCGCTGGGGGTTCCTTTTTATATTCCTGAAGGTCGCTATGGATTTACTACGGCGCCTCAGATCAAGGTGGATGGTTTTCGTACCGAAGGGTTGCTGATATACGGAGACGGGCAGCAGCGCACCATCCTTGATCTGCGCAGTGTATCAACGTCTCCGGCGATTGAGGTGCACTGCACGGTGCCGCCGCCGACGATCAAGGATAACTATTATCTGACCTTGCGCGATTTTGGGGTTATTGGCGACATTCCTGCCACTTTGATGCAGGTGGGAGAAGATGACTTCGGCGATCCAGTGAACATGCCACGTTTCCAGAACGTCACTGTGCATAATTTCAATAAGTTGGCCACCGCTATTGGTGTCAAGATGAACTATGTCGTTGGGGGCTGGTTCGATATGCAGGTCAACTGTGGGGAAACCGGCGAAAACGGCGGGCTGGGGATAGCTTTGCTTCTGCGTCAGTGCCAGTTCAACCATTATTTCGGCTCGTATGGCACCGCCGATGTTGGCGTGCGGCTTCAGGACGGGGTCAATGCGTCGAATGTGTTCAACTGTCTGGATATGGAAAACGTCAACACCTGCGTGGAAACCGTCAGCGGCAATATCATGGCCAATACATTCATAGGCGGGCAGTGGTCTTATACGACCAAAGGGATCAATGCGATGGCGGGTATTTCAACACTGGTCATTAACCCGACTTTGGCCCCGATCGCTAGTGGCCCTACGGTCAGCTTTCTGTCCGGTGTTGTCGGTTTGACGGTTCAGAGTCGCGGTGTGCTGGCGGTGGCGACACCGGCGCTTCCCGCGTCAGGTGCAAGTGTTACCAATCGTACCGCGCAACCGGTCAATGTAACCGTATGGGGCGGCAACGTCAGCGCCATAAAAATTAACGGGATCAGCTATGGTCTGAGCAGCGGGTTTCTTGTGTTAGGGCCGGAAGATACGATTGCTATCGATTATAGTGTAGCACCCTCATGGCGGTGGCGGAGCTGATTTCACGTCTGTGGTTGAGCATTGCCCACAGTCGTCAGCTAGGAAGCGGCATGTGTAGCCGCTTCCTTTTTTTAGCCTATCTTGCCTGAAATGGCTTTGGCGACTTTGCTCAGCATACGAATTGCCTGTGCCTGAGAGACTTCTACGCCATATCGTTTCATATAGGGGATAGTCACCGCCGCAACGGCTGTGCCTTGATGCATTACGGGCACTGAAACATCGGTAATGCCGGGAACCACCAGACTTTTGATGGCTGCATGGCCCTTGGCCGTGATGGTTTCAAGGCGCTCATTAAGTCCCACGCGTTCTTTGGGTGGCAAGAGTTTGATATATTCCTGTAACCAGCGTTCGCGTACCGGCGGAAGCTGAAACGCTGTCAGCACCAGACCGGACGTAGCAGACAATATCGGGCGTTTGTGGCCAATGCGTACAACAAGCCCCAGATCCGCGGGTGGATCAATGCGAGCGATGACCACCATATATTCTTCGGAAGGAACGACCAAATGACAGGATTGCTGTGTATCGTCCGATAGCTGGTGCATCAGCGGCAAGGCGATATCAAGAAGTCCCTGAAGTGGCGGTCGTTCCATGCCAAGTCTAAAAAGGCGGTTGGTCAGCGTGTAATGATCGCTGCCGGCGGGACGCTCCAGATAGCCTCGTCGCTCTAGTACATGCAGCATGCGGAATATTTCACTCTTGGAACGCGATACCGCCTGTGAGATTTCAGATAAGCTCATAGGGTAAGTCACGCTGGATAAAAGCTCCAGAATATCCAGCCCTTTTTCCAGGGCTGGAGCATTGTAAGATGTTGTAATTAAATTATTATTTTCCGACATCGTTGCTTTTTCGTATTTTTTCTAGCGCGGTTAAAGTTGACCTTTGGATTATATATCTCTGAAGTAAAGAAGCAAGTTATTGGGCGGTATCTGTAGATGGGTTTGCGTATTCTGGTCCTGATGCCGTGTGACCAGCGCTGTAATTTCCCTAGCTTAGCCTATCGTATATACCAATTGGCCTTATTGTAATTAAGATCGCGCTACTGGTACGGCCTACATGTATGTAGTTGCTCACCGCAAACATTCTGTGGCGCACGTCGGTTACTGACCAGAATTAGTCCCTGTAACTGTTCTGACAGATACGCCCTTAGGGCGGTTACAAGTGTGGCTTCGGTTGATGCATCAAGGCCTTCGGTCGGCTCAAGTTTCTTAGATTCAGATTAAAAACAATGTTGCGTCGTGGTGCGTCATATTGCGTCTAAATGCGTCGCGGTTTCCCTGCTCTAAA
>JASGFL010000074.1:0-14850 GCA_047605545.1 Asticcacaulis sp. | reverse complement strand
CCTCGGAAACGGGGCCGTTTTTTTATGGCGCAACCGGTGAAAAGAGGGTGAGGTACTCATCGAGATACGCGTTCAGGTCCGAGCGGAACAAGAGCAGGCATGTCTCATATCGGCTTACGGTTTGAGCATCTGACAACTGACGCGGCGTGCCCTGACTTTGCATCAATTTGTTGATGCGCGTCATGCTGGCTAATACGGCCTTATAGTCTTCGCGCCTCGCGATAGCGTTAGTGAGATTGATTTCTCGTCCATCTTTGAAAACAAGCCTGTATTCGGCAGTGTCCTCCATGCGTCTGTCGGCTCCTCTGTGTACGCGGCGTGTGAGTTGGTCGCACTCAAGTTCAACCCGCGTGACGTCACGAAGCCAATAGGTGCTGTCGGTTGGGAGCAGACCTTTGTATTCTCGAATGAAAATCCGGTCGGGAAAGACAGCGACACCGGCCGTTACAGCTGCGGCTGTGGCCCAGACAAAGAGGACCGCCACAACTGATGCAACGGCGATCATGACTTTGGGCGAAACCTCTGATTTCGAGAAAAAATAAAATGATGCAAAGCCCAGGATTACCAGAATTACACTGGCGGCTAGGTGTGGCTTGGGCCACCACAATAGCGGAGACGCATTCAGGAAGGCTGTGAAAAGTGAAGCCTTATTCAAAGTTATAAAGAGGTAGGCAATGGGGGCAAGCAGGCATAAAAACATAGCCAGCACTGGCAGTATAAAGCCGGATTCTGGCTTTTCGTTCACGGCGTTTCCCCCAGACATTCACCTTGTATTGTTATCGATGCAATGACATGCTTGCAACCTGTTGTGGCGAATTTAAGTTTTCGTAGGGAGGTGGTGGAAATGTTTGCGGCGCTTGAAAAACTGACTATTGGGCCGAACAAAGTGCCTGTGTTGAAAGTCATGATACCTTCGTGGATAGTTCTTCTGGCTGTTTTGAGCTGGATTGCTCATTCATTGTGGCGTGAAGAGCAAATGATCGCGCAGACCGGAAGCGCTGACGGAGTAATGGGCTGGCCTTTGGTGTTGCACTTTGCGCTCGTTGCGGGTGTTGGCGTGTGGGTTCTGTTGCGTTACCGAAAGCTGGGGCTTTTTTCATCAGAGACTAAAACCGCCACATCGAACATTATTGAATGACCCCTTTTGATCAGAACATCGAGCGGTGGCGCGGGGATTAGAGAATTGCTTTTTGCTTGATGTTCTCAAAACTGGATTAATTCAATTTTTTCAATTGATTAATGACCAGTCTCTGGCAATCAACTGTGCGGTATCGGCCAGATTAGGGCCGTCTATATTGCCGCATATGGCAACTGAGATTTCAGGCTCTATTAACACCAGAAGATAACTGCGTCCGCCCGGTGCGCCGCCGCTTAGGCTATAGGTGGTCGTGGGCTGCCCGCTGTGGGTGATTTTCCCGATTGCTCCGCCGTAAACCACATTTGAAACGTCCGACCAAGGGGTGAGGGCGGCTTTGAGATGATGCTTCGGGATGATCTTGCCACTTGCCAGTGCGGCGCCAGCTTCAGCCAGTTGATCGGAGCTGGCAATCAGGCCGCCCCCGCCGAATTTGCAGCCCGCTGGTGGCAGTGGAGAGGGGATGATGTCTTTCGGGTTAGCGCCTTCGGGAAGAGTGGGCAAAAGACCTGCCTGTATATACGGCGTAGCCTTTTTGACGCCCACTGCATCGAGTTCAAAGTGCGCCCATTCACCAAGCGTCTGATTAAGGGCGCTGGCAAAATCTGCTTCACCGTTAAGGCGGGTCAGAAGGTGGCTGGCCAGAACAAAAGCAAAGCTTGAGTAGTGTTCAGTGCTGCCGGACGGGTGCAGCAAAGGCGTATCCCTGAAATAGGTTAGGGCATCACGAGGTGTGTCGCAGGTCATTTGCGCAAACTTGAGCCAGTCCTGAGGAGAGGCGTAATGACGTATTCCGCTGGTATGCGAAAGAATATCCTGAATTCGGATTGTGTGCAGGTGTTCGGGAAGGTCAGGATCTATGTCGGCGGCTGTGGTCGCAAGGGTGGTGCGTCCCTGCGCAATCAGGCGCGCAAAGGCCATGCCTGTAAGGGCCTTGCTGGTTGAGTAAATATTGAAACCCGTGTGACCCGTGACAGGGGTGCGGGTACGCAAATCGGCAAAACCGCTCTGATCTGACCAGACCTGCTGGCCTTTTACAAACACGCTTGCGCTTATGCCGGGATAGTCAGCGGACAGGGCTGATAAAGGGTGTTTTTCAGAAGCTTTGACAGGGAATGTGAAAGACAGAAGGGGCGCGGTAATCAGGGCATGGAAATGACGACGCGTAAAGGTGTTGGTCATGGTCTAAGGCTCGCGGTAATGATAATCGAAGTGTCTGAATAATGAGGGGCCTGAGGCGCGTCTTGCCGGTTTGCATGAGCGGTCAGCTTGATGCACGAACGGTTGAGGACCAGACGGGAGGTGCGGATGAACGAATACGAGGTGAACCTCACGCAAACACATCTGCGGTTTGCCGCAAGTGTGATGGTCTGTGTGGTTTTCATGATAGCTGTGGGGCCATTCGGGCAGGCGGAGCGGTTTCTGCTGAGTCATCGGGTTGGGCTATGGGTGATGTATGTCCTGATCGGTCTGCCGGTTCTGTGGGGAATACATGGAATCCTTGGTAAGGTCTGGCGGGGACAGAGATGGACGTTGGCTGCAGGGCGGGTAATTCTGTCCGCATGTCTCGCCAGTGTGCCGGTGCTTGGGATCGTCGAAGCCATAGGTCTGCTGGAAGGGCGGCCACTGCCGACAAGCACAGAGGCGTACATAGGTTCGATTGCTGAGGTTGCGGTTCTGGCGGTTCCGTTTACGTTTTTACTGGAGCAATATCGTCAGGCGCGCCGGTCCGTGTCTGCATCGGACGCTTCGGATGTAACAGATATAGTAAGTGAGTTTGGGGAAATTTGCGCAATCTGCGCAGAGGGTCATTATACACGTGTCTATACGGTGTCGGGAGATCGGTTTGTTGATCGTTCTTTTTCAGACATGCTGAGGCGGGTAACGCCGCTGGAAGGTATGCAAGTGCACAGGTCCTGGTGGGTTGCGCGGACGGCGGTCGAAGGTGCGCAGCGTAAAGGATCATCCCTTTCTCTTACCATACGGGGCGGAGTGACTGTTCCTGTTGCCCGCCGTCGTCTGGCTCACCTCAGAAAAGCCGGATGGCCCATGCAAAAATAAAACCCTCAGAATGATTCAGGCACGAGCTGAGATTTTAATCCGTTCGGTATGCAGCGAGTGAAAAATTATTAATGGAACATATTGCGAACGGGGAACAAATAGAGTACGAATGAATCATCGGGATTTCACGATGGGGGATAGACCTTCGGGGTGGGAATCGTGACATAGAAGGGTTTGGTTATGTCTCAGGCGGTATTGAAACTCGTGGCAAAAGACGACGCAGAAAAACAACGCGCTCTTGAATCGGCGCTGGCACAGATAGATCGGGCCTTCGGTAAGGGCTCAGTCATGAAGCTGGGTAATGCTGGCAAGGTGGTCGAAATTGAATCGGTGTCTACCGGTTCGCTCGGACTTGATATCGCTCTGGGGATTGGTGGCCTGCCTAAGGGGCGAGTGATCGAGATTTACGGCCCTGAGTCTTCGGGTAAGACGACACTTGCGCTGCATACTGTGGCTGAAATTCAAAAAGCAGGCGGTACCGCGGCTTTTGTCGATGCCGAACACGCGCTTGATCCGACCTATGCGCATAAATTGGGGGTTAATCTCGACAGTCTTCTGGTGTCGCAGCCCGATAATGGTGAGCAGGCGCTTGAGATTACCGATACGCTGGTGCGTTCGGGGGCGGTCGATATTGTTGTGGTTGACTCGGTGGCGGCTCTGACGCCGCGCGCTGAAATCGAAGGGGATATGGGCGATAGCCTGCCCGGTCTTCAGGCGCGTCTGATGTCTCAGGCCCTGCGTAAGCTGACGGGTTCGATTGCCAAGTCCAAGTGTATTGTTATTTTCATCAACCAGATCCGCATGAAGATCGGTGTGATGTATGGGTCACCTGAAACCACGACCGGCGGCAATGCTTTGAAATTCTATGCTTCCGTGCGCCTGGACATTCGCCGCACGGGTGCCATCAAGGTGCGTGACGAAGTTGTTGGGAACAGCACACGTGTAAAGGTGGTCAAGAACAAGGTGGCGCCTCCGTTCCGTGAAGTTGAATTTGATATTCTTTATGGCGAAGGTATTTCCAAGCTTGGGGAAATCATTGACCTTGGTGTCAAGGGCGGCGTTATTGAAAAGTCCGGTTCCTGGTACTCATATAACTCAACCCGTATCGGGCAGGGGCGTGAAAATGCCCGTGAGTTCCTTAAGGCTAATAAGGAAATGACGACCGAGATTGAAATGGCGGTGCGGAATAAGTCCGGCGTGTTGTCGGAAGAGCTTTTGGGAACACCGGAAGCTGACGCTGACGGAGAAGAATAGGTACGAATAAGGGCGCTTTTCATGATGGAAAAGCGCCCTTGTTCGTAAAAAATATCCGCTCTGCATCAAAGGTCTTTGCGATTGCTCTCCGGCCCCTTTATATACGGCTGAATCTGTTAGTTGCGCCTTGTGGCAAACGCGTTAAGCCATCCGGAGTCCCATGCCTTCCTTAAACGATATCCGTAAGACCTTTCTGGACTATTTTGCCAAGAATGGCCATGAGGTGGTTTCCTCCTCTTCGCTGGTGCCGCATAACGACCCGACCCTAATGTTCACCAATGCGGGCATGGTGCAGTTCAAGAACGTGTTTACCGGTGCGGAGACCCGTCCTTATAAGCGCGCAACAACGGCGCAAAAAGTTGTGCGTGCGGGCGGTAAGCATAACGATCTGGATAATGTCGGCTACACGGCGCGGCACCATACCTTCTTCGAAATGCTGGGGAACTTCTCGTTCGGAGACTATTTCAAGGCGGATGCCATTGAACATGCCTGGACGCTGGTAACCAAGGAATATGGCCTTAATCCTGACCGGTTGATGGCCACGGTCTATGTGGATGATGATGAAGCGTTTGAGCTTTGGAAGAAAATTGCCGGTCTGCCGGAATCCAAAATTGCACGTATTGCCGGTTCCGACAATTTCTGGAGCATGGGGGATACGGGGCCGTGCGGGCCGTGTACGGAAATTTTCTACGATCATGGCGACCACATCTGGGGTGGCCCTCCGGGTACGCCTGAAGAAGACGGTGACCGCTTTGTTGAAATCTGGAACCTCGTGTTCATGCAGTATGATCAGCAGGAAGATGGCACGCGCCTGAACCTGCCTAAGCCATCAATTGATACCGGCATGGGGCTTGAACGCGTCGCAGCGGTTATGCAGGGTGTGCACAACAACTATGATGTTGATCTGTTCCGTAATCTGATTTCTGCCAGTGTTGCGGAAACCGGTGTGGCCGCCGAAGGTGACGCACTGCCGTCGCACCGCGTTATTGCTGATCACTTGCGCTCCACAAGCTTCCTGATTGCGGACGGGGTAACGCCTTCAAACGAAGGTCGTGGCTATGTGCTGCGCCGGATCATGCGCCGCGCCATGCGTCATGCCTATCTGCTGGGGGCTGAAACGCCGTTGCTGCCGCGTCTAGCACCGGTTCTGGTTCGTGAAATGGGTGACCACTACGGCGAATTGAAGCGCGCTGAGGCCACGATCGTTGAAACCCTGCGTCAGGAAGAAGAACGTTTCCGTCGTACGCTGGGCCGCGGTATGAACCTGCTGGATGATGCCACGCGTGATCTGACGGAAGGTGGCGTGCTGGCGGGCGATACGGCTTTCAAACTTTATGACACCTACGGTTTCCCGCTGGATCTGACACAGGATGCTGTGCGCGCCAAGGGCCTGACGGTTGATGTCGATGGTTTTGAAACCGCCATGGAAGCCCAGCGCAATCGCGCCCGCGCCAACTGGACGGGCTCCGGCGAAAAGTTTGTGGCGACGGAATGGTTCGGTCTACGCGATCAGGTCGGGGCGACTGAGTTTGTTGGTTATGAGCATCTGTCGGCTCAGGCTCACGTCAAGGTCATCGTGCGCGATGGCGAGAGCGTATCCGAAGGTCTGGTTGGTGAGGCTTTACAGGTCGTGTTTGACCGTACGCCTTTCTATGCTGAAGGTGGCGGGCAGGCCGGTGATACGGGTATCCTGAACTGGCAAGGCGGCGAAGGCCGCATAGTTGACACGCAAAAGCAGGCCGGTGATCTGTTTGTGCATCATGTGGAAATCACGGATGGTGCGCTGGCGGTTGGCGATCTGGTGCATCTTGAGGTCGATGCGGGCAAGCGTACAACGACGCGGTCGAACCATTCGGCGGCTCACCTGCTGCATGCGGCATTGAAAAACATTCTGGGCCCGCATGTGGCGCAGAAGGGTCAACTGGTTGATGCGGAACGTATGCGCTTTGACTTCAGCCACGGTGCGCCCTTGTCGTCGGATGAAATTGAACGCCTTGAGGCCGAAGTAAATGCGGTCATCCTGCAAAACGAGGCCGCAAAAACGGAACTGATGGCACCAGAAGCGGCAATTGAAGCCGGTGCGGTGGCTCTGTTTGGTGAAAAATACGGCGACGAAGTTCGCGTACTCACACTGGGGGAAGCCCTGAACGGTGAGGGGCGTTATTCTGTGGAGTTGTGTGGCGGGACGCACGTTGCTCGTACGGGTGACATTGCACTGTTCAAGATCGTATCCGAAAGCGGTATTGCGGCGGGTGTGCGCCGGATTGAAGCTTTGACCGGTGAGGCGGCGCGTCGTTATCTGCTAGAGCAGGCAGGTGTGGCGCGGGCGCTGGCGGATCAGTTCAAGGTGCCGGTGGCACAGGTTGGCGCACGCGTTGAGGCGCTTATCAATGAACGCAAGCGTTTGGAAAAAGAACTGGCTGAAGCGAAACGCGCGTTAGCGGTTGGTGGCGGCGGGGCGGATTCCGGCCCTGAAGAGGTCAATGGCGTCAAATTGATTGCCCGCGTTCTTGAGGGCGTTGGCGGCAAGGATTTGCGTCCACTAGCCGAAGATTTCAAGAAACAGGTCGGCTCTGGCGTGGTTGCGCTGGTGGGCGTTCTTGAGGGCAAGGCAGCGGTGACTGTGGCGATTACGCCTGATCTGGTTGGGCGGTTTAATGCTGCGGAACTGGCTAAGGCGGCAGTGATTGCGCTGGGTGGGCAAGGTGCCGGCGGTAAGCCTGACTTTGCACAAGGCGGTGCACCGGATGCGACCAAGGCGGATGCCGGACTTCAGGCTATCAGAGACGCAATCGTTTAGGGGGATGTGACATGGGCCGGTTACAAAACAAGGTCGCTTTGGTAACCGGCGGTGCGCAAGGTATTGGTGAGGCCATAGTGCGGGCCTTTGCCAATGAGGGTGCGCAGGTCATTATCACCGATATTGATCCCGAAGATGGCGAGGCTCTGGCGGCGGATATAGGGCCGTCAGCGGTTTATCGTCATCTTGATGTCTCCGAAGAAAATCAGTGGGCCGATACGCTCGATGCCGTTGTGGCGCAGTTTGGCCGACTGGATATTCTGGTCAATAATGCGGGCATTACCGGACGGGGCAATGGGGTGCCTAACGACCCCGAACATACGTCTCTGGAGGATTGGCAGCGTGTCATGCGTATCAATCTGGATGGGGTGTTTTTGGGGTGTAAGCACGCCATTCGGGTGATGCGTCCTTATGGCGGCTCGATTATCAACATGTCTTCGCGTTCCGGACTGGTGGGGATACCGCATCAGGCCGCCTATGCGGCGTCAAAGGCGGCGGTACGCAATCACACAAAGACGGTGGCGCTTTATTGCGCTGAGCAAAGTCTCAATATCCGGTGTAACTCTGTGCACCCGGCAGCCATTCTCACGCCCATGTGGGAGGCCATGCTCAAGGATGATGCCGATAAGCAAGCGGTAGCGGCGGGTACGCCTTTGCACCGGTTCGGACGGCCGGATGAGGTTGCCGCTGTGGTTTTATTGCTGGCGTCGGATGAAGCAACCTTTGTGACCGGCTCAGAGTTCAATATTGATGGCGGTGTCTTGGCGGGGACGGCGTCTTCGCCCAAATAATTTCAGTCATTCAAAAAGATAAAAAGGGGCAGAGTGATCTGCCCCTTTCTTTGTGTCTGGTATCAGAAAATGAGTTGGAACAGTCCAAACAGGCCAAATCCAATAAACATGACGGATGCGGCGTAACGTACCCACTGCATGGGTATGCGTGACAGAAGCTTGTCTCCGAAAAGGACTGCGGGGACATTGGCGATCATCATGCCGATGGTTGTGCCGATGATGACGGCAAAGAGGGCATCGTATTTGGCCCCAAGAAACACAGTGGCGATCTGGGTTTTATCGCCCATCTCAGCGAGAAAGAAGGCCACCAGGGTTGTCAGAAAAGGCCCGAAATCGCGTTTGGGTGTTTCGTCATCATCGACCTTATCGGGGATCAGGATCCACAAACCGAGGACGATAAAGGCTACGGCGACAAGCCAGGGCAGGTAATCTGTAAAGCCAAGACCGGAGATGAAATGGCCTGCCCATGCCGCCAGTGCATGGTTGGCCAGCGTGGCGATAAATATGCCCCAGATAATCGGCACAGATTTGCGATATCGCGCGGCCAGAATAAGGGCCAGAATCTGTGTCTTGTCGCCTATCTCGGATAGGGCAACGAGAAGGGTTGAATTAAAGAAAGCATCAAAAAAATGGGGCATAGGGTACAAACAGGATCAGCCAAATGTAAGACGCAACAACCCGCAATGTCGCGGCTAATCATGGGCGACAACGCAGATCGTAGGTCTCACCTGATCCTCGGTCATCAGACCGAAAAGCGATAAGGCCATGTCCATGCCGGACAAGTATGTTGACCTTATCCGTCAGGCCGTTAAGGCTTGACGCGGTTACTCCCCTAGGGATGGGTTTTTATTAAGCTTGTGTGGGGGGCTTGGTCAAGCTGTATTTAAGCGTGACCACCTATATCATTTATCGATGGGTGAAGCTGACCGAGCTGAGCGGATCGGGTGAAGTGACGTCTCAGCAGGCGCCACATGCGCTTTTGTGCCTTTGATTGGTCGATATAACGGCTCAGGTCGCGGCGCTGATCGCGATAGGTGCGCAGTCCGGTACTGATGCGTCCTTTAACAGCCTGACCATCAAGGCTGATACCACCATAGCACACTGGCACTACGTTTTCGGTGAGGCCAAAAGCCTTCAGCATATTTGCGTGTTCGTTATCGGTGCTGGTTCCGGTGCGGGCGATGTTCTTTTTGAGCTCGCTACCCAGCGGGCGAGTGTGATGTACCTGAACGGCATCAATGATGAAGGCTCGCTTTTGGTTGTCGGTGTTCAGTCTGCACCATACGCCGTCCATGCCAAAACCGGATTGGGTATTGGCAAAGTGCGGGAGCATTATCTCAAGGGTTTGCCTGTCGAGGCAGGGCACCATGATCTCAATGTAGTTGGCATAGCGCAGCAGGAAGCTCGAGCTGTGCATGAAGATCATGTAGGTATAATAGCTGTTGGGGGTCAGTGATGGCTGACAGACCTGAGCGCCATGCTGAGTGGCTAGATCAAAAATACGGCTGATATCTGTTGAGGTGGTAGCAATGTCATCATCAGGCAGCCACACATAATCATAGTCACGCCAGTCAGTTATTTCGAGGAAGGTCTTATAAAGGCCGTCCCATTTGCCCCCCTTGATCAGTACGGCACGTACGCCTTCGCGAGGTTCATGCGCGGCATAGGCTTCGGGGGAAAAATAGCTGACGACCAAATCATAGTTACGATCTTCCCAGCCGGTATTAAACCAGTCGTGGTGCAGTGAGTTGTTTCCGGCCCTGACGACAACCAGATTTTTTTGACGTGCGTTAAGGGTATGTGCGCCGGTTGTCATAGCTGAACCTTGGTGGGTGAATCAGAGCGGTTGAACGTGGAAAGCCTTGGTGTAAGGCTTTCCGTCAATAGTTGACGACAGGTAGTCGCGGGCGCAGTTCAGGGCTTCGCGGATAGTTACATCCATATCCAGATAGCGGTAGGTCCCCAGGCGGCCGACAAATGTGACCCCCTTTTGCGTGTTGGCCAGCTCTACATATTTCGACAGAAGGGCCTTATCGTCCACCAGTCGCACGGGATAATAGGGGGTATCATCCGGCGTGCAGTCGCGGCTGTATTCACGGTAACACACGGTTTTGTCGTGGCTTTCCCACGGGGCAAAATGTTTGTGTTCGGTAATGCGCGTATAGGGCACGTCTTCGTCACCGTAATTCATGACGGCGCAGCCCTGATAGTCTCCATCCTCGGTAAAGCTTTCGAAATCAAGCGTTCTGTATTTCAGGTGACCTAGGCGGGCATTGAAATAACCGTCCAGTGAGCCTGACCAGAAACAATGCGTGGCGGCACTGATGTCATCGGCAGTGATTTCGGTGTTGAGGCTTACCTCAATGTTTGGATGGTCGAGTATCGAAGCGACAATGGGCACGTAGCCTTGTTCAGGAATGCCCTGAAAACGGTGTGTGAAGTAATTGTCATCATAGTTGAAACGTACCGGCAGACGCTTGAGGATGGCTGCGGGCAGTTCAGTTGGCTGAAGGCCCCACTGTTTGAGCGTGTAGCCTCTGAAAAAAGCCCGATACAGGTCAGGGCCGATAAATTTCAGGGCCTGTTGTTCAAAGTTTTGCGGCTCGGTAATGTCTTTGGAGGCGATGCTGGCGATGAACGTCCGCGCCTCATCCGGGCGCAGGGTCTTGTTATAAAACTGATTGATGGTGTGCAGGTTGACGGGAAGCGAATAGACCTTGCCGCCGCTGGTGGTTTTAACACGGTTGCGATAGTCGCAAAAACGTCCGTGACGGTTCACATAGTCCCATACTTCTTCATCATCCGTATGGAAGATGTGCGGGCCATAGGTATGCACCATTACGCCTGTGTCCGCATCACGTTCGCTGTAGCAATTACCGGCAATGTGCGGGCGTTTATCGACCACATGCACCTTATGACCAGCTTCGGCAAGTTCGCGGGCAATGACCGCGCCGGAAAAGCCTGCGCCGGCAATCAGAATTTTGGACACCATGTAGGCCTGCAGGTTTCGCATTTGAATTGTATTTCACGGCCTATAGATAAGGCCGGTGAACAGGTCAAGCTGCGCTTAAAATGCCGTCAGAATTATGGCCAGACCCGACAGTGTCAACAGGGACAAAAGGGTGCTTTGGGCGATGGAAATGGCCGCGCCTTCGTACCAAAGCCCGTACATGCGTGCCTGGATGAAGACGCTGACGGCGGTAGGGCAGGCCGACAGCAGGACAGCGGTTTTGAACACCAGCGGTGGGGCGGCAAAGGCCCACATCAGAAGGGCGACAAGGGCCGGAGCGATGAGTAGCTTGCCCGTCACGGCGATACTGTTCAGGCGGTTGAGGCTCAGGAGCTTTGACACAGGCATCAGGCCCAGCATCCCCCCAAGGGCAACCAGAGCCACCGGCACAGAAGACTTACCCATAATATCCAGAGCCTGATCGACCATTGGCGGCAAGGTGAGGCCGGAAACCAAAATGGCAAGGCCGGTCAGGCTGCCGATGACCGTCGGATTGCGGAAAGTTTGTTTGACGGCAAAGCCTGCGCCTCTGCCGCCTGCCATAGACAGAGCCGCGCAGCCTATGAAAAACAGGATCAGAAAATCCGCGATAAAGAACACAGGGCCAATGTCACGTACCTCTGTGCCGAACAGGCCGGTCGCGATGGGCAGGCCAAGAAAGGCCGAATTGGATATGAACGCGGCCATGCCGACACCGCTGGCGTCGCCACTGGTGCCACGACTTTTACGCACGCTTAGGAAGCACAAACAACCGGTCAGAAGCAAACCAAGCCCATAAACCCCAAGCCATTTGAGTGAGGTCACGGTCGGCGCAGGCATATGGGAAAAGGCGTGGATGAGGTAGGCTGGAAACCCTAACCAGTAAAAATAGGCACTAAGGCCATCCAGGCCTTCGGATTTGAGGCGGCCAAGCCTGACCAGCACAATGCCGAGACCGACAAAGCTGAAAAAAAGCAGAACGCGGCTCAGACTGTCAAACATGCGCCGTCCTATAGCGCATTCTGAAAAGTGTGAAGAGCTTTTCGGATCAAAATGCGCGACGAGATGAAATTCTAAGGGCGTTCAAGTCGAACTGTAAAAGCCCTTATTCGACCTGCGACGGGTATGAGGCAAGTTCGGGTGTGGTGGCATCGTGAGGCGGCAGGCCGATATGGGTCACTTGCCAATTGAACAGGCCACGGCGTTTCAAGGAAAATACCGTCTGACCTGTTTCCGGATGTGAGATCCCCAGACGGGCGCGGTCTATACTCCAGAAGAGTATTTTGGGGATTGCAGGCTTGCCGGAAATAAATGTTTTGGGGTCAGTGGTATTGGCCGATTTGCCTGCGCCATAGGTCAGCGCCAGAAGGGCACGCGGCGTAAGATAGGCATCGGGATTGACGGGCGCGGGTTTCAAGGCCGGAGGCACCGCCATATCGGTAATAGCCTTGCCAATGGCACTGCCCAATGCGCCGACCGGATCCTTCAGAACACTTGGGGGCGGTGCGGCGGATGTCACAGCACCGGCGGCATCGGTCATTAGTTGGCTTCGAAGAGAGGTGCGGACATCGTCAAAGGCGACCCGTTCGGACAGGCTTTTGATGTCCTCGGATTCGGCGGCTGAGCGCAGGTCATAAAATGCCCAGACTGGCCCCAGAGCAAATGCAGCAAGCATCCCTACGATCAATACGACGATGGTAGCAGGCAGGAGTTTGAACACCTATCTGTTCTCCCGTGAGCGTTATGTCACAAGGTTAGCAGAAAATCTTATGGCTGTCAGACCTGACTGCTTAACGGCCTTGCCACAGGTCTGGATGCCGGCTGAAATAGTCTGTCAGCAAGGTGTTGATTTTCATATGGTCGTTTAATGACGGGTGGTAATGGCAGCCACCATAATCAAGCCCATCAAAAAACAGGGTATCGAGACGTGTTTCGCCTTCGGCACGTAGGGTGTCGGCGACCTGACGGACATTGTCGCGCAGACTGCCGTCAAAGCGATCAGAGGACATCAGAATGAAATGCGCATTGGGGTTGCGGGCGCGCAGGTCTTTGACGAAGGCAACATAGCCACGACGGTAATCGGCGTGCAGGGCCTCAGTATCGGCCCATTTGTCGTCCGGCTTGACGGGGGTGGAGAAGTCATTGGTGCCGAGGCCGATGACGATAATCTGAGGCTGCCAGTCGGGGTTATTATAGACGGTTTGCCCATCGAACAGGGCATAAGAATATAGCTCGGGCAGGGTCGGGCCTTTAAAGCTGTCGTAGTTACGCACAATGCCACGGCCGGAAAAGGCGTTGATCTGATAATCGGCGTTGAACGCCTTGGCCGTCAGGGGGCCGAAAGCCTGAGAGGTGTCGGTGGTCTGCCAGACCTCGGCTTCGGTACAGGTTTGGGTGGTGGAAGTGTTGCCATAGCCTACGGTGAAGCTGTCGCCGATAAATTCGATCTGACGGGAGAGAGGTTTGATATCTTCGGCATAACCGTTCTTGGCAAAAAAGCCGCCAAAACGGGCAGTGTTTCCCTGACTCTCGGTTATTTTTTCAATACGCAGTCTATGCGGCCCATAGGCAAGATCGCGGATAACATAGCCCTGCTTTCCCGGCTTGATAAGTTTTATCGGTGGTTCATCATCAACATAAACGAGCAGTATGTTTGTATCGTCATCCAGCGCCAGCTCAATCTGGCTGCCATGAAAGCGGGTTTCAAAATAAACGCCGGGCCATTGATAGGCTTCGCCAATCGTAAGCGCGACGGGTGCCTGGGTGCGCCCCGGATAGAACAGCATTGGTGTCGCTTGTTCTTCGGCAAAATGATGCGATATGCTTACAGGCACCGTACGTCCGCCTGTTTGAGACTCCATCAGGCGGGGCCGTGCCTGAGTGGCGGGGGGCAGAGCCAGGGCTGTAGTCAGCAGAGAAAGGGTGGCTGAGATCAGGAATTTGCAGGCATATTGACCTGTTGCCCGTAAAAAAGCCGCCGATTTTTTCATCACGTTTCCCCATAACTTTGTTTGGGCAATGAATACCGCTGGGAAGGGGGAGTCAAGGTCTGGTATGACGGGTAATGTTAAGAACCGCCCCCTCTGCCTCGACTTCGCTCGGTACCTCCTCTGTAAGCTGCGCTACTGGGGAGGATATTTAGGGGGCGGAACAGGCACAATGAAACCGCCGATCATTGCTGACCGGCGGTTAGATTAGTCTCAAGGGGTTGCCCCCGTTGCGATATATCCGTTAGGCTGCAAGAGCCTTCGACAGGTTTTCAGAAACCTTGTCGAGGAAGCCTTCGGTGGTCAGCCAGCTTTGGGTGTCGCCAACCAGCAGGGCCAGATCCTTGGTCATGAAACCAGCTTCGACCGTGTCAACCGTGACGCGCTCAAGGGTTTCAGCAAAGGCCTTCAGTTCGGCATTGCCATCAAGCTTGGCGCGGTGCTTCAGGCCAACGGTCCACGCATAGATCGAAGCGATCGAGTTGGTCGAAGTGGCTTCACCCTTTTGGTGTTGACGGTAGTGGCGGGTCACGGTGCCGTGGGCAGCTTCGGCCTCAAGGGTCTTGCCGTCCGGTGTCACCAGAGCCGAGGTCATCAGGCCGAGCGAGCCGTAACCCTGAGCAACCGTATCGGACTGCACGTCGCCGTCATAGTTCTTACAGGCCCAGACGAAACCGCCCGACCATTTCAGAGCCGAGGCCACCATGTCGTCGATCAGACGGTGCTCATAGGTCAGCTTGGCTGCCTTGAACTTGTCGGCATATTCAGCGTCGAAGATTTCCTGGAACAGGTCCTTGAAGCGGCCGTCATAGGCCTTGAGGATGGTGTTCTTG
>JASGFL010000073.1:0-15142 GCA_047605545.1 Asticcacaulis sp. | reverse complement strand
CATCGACGGCTTCGACTTCCATCGTCGCCTTGTCGGTTTCGATTTCCGCGATCACATCACCAGCATTGACGGTATCACCAACCTTGACGTGCCACTTCGCCAGAATCCCCTCCTCCATGGTGGGGCTGAGGGCGGGCATTAAAATGTCTGTCATTTCAAATTCTTCCCTGTTGTCTTAGCGATAGGTCACGGCCTTGACGGCCTTGATAATCTTTTCAACCGAAGGCACCGTCAGGGCTTCGAGGTTCGCAGCATAAGGCATAGGCACGTCTTCCTGATGCACGCGCAGTGGCGGCGCATCAAGTTCGTCGAACGCATGCTCGGTCACCAGAGCCGACAGTTCGGCACCGACGCCACAGGGGCCCCAGCCTTCTTCGACGGTCACCAGACGGTTGGTCTTGCGAACCGAATTGATGATGGTTTCGGTATCCAGCGGACGAATGGTGCGCAGGTTAATAACCTCAGCCGAAATACCTTCTTCCGCCAGTTGCTCAGCCGCCTTAAGGGCGAAACCGACCATACGCGAATAGGTAGCGATGGTGACGTCCGTACCTTCGCGCTGGATCTTCGCCTTGCCGATCGGCAGGATGAAGTCTTCTACGTCAGGGATTTCGAACTCGTGGCCGTACATCATTTCGTGCTCAAGGAACACGACAGGGTTCGGATCACGGATAGCCGCTTTCAGCAGGCCCTTGGCGTCTGCCGCATCGTAAGGCGACAGAACGATCAGGCCAGGGACGTTGGCATACCATGCCGTATAGTCCTGAGAGTGCTGAGCGGCCACGCGCGACGCGGCACCGTTCGGGCCACGATAGACGATGGACGACTTGATCTGACCACCGGACATATAGAGCGTCTTGGCCGACGAGTTGATGATGTGGTCAATCGCCTGCATGGCGAAGTTGAACGTCATGAACTCGATGATCGGCTTCAGGCCCGCCATAGCGGCACCGGCACCGACACCGGCAAAGCCCATTTCAGTGATCGGGGTGTCGATAACGCGGCGGTCGCCGAATTCGTCCAACAGACCACGGGATACCTTATAGGCACCCTGATACTGGGCCACTTCTTCACCCATCAGGAATACGCGTTCGTCACGGCGCATTTCTTCGGCCATAGCGTCACGCAGGGCGTCACGTACGGTGATCTTGATGGTAGGCGTACCTTCGGGGATCTCAGGATCACGCAGGTCAGCGGCCTTTGGCTTCGGCGCCTCAGGTGCCGCAGCTTCTTCGGCCTTAGGCGCAGGCGCCGCCTCGGCAGATGCCTGCGGTGCAGGGGCGCTTTCGCCACCGGCCAGACGGGCGATAGGGGTATTGACCTTAACGCCTTCGGTACCGGCTTCGATCAGGATGGCCTCAACCACGCCTTCATCGACCGCTTCGACTTCCATCGTTGCCTTGTCAGTTTCGATTTCCGCGATCACCTGACCGGCGGAGACTTCGTCACCGGCCTTAATGTGCCATTTGGAAAGGGTGCCCTCCTCCATTGTCGGAGACAGCGCGGGCATAAGAATGTCAGTCATATCGGATTATGCCTCAAGATAAACGTCGGTATAAAGCTCGGACGGATCGGGTTCTGGGCTTGTTTGCGCGAACTCGACGGCTTCAAGCACGATAGCCTTGACCTCGTTGTCGATGGTCTTGATATCGTCCTCAGGCACACCGGCCTGTTGCAGCATGGTCTTGATGTGATCGATCGGGTCACGGGTCGTCTTGACCTCATCAACCTCTTCTTTCGAGCGGTACTTGGCCGGATCGGACATCGAGTGGCCGCGGTAACGATAGGTCTTCATCTCAAGGATGTAAGGGCCCTTACCCGAACGGGCATGTTCCGCTGCGCGACGACCGGCGTCGATAACAGCAAACACGTCCATGCCGTCCACCTGCTCACCCGGAATACCGAACGAGGCACCGCGCTGATAAAGCTCAGTGGTAGCCGATGCGCGCGCCAGAGCCGTACCCATGGCATATTCGTTGTTTTCGATCACGTACACGACCGGCAGCTTCCACAGCTGAGCCATGTTGAAGCTTTCGTAAACCTGCCCCTGGTTGGCGGCACCGTCACCGAAATAGGTGAAGGAGACATTGCCGTTGTTGTTGTAATAGTCGGCAAAGGCCAGACCGGTACCCAGTGATACCTGTGCGCCCACGATACCGTGACCGCCGTAGAAGCCTGTGGCGATGTCGAACATGTGCATCGAGCCGCCCTTACCCTTGGACGAGCCGCCGCTACGGCCGGTCAGTTCGGCCATGACTTCGTTCGGATCCATGCCCGCAGCCAGCATGTGGCCGTGGTCGCGGTAACCTGTGATCACCTGATCGCCATCGATGGAGATTTCTTCCATACCAACGGCGATGGCTTCCTGACCGATATACAGGTGGCAGAAGCCCCCGATAAGGCCCATGCCGTAAAGCTGGCCCGCGCGCTCTTCGAAGCGGCGGATGAGTACCATCTCACGATAATATTTAAGCAGGTCGTCTTTCGACACATTGCGGTTGAGTTTGTCACCGGCGGTGGGGGTTCCGGTGTCTGCCTTGGCGGCACGCGCCATATAAGCCTCCCTAAAATTAGGCCCAAAAAAATAGGTTTTAAAAAGTCCTTCGCCTTTAGCGAAATGCGATGGCTATGGATTTTTGACGGTTACGACAAATTCGTCGGCCGCCAAAACCTTACCTAACCTCTTAGGCAAAGCCTGACCGCGCGTAAAGTCCCTCAAATGCTCAGGATTGATCGTCGGACTTGATTCGATCACGGATTACATACTCATCCGGTGAGTTCAGCCCCAATAGTATTCGTGCACGCTCCTCAAGCAATTCTTTAGATAAATTGTCAGTTCTCAAGAAACGATCACGCGCCTCAAGGTCTTTTCTCATGGCCCTGAGCTCAGTCAGGTTTTTCTCTTTTATAGCCAGCTCAACTTGTCTGGACTCCTGTGAGAAAAAACCTTTATCTCCGGTCAGGTATTGCACACTACAATAGGCAATGATGATGGCAATAATAGCCGTTGGCAAATATGGCCTTAGTTGCACTAACACGACTTATGAACCCTCGGGACTGTAAATGGGACCAGATAACCATTTCGCTCACGCAAGTTTAACAAACTGTTACCAATCATGTCACATCAGATGAAAGAATTTATCACAAAAAGAGAGCGGCACGGGGCATCCGTACCGCTCTTTTTGTCATTTCTGTAAAAATCATCCTGCGCTGAAAAATAATGACAGCGCTATCAGATACAGCCTTAGCCGCGAATGACGCTCAGGCCGGCATAGACGGCTTCGTCATCAAGCTGGGATTCGATTCTCAGAAGCTGGTTGTACTTGGCCAACCGGTCCGAACGGGCCAGCGAGCCGGTCTTGATCTGACCGCAGTTCAGAGCCACCGACAGGTCGGCAATGGTTGCATCTTCGGTTTCGCCCGAACGGTGCGACATAACCGAAGTGTAGCCCGAACGGTGCGCCAGATCGACGGCATCCAGCGTTTCCGACAGGGTGCCAATCTGGTTGACCTTAACGAGGATCGAGTTAGCCAGACCTTCGACAATTCCGGTTTCCAGACGCAGCGGGTTGGTCACAAACAGATCGTCACCAACCAGTTGCAGACGATCACCCAGACGATCTGTCAGCAGCTTCCAGCCTTCGAAATCGTCTTCGCTCATGCCGTCTTCGATCGAAGCGATCGGGAAGGCATCAGCCAGCTTGGCGAGGTAATCAACCATGGCATCAGGTGCCAGCGTCTTGCCTTCACCCTCAAGGTGATACTGACCGTTCTTGAAGAACTCGGTCGAGGCAACATCCAGCGCCAGCCAGAAGTCCTGACCAGCCTTATAGCCTGCGCCCTCACCGGCCTTAACGATAAAGGCCAGAGCTTCTTCGGCAGACGACAGGTTCGGTGCGAAACCGCCTTCGTCGCCGACATTGGTGTTGTGACCTGCGGCCTTAAGGGCCGACTTCAGGCTGTGGAAAATTTCCGCGCCCATACGCAGACCTTCGGAGAAGCTTTCAGCCCCTGCCGGAACGATCATGAATTCCTGAATGTCGATGGGGTTGTCTGCGTGCGCGCCGCCATTGATGATGTTCATCAGCGGCACAGGCAGAACGCGGGCCGAAATACCGCCAATATACTTATAGAGCGGCAGGTTGGCCGAGTTTGCGGCTGCCTTTGCGGTCGCCAGAGACACGCCCAGAATGGCATTGGCCCCCAGACGGCTCTTGTTAGGCGTGCCATCCAGATTGATCAGGGTCTGGTCGATGCGGCGCTGGTCGCGGGCATCAAAGCCGGAAATGGTGTCATAGATTTCGGTGTTGACGGCATCAACGGCCTGACGCACGCCCTTACCGAGATAACGCGACTTATCGCCATCGCGCTTTTCGACCGCTTCGTGCGCGCCGGTTGAAGCCCCCGATGGTACAGCGGCGCGGCCAAACGAGCCGTCTTCAAGCGTAACATCAACCTCAACGGTCGGATTACCACGCGAGTCAAGAATTTCACGGGCGACGATATCGATAATTTCGGTCATGCAATGGGTCCCAAACCAACAGAAAGATAACAGTCCTGCTCTAGCAAGAGCCTGTGACAGTTACAAGCGCGTTCCCACATAATGAAACTTAAGAGGCCCTGAACAAGCCCTTACGACGCAGTATCAGACACAGAACAAGCGCCGGAAGCCCGCATATCGCCGTGCCGATGAAAAACGCCTGATAGGCACCGAACAGCCCCAGATCCGGCGTCAGGCCATCAACCACCTGACCGGAAAAGCCCTTGAGCAGCTTACCTGAAAACGCCGCCACCGAATACATCAGAGCATAATGGGTCAGTGAAAACTCACGCACCGCCAGACGGGTCATGAAGGCGATAAAGGCCGTCTCCGCTATACCATTGGCGATATTATCGATCACCAAAGTGGCCCCGAATACCGTCAAATCCCCCGGATAGACCGCCATCATGGCAAAGGCGACATTGGACAAAGGCCCCGCCAATGCCCCGATCCAGAAAGACCGCTCTATGCCAAACCCCAGCACGCAGGCTCCGCCCAGCGCTACGCCGACAAGGGACGCCGTCAATCCAACGGTCGAACGCATATAGGCTATGGCCGAATTGCTCAGGCCTGTGTCTTCGTATAATGGCCCTGCCACCGGCCCGATCAGATAATCCGGCAAGCGATAAAGCGCCAGCGTCAGCAAGATAAGCAAAGACAGCGAGCCGTATTCTCTGAAAAAGCTTTGAAACGGCTCAATCAGCAGTGTCCGAATATTCTGCGGCTTGGGCACAACCGACAATTCGGCTTCGGAGGGTCGGGACAGAAGCGTGGCGATCACGCCTATCCCCATGACGCAGGCCAGGCCAATAACAGATTTCGGCCACCCGTGTATCTCTGCGGGGATCAGGATCAGCGATCCGCTCAACAGCACCGCAAAACGGAAACCATAGGCATAGAAGGTCGGATTAAGCCCCTCGTCTGCCTGCGTTTTCGTCTGCTCGATGCGCCAGGCATCAATGGCAATTTCCTGCGATGCCGAGGCAAAGGCGACAAAAAGCGCCGACAGAGCAAAGGCCGTCAGATTGCCTTTGATACCTTCGGGCGATGCCCCGATTGAGGCCATGAACATAAGGCCTACGGCAATAGCAATCTGAGACACCAGCATCCACGAACGCCGCTGCCCCAGCCAGCCATAGAGGAACGGCAGGCGCACCTTATCCATCCACGGTGCCCACAGAACCTTAAGGCCATAAAGCAGGCTGACCCATGACATAAAGCCTATGGCCGTCAGGCTGACGCCCTCTTCGCGCATCCAGAAGCCGAGCGTCGCGCCGGTCATCAGGAACGGCAGGCCCGCCGAGAAGCCAAGCGCCAGCAATAGCCATGACGGCGCATGTTTCAGTGCCGTCAGGACTTCCGCCATTCGATTTCGACGGGTTGTATCTTGTGCGCCTTGTGTCATGGGCGCACTACACCTGATTCCACGGGTCTGTGGAATAGAGTGCCTTTGTCAAACAACGGCACTCCTATCGGTAGCAGATCAGAGTCTCAGTATAATCGTCTCAACGATCGGGCGACGGCCCCAGATATTCTGAGCCGCTTTTTTCAGAACGCGCGCGACCGTGATTTCAACGGTTTCGTCTTCTTCACGCTCTTCGCGCGACAACTTGGTGATGGCTTTTTCCACCAAATCGCACATCATCTCAAGTTGGTCAGAAATGGTGTCGTCATTTTCAAACGCCAGACCAAGTCCGCGCACGTCCACATAGGACGCCAGCTGGTTTTTGGCATTAAGGGCAAACGACACAAACAGCATCCCGTTATGAGCGGCATGACGACGTTCGCGCAAAGCATCAGAAGCTTCGGATACCAGCACCCCGCCATCGACAAACAAACGTCCCGCAGGCACTTCGTCAATGATCTCTGGCTTACCGGGTGCCAGACGCACCATATCGCCATTACGCGGCGTAACCTGCTCAGGGATGCCAATTTCGACGGCAAGTGCCGCATGCTTCAGCAGGTGGCGACGCTCACCATGTGTCGGCACAGCGATTTTCGGACGCGCCCAGCCATACATATCGATCAGTTCTTCGCGGCAAGGGTGGCCCGATACGTGAATACCCGGATGATCCTTTTCGGTGTGTATCTCGACGCCCAACTCAGACAGGCGGTTTTGCAGCGAACGAATACCAATTTCGTTGCCCGGAATGACGCGTGACGAGAAGACACAAGCGTCCCCCTCTTTGAGCTTCACCAGCGGATGATTGCCATCGGCAATACGCGACAGCGCCGCGCGTGGCTCGCCCTGAGAACCGGTACAGAGGTAAAGCACCTCCTTGTCCTTCATGCGGGCCGCTTCGCCTTCGGTGACAAATTCTTTGATGCCGGCCATAAGACCGACCGATTTCGCGGCAGCGGCCATACGGTGCATCGAACGCCCGACCAGACAAACCGAACGCCCGCAGGCTTCGGCGGCACGGATCACGCTATCCATACGCGCGACGTTCGACGCAAAACACGCCACAGCCACACGCTTCTTCAGGGTGCCAATAAGCTTTTCCAGTTCCACCTTCACATCGGCTTCGGAACCGGCACGCCCCTCGACAAACACATTGGTCGAGTCACAGATCATCGCCAGAACGCCTTCGTCCCCCAGCGCCGTAATGGTGCTGATGTCAGTTGGCTTGCCTGTGATCGGATCAGGATCGATCTTCCAGTCGCCCGTGTGCAGAATAGTCCCGAGCGGCGTCTTGATCGCCAGTCCGTTCGGCTCAGGGATCGAGTGGGTAATGGTCACATAATCAATGCCGAATGGCCCCAGATCGACATGCCCCCCCAGCGGCACTTCGGTCAGGTCAAAATCATCAACACCGGCTTCACGCAGCTTTTCACGGATCAGGAACGCGGTGAAGGGCGTCGCATAAAGCGGAGCCTTTACCTTATCCCATAACCAGCCCAGAGCGCCGATATGGTCTTCGTGCGCATGGGTAAGGATAATCCCGAGGATTTCCTCTCCCTCAAGGAACTTCGGGTCAGGCACGATGACTTCGATACCCGGCGTCGTCAGGTCGCCAAAGGTCACGCCTACGTCGACAATAATCCACTTCCGGTCATGTTCTGGCCCGAACCCGTAAAGGTTCAGGTTCATGCCGATTTCATTCGATCCACCCAGCGGTAGAAACACCAGTTCGTTGTTATTTTTCATCTTTTGTTGTGTTCAATCGTACGTTTGTAAATTTCAAGAAGACCCTTAAGGGTCAGGTCAGGATCAAAGTGATCAATCTTTGTGGTTGCGCCTTCAAACAGGGAGGCCACGCCTCCGGTGGCGACAACAGTCATGGGCTGGCCATACTCGGCCTTAATGTGGTCAATCAGGTACTCGATCAGACCGACATACCCCCAATAGATGCCCGACTGCATGGCGGACACCGTGTCCTTGCCAATATAGTGCGCGGGCTTCTCAATTGCTATGCGCGGCAGTTTGGCGGCTGCCTGATGCAAGGCCTGAACCGACAGATTGATACCCGGTGAAATGGCCGTACCCTCAAGGGCACCATCCGCGGCCACCACATCAAAGGTCGTCGCCGTACCGGAATCGATAACAATCAGCGGCCCGCCATGCTCAATATAGGCACCAATAGTGTTCACAAGACGGTCAGCGCCCGCCTCTGACGGTTTGTCGATGCGCACCTCTATGCCCAGATGGGTGTTATCACCGACCACATAGGGGCTGATGTCAAAATAGCGCTGCGACAGCTTGCGCAAATTGAACAGGGATTGCGGCACCACGGATGAAATGATGCAGGCGTCTATACGGCTGAAATCCATGCCGCGCATCTGTAACAACTGGTGCAGCCAGACGGCATATTCGTCAGCCGTGCGCGTCGATTCCGTCGCCGCACGCCATTGCGCCAGCCATTGCGCACCATCATGGACGGCAAACAGCGTGTTGGTGTTGCCCTGTTCGATAGCTAAGAGCATGAAACCTCCCGATAGCGGATTGTCCCTGATGACACCGCCTGAATGGCCCCTGTTTCGGGCCTTATTAGCAAAGCACCGTCTGTATTGAGACCGGCAATCCGCCCTTCAAGGCGTCCCTGATCCACAACACACACCAAATCCCGCCCATAAGCGCGCGCGAACCATTCAGTCGCCATATCGGCAAATTTTCCGTCCCGCCACTCAGCAAAACGCAACCGAAAACAGTTATTCAGCCTGCTCATCAGTTCATCTGCCGTAGGGGGGGAATCACTGATGTCACGCAATGACGCTGTACGATAGGCCTCAACCTCAGGGGCCACCTGCACATTGATGCCGATACCCGTCACAAGCCCCGTCAGACCACCTGCAAAAGGCTCGCTCTGAACCAGTATGCCACAAAGCTTGGCGCCGTCATAAAGCACATCATTCGGCCATTTGATCTTAAGCAGGGCTTCGTCACGCACCACGGACCGCAGGACATCATGCACCGCCAGAGCCGCTACAAACGCCAGTTGCGGCATAAGCCGCAGGTCCATATCAACGGTCATATACCATGAGGCAAACAAATTACCGTCTTCACCGCGCCATACCCGCCCCATACGGCCCTGACCGGCGGTCTGCCGCAAGGCCCGTATCCAGCGCGGCCCGGCATCGCCGCTTTTGAGGCGCGACAGGGCTTCGGTCTGAGTGGACTCTAGACATTCAAATGCCTCGACGGGCGTAATAGCAGGATGATCGACCAACCGGCCTCCGTACTAAAAACAACGGGGAAAGCACCGAAGCACCCTCCCCGTCATACTCAGGCATTTCTGCCGTTATATCAATTCAGACCAAAGCTTTTGACGGCGGTTTCCGCCAAAGGATAAAGCCAGATCAGCGCAAAGGCCGATAGCGGGAAGGCAAAGGCGGCACTGGCATACAGTATCCACTTCGTTGCCACCGGAGCCGTGTCGATCTCTTCCAGCGGGGCATCAAACCACATCAGCTTGATGATACGCAGATAATAGAAGGCCGCGACGACCGAGGCCACAAGGCCCACTGCGGCAAATACCCAGTGTCCGGCCTGAATGGCTGCGCCAAAGACAAACACCTTGGCCCAGAAGCCTGAGAATGGCGGCATACCCAGAACCGAAAGACACAGAAGCGTAATGGCAATGGTGATCGGCATGCTGATTTTCGACAGACCCGCCAATTGGTCGATCTTGGTGATCGCTACGCCCTTACGGCTCAGGGCCATCTGCGCGGAGAACAGACCAAGGGTATCGATGGTATAAAGCACCATAAACAGCAACAGCGCCTGAACGCCATAACCAGTCCCTGCCGCCAGTGCCAGCAGGGCATAACCCATATTGGCAATCGACGAATAGGCCAGCAGTCGCTTGATTTCCTTTTGCATCAAGCCGCCCAGCGCGCCCACGATGAACGACAGGGTCGCCAGAAGCAGAACCACCTGCGACCACTGAGAATAAAGGTCGGCAAAGGTATCGGTCAGGACACGGGCAAACAGAACCAGAGCCGCAAACTTGGGGGCACCGGCAAAGAATGCCACGACCGGAGTCGGTGCACCTTCGTACACGTCCGGGGTCCACATGTGGAACGGTGCCGCAGACACCTTGAACGCCAGACCCGAGATCAGGAACACCAGACCGAAAATCACGCCAACTTCGGTATTGGCCTTCAGCGCTTCGGCAATGGCCTCAAAGTTCATCGAACCGGTGAAGCCATAGATCAGAGAAGCCCCATAAAGCAGCAGACCCGACGACAGCGACCCAAGAACGAAATACTTAAGACCAGCTTCGGAGCCCTTGGGGTCATCACGACGGAAGGCCGCAAGGATATAGAGCGACAGCGATTGAAGCTCCAGACCGACATAAAGCGCGATCAGATCACCCGCAGACACCATCATGCTCATGCCCAGCGTGGCCAGCAGGATCAGGATCGGGAACTCAAACTTGGTTTGGTTCAGACGGTCAAAATAGCTCTTGCTCAGAACGATAATGGCGACAGCCGCAAGATAAATGAACACCTTGGCATAGACCGCCACCCCATCAGAGATGAACGAGCCGGAAAAGGCCGAGCCATGGCTGCCGAAAGCGGCGGCAAAAGCCGCTGCGATCAGGGCAAGACCTGACAGGACGTTGACGACAAAAGCCGATTTGTTGCCCCGAAGGGCACCAAAAACCACTATCCCCAGAACCGAAATCGCAAGGATCAGCTCAGGAAGGGCCAGATTAAGGGAGGAAGAAAGATCCATTAAGGCCGCTCCTATCCGCCGATCAGGGTCTGGTACTGCGCAACAAGCGCATCGACACTGGCGGTGGTAAAGTCAAAGACAAAGGCCGGATACACACCCAGCGCGATCGTACCGATAATCAGCGGTACAAAGATAAGGATTTCCCGTGCGGTCAGGTCAGGATGACCTTTCAGCGCTTCGTTGGTCACTTCGCCGTACATGACGCGCTTATAGAGCGTCAGGGCATACATAGCCGACAGGATCACCCCCGAAGCCGCAACAAACGCCGCCCAGGTCGAAACCTGATACAGACCCGTCATGGTCAGGATTTCCCCGACGAAGCCCGAAGTGCCCGGCAGACCGACATTGGCCATGGTGAACAGCAGGAAAACAAAGGCGAAATGCGGCAGCAACTTCGTCAAACCGCCATAGAAGACGATCTCACGCGTATGCCAGCGGTCATAGACCACGCCCACACAAAGGAACAGCGCACCTGAAATCAGGCCGTGGCTGATCATCTGATAGACCGCACCCTGAATACCCGCCTGATTGCCAGCAAAGATACCCATGGTCACAAAGCCCATGTGCGCAACAGAGCTATAGGCGATCAGCTTTTTGATATCCGTTTGACGGAAGGCGATCAGCGAGGTCACGACAATAGCGATAACCGAAAGGGTCAGCACGAACGGCGTGAACATTTCCGACGCCAGCGGGAACATCGGCAGGTTAAAGCGGATAAAGCCATAGCCGCCGAGCTTCAGCAGGATACCGGCCAGCATGACCGATCCAGCTGTCGGTGCCTGAACGTGAGCATCCGGAAGCCATGTATGCACCGGCCACATCGGCATCTTAACCGCAAACGAGGCAAAGAAAGCCAGCCACAGCCACGGTTGCGCCGCCGCCAGAAACTCATACTGCGCCAGTTCAGGAATGCTTGAAGTGCCGGCAACGCCAACCATGTACAGCATGGCCGCCAGCATCAGCACAGAGCCCAGAAGCGTATAGAGGAAGAACTTATAGGACGCGTAGATACGGTCCTTACCGCCCCAGATACCAATGATCAGGAACATCGGCACCAGACCGAATTCGAAGAACATATAGAACAGGAACAGGTCGAGGACGGTGAACACCCCGATAACCGCCGTTTCCAGCACAAGGAACGCGATCATATATTCGACCAGACGATCCTTGATGTTCGTCCATGACGCCAGAATACACAAAGGCATCAGGAAGGCCGTCAGGGCCACAAACAGGATCGAAATCCCGTCAACCCCAAGATGGTAGCTCAGGTAAGAGAACCACTGCGCCTTTTCCACGAACTGGTAATCCGTGGTCGTGCGGTCAAATTGCGCCAGCATAACAAGGCTGAGCGCCAGTGTCGCCAGCGTCGTCCACAGGGCGATCCATTTGGCTTTGGTGCCGGTCGCCGCATCATCGCCCTTAGGCGCGAATGCCTTGACCGCCAGTATAACCAGCGCCCCTGCCAGCGGCAGGAAGGTGATCAGACTAAGGAGATTGGGAATAGTCATTGTAAAACCTGAAACTCCTTAGCGTGCCAGAAAGAAGACAACCCAGGTCAGCAGACCGGCGATGCCAAGGAACATGACGAAGGCGTAGTGATAGAGGAAGCCCGTTTGCGATTTGACGAGATTCTTGGCTGACTTAAGGGCCGCCCATGCGGCTCCGTTCGGGCCAAGTCCGTCGATGATTTTCACATCCACAACCTTCCAGAAGAAGTCACCCAGCGCCTTTGAACCCTTTACGAAAACAACCTGATAAAGCTCATCGAAGTACCACTTGTTGTACAGGAAGCGATAGAAACCGCCCTGCTTCGCGGCCATAGCCTTAGGCACATCTGGACGCATCAGGTAGTAATAGACAGCCCCAAGCGTACCCAACAGCGTGACCACCAGCGGGGCAAACTTGACCCACTTTTCTTCGATGTGGTGCGCGTCATGCAGGACGTGGTTGTGCGGTCCGTGGAAAATAGCATGGCCCCAGAAATCGTGTGCATGATCGCCTACGAAATAAGGTGCAAACACAAAACCAGCCGCCACAGCCCCAACCGACAGAACAAACAACGGGATCAGCATGACCAGCGGGCTTTCATGCGGCGTATGTGCATGGTGCCCATGACCGTGATCGTCGTGTGCATGATCGTCCTTGGCATGGTCATGATGCGCATGGTCGTCGTGCGCGGCATGTGCCACAGTTGCGTGCGTCGCATCCGAGTGAGCATGATCATCATGTGCGTGATCATGCGCATGGTGATCGTCATGACCATGTTCCCACTGCTTCTTGCCGTGGAAGGTCATGAAAATCAGACGCCAGCTATAGAAGGCCGTCAGAAGCGCCGCCAGAATACCAATCCAGAAGGCAAACATACCTTGTGGTGTACCCGCAGCCGCCCACGCGGTTTCGATGATGGTATCCTTAGAGAAGAAACCGGCGAAACCGATCTTGGTGTAAGGAATGCCCAGACCCGTGATAGCAATCGTACCAATGGTCATGACCGCATAGGTCGCAGGCAGGTACTTATAAAGCCCGCCCATATTCCGCATGTCCTGTTCGTGGTGCATGCCGTGGATGACCGAACCGGCCCCAAGGAACAGAAGCGCTTTAAAGAAGGCGTGCGTGAACAGGTGGAACATCGCCGCCTCATAGGCCCCGACACCTGCTGCAAAGAACATATAGCCCAGCTGCGAACAGGTCGAGAAAGCGATGACGCGTTTGATATCGTTCTGCGTGAAACCGATCGAGGCCGCAAAGATAGCTGTAATCGCACCGATATAGGTGACAACCGTCTTGGCAACAGGCGCCAGTTCAAACAATGGCGACAGCAGACAGACCATATAGACGCCGGCGGTAACCATGGTTGCGGCGTGAATCAGTGCCGACACAGGTGTCGGGCCTTCCATCGCGTCCGGCAACCAAGTGTGCAGGAAGAACTGCGCCGACTTACCCATTGCACCGATGAACAGCAGAAGTGCCGCCAGATCCAGTGCCGAGAAGTGCCAGCTTAGGAATGCCCAGCTTGTGGCTTCCTTGGTACCCCACAGAGGATAAAGCTCAGCGAAGTTGATCGTGCCGAACTGCCAGTAGACCGTCATGATCCCCAGTGCGAAACCGAAGTCACCCACGCGGTTGACGACGAACGCCTTGATGGCCGCAGACGATGCAGAGTCCTTATGGAACCAGAAGCCGATCAGCAGATAGGACGCCAGGCCCACCCCTTCCCAGCCGAAGAACAGCTGCATGAAGTCAGCCGCCGTCACCAGCATAAGCATGGCGAAGGTAAACAGCGACAGATAGGCAAAGAAGCGTGGCTTCGACGGATCTTCGGCCATATAGCCCCAGCTATAGAGGTGAACCAGCGAAGACACGCTGGTCACCACGATCAGCATGGTGGCCGACAGCGCATCAATGCGGATCGACCAGGCTGATTTGAAGGTGCCGATATTGATAAAGTCGAGCAGCTTAACGGTAAATGGCTCAAGCCCACCCCAGGTGTGCTGTGCGAACACATACCACGACAGGGCGCAGGACAGGAAAAGAAGACCGGTCGTGACGGCCTGAGACAGGGTGTTGCCAATGCGACGGCCAAACAGACCTGCAATCAGCGCCCCCAGAGCCGGAGCCAGAACCAGTAAAGTAACAAGCGTTTGCATGATGATGCTTACCCTTTCATCATGCTGGCGTCATCGACTTCGATATCGCCGCGATTACGGAAGAAGGTCACAAGGATCGCCAGACCAATAGCCGCTTCGGCAGCTGCCACCGTCAGGACGAACATAGCCATGATCTGCCCCTGCACATTATGCAGGTGCGTCGAGAAGGCCACGAAATTGATATTCACCGCCAGAAGGATCAGTTCGATCGACATCAGGATGATGATGATATTGCGTCGGTTCACGAAGATGCCGAACACCCCGATGGTGAACAGCATGGCCGACACGACCAGATAGTGCGTCAGATCGATGTTCATGTGTTGGTATCCTCAGGGATTTTGATGCCTTCGCCGGACTTGACCGTGACAATCTTCACGGCATCCTTACGGCGACGGGTGGTTTGTTCGTGAATATCCTGACGCTTGACGTGGGTGCGGTGTTGCAATGTCAGAACAATCGCCCCGATCATCGACACCAGAAGCACCAGACCGGCGGCCTGAAACAGATAGACATAGTCAGTATAAAGAACGCGCCCGATGTCTTCGATATTGCTCATGTCCGGGCCATAGACCTTGGGGCCATTGCCCGCAGCAGCGCCGCGTGTGGCGACCGCATTCACGATCAGGATCAGCTCAACCAGCAGGAAGGTGCCCACCACACCACCAATCGGCAGGTAGTTTGCAAACCCTTTGCGCAGCTTCACAAAGTCCACATCCAGCATCATGACAACGAACAGGAATAGAACCGCGACCTCGCCGACTTATTCGACGACCAGCA
>JASGFL010000072.1:0-15201 GCA_047605545.1 Asticcacaulis sp. | reverse complement strand
TGATCGGCGCCAAGGCCGAGGTCATCGACAAGGCCGAAGACCGTCAGAAGTTCCGTGAAGCCATGGACAAGCTGGGTCTCGAGTCGGCTAAGTCCGCTGTCGCCCATTCCTGGGACGAAGCCGTTGAAGGTCTGAAGTTCATTGGCGGCCTGCCTGCGGTTATCCGTCCGTCGTTTACGCTGGCCGGCACCGGCGGCGGCATTGCCTACAATCAGGAAGAGTTCAAGGAAATCGTCGAGCGCGGTCTTGACCTGTCGCCAACCACCGAAGTCCTGATCGAAGAATCCATCGTCGGCTGGAAAGAATACGAAATGGAAGTCGTCCGCGACAAGGCGGACAACTGCATCATTGTTTGCTCGATTGAAAACGTCGATCCGATGGGCGTGCACACCGGCGACTCGATCACGGTGGCCCCTGCCCTGACCCTGACCGACAAGGAATATCAGATCATGCGTTCGGCCTCATTGGCCGTTCTGCGTGAAATCGGCGTGGAAACCGGCGGTTCGAACGTGCAGTTCGCGCTGAACCCTGCCGATGGCCGTATGATCGTCATTGAGATGAACCCGCGCGTGTCGCGTTCCTCCGCTCTGGCCTCTAAGGCGACCGGCTTCCCGATCGCCAAGATTGCCGCCAAGCTGGCGGTCGGCTTTACGCTTGATGAACTGCAAAACGACATCACCAAGGTCACACCGGCTTCGTTCGAACCGTCGATTGACTATGTGGTCACCAAGATCCCGCGTTTTGCCTTTGAGAAATACCCCGGCTCCGAGCCGCTTCTCGGCACCTCGATGAAGTCGGTCGGTGAAGTCATGGCCATTGGCCGCACCTTCTCTGAGTCGGTACAAAAGGCCCTGCGCGGTCTGGAAACCGGCCTGTCAGGCTTTGATGAGGTCGCCATCCCCGGTGCCGATGCGGCTGATAAATCCGCCGTCAAGGAAGCCGTCATCCGCGAACTGGGTCGTCCGACACCGGATCGCCTGCGGGCCATCGCTCAGGCCTTCCGTCACGGCCTGTCGGTCGAAGAAATCCACGCGGCCTGCGCCTATGAGCCATGGTTCCTGCGCCAGATCGAAACCATTGTGGCTGAAGAAGCCAAGATCGGTGCCCTGGGCCTGCCCAAGGAAGCCGCTGATATGCGCCGCCTGAAGGGTCTGGGTTTCTCCGATGTGCGTCTGGCCAAACTTACCGGTCAGAGCGAAAAAGACGTCCGCGCTCACCGCCGCGCCCTGAATGTGCGTCCGGTCTTTAAGCGCATCGACACCTGCGCGGCTGAGTTCGCCTCATCGACCGCCTATATGTATTCGACCTACGAAACCGGTGCGCTTGGTCAAACGCCTGAGTGCGAGGCCCAGCCTTCGGATCGCAAAAAGGCCATTATCCTCGGCGGTGGCCCTAACCGTATTGGTCAGGGTATCGAGTTCGATTACTGCTGCTGTCATGCGGCCTTTGCCTATAAGAATCTGGGCATCGAGGCCATCATGGTCAACTGTAACCCCGAAACCGTGTCCACCGACTATGACACCTCGGATCGCCTCTATTTCGAGCCGCTGACCGCCGAAGACGTGCTGGAACTGATCGCCGTTGAACAATCTTCGGGCGAACTGGCCGGCGTTGTGGTGCAGTTCGGTGGTCAGACGCCGCTGAAACTGGCGCAGGCGCTTGAGGACGAAGGCATCCCCATCCTTGGCACCTCGCCGGACGCCATCGACCTTGCCGAAGACCGCGAACGCTTCCAGCAATTGCTGCAACAGATCGGCCTGAAACAGCCGGTCAACGCCATTGCCCGCACGCCCGAAGAAGCCTTCGAAGCCGCCCATAAGGTTGGTTATCCGATCGTTATTCGCCCGTCCTATGTGCTGGGTGGCCGCGCGATGGAAATCATCCGCGACGACGAGCAACTGACCCGCTATGTGCGCGAAGCCGTGCAGGTGTCAGGTGACTCCCCCGTCCTGATCGACCAGTACCTCAGCGCCGCCATCGAAGTCGATGCCGATGCTCTGGCTGACGGTAAGGACGTATTTGTCGCCGGTATCATGGAACATATCGAAGAAGCCGGTGTGCACTCCGGCGACTCGGCCTGTTCGCTGCCACCGTTCTCGCTGAAGCCGGAAACGGTCAAAGAGCTTGAGCGTCAGACCGTCGAACTGGCCCGCGCCCTTAAGGTCAAAGGCCTGATGAACGTACAGTTCGCCATCCTGAACCCTTACACCAATCCGGAAATCTTCGTCCTTGAAGTCAACCCGCGTGCGTCACGTACCGTGCCGTTCGTTGCCAAGACACTCGGTCAGCCTCTGGCCGGTATCGCCGCTAAGGTCATGGCCGATGAGCCTCTGGCCGGTTTTGGCCTGAAGCCTCGCGACTATAGCCATGTGGCCGTCAAGGAAGCTGTCTTCCCGTTCGCCCGCTTTGCCAATGTCGATACGGTGCTTGGCCCTGAGATGCGCTCGACCGGTGAGGTCATGGGCCTTGACTGGGTGCGCGAAGGTGAAACCATCATTGACGCCTTTGCCCGCGCCTTCGCCAAGTCGCAGCTCGGTTCCAGCGTCAAGCTGCCGACCGCTGGTAAGGTATTTGTCTCGGTTAAGGATCAGGACAAGCCGATTATCCTTGAGGCCGCAAAGACCCTCACCGGTCTGGGTTTTGAGATCGTCGCCACCGGCGGTACGGCTGACTATCTGGCTGAAAACGGCCTTAAGGTTGAACGCATCAAAAAGGTGCTCGAAGGTCGTCCGAACATTCTGGATGCCATCAAGAACGGTGACATTGCTCTGGTCTTCAACACCACCGAAGGCAAGCAGGCGCTGCTCGACTCGTTCTCGATCCGCCGCACGACCCTGATGATGAAGATCCCGTACTACACCACCGCCAATGGTGCTCTGGCCGCTGCACGCGCCATTGCCGCTACGGCCAATGGTGAGCTGGATGTCCGTTCGATCCAGGAATATGCCTAAACACGAGTCCTGCACCCTTCAGACCTGAGGTGTAGGGCTTCGTTCACAATAAAAAACGCAGACACAGTGATGTGTCTGCGTTTTTTATTGGCTGTTGAAAGGCCGGTTTAGTCCTTTACCTCGACGCCAAAGGCATTGGCGGCGGCTTTGAACACGTCCGTATTATCGACATAGTACCAGCTTGATTCCGGCACCTTGTGACGCGCCAGACCGTCATGACGCTTGGCCACTTTCAGGAAATAATCAGACCCTGCGCCCTTGGCAAACAGCGGCACCAGTTCACGCGTGTGATTATCCGTATGCCAGCGCACCAGCGGCAAGGCCCCTGCGCCCTGACTGATGATCGGCGAATAGGCCTTATCGCCGGAATCAGGCCCCAGCAGCAGACCATTACCATGATCGGTCGTGACGATGATCAGGGTGTCTTCCCACGAACTGTTGGCTTCAACCCACTTTACTGCCGCTTCGACCGCCAGATTGAAATCAATCTGCTCTTCGATCAGACGCGGCAGATTGTTGGCATGCGCCGCCCAGTCCACAGCCCCGCCCTCGACCATCAGGAAGAAACCATCTTCGTCCTTAGACAGTACATTCAGAGCACCGCGCGTCATGGTCGCCAGATCCGGCTGGTTCTCAAGGAGGTCACCACCGGTGAAGCCGCTACGGGAATATTGCAAGGTATTGGCCGTTTGCGCCGTACCGAGGATTTTCGACTTACCGTGGAAGTTCAGCTTGCCATTGGCTAAGGCTTCGAAATCCGCCTTGGTTTCAATCAGGTGATAAGGCGTCTTACCGGCCTTAAGCGCCTGCCAGGTTTCCTTACCGCCCACATAACGGAACGCCGTATCCGTATTGGCATTGACTGGCTTGCCGTCATTATCGAAGTCCGGATTGCCTGAGCCCATTACCACCGTCGCCATACCGGACGAGACGATCTCACGGGCCATGTCGGCATAGTTATGGCGGCTCTTGTTGTGCGCCAGAAAACCCGCAGGCGTCGCATGGGTCCACGGCACCGAGCTGATGACCCCCAGCGCCCGACCGCTATCGACCGTATACTCACCGATATGCTTCAGGCGGGTGTCGTCATTCGACCAGTTGATCGCATTATTATAGGTCTTGTGACCGCTGGCGAGCGCCGTAGCCGCAGCCGCCGAATCGGTGGCGCTGGCCCGCGCATAGCTATAGCCGTCAAAGAAACTGTCGTAGCTGCCCAGACCGCCCGTATAGACACCGGCGTCTTTTGCATCCCCCCAAACCGCTTCCGGATCGAAGGTCACAGCCCCTTCGTTGCTAAGCGTCGGTGTATTGGACTGGTTCAGCGGATGCGTAGAGGCATAGAGCTTCACATCGAACTTGTCATAAACTTCGCGGCCGGTAACCCCATAACGGTAATAGCTGGCCGCCTTCCAGGTATTCGGGCTGGCCCCGTCCGAGATCATGACGATCACGTTCTTTGCCCGCTTCGGCGCTTCCTGCGCCAATGCCCCCGTTGTCAGCGCCCCTGTCGTCAGCGCCGCCCCAAGCGTCGCTCCGATAACCAGCGTTCTGAAAACACGCATGCGCAATCCTTTCGTGCACTATGATCCTGCCCCACGCGAGTAATCCCGCCGCGCAACAGTTTGATGACAAAGCCGGAGATAGGCAAACAAAAAGCCCCGAAGTCACCTTCGGGGCTTTGAGCTTATTTCGTGCACAATCGTCTTAGTTGACGTTGGCAGGCGCCTGATTGTTGCGCTCGATCGTCAGGGCGATCAGCTTGTCCCACGCCAGCAGCGAGGTCAGGTGCGCATAGATGTGCATCAGCGCGCCATTGTCACGCAGCTCCACCAGCTTCTCAGCCGAAAGGGCATTGAGCTTGGCTTCATCGACCGCGAAATATTCAGCGATCTTTTGCGGCTCACCTTGCGACCCATCGGGATTGTTCGGGCGATAAATGGTTTCGCGCGGTGCCAGCAGATCAAGTTCTTTCAGCAGGTTTACGAAAGACTCGGTGCGGCGACGCTCATTCTCAAAGTCCGTGCAGAACTGCATGGCGTTATCAACAAACGCGGTCGGCTTGCCATCAGCAAAGAAAGGCACGTCAGGATTATTAGACGTAATGACCGAAGCTTGCGTATCCACGCACAAGATCATGCGCTGATCCTGATCGTCGTTCGCGAACACGAAGGGGTAACGACGTGCAAACGCCGGCAGATAGGCGTCCGGACGGAACACGCCTTCGGGCGATACAAACATGTTCTGACCGCTGGCCAGACCCATGGCCGCCACCGGCATACGGGTGTCACCGATAAACACGATCGGATAGCTCAAAGACGCCGCCGGAAACTCGGCTACGGTCAGAGGCACCACATTGGTTTCCGCCACAAAGGCATGCGGCGTGTTCGAGGCGCTGATACCCAGAGCGCCATGCGCTTCAAGGCTCAGAGGCTCGGGGTTTTTATAAAACAGTACATTCCCTGTCAGCAGGTTCTGATCCTGAGGCGCTTGATCAACCATAATCGCTCTTTATCGTTAATGTGTGAAACTAAGGAACATCGCTTCTAGCCCAAGGTTGCCCCAAAGCGCAAGACACCTGTCAGACAGGCACGGCGAAAACAACCCATTCAGGTTATAAACAGCCCGCACCTGCCTCAGATAAGGCCTTAGAACCGGTACACCAGCCCCGTCCGCAAGCTCCGTCCCGCACCTACCACACGATGCTTTTGCACCGAAGTATGCTCGCGGATTTCTTCGTCACCAGCATTACGCACTTCGCCAAATACCGACACCGAACGGCCCAGATAATAGGTGGCAAACAGATTCACCAGCGTATAGCCGTCAGTCGGGGTCTCAAAATCGGCCAGATGTTTATCAGCCTCAAATACCCGTCGCACTTCGATCTGACTGCGCCACTTCACGCCTTCGTATTCCAAACGACCGGTCAGGGCCGAAGGTGAAATGCGGGCAATATCCCCCAGATCGCTCTTGCCCCTCACATAGTCATAGGTGGCCTCAAGACGAACCGACCGCGCGTCACGGCTCCAGATATCGCGCCCGACCTCAAGCTCAAAGCCGTGGAATTCGGCATCTGTCTGCACAAACTGATACAC
This sequence comes from Asticcacaulis sp., assembly GCA_047605545.1. Classification (GTDB taxonomy): domain Bacteria; phylum Pseudomonadota; class Alphaproteobacteria; order Caulobacterales; family Caulobacteraceae; genus Asticcacaulis. Next base: position 9,158 of record JASGFL010000072.1, on the reverse strand, counting down.
CGGCAGATGATCTTCCTCGGCACCGGTGGGGCGCAGATCAATATAGTCATCAAAACGACTGGCAAACACGTGGGCATCGATCGTGAAGGCCGTATGCTCATCCGCCGTCCAGTGTCCGGTCAGTTCAAGACTGTTCCCGACTTCACTTTTCAGCGTCGCATCCCCGACCTCATAGGCACCGGTGCCGATATGCGGCCCATTGGCCAGCAACTCGACATCCGTCGGTGCCCGCTCCGAGCGCGTCAGGCTCAGACCAAAGAATGAGTGATCGTTTGGACGCCAGAACGTACCGGCCGAAGCAGACAGATTATCAAAATCACGGCTGAACCCGACGGCGCTCACTTCCTTGCGGTCAAGGCGCACGCCGCCTTCAAAACCCCATACGTCGCGATCCCAGCGGAACTGCCCATAGATGCCCGCATCCTTAGTCGTGCTCGAAGGCACAAAGGCCTCAGCCCCGCGGGCTTCGAAATCGCGCTCAGACAGACTGACGCCCACCGCCCCGCTCAACTGACCCATCTGACGACGGATCAGATTGGCACGTACTTCGTAGCCTTCTGAGAAGAACTGAGTGCCGATTTCGTGGCCTTCATATTCTGTGTGCGCGTAGTCTGTGTAACCCGCATCGACCTCAAGCCGGTTGAAACCGGCAAAGGCGATATTCAGGCCTGACCTGAAATCATAACGCGTCTGTTTCAGACCGATGGTGACATCGCTATGCGCATCTTCTTCGTGGTCTTCATGTTCTTCGTGATCGTGGTCATGGTCATGGTCATGGTCATGATCGTGGTCGTGCTCATCTTCGTGCGCATGCACATGTCCGGGCACGCCATAGCGACTGTCGGTCTTCTTGACCGCAAGGCCGACAAAACCAAAATCGCCGATGTAAGAAATGCCCGCACCGTAATTTTTCAGGTCCACGCCTGAATTAGCCTGACGGCGCGATGTGTCAGGGCCTTCGCCTTCCAGATCAGTCAGATAGCGCGACTCAGGCCCGACCGGCGTTTTGTAGTCATCGCTTTTACGACGCAGCACATCAAAGGTCAGCACCACCGGCCCATCGCCGATCTTGGCATTGATACCAAGCTGCTTGCCGTTATTACCGCTCGAAACCTGAGCCGATGCGCGTCCTTCGACACCCTGTTCCGCAGGCGTCGTGGCAATGCGCTCATCAATGATATTGACCACGCCCCCGATGGCGTTACCGCCATAAATCAACGCCGAAGGCCCGCGCAGCACTTCGATACGTTGCGCCTCAAGCGGATCTGTCGCCACCGCATGATCCGGTGACATGGCCGAAGCATCAACCGACCCCATGCCATTGTTCAGCACCAGCACACGGAACCCGTCCAGACCGCGAATGACCGGTCGGCTGGCCCCCGGCGCAAAATTGGAAGACCGCACCCCCGGCAGACCCGACAGCATGTCCCCAAGGCCCAGGGCCGGACTTTCGGCAAGCTGGCTACGCGTCAGCACATCAACATTGCTGGTCAGGGCATGTTTGGACACCCCAAAGGCCGTGCCGGTCACAATGATTTCCGTAACCTCTTCATCCGCCGCCACTGACGCAGAAGCCGGTGTCTGCGCCATAACCCCGCAGGCCATGCCCAGAACCGGTGCGCTGACGCTCAAGGCCAGCAGCGAACGGAAAACAGACGAGGAAAGACGCGACATAAGATACTCCTGATAGCCAGTCATCATAATTGACCACGTCTGTTATGTAATAACATAAATCAAGTCAAGCCTGAAACACCCTGTCAAAGCGAACAATTGCACTCTGTGTCCGTCCGCACTACATTAGCACCATGACTCACGCAGCCTGCGACCACGACCATCATCATGACCACGCCCTTGATACCAAAGGGATAGAGACGCGCCTTTCCGAGGCGCAGGCCCTGTGTGCCGCCGCCGGCGAACGCATGACCGCGCCACGCCTGCGTACACTAGAGCTGGTTCTGGCGCATAATGGCCCCATCAAGGCCTATGACCTGATTGACCGCTTCCATCCCGAAGGGGCCGCCAAGCCCCCTACGGTCTATCGTGCCTTAAGCTTCCTTGAGCAGATGGGACTGGTGCACCGCATCGAAAGCCTGAACGCCTTCGTGGCCTGCCATGACCATTCCGAGTCACATTCGGCAGCGTTTCTGTTGTGCGAATGCTGCGGCAAAAGCGAGGAAGTGGCCCTGAACCTGTCTGGCATCACGCAAAAAGCCCTCGAAAGCGATTTCAAGGTTGATCGCGTGACCATAGAAGCCAAGGGCCGCTGTAAAGCCTGCCGTTAAGCCTTAAACTCAGGCCAGACGTTCAAAATAAAGCCCGATCAGACGCTGATAGGCGCTGGTGAGATCATACAGATCCTGCACCGGCGTCGCCTCATTGACCTGATGCATGGTCTGCCCCACCAGACCGAACTCAACGACCGGACACAGGGCGCGGATAAAGCGCGCATCCGATGTACCGCCCGTGGTTGACGGATCGGCATCAAGCCCCAACTGCGCGCGAATGGCATCCTGAATGATATCCACAAAGGCCCCGCCCTCGGTCAGGAAGGCCTCACCGGAAATCGCCGCCTTAACCTCAACCTTAGCACCTGACGCCTGCGCCGCCGCCTCAGCCACCCCCTCAATCCACGCCTGAAGCGACGCCCCTGAATGGGACGGATTGAAACGGATATTAATGCGGCCCGTCGCCGATTGCGGGATCAGGTTCGTCGTCGGATTGGCAACATCAAATGTCGTGATCTCAAGGTTTGACGGCAAAAACCGCTCATAGCCCTCATCAAGCACTCGCGCCTTGAGCGCCGCCATAATATCCACCAGCACCGGCACCGGATTAAGCGCGCGCTGCGGATAGGCCACATGCCCCTGCTTGCCTGTCACGGTGATCGTCGCATTGATCGAACCACGTCGGCCCACCTTGATCATGTCCCCAAGCCGCGCCGCAGAGGTCGGCTCACCCACGATGCAGTGATCAATCACTTCACCGGTTTCCTGAAGCCATTCGACGACCTTTTTCGTACCGTCAATGGCCTCGCCCTCTTCGTCGCCGGTAATCAGGAACGACAAAGAACCAGCCACATCTTCAAATCGCGACACAGCCGCAATCCAGGCCGCAATGCCGCCCTTCATATCGACGGCCCCGCGTCCGGTCAGAACCCCGTCCTCAATAACCGCTGCAAACGGATCCGAGCGCCAGCCCTCAAGCGCGCCTTCGGGCACCACATCCGTATGCCCCGCAAAACACAGGTTCGGTGACGCCTCACCCCGACGCGCATACAGATTTTCGATCTCACCGAACTTCAGCCGCTGACAGCGAAAGCCCAGCGTCTCAAGAATGCGCTGCACCTTATCCATCGCACCGGCATCAGCGGGCGTTACGGACGCATGATTAATCAGGCTTTGAGTCAGAGAAACCGGATCAAGCTCTGTTACAGAAGGTTTTTGTGTATTTGCCATGTGCCGTGGTGTATGACGGAGGCGGCCTGAATGCAAAGTTTTTTGTCAGCCGCCCAAAGACCGCGCCAGACAATACGCGGCCCTGAGCGACCTTTGTGTGTTTTTACGGATATGATGTCGTGACCACCCCCGTTCCTGATAGTACGCCTGAAACCCCGAATATCGACCCCAGCGAACCCAAGGGGCCGTTTTCCATTCCCGTTTACCGCAATTTCTGGATAGGCCGTCTGGCCGCTGTTCTGGGCTTTTCTTCCCAGAGCGCCGTCATCGCCTGGCAGATTTACGAGATTGCCCGACGCGATTCCTCAATCGCCGAAGCCGCGCTCTATGTCGGCATTATGGGGCTGGCGCAATTTATCTCCATGTTCTGCCTGACCCTGCCCGCAGGTATTCTGGCCGATCGTCACGACCGGAAAACCATTATGGGCTTTGCCATTATGGTGCAGGCGCTGATTGCCACCGGTTATCTGTGTCTGTCCCTGATGGCCCATCCGCCGATATGGGCGCTGATTGGTCTGGCCTCTGTGCTGGGGGCCAGTCGCGCCATCATGGCACCGGCAACAACCGCCATTGCCCCGATGATTGTGCCGCGCCGCCTGCTGCCCAATGCCATTGCCTCAAACTCAATGGCCATGCAGATCGGCTCAATCGCAGGCCCCGCCATAGGCGGTGTGCTGGTCGCCGTGTCCACCGTCTTTGCCTACGGTACCAGTGCCGTCCTGTTTATTATCGCCAGCTTCCTGATCCTGACCATGAAGGCGAACACGCGGCCTGAGCCTCAGACCGGCTCCAAGATCGCCATGGTCAAGGAAGGTCTGGTCTATGTCTGGACGAACAAGATCGTACTGGGAGCCTTGTCTCTCGATCTTGCCGCCGTGCTGTTGGGCAGCGTCACCGCCCTTATGCCGGTCTTTGCCAAGGACATCCTGCACGCAGGCCCCATAGGCTACGGTGCCTTACGCGCCGCACCGGCCATAGGTGCCGTACTGGTCGCCTTTTATCTGTCGCGCTATCCGCTGCGTCATAATGCCGGTAAGTGGATGTATGGCGGCGTGGCCGTCTTTGGTCTGATGACCATTTTGTTCGGATTATCGACCAATATCTTCCTGTCCGTAGCGGCACTGGCCGTTTTAGGGGCCTCTGACATGATCAGCGTCTATGTCAGAGGTACGCTTGTGCAGATCGTCACCCCTGATGCCATGCGCGGCCGCGTAGGCTCGGTGTCCTATCTGTTTATCGGCGCATCAAATGAGCTTGGGGATTTTGAAACCGGCCTGATTGCCCGCATCCTAGGCCCCGTCGCCGCCGCCATGTTCGGTGGTATTGGTGCCCTGCTCGCAACGGGCCTGTGGGTCAAACTGTTCCCGACCCTCTATAAGGCCGACAAGCTGGAGTGACACCAGAGCATCGCAGCGGATTAACGGCACGGTGGTGGGGTATCTTTAAACAAAAAAGCCGGATGAAACCGACGGGCCGCCCCGAGGTTTCATCCGACCGTATTGATACATATTGAAAGTACACTGAGGCCAACGGCCGAAGGACTTTCAATATGAGATCATTGGCTTCCGCGCGTGGAGGATAGCGCCGGCTTCAGCGCCACATTCTTTTGCGTGCGCTCGGACTTGGCCACCAGCTTGTTCGCGTCTTCACCGCTTTCGTACTGATAGGGTGACGCCTTCATCGCCAGTGTCTGAGACGCCTGATTTTCCTGACTGCGCTTGGTGTCGGCCATTGCAATCATGGAATCAATCTCATGCTTGCGCGCCTTAAATGTCACCAGATCATTACCGGCCAGAATAGTCCCTTGAGGCACCTTGGCATCGCGCGGATTAATCGGGCGGTTCTTGTGCCAGACTTCAAAATGGAGGTGCGGGCCGGTCGAATTGCCGGTGGAACCGACATAGCCAATCAGCTCACCTTGCTTGACGCGCTGACCCGGCTTAACGGCGATCCGCGACAGGTGGGCATAGCCGGTCTGCCAGTCCTTGGTATGGGTCACGCGCACCCAGCGTCCGTAACCACCCCACCACTTGGCATCGGCCACAACACCATCACCGGCGGCATAGACCGGCGTACCTGTTGGGGCACCAAAGTCAACGCCCGTATGCATCTTGCGGAAGCCCTGAATCGGGTGGGTACGCATCCCGTAGCCTGAGGTCTGACGCGGGGCCGCTACCGGAGTCGCCAACAGGAAGCCTTTGATATTTTTGCCGGTCTCATCAAAGAACTGATGTTCCTTGTCACCCTTACGCTGGAAGGCATAGAAGCGGGTTATATTGCCTTTGGCGGCAATTTCGGCATAGAGCAGATTACCGGTTTCCACCACGCGACCGCTTTCGGTCACCTTACGGTCGAACACCAGCTTGAAAGTATCACCGGCCTTGATATCGCGCTCGAAATCAAGCTTGTGCGCAAAAAGTTTAACAACCTCGCCCGTCAGGCCCGGAGAGGCCCCAAGCGCCGCCGCAGAGGTAAACAAAGAACCATCAATCGTGCCAATGGCCACGCGGCGTTCATCGCGCACCGATTCCTCAAGCGCCCGCAGGCGCATGGCCCCGTCATGACTTGTGGTCAGTGTAAGTTGTTTCGCAGGGCCGGTTCTGAGGGTCAGCCCCAAAAGCTGCGCCGTTTCGCGTGAGCCTTCCTGAGGCTTGGCAATGGCGGCCTGAAAGCTCATGCCCTTGTTAATATTGACGACATCAAACGCCTGAGACAACAGGTTCACGGCCGCCTGAGCTTCGCTGTTCGAGACACCGGTACGGGCCACAGCCTGCGCCAGACTTTCACCGGCGCGCACAATAACCGGCACATTCACAGGCTGCGCAAAACCGGGGCGCGACGCCGCTTCGGTAAAGGCCCGCGTCTCAAGCGCCAGAATAGCTGCCGGATCCATTTCAGTAGCTGTTGCCGGTATGGGCTGAAAGACCCGCCACAACAACGTCCCTACAGTCAGGGTCGCCGCCGCCAGAAATACCATTGGCGTGAGACGTACGGGCTGTCGGCGTGGGTCAAGTTGAGTCATCAGTCCCCGTCATACAGATGCACACCTGAAGTGAAAGGATCATGAACTACGGAACGTCGGGACGCCCGATATATCCGATCACCCACCGGTTAAGTGCATACGGTGATTCATTTTCGGCATATTATAAAAATATGCACAAAAAGCCAATCTGTGAGTTATTAACAGTTCTCAATACGCCAAAACAAGGCGAAATTTAGACGTTCGCCCCAAAGACAGTCACTCGCTAAGGGCACAAAACGCCCCATTTATCTATATTCATAAGGTTAATAAGGCGCTTAAGTAAACCGGTTTTTTATTTGAAATTTATTTTCTGCTCGCCGCCCTGAGAGCCGCCGGAACGTACAAATGCCCCCTGATGCGTCCCTGAGGCGGTGATCATATATGGGTTGTATTTTTACAAATCAGACCCGATAAAGCCATTTTTCACCGGTTTTTAAACCGGTTATCTTTTTTAAGACATATACCCTAAGCATACTGAACCCCAGCGTTTTAAACTATGGAAAGCATAGACGTGCCGTCTTCGCCCCCGTCCCCGACGCATCCCCCGAAGCCTAAGTCCCGCGCCCGCAGGTGGTTGGTGATTACCCTTCTGGGCACAGTCGCACTGGGCGCGCTGGCTGTAGCGGCCCGTAAGGACATTGCCCGCGAACTGGCCGAAAACTGGCTGGGGAGTCAGGGCATCCCCGCTGAGATCCGCATCGACAGCCTTAGTCTGAAGAAGGTAAGCGGCAGGGCTATACTGGGTCGAGCTGACGCCCCTGATGTGGTGCTGGATGCCTTTTCGGTTGACTATGAGCTTGGCCTTTTCCGCGCAGGACAACCACTGGCGCGCGTAAAACAGATACGTCTGGTACGCCCCGAACTTGTCTTCAGCTATAATGACAAAGGGCTGAACCTTGGCACACTTCAGCCCTTCCTTGAGCGTACAACCCCCAGCGACCAAAGCGCCCCGCCGGAAATCATCCTGATCGAGGATGCCAAAATCACCGCCCACACCGACTACGGTAGCCTGCAAGGCACGGCGCAGGCAAAGCTGACAAATGGCCGCCTAAGCACAGCCGATATTGACCTTAAACTTGCGCAACTGAACGGCACGCAGGCCGAAGGCCAACTGACCGCCGCAAAGATAAAGATACGTAGCCAGCCCGACGCCCAAAACGGCGAAAGCCTGCATATTCTGGCTGATATTGCCGCCGATAAGCTTATTCTGGCGCCAAACAGCACCGCCCCCGCCCAGATAGACAGCCTTAAGGCTGATCTTGAGGCCCACCTCCCCTACCGTGACACGGCCACGGCCCTGTTTGATGGTCCGGTGAAAGCCACCCTCGGCCTTAACGCAGGCCGGCTTGCGGCGTCTGGCCTTGATGCGGAACAACTTGAGGCCCGCTTAAGCACCGAAGGCACATTGGCTGACAACCTCAGCACCTTCACGGGCCAGAGCCAGATGACCCTGCGCTCAGGAATCCTGCACACCGGCGATATCCGCACACGGGACCTCACTCTCAGCGGTGAAGCCCTGAATCTTCAGGCAAAGCTTACAGACACCGGCTATGACCTTACGGCCACCGGCCCCCTCAAAGGTAGTGCCGCTGATTTCGTACAAAGCAGCCTGCGCCTTCAGAACACGCAGATCAACCTTGATGGCTTCGACCTGACACAAAGCACAGATCGCACAGACATCCGCTTTAATGGTCACACGCAGACCGAGCGCCTGACGCAGAATGATCTGACCCTGAACCAGCTGCGTGCCACACTGGATGGCGAAGTTCATGTCACGCCTGAGGCCGGATTTAACGCCCGTATCGACGCCGATATCCGCAGTCCGGATGCCCGCTACACCGGCCTTGCTGACGCCGCGAACAAACGGGCCAGCGACCTGATCCTCAGCCGCGAAACCGCCCGCGCGACCTATGAGCGGGCGCTACTGACCGCCACTGCCGATACGCCGCCGGTGCCACTGCCGCCGGAAAATCCCGATGTCATGGTCTCCTTGTCGCGCGCCCTGGAACGCTTCAGCCTCGAAGCCAAAGGCGCGCACCTGACCATAGATGCCAACGGCTTTGATCTCAGCCTGAAACAACCCGCCCGCCTTACGCCCGTCAGCGGCGGCCTCATTACCCTGACGCCCGCCGCGAACCGGCCCCTGCTCTCAAGCCAGCGCACAGGCGCTTTGAACCTTAGCATATCCGGCGGCGACCTGCCTGAAACCACCGCCCGCATCAATGACATTGCCTTGCTGGCCAACGGGGCCGTCAAGGGCCGCTTCACCGCCCAAAGCCACATAAATTTCGCGCCGGTTTATGGCACCGACCTGACAATGAACGGGGTATTCCACTACAGCCCCTCAGGCATACTGATCGACCTTAGCGACTGCATTGGCTTGCAGGCCGCCCGCGCCGATATCGGCGGCAGGCTCACCAATGTCACCGGCCAGATTTGCCGCGTAGGCGCACCACTGATACAGCTGACACCAGACGGTCATTGGCAGGCCCGCGGTCGCTTCGCTAATCTGAAGGCCGATGCCCCTGACTATCTGGCGGCCCTGTCCGAAGGCGAAGGCCGCTTCACTGCCCGTAGCCTGCCCGATGGCCTCGCCTTTACGGTGGGTCTGGATAAGGTGCGCGCCGCTGACACCCTCGAAGTCCCGCGCTTTAACCCCTTAAGGCTTACGGGGTTAAAGC
>JASGFL010000071.1:0-15252 GCA_047605545.1 Asticcacaulis sp. | reverse complement strand
CATCTGACTTTTAATCAGAGGGTCCTGGGTTCGAGTCCCAGCGGGCTCACCAATCTTCCAAAGATTGGTGAGCTTTTTTTTGCCCGTTTTTTGCCTGAAAATTTTACAAGCTATTTTGTGGGAAAAGCCTTTCACACAAAGCGATATTGAATCTTAATACCATAAGACGGACATAATCCTGTGACCCTTTTGGGCAAGATATTGATGTGCTGCCCGAATTGGGCTGTTTAATTAAATGGTTTTGTAGATAAGATGACATTTTGGGTACGGAGGGGTCGTATGCGTACGGTGAAGCGGCAATGGGGGCTTTGGGCATGCACAATGACCGGCCTTCTGTATGTGGGGCTTGGGGCCTGTGCCAGCAAACCTGAACGCGTAAACATGGTTGAGTCTCATCCGGTAAGCGCGAATGATCCCAAAGTTCAGGACGATGATGATTCACTGACCGAGACGGTGAAAAAGAGCGCAGGGGATGTGCGGGGCGGTTTCGGTGAGGCGGTTACAGCGCCTCTGGTTGATCTCAATCTTAAGCGAAAAGAAATTCCGCCTGTATTGCAACGGGCTGTAGCTAATACCTATGATCTTGGGGGGCTTTACCATTGTGACGCCATGGCTGCAGAGGTCAGGCAGCTGGACGCCGTTCTGGGGGCAGATTTCGATGAGCCGCCGCCGCCCGAAGATTCAGATACCTACACTGAGCGTGGCGGTCAGATGGCCTCTAAATATACGCTTGATGCGGTGCGTGGTGCCGCTACGGACATTATTCCCTACCGCAGTGTTATCCGGCGCCTAAGCGGTGCTGAGAAGCACCATAAGGCCTATGAAAAGGCCGTGGACGCTGGTCATGTGCGCCGCGCCTATCTGAAGGGTGTGGGTATGCATAAAAACTGTGCGCCACCTGCAGCGCCTTCATGGTTTGTGCCAGCAGTTGAGCCTGCCAAACCGGAAGCCTTGCCAGAGGCGACGCCTGCAACCACTAAAAAGCCGGCATCGACGGCAAAGCCTGCAGCCAAAAAGAAATAGCCTATAGCTTTAGGTGACGCGTACGGAAGTCTTTGCGGAAGGCCTCGAACCGGCCTTCGGCAATGGCTTGGCGCATGGCGATCATCAGTGCCTGAAAGAAGGCGATGTTATGCCAGGACAAAAGAATCTGCCCCAGTATCTCTTCGGCGCGCACCAGATGATGCAGATAAGCTTTTGAATAGTCACGGCTTGCGGGGCAATCACTATTGGCATCTAGAGGGGTGTCATCCTCAGCAAAGCGTGCGTTTTTAATGTTGATAGGCCCGTCCCACGTCCATACCTGACCGTGTCGGCCTGAGCGGGTTGGCAAAACGCAGTCGAACATATCGACGCCGCGTGCGACGGCTTCGACCAGATCGATGGGCTTACCCACGCCCATCAGATAGCGCGGACGATCCCACGGCAGGATTGGCGCAGAGTAATCCAGCGTATCGCACATGGCTTCATGGCCTTCGCCGACCGCCAGACCGCCAATCGCGTAACCATCAAAACCAATCTCAAGCAAACGATCGGTTGATTCGCGGCGTAAGGCCTCAAAGGTTGACCCCTGTTGGATACCGAACAGGGCCTGAGTGTCGCGCTCGCCGAATGCCTGTTTTGAGCGCAGACCCCAGCGGGCCGAAAGCTGCAACGCCTTTTGCGCACGGGCTTCTTCGGCGGGCCACGATACGCACTCATCAAGCTGCATGACGATGTCAGAACCTAAGAGATCGGCCTGGATTTCAATTGAGCGTTCCGGTGATAGCACATGCTTTGAGCCATCCAGATGGCTGCGGAAAGTTACGGCGTCTTCGGTGACCTTGGAAATTTGCGACAGGCTCATGACCTGAAAGCCGCCTGAATCGGTCAGGATCGGGCCGTCCCAGCCCATGAATTTATGCAGCCCCCCAAGGCGCTTCACCCGTTCCGCCGTGGGGCGCAGCATCAGGTGATAGGTGTTCCCCAGAATGATCTTGGCGTGGGACTGACGCACCATATCAAGCGTCAGCGCCTTTACCGTGGCGGCGGTGCCAACCGGCATGAAAATAGGGGTCGGTATATCGCCACGCGGTGTTTTCAGAACGCCCGTGCGAGCCTGACCATCGGAAGCGGTGATTTCAAAGGGGAAACGTGCCATGCGCGCGTCATAGCGGGCTTGGAGCGGCCCGTAAAGACTGAGCGCTGGTGCAGGCCTGTGAAAGGCGTATAAGGCACCTATGACTCAGGACATAGCCCCCTTTTATACCATCGAAATCAGCCGTATGGCCCATGAGCTAAAGGCGAAAGGAAGATCAGTCATCCATATGGAGTTTGGTCAGCCGTCTACAGGCGCGCCAAAGGCGGCGATTGAAGTGGCGCATAGGGTGCTCGATACGGAAGCAATGGGCTACTGGGAAAGTGGAGCGCTGAAGCAAAGGCTGGCCCAACATTATGCCGAAAATTATGACATTGAGGTTGATCCCGAACGTTTCATACTGACCTGCGGTGCGTCACCTGCACTGGTCCTGACCTTGAGTGCTGCTTTTACGGCCGGTGCGCGGATCGCTCTGGCAAGGCCGGGCTATGTGGCCTATCGCAATGTGCTCAAGGGGCTGAATATGACGCCGGTTGAAATCGGCTGCGGCCCTGAGGTGCGCTATCAATTGACAGCTAAGGCGCTTGCGGCAATTGAACCTGCACCGGATGGCGTGATTATCGCCAGTCCTGCCAATCCCACGGGCACGATCATAACGCCTGAGGAACTCAAGGCCATTGCCGAAGTTTGTCGTGAACGCAACATCCGCATTGTATCGGACGAAATCTATCATGGCCTGAGTTACATTGACCCCGCACATTCGCTGTTGGAGTATGCGCCTGACGCCTGGGTAATCAGTAGCTTCTCCAAATACTTTAGTATGGTTGGCTGGCGACTGGGGTGGTGTCTGGCACCGGAGTCGCATGTGTCGGTGGCCAATGCCTATGTCGGGAATATGTTCCTGACAGCACCTTCATTAAGCCAGCATGCAGGACTGGCGGCTTTGGATAGCCGTGATGAGTTGGAAGGCCATGTCGATACCTATCGACGGAATCGCCAGATACTGCTGGACGCTTTGCCGCGCCTCGGCCTCAAGCGAATTGCGCCACCCGATGGGGCTTTTTATGTCTATGCCGATATCAGTCACCTAAGCCACGACAGCCTGTCGTTTTGTAAAAAACTCTTACAGGAAACCGGCGTCTGCACGGCCCCGGGCATAGACTTCGATCCCGTCGACGGTACACACTTTATCCGCTTCAGTTTCGCAGTATCAACGTCAGAGGTCGAGGAAGCCATCGAACGCATGGTGCCGTGGTTTAATGAGAGGGTGAAACAGATCTCACTTGATCCGCAATGAAGGCCGGATCAAACTCATGGAAGCTGTAACAAGTTTTGGGAAGGGGGGATAATGAATGGCGGAGTTGTAGCGGTTAGTACCTTTATATTAGCAAGTGCCTTAGTGGCCGGTCAGACACGTGCTGATGATGACAAACCCTATTGGGATTATGATGGGGCTCATAGGGGCGTACTCAGCTATCAGGTAGGGTCGTCCAAATATCCGCGCCCGAGATTATCGCTATACTGTGCTGAGGATGGAAGTCTTCATGTCTATGCGCCAACAATAACCCTATGGTCGGATGTTGGTGGGCCTATTATTGATCCACATTATCTTAACAGGATTGCCATTGAGACCTCTATCCTGCGTCTGGAAGCACCTTTGGAGACACAAGGAAATGGTTATGTAGGCTGGGCCAGTGGATACTTTAAGGATGGTGTATCTTTGGTCGCCGGAATTGTTGGTAGTGAGTTTCTGGTCGTTCGGGCCATGAACAGCCAGCCGGTGTTGGAGCGCCCGCTACATCAAGGCGATATGGCCGTTAGTGTCGAACCACCGGATTGGGAAAAATCCAGGCCGTTTCTTGCCTATTGCGCAACTATTTCGCCGCCAGATCCGGAGTTCTAGGATTGATTGATAAGGAAGCTGGCGTCGCCATAGGAGAAAAAGCGGTAACGGTTGTCTATGGCGTGAGTATAGGCGGCTTTCATGGCTTCGGTTCCGGCAAAGGCCGAAACTAGCATGAACAGCGTCGATTTCGGCAGGTGGAAGTTCGTCCATAAAACATCCGCTGAACGTACCTTTACGCCCGGTGTGATGAAGATCGCCGTTTCAGCAGCAAACGGATGAATGACGCCTTGATCGTCGCAGGCGCTTTCGAGTAGTCTTAGTGCTGTTGTACCAATGCAGATAATGCGGCCACCGGCGGCACGGGCGGCATTGATACGTGCCGCGGAATCGCTGGTTATAACCCCAAATTCGGCGTGCATCTTATGGTCTTTGGTGTCTTCGGCCTTAACCGGCAGGAAGGTGCCTGCGCCCACATGCAAGGTGATTTCTTCGGTCAGAACACCCATGTCGGCCAGTTGTTTCAATAATTCCGGCGTGAAGTGCAGGCCCGCAGTAGGTGCTGCAACCGACCCTTCGGTGCGGGCGAAAACCGTCTGATAATCTTCCAAATCCTGCGCATCTTCAGGCCGTTTTGAGCGAATATAGGGGGGCAGGGGCATGCCGCCTAAACGGTGCAGGCCATTGATCAGATCGGCAGGTGTCTGTTCAAACCGCAGCACATAAACGCCGTCGTCACGTTTATCAGTGACGGTGGCGGTCAGTGGGTCATTTTCACCGAACTGTACGCTATCTCCCTGACGGATTTTGCGACCCGGTTTCAGGAAGGCTTCCCAGCTTTGGCCATCAAGAGATTTGATCAGGGTCGCTTCAAAACCGGCGGCCTGACCGTCGCGATGGCGAATACCTTTGAGTTGCGTCGGCAATACACGGGTATTGTTGAGCACCAGCAGGTCACCGGCGCGCAATAGCTTAGGCAAATCACCAACCGTCAGGTCCTGACGCTTCTCAGGCCCCTCGACCACCAAAAGTCGAGCGGCTTCACGCGGCACCTTTGGGCGCAGGGCAATCAGGTCTTCGGGAAGGTGAAAATCAAAATCTGAGACAAGCATGTCTGCTTAAGACGGGACGTGCGCTCAAAAATCAAGAGGCTAAAGATGATGACTCGTGCGCGGCGGCCCCCGAAATCCATGCCGAGGTTTCACCGAAGTCACTAAAAACGCGGAATTCACGTGTTGGGAATTCCTGTTTGTATGCGGAAAAGCGCGCGTGAATTAGCGGATCCTCGCTGATGATGGCGACTTTTCGGCCCTTGTCACGCCCTTGGGCAATCTTGGCCCAATTCATCGCCAGCAGCGAAAGTTCTTCAAACGGAACAAAGCCTTCAAAGCGGCGCATGTCGAAGACCATATCATAAAGCCATGGGCTTTGCATCGACACAAGTTTGGCTGATAAGGTCTCTACTATCTCATGGCCGGGCAGGTTCCCAATATATCGGATGACTACCAACTTTTGAGATTCATCAATGTTGAAGCTGAGACGCGGGCGCATAAGGCAGGCTCTGGTTCTTTGTGATCAGAACGAAAATGTTTTCTATTCTATCATATTACATATGATAGTTAAGAAATGCCTTAACAGGTTGTGTTTTGTTTCCGATCTTGTTCTGGGTGATTTTTTACTCAGACCAATACTAACCGGATTGCCTTAGTGGACTGTATGTTGCGAAGATAAGGCGCATTTCGGTTTTCCGGACGGGAAACTAAAATGCGCCTATAGGTTGTTAAGCGTCTGCCGCGACCTTCATGGAAACGATTTTGCCCGGTGCGCGCGGTGGCTCACCCTTTGGCAGGTTATCGACATGTTCCATGCCTTCGGTTACTTCGCCCCAAACGGTGTACTGACCATCAAGGAAACGAGCGTCGTCAAAGCAGATGAAGAACTGGCTGTTGGCCGAATCAGGGTTCTGCGAACGGGCCATGGAGCAAACGCCACGAACGTGCGGTTCGCGTGAGAATTCAGCCTTAAGGTTCGGCTTGTCAGACCCGCCGTAGCCCTGACCCTTCGGATCGCCGCCCTGAGCCATGAAGCCCGGAATAACGCGGTGGAAAACGATGCCGTCATAAAAGCCTTCGCGGGCCAGTTCCTTGATGCGCGCGACATGATTAGGGGCCAGATCAGGGCGCAGTTTAATGGTCACAGGCCCGCCATCAAGCGTCAGGATCAGGGTGTTTTCGAGGTCTTCGGACATGAAATGTCTCCGCATAAGGGAAAAGGGTAAGCGGTATGTACGGGAACGGGCCGCAGATTTCAAAAAAATAAAGCCGTATATTATGTAAAAATCAGCTATAGAGCAGGTATGAGTAACGAAGACCTGAATGATCAGCCCCGTCGTAAAATGGTGAAACTGCCGACCGGCGGTGAGGCAACCAGCCGTGCCAAGGGCCACACGGCAGTTAAAACCGCCAAGCGCCGGACGCAGTCCTCGGCTAAATGGCTTGAGCGGCAATTGAATGATCCCTTTGTGCAAAAGGCCAAGGCCGAAGGGTGGCGCTCACGTGCCGCCTTTAAGGTCATGGAGGTTGATGACCAGTATCGTCTGTTCCGCAAAGGCTCGCGTGTCGTTGATCTGGGGTGTGCCCCCGGTGGCTGGGTTCAGGTGGCCCTTAAGCGCGGTGCCGCCCATGTGGTGGGTATTGACCTGTTGCCGGTTGATCCGATTGTGGGGGCCGACCTGATCGAGGGTGACTTCACCGATCCGAAAATTGCAGAGCAGCTTGAGGAAATGATGGGCGAAAAGCCGGATGTCGTGCTGTCGGACATGGCGCACAACACCATTGGTCATAAGCAGACGGATCACCTTAAGATCGTAGGTCTGATTGAGATCGCCGTAGACTTTGCCCTAAGAAACCTCAAGCCGGGCGGGGCGTTTGTCACCAAGGCCTTTCAGGGTGGCGAAACCAAGGATATTCTGCTGACGCTTAAGGTTCATTTCCGCGAAGTGAAGCACTTTAAGCCAAAATCAAGCCGCGCTGATTCTTCAGAACTTTATATCGTAGCCTTGGGTTTCAAGGGGTAGGGAATATCCATGTCGTCTGACTTTACCCGACCTTTTTTTCTGTGGTGGAATGTAGCGGAACGCACCGGCCGGATGATGGTCGATTCCGCCGAAGTCATTGAACACAGATTAGGGCAGATGGCCGAAGCGAAGTCTTCACCTGCCGAGATGATGCTGATGGGGCAGGAAAAGGTCGAAGCGGCCGCAGAATCCCTTACCGGCATGGGGTTGTACTGGATGGATATCCAAAGGCGATTGGGGCAGCAGACCGTTAAGGTGGCGCTGGAAATAAGCCACGATAGCCTTTCGTTGGCTATGAGCCGAACGCCCGCGGAATTTTTCAGCAATCAGATGTCGCTAAATCAGAGCCTGTTTAAGGGCGTTCAGCAGGCGTCAAAATTGTCGGGCGAGACAGCGAATCTCACTCGTCGCGGCATGAAGCCGGTTCACAAACGGGCGACGGCCAATGTCAAACGATTGCGTGGCAGCAAAAAGACCGGCCAAAGCTAATTGGCAGGGTGTCGGGCAAGCCAGACCGGATATTCCTCTGTGATGAGCTTTGCGGGCCATTCTCCATACCATGCGTAGCCTGTGCGGCGCTCATGGTGGATGTCCTGATAGTCTGAAACACGTATGCCATCCCGATTGGCAAGGATGACGCTGTTGTCATTCAGATCATAAAAGCGCGCCCATAGTGGCGGCGCATTTTCATCCTTAACCAGTCGCCGATCTGTTTTAGCCGTGTGGAAGTCATATCGTATCGGCTCATCCAATGTGTATGTTTCCAGACGTAATCCATTGATCTGTGACGCTTTCATCCATTCAACCGCAGAGATGACAGCGTTGCGTTCCTCAGGTGTAGGCTTGTCTATGCTCATGAGGTAGCGCACGACTTCGACCGTTTCCTGAGAGACTATGGCCGCGAGTTCAAAGCTGCGTCCCTTGACCGGCTGTAAGGTGACTGGATCATATTGTCCGGCCCATCCCGTCAATTTACCGTTCTGCCGAATTTGCAGACGAAGCAAGCAATCTTCACCCTTGTTGAGTGCCGTTTCGGCCTTGAGTCTGTAGTTTTCGTCGATCTGGGTGAACGGCCCTTTGCGTTCTGTAATCGTGCGCAACAGATGCAGATTGCCTGAGGTCACTTCGTCAGCCAGCGTAATCATCGGGTGATAGGATTGTCGCGCAGGCACGCTGTGCGGCCAGCCACCACAGCTATCAATCTGATGCGCAAGAATAAGATCAAGCCCCCTCAGGGCCGCCTGACGGTAACGGTCATCTTTTGTGCGCCCGTAAACATCAAACAGATAGGCAACCTGCGTATAGACATTGCGATTATCGAAGCTGAAATCCGGTTGCGCTTTTTCGGCTTCGGTCTGTTGAATTTCGGAGGTGTTCAGTTTTCGCAAAGGGTCGCGATTATCTATCCAGCCACCATTATCTCTTTGTAACAGAAGCAGGTTATCGGCGATCGCAACATATTCTTCGGGCTGATAGCGCGCATAATCATCACCGTTCTTGTTTTTCCAGTGATGTACAGCATCATCAAAACCCCTGATGTCCGGCGCGTTCTTAATCGTGGTGCCCGCGCAACCGTTGACAAGTAATGTGCTGGTCAGAAGCAGGGCGAGGGTTACAGAAGCTTTGGACATGACGTGCGGTTTCCTCATATTTTTTTGAGAGCATATCAGCTGATTCAGGGAAATATCAATCGAACCCTTGGCGCGTAACGCAGACGGGCTTACAAGAGCGACATGATCCGACTGTTTATCGCCGAAAACACATTGCCCTTTGTTGAGGGCCTGACTCTGCCGCTTAATTCAGATCAGGGGCGGTATCTTGTGGCCGTTATGCGCCTTGGGCCTGATGATGAAGTTTTGCTGTTCAATGGTCGTGATGGCGAATGGCTGGCGCGTATTCATCTGGTCAGCAAAAAACTGGTGACCTTGGAAATTATGCGCCAGGTCAAGGCGCAGCCCGTATCTGTAAATCCGCCGGTTTTGGCTGTGGCTTTGGTCAAGCGGGCGCGACTGGAAACTATTATTGAAAAGGCCACAGAACTTGGTGCGGGCGAAATTCAGCTTCTGATTACGCGACGGACCAATGCCGATCATACCAATGTCGCCCGCTTACAGATGATCGCGCAGGAAGCGGCCGAACAGACGGAACGTCTGGATGTGCCTCTGGTTATTAACCCTGTTAAATTAGATAATTATATAAATAACCTGAGATCGGATGATCAGATCATCTATGGCGATGAGGACTCGACGCATGAAGTGGACGAGCGCCGCATAAGGCCCATGTCTCAGGTGTTAGGGGATATGGATGGCACCAGACGTGCGATCATCCTGATCGGGCCTGAAGGCGGGTTTGACGCACATGAACGCGACATGCTGAGGCAGTCAGAGCAGGCGGTTCCGGTCAATCTCGGCCCGCGTATTCTGAGGGCTGATACGGCAGCAATATCGGCTTTGACGCTCTATCAGGCGGTGCTGGGCGATTGGCAATAAATTAGTGAAAATGACTTGTGCGCCCGCACGCATAGGCCCATATAGCCAGAAATTGTAACAGTCAGTATTCGATTTAAAGGATAGGGCGCTTGGCCAGTTCTCCCGTAATTTCCGGCGCATCGGCGCCCGTGGATAGCCATAAATCCCTGATCGACTATTTCGCTGCGGGCGAAAAACCGCAGGCACAGTTCCGCATCGGCGCTGAGCATGAAAAATTTGTATTTCGCTTAAGCGACCTCAGCCGTCCGGCCTATGACGGTACAGATGGTATTGAAGCCTTGCTGAAGGGCCTGACGCGGTTTGGCTGGTCCGAAGTTTATGAGAAGGGCAAGATGATCGCCCTTAGCCGCAATGGGGCGTCCGTATCGCTTGAACCGGGTGGGCAGTTCGAACTCAGCGGCGCACCGCTTGAGACTATTCATGATATTGCCGCAGAAACGGCACAGCATATCGATGAGGTAAAGGTCGTCGGTGATGAGCTTAAGCTCGGGTTTCTGGGAGTTGGTTTTTCGCCGCTGTGGAGCCGTGAACAGACGCCGGTAATGCCCAAGGGGCGTTACAACATCATGCGCGCCTATATGCCCAAGGTGGGTAATCTGGGACTCGATATGATGCTCAGAACCTCTACGATTCAGGCCAATCTGGATTACAGTTCCGAAGCCGATATGGTTTTGAAATTCCGCGTGGCCTTAAGCCTTCAGCCTCTGGCGACGGCTCTGTTTGCCAATTCGCCTTTCACCGAAGGCAAGCCGAACGGGTTTTTGTCTGCGCGGGCCAATGTCTGGACGGATACTGATCCGGATCGTACGGGTATGCTGGGCTTTGTGTTCGATGACGGCTTCGGTTATGAGAGCTATGCGCAATATGCCCTTGATGTGCCTATGTATTTCGTCAAGCGTGACGACTATATCGATGCGTCGGGACAATCTTTCCGTGACTTCCTGAATGGGCAATTGCCCGCCTTGCCGGGTGAGCGCCCGACCATAGATGACTGGGGTGATCACCTGACGACCCTGTTCCCCGAAGTGCGCCTTAAGAAGTATCTGGAAATGCGTGGCGCTGACGGTGGGCCGCAAAGCCACATTCGCGCGCTGGCGGCATTCTGGGCGGGAATATTGTACGATCAGACGGCCCTTGAGGCGGCGTGGGATCTGGTGAAAAACTGGACCGGCGAAGAGCGTCTGGAGTGGCGTGCGCGCGCGGCGAAAACGGGCCTTAAGGGTGATATTGCCGGACGGGCCGTGAAAGACTGGGCTATGGACGCGCTTAAGATTGCCGAGGCAGGGCTTAAGCGTCGCGGGCGTATTTCCGCTTCAGGACAAGATGAGTCGGTTTATCTTGACCCCTTGTTCGATATTGCTGATTCCGGCCTGACACAGGCGGATCGCTGGCTTGAGAAATTCCACGGTGAATGGGGCGGCGTAGTGAATCCGATCTACGCCGAAGGGGCCTATTAAGTCTTTTGCCCGTGGGCTTGCCAAAGCACGGATTCTGGTTTCTGATCTGATATGCAGATCGGGGACACACGATGAATATTGTCATTCTGGTCGGAATAGCCATAACCGTTCTTACGGCTATTCCGGTTCTCAGCCAGTTACGTAAGCATCCCAAAGGACTGTTTGTCCTGTTCTTCGCCGAGATGTGGGAACGGTTTTCGTTCTATGGCATGCGGGCGCTGCTGATCTTTTATCTGACGTCGCATTTCCTGTTTTCAGACGAAGTCGCCAATACGCAATATGCGTCCTATACGTCGCTTGTTTATCTGCTGCCGCTGATTGGTGGTCTGCTGGCGGATCGGTACCTCGGAACGCGTAAGGCGATTGTGTTCGGGGCCATATTGCTGGTGATCGGTCACGGCAGTCTTGCGTTCGAAGGTAAGCCAAATACAGCGACCCTTACCTATCAGGGGCAGACCTATGAATTTGTGCGCGATGAGCATCATCTGGGGCCGCAGAAGCTAAAGGTCGATGAGGCGTTGTATAATGTCGCGGCCGCTGAAAATGGCGGTTTGCGGATTGTTGATTTGCCTCAGGATGCGCCATTGCCGCCGGTGCTTGAGGCCGGAAGCTATACGCAAGGTGTGGTCAAGGTAACGCCCTGGGCCGAGCAGGCATTTTTCCTTTCGATCTCGCTGATTATATTGGGTGTGGGCTATCTTAAGGCCAATATATCCTCGATCGTCGGGCAGCTTTATCCCGATAAGGACCCGCGACGGGATTCAGGTTTCACCCTCTATTATTACGGTATTAATCTGGGGGCATTCTGGGCCGCCATATTGTGCGGTTATCTGGGGGAAACCTATGGCTGGGGCTGGGGGTTCGGTCTGGCCGGACTGGGCATGCTGGCGGGGCTTATTGTGTTCGTCTGGGGTAAACCCTTGCTTGAGGGGAAGGGCGAGCCGCCAGAGCCGGCGTTACTGAAAAAGCCTGTCTTCGGGCCATTCAACCGTGAATTTGTAATCTATGGTTTGTCACTGTTGGCGCTTCCGCTGATCTGGTTTGCCGTTCAGCGTAACGAAGTCGTCGGCTGGGGGCTTGGGGCGGCGTCGGTGGCCATTATCGGCTATGTCGTCTGGTACATGGTCAAACATTTCGCACGTGAGGAAAACTACCGGCTGGCGCTGGCGTTTGTACTGATATTTGCATCTGTCGTGTTCTGGACGCTGTTTGAACAGGCCGGATCGTCGCTCAATCTGTTTGCGGCGCGTAACACCAATCTTGAACTGATCGGGCAGGCGGCTGTGTTTGATCTGTTCGGGCAGGTTATGGTTTTCGGGACGCCAGCGCAGTTGGCGGCCATTACCTTGCCCGCAGGTTACTGGCATTTCGACACGACCTTCACAGCTTCGCAGACCCAGTCGTTTAACTCTGCTTTTATTTTGTTGCTGGCGCCGCTGTTTGCCTTTGTCTTCACGTGGTTGGGGCGTCGGGGGCGTGATCCTGATCCGGTCAAGAAGTTCGCCTTTGCACTGGTCAATGCCGGTTTAGGCTTCCTGATACTGGTGTGGGGCGCAGGTTTTGCCGATGATGCTTTCCGTCTGCCGTTGGTGTTTCTGGGGGCAACCTATCTGGTGCATACGATCGGGGAGCTTGCCCTGTCGCCGGTTGGGTTGTCGCAGATCACCAAGTTGTCGCCGCCGGTGATAGTCTCCACCATGATGGCAATCTGGTTCCTCAGCTCATCGGCTGCGCAATATATCGCCGGTTTCATTGCCGCCACTACGGCCACAGAAACCGTTGGCGGGCAGGTGCTGGATCAGCGGGCGTCGCTCGAGGCCGCGCTCAGTACGTTTGAGGTGATTGGCTGGTGGGGAATCGGGCTTGGGGTCGCCCTGTTTGGCCTTTCCTACGCTATCCGGCACTGGGATTACGGCGCGAACAAATAGGGATACAGGCCTTTTAAAGCTCGTTACGGATACGCAGGTACAGGCGCGGCTCGGAGTCCCGAACTGAGCTTTCGTGGTAGGCTACTTCGCTTATGCCACGCAGGCCTTCGTAGCGCGTAACCTCATAGGTCGAGGTACGCGCACCAAGGTTTTGTAGTTCGCCACGAATAGCCAGCTTAGGGTTCGGGCGATACTCAGCGTATAGGCTGACCCACGGTGAACCGAGCGAACGGCTGACCTGATTGTAACGCCATGTGGTGTTGTCCCAGCCCTTATCGACTGACCAGCCCCACGAATAAAGCGGCTTGTCTTGACTGAAGTTCAGCGAGAGCGTGACAGGTGTCTGACCGGAAATGCGGCGCTTTTCACCGGTAACCGGATCAGTCACTTCGGATTCGTTCCAGGTGGCATTGAAATGCACCATGCCGCCTTCGTCCGTCAGCAGACCGTCAGTCGGCAGGCTCAGGCGCGTGCTCAGGCGCTGATTTTCACCGTCGCCAATATTGCCAACGGCGTCATGAACGGCATTTTCCGTGTAAACAGGAACGCGTTCAATGGCATCTTCGATCTGATACTGTTGATAGTTGATGACCAGTTGGCCCTTGTCGGCAAAGCGGTAATCAAGACTGATCTGATCGGCCCACTGACGATAGGGCACCAGATCAACCGGCGACAGAAGCTGCTCCGGTTTTTCGTACTGCCACTGAGCGACGGACACAAAATCCCAGTACCCCAGCCCGCCGACTTCGCGTTCGCGGCTGATTCGCAACTGAAGGCGGTCATCCGGTCGCCAGTTCACAGACAGGCGCGGCTTGGAATAACTATAGTTTTCACGCGCACTGTAGGTGCCGCGATGATAGATGTCAGCGCTTTCGACCATCAGGCCGCCATCAATGCTCAGATTGTCAGCGGGACGCCAGTTCGAGCTGATGTAAAGCTTGCCGCGATTTTCCTCACCGTGGACAAGACCGGGGGTGACAACATCGTCAGGTGTCATCCATGAGCCGGTCGAAAGGCTTTCGCTGTCGAAAACATTATAGCGATGCTCGGCACCGGCCTGAAGGGTGAGGGCGGGGCTTTTGCGCCATGTGGCGGATCCGCTGAAATTACCTTCGGCCGTAATCTTCTCTTCGGTATAATCCGAATAGTAGTCAGGTTTCAGGTAATTACGTTCATAGTTGTTGCGGTTTTCACGCGCCCACAGGTCAAACCGGACATTCAGGTTGTTCACGAGGTCACGGTTAAAGCTGCCGGAAAATTCTGTATTCAGATTTTCCGTTTTACGCGCTTCGCTTTCTTCGGTGTCACCAGAGTAATCTGCGTCAAAGCCGGAAACCTGAGGGCGTACTTTTCCCTCTAGGGACATGTACCCGCCATAGGCCGATCCGGCCCATTTTACGCGCGCCTCAAGGCCTTCGCTATTCCCACGAGACTGGGTGATGTGGTGCTTTTGCGTACCGTCTGCATAGGTGGTGAACTTGTCACCGCGTCCTGTGCCATCGTCATTGTTCTGAAAATAGTTCAGACCGGCCTCAAGGGTTTTTCCGGCCCGTTTCTTAAGCCATGTCAGGCCGAACTGGGGCTTAAGGCGGCCACCGGTATAGACATTGCCGCCATAGTTCAGGGTAATTACAGGCTCATCAGTCGGCTTGCGCACGACATTGATCAGTTCGTTATGTCCCTGAAAGTCGTAGCTGCTGGTGCCGGAAGGGATGCGTTCGATACGTTCAACCATTGAGGCGGGAACGCGGCGCAGGGCGTCCGTAAGGCCTTCGCCCGGACGCTGACCATCAATCAGCACATTGCCATTGCCATTCGAACCGGACAGCACAAAATTAGGGATGTGCCGAACCATATCCTCAGCGGAATGAACGGATTTTCCGGTGAAATCGGAAAGGGTATAGTTCACCTGTGCGACCGCCTGAGACGGCCCCATTAGCCCAAGGCATAATGCCAGAACAGATGCAGATGTAATGGCCTTAAGGCGCATTAAACCAGTTACCCCTATAGTGGTTTGACCTAGAATACCGATGCGGCGATTGGTTACAATATGTAACAACTGACGTGGTTTCACAACCCCATAAAGTCCATTTGGGGCATATATGGGGCAAAATGTCAGAAAACACAGATTGTTAATTTGTGTGATAATTAACGGTTACTGTGTGCCGCCTACGGTTATGCCGCGTATCTTCAACGAAGGCTGACCAATTCCGACCGGCACGCTTTGTCCGGCCTTACCGCAGGTGCCAACGCCCGGATCAAAGGCAAAATCATTGCCGATCATCTCTATCTGACGCATGACCGCGGGCCCGTCACCGATAAGGGATGCGCCTTTGACGGGGGCTGTGACCTTACCGTCTTCGATCAGATAGGCTTCGGTGC
>JASGFL010000070.1:0-15941 GCA_047605545.1 Asticcacaulis sp. | reverse complement strand
CCTCCAGTTCGATAAACACGCTTTTCTACGTGTCCGTCAAACCAGGGACAGGCCACCAGCCACTTTTCGCCGAACTCGCCGAAGCTTTTCGCCTCTTTGATACGACGTTTCTCGCGCTGCTTCTCAATGGCCGGCGAACGGCCTTCGCTGATCGCTCGCCGCGCGTCCAGGCACAGCTCTCGTGCTCGCGCCAGCGAGATCCCATCTCGCCCATATTTGCCCAGGTAGACCGTCTCGCGTCGTCCATTGAGCCGATAGTCCAGCCTGAACGAGAGAGCACCCGATGGCGCAACGCGCACATACATGCCGTCGCGGTCCGTCACCTTGTAGATTTTATCTTGTGGTTTCAGCGCTTTGAGCGCCGCGTCCGTCAACATGGTAGGCCACCTCCAAGAAAGTACCGTCACGCGGTTTTGGGGGGCTCTCATCCGGAAAGTCTGCGTATTGTCAGCAGCTTAGCGTAAAAAAAGTACCGTCAGGAGCCTCATCTTCCCTGACGGTACTTTCAAATTTCCCAGTGATCAATATGGGCAAGGGCCGTCAACTGGGCCGCCGGCTGTGATCTCTGCCCACCGATAGGTATCGATAGATCCCGAGGGAATTATTTATTTTTATCAGCGGGTTAGATCGTATTCTGGCGTAGTATCGGATACGTCCGGATAGGGCAAAATCATTCCCACTCGATGGTCCCGGGGGGCTTTGAGGTCACATCGTAAACGACGCGGTTGACGCCACGTACTTCATTGACGATGCGGGTGGCGCAGCGCCCCAGTACCGCCCACGGGAACTCATAGAAGTCAGCCGTCATACCATCCGAAGACGTCACGGCCCGAAGCGCCAGCACATCCTCATAGGTACGGGCATCGCCCATCACGCCCACGGTCTTCACCGGCAGAAGCACGGCAAAGGCCTGCCAGATATCGTCATAAAGGCCCGCCTTGCGGATTTCCTCAAGGTAGATTGCATCGGCGTCTTGAAGCGTCTTGACCTTTTCCGGCGTAACTTCACCCGGAATACGGATCGCAAGACCCGGCCCAGGGAACGGATGACGACCAACAAAGGCGGCATCAAGCCCCAGTTCACGGCCCAGCGCACGCACTTCGTCCTTGAACAGTTCCCGCAGAGGCTCGACCAGCTTCAGCTTCATATAGTCAGGCAGACCGCCGACATTGTGGTGGCTTTTGATGACCGTCGAAGGCCCGCCATGCGGTGAAACGCTTTCGACGACATCGGGATAGAGCGTGCCCTGCGCAAGGAATTCAGCGCCTTCGATCTTATTGGCTTCTTCGTCGAACACTTCGATGAACAGACGACCAATGGTCTTGCGCTTGGTTTCAGGATCGGCAATCCCTTTGAGCTCGCCAAGGAACTTGTCCTGCGCCTGCACGTGGATCAGCGGAATATTGTAATGATCGCGGAACAGCGAGACGACCTGATCGCCTTCGTTCTTACGCAGCAGACCCGTGTCAACAAACACGCAGGTCAGCTGATCGCCAATGGCTTCGTGGATCAGAACCGCTGCAACCGACGAATCCACACCGCCTGACAGGCCACAGATCACACGACCCGAACCGACCTGAGCGCGAATTTTCTCGATGGCTTCCTGACGGAAGGCCGCCATCGTCCAGTCACCTTTGAGACCAGCGACTTCAAACAGGAAATTCTTGATGATCTGTGTGCCGTTGTTGGTATGCACCACTTCGGGGTGGAACTGAACGGCGTAGAAACCGCGTGCTTCGTCGGCAATGGCAGCGAAAGGCGCACCTTCGGAAGTGGCGATAACCTTGAAACCTTCGGGGATCGAGGTCACGCGGTCGCCGTGACTCATCCAAACGGTCTCGGTTTCACCAACCGATGCCAGACCTTTGAACAAAGGCGTTTCCGCCGTAATGCTGATTTCTGCACGGCCAAATTCACGGTCATGGCCGCTTTCGACCTTACCGCCCAGCAGGTCACAGATAAGCTGCTCACCATAGCAGATACCAAACACCGGCAGGCCGCTTTCGAACAAAGCCTTATCGATCTTCGGCCCCTGATCAACCACGCTGTGCGGGCTGCCCGACAGGATGACCGCCTTGGGCGCAACGCTTTTCAGCGCTTCGTCGGCCTTGGTGAAGGGGTGGATTTCGCAATAGACGCCGCATTCACGCACGCGACGCGCAATGAGCTGCGTCACTTGCGATCCGAAATCGATAATCAGGACTTTTTCATGAGGCGACATGATCAGGCTTTCTTCCTATAGAGCGCGACAAAGAAACCATCGGTATTAGAGGTTTCCGGCGACAGGCGCAAACGGTGGCCACCATGTGCCAGCCACCCCAGCGCCTCGGCCCCTTGTGGGGTGATATGGGGGTTATTCAGCGCCTCGGATAAGGGGCGCGGTGTAAATTCAGGGTGCGCCGCTTCGAAACGGTCGGCGGTTTCTTCGTTTTCATCCGGCAGGATCGAACAGGTGGCATAGGCCAGAAGCCCCCCCGCCTTCACAAGCTTTGCCGCACGCGAAAGGATTGCCGATTGCAGATCATGCAGACGACGCACCTCGATTTCCTCCAGGCGGTGTGCGGTTTCCGGCCGACGCCGCCACACACCCGACCCTGAACAGGGCGCATCAACCAGCACCAGATCCGCCTGCCCTTCGAGGTCCTCAAGGCCCTCGCCTTCGGCCCCAAGTTGGCGCAGATCGGCTTCCAAACCGGCACGGGCCAGACGGGGTTTGATATTGTTCAGGCGCGTCCTTTCAACGTCCGAAGCGATCAACCGCCCCTCACCGTTCATCGCCTGAAGCAGCGCCAATGTCTTACCGCCGCCACCGGCGCAGTAATCGACAATGGTCATGCCCGGTTGCGCACCGGCCAGAAAACCGGCCAGTTGCGAGCCTTCGTCCTGAATTTCGATAATGCCCTGACGGAAGGCCGGAAGCGCACGCACATTGGGCGGCGGGTCTGCGGGCAAACGGATGCCTTGCGCAGAGTAAGGCGTTGGCTCCGCCTTATAACCGAGCATTTTCAGCCCTTCGATCAGCGCCGCCCTATCACCATTGACGCGCAAATCAATCGGCGCACGCGGCAACATCAGGGCCTCGGCCTCTTTGAGCCAGCCATCGCCATAGACGGTTTTCAGACGCTCAACCACAAAAGCCGGCAGACCGGACTCAAGCCATTCCGGCGCCTCACCGGCACCAGCCTCAAGTCGCTTGCGCTCCGCAACCGATAGTTTTTGTGGCGCATAACCTTCGCCGGTATAGAGCGTGTCAATTTCCTCAAGCGTAACGCCATCAAGGAAATGCAAAGCCCCAAGCACCAGCGCACGACCGGAACCATCATCCATTGCAAAAGACAAGCGTTCCCGAGCACGGGTCGCCTGATAGACCTTATCGGCAATGGCGCGGCGATCTTTGGAACCGGCGTAGCGGTTGTTCCGCCCCCAGTCTTTCAGCACTTCCTCGGCCGGACGACGTGTCTTTTTAAGAAGATCAAGGATATCTGCGGCGGCTTGTAATCGGGCGGCGGGTGTCATTTACTCAGTACGGTCACGATCAAAACGCCCAAAGACGTCAACAGGCTAATAAGGGAAATCCCCCAGAACAGGGGGCGTAAGGCCCAACCCAAAGCGTAGGCCGGAATATAGATCAGTCGCGCCGCCAGATAGACCCAACCCGCGACAATCGCCGTGCCCGAAAAGATATGCGCTGCGGGCAAAAGCCACATAACGACAACAAAAAACGGATAGGTTTCCAGAAAATTCCGGTACGAACGATCAAGTCGCGCCGCCACCCCTGTCAGGGGGCGGGCCTTGTCACGCGGACCGGCCGCCCACTTCAGGTTCTTTTCGCTCAGTCTGGCCGCGATAGTGACCACTGTAAAATGGATCAGGCCCAGAACGACCGACCAAAGCAAAATACCAAAAGATGCGGGCAAACCGGCGCTGACTTCGATCATATATTACTGCCTGTAATTCGGAGCTTCACGCGTAATCATCACATCGTGGACATGACTTTCGCGCAGACCCGCATTGGTGATGCGTACAAATTTCGCACGCTTACGGAACTCAGGCAAGGTCGGCGCACCAACATAGCCCATAGAGGCCCGAAGACCACCAACCAACTGATGCAGAACCGGCGCGATCGGGCCTTTGTAAGGTACCTGACCTTCGATGCCCTCAGGCACCAGCTTCATGGAATCCTGCACGTCCTTCTGGAAGTAACGATCCGCTGAACCGCGTGCCATAGCCCCAACCGAGCCCATACCGCGATAGGATTTATACGAACGGCCCTGATAGAGTATGACCTCACCGGGGGCTTCTTCGGTACCGGCAAACATCGACCCCAGCATGGCTGTCGAAGCCCCTGCCGCCAGCGCCTTGGCCAGATCGCCAGAGAACTTAATACCACCGTCAGCGATAATCGGCACGCCCGCCGCTTCGGCGGCGCGGACGCTGTCGATAATAGCCGTAAGCTGCGGCACACCGACGCCAGCAATCATGCGCGTCGTACAGATCGAGCCAGGCCCGATCCCTACCTTCACCGCATCCGCACCGGCATCAATCAGGGCGCGGGTTGCGTCATAGGTTGCCACGTTACCGGCAACGATCTGCGTGTTCGGAAACTCTTTTTTCAGGCGCAGAACCGCCTGAGACACCAGCGACGAATGGCCGTGCGCGGTATCGATTACCACCACGTCCACACCGGCTTCGATCAGAGCGACAGAGCGCTCATAACCGGCATCACCAACCGTTGATGCGGCACCGGCCAGAAGGCGTCC
Source organism: Asticcacaulis sp. (assembly GCA_047605545.1). Lineage (GTDB taxonomy): Bacteria > Pseudomonadota > Alphaproteobacteria > Caulobacterales > Caulobacteraceae > Asticcacaulis. The sequence continues at coordinate 11,181 of JASGFL010000070.1, read as the reverse complement.
GGCCTCATCACGGGCCGCAAGCGGATGGGCCTGCGCCTTTTCGATGTCCTTAACCGTATAAAGGCCAATAGCGCGATAGGCGTCATCAACGACGATAATGCGTTCGATGCGGTGCTTCGCCATCAGGCCGCGGGCCACAGACGGATCAGCACCTTGCGTAAGGGTGATCAGATTTTCGCGCGTCATCAGTTCAGCGGCGGTTTTGGAACCGTCCGACTCAAACCGGATATCACGATGGGTCAGCATGCCCACAAGTTTGTTGGTATCGCGTTCGACAACCGGAAAGCCTGAGATATTGCGACGCGCCACGATGTCACGCACTTCGTTGAGCGTCGTATCAGGATGGATTGTCACCGGATTGATGACCATGCCCGATTCGTACCGCTTCACTTCGCGGATTTCATCGGCCTGACGTTCAATGCTCAGATTGCGGTGAATGATCCCCAGACCACCGGCCTGTGCCATAGCCACAGCCAGACGCGCTTCAGTCACGGTATCCATCGCCGAAGACACCAGCGGGATATTCAGACTGATCGTGCGGGTAAAGCGGGTTTTCGTATCGACTTCCGTCGGAACCACCTCGGACGGGCCGGGCTCCAGCAAAACGTCATCGAAGGTTAAGCCTTCGCGTATCTCCATCGGGGACTCTCCATTTTGCGGGTTGTCACTAGGCTAAACTGCCCCCCGCGTAAAGGGGCACATCAGGCTTTTAAGGGAAAAAATTGTTTCAGCCCACATGCGTACACGCCATTGTTCGTGATTACGCTCCGCCCCAACGGAAACTAACGTTTTTCGCTTAATGCCTCATCAAGCCAGCTTTTCTTACCTTCGATGGCCTCAAGATGCGGGTAACGCAGCCCTTCGTGATAGGTGACACTGACCGTGCGATAGGTTCGGCCACGACGGATCAGAAGATCAAGCGGGGCTTTTGAAGCCTTGGCCGCGGTCACGGCTTCCTGCAAGGTTTCTGCATCATAGGCCAGACCATTGACCGCCACCAACGTCATCCCCTGCCCTAACCCTGCCTCAAAGGCCGGACTGCCCCAGATCACCTGCTGAAGTTCACCATTATTCGCCAGCATCAGCCCCAGCGAGTGGCTCATGTCAGTCTGACGCAACAAACGCTCTCTGGCCCGCGTCCAGTCACTTGGCCGGTCACGATAGACAAGCCGGTACCCCCCGCGCTCAAGTCCGGCCAGAGGCGCAGACGCACCCGTCTGATACAGACGCTCGGTCAGGAAGGTCGCCCAGTCATAGCTGTGAACCGCATTTAGCGCCGCTACAACATCCTCAAACCGATAGGGTCGCGCCTGATAATCACCATCCGGCCCGTTGAAGAAAGTTGCGGCAAAATCATCCAGAGATTTACGTCCACGCGTCTGTTCCCTGATCAGCGTGTCCGCCTCAAGCCAGATCAAAAGACCAGCATTGTAATAGTCTTCGCTACGTTGCCAGCTAGTCCAGTTTTTCGGGGCGCGCTGGGCAATGACCGGATCATTTGTCGTGTCGATCAATGGTCGCCACAGCCCACCGGTCTGAAGCTCATAATGGGCGGCTATGTGCGCCAGGGCCTGAAGGGTCTGGTCGCGGCTGTAGATTCCCGAACGCGCCGACAGCACATATCCCCAATATTGGGTCTGGCCCTCATAAACCCACAACAGGCTTCCCTGCATAGGCGTCTGGAAATCCGCCGTCAGAAGATCGGCACCGCGCTTATACTTGCCGTTCCACGCATGGACAAATTCATGGGGCAGCAGATCACGCCCCACAAAATCGGTCGCCCAGTTGCGGAAATAGTTTGGCGAATGCCCGTTTTCCGATGAGCGATGATGCTCAAGCCCGATATCCCCCAGATTATCCGACAGGTGCACCAGAAAACTGTAACGGTCATAAGGCTCTGACTTAAAAAGCTTAAGCGTCTGATCGACCATCTTGCGGTGGATGGCGATCTGCTCATCCGTCATGACCAGATCATCCGCCTCATCGGCCATTACAAACATACTGACCGGCGCACGCCCTTTGGGCGTAAGGTCTACGACCTTGAAATGGCGTCCGGCAAACATCGGTGAGTCGATGAAGTGATCATAGGATATCGGCTTGAAGACAATCCGGTTGTCAGCCTGCGTTTCAGCAACCTCCAGCGCGACACCATAGCCCCAGCCCTCAGGCAGCTTAAGGGTCAGTTCTATGGGAATCTGGCGCGTATAATATCCGGCCGGATAAAAGGACAGAAGCTCCCACTGAAGGTTATTCATGACATCAGTGACGATGATGCGCCCCGCCGCAGTGGTCATCGGAGATAAGAACTCAAACTCTGCCACCACCTCAGAAGCCCCTTCGGGGACCTCAATGTGAAAGGCATTGACCTCAAGCGGGTCGCGCAGCCAGCTCAGATTATTACCACCGGCAGAAAAACGCAGATTTGCCACCTTATCGACCATGCGTGGCGCGGCATGTTTACCGGGCAACCACTTCGGCATCATCAGCACCAAAGGCCCGCTCTGGCTAACCGGTATAACCTGACGCACGCGAATAATACGCTGCTGCGTATCGGTGGCATCTACCGACAGCTTTAGGGTGCCCGCATAGGGAATATCCTGTGATGCCGGAATAGCCGGACGGTCCTTAAAGGGCTGCGCCACGACCGGCACCCCCATAGCCAGCACCAGCACCACCGAGCCCGCCAGCCCTCTTAAAGACATGCCTGCAACCTTATGAATCTGCTTCATAAACCGATCAGAACCAGAATCGCCCTGTTTTGACAACAGGTGTTCTTTGCGCTTCGAACGCTTTGCGAGCCTCCGCAAGCTGTTCAGGCGTCAATCTCAGTTCAAGCCTTTGCAAATCAGGTGATGCAGGTATGTTTTTTTCATCTGCAAACCGTGCTTCGTGCGCCATTGCAAACAGGACGTAGGCCCTGACCGGATCCGCAGGCAATCCGTCGCCATTCTCAAGACGATCCGCAAGTTCGGTCTGCGCCGCCTGATAACCTCTCCCCGCAGCCTTTTCGATCTGCTTTATACCCTCGGCGCAGTTGGCTTCAACGCCACGGCCCTCACAATACAATTGCCCCAGCCTGTATTCTGCCGGTGCATATTCCTTGAATGAGGCCCGTTGTATCCACACAAAGCCTTCCTTGTCGTCGCGCGCTACGCCTTCACCATTAAGATAGTGCTGCCCCAATTGGTACTGAGCCTCGGCATGGCTTTGGGTTGCGGCCTTGGTGTACCATTTAACGGCCTCTGCCTTATTGACCTCGGTCTGGAAGCCTTCGTCATAGGCACGAGCTACGAAGACCTGCGAATTAAGCACCCCCAGTTCAGCATATTCCAGTTCATACTGAAACGCCGTCCGGTAAACCTGAACGCCTTTGTATTTCTCATACTGCTGATAGCCCCAGATACTGAACGCAGCCGTTGGTATCACCACCAGCAATATTTTCAGGCCGGTAAGCAGAGGGTTTTTCTTCTTAACAGGTTCATCCGTCAGAGCCACGCAAACCGATCCTTATAAAACACCAATCACCTGAATGCCGCCCGCGGCAGTGATACAGATATAGCGCACCCGTACCGCATGTCAGATATTTTTCAGCCAACAGACATTATCTGACACATAGTTTTTTAACCAAGTTCTAAATCCTGCTATGCTAAATGAGTCTTTACCGCACTGCCTTGATTAGAAAGCCCCATATGCCTGTTGCCCAAAGCGAACTCGAAGCCCGTTTAAAAGCTGCCTTCCCAGAGGCGGATATTGTTATCGAAGATCTGGCAGGCGACGGTGATCACTACAAGGCCTATATCTCTGACGCGGGCTTTGCCGGCCTCCCCAAAGTCAGGCAGCATCAAAAGGTTTATGCGGCCCTGAGTGACATAATGGGTGGCGCCCTGCACGCGCTGGCACTTGAGACCCGCGCCCCATAATATGCGTTACCGCCCGTTAGGAAAATCAGGCACAGCCCTTTCCAGTCTGGCGCTAAATATCGGGCCCGGTGCCATCAGGCTTGGCCGTAATCATACCTATCGATTGATTATGGCTGCGCTTGAGAACGGCATTAATACCTATCATTTTGACGTCTCGCATCCCGACATACTGAGGGCTGCAGCAGATGCCTTTTCTGACATCGACCGTAAGATTCTGTTTCTGTCCGTCAATGCACATAACGACCTGAGTCAGGATCCTCAGGCTGACTACGCTCTGCGCCCTTTGCGTGAGCGCCTGAGGTCAATCGTTCAGGATTACGGCCTTGGGTACATAGACCTGCTGATGTTCCATGCTCACGGTTTCAATAAGATACCAGATTCCACATGGATTTTCCTTGAAGGCCTGAAAAACGCCAGACTGCTGCGATATCTGGGGGCCTCAGCCAATACCGACCATATCAAAGACGTGGTTGAGCATGGCCGCTTTGGCATACTGAGAACCGTATTTGATCTCGACACCAACTGGGACAAACGCCACCTGCTGGATCATGCCATTGCCAGAGGCCTGAACATTCTGGGACATGACTATTTCCCCACGGCATATCAAAAATCATCCGATACGGTACCTAAGGCCGCGCGTCGCGGATGGTTCGGAGGCAAAGCTGCCGACCCTCTGGCCGGAAGCGGCACCTATGCCTTTTTACACCAGACACCCTCCTGGAGCGCGGAAGAGCTCTGTCTGGCCTATACCTTAAGCCAGCCGTGCCTGACATCAGTGCTGGTCAGCCCGGAAACACCCGAGCGCCTCAACGCTCTGGCAGAGATCAGTGAACGCAACATGCCCCCCAGCGTTCCGGCTCAGATCGAAATGGCCCGCTTTTCCGCTCAGGGCGACAAAAGAGCATAAAAAGTCGATGCTTCGGGCGTCTGAATACTGGATTTCGTTCGACTGTACGCCTATATCGAACAAAACCTTTGCCGGAGCCTTACCGTCGTGAGCCAAGACATCCAACCTGAAATCCGCCAGTTCATCGAACAAACGATCCAGAACAACCCGATCGTCGTCTTCATGAAAGGCTCACCTGATCAGCCGCGCTGCGGGTTCTCCTCGCTTGTGGTTCAGGTTCTGGATCATCTCGGCGTTGAATTTGCTGGCGTGGACGTGCTTCAGGATGAAAATCTGCGCGAAGGCATCAAGGCCTATACCGACTGGCCGACCATTCCCCAGCTTTATATCAAGGAAGAGTTTATCGGCGGTGCCGACATCGTGCGCGAACTGTTCCAGTCCGGTGAACTTAAGGCACTGCTGACCGAGAAGGGCATTGTCGAAGCCTAATTCACAACGCCCCTCGCATTGACGCGGCGCAACACAAAGCTTAAAGCCTGATCTTTCTCTTCATTCACAAGAAAGATCAGGCTTTTTCTATGTCTTCTGAGCTTACCCTTCTCGCGCAAACAGGCCGCGCATGGCCTTATGAGCAAGCCCGCAATCTGATTGCGCGTCTGCTGAAAACGCGTTTGAAAAGCTTTGAAGATCAGAAACAGGCCAAGGCCCTCATTGAGGCCGGTAAAACCGACGAAGCGCTTAAGGCCTTTGAGGGCCTGAACCGTCCGGTATTGTTTGAAACCGGCTACGGGCCGTCAGGCCTGCCGCACATTGGTACCTTTGGCGAAGTTGCCCGCACGACCATGGTGCGTCAGGCATTCACGCTTCTGACCGGCGGTCACTGGGCGACGCGCCTTGTGGCTTTCTCTGATGATATGGATGGCCTCCGCAAAGTCCCAGAAGGCATCCCTAATCCGGAAATCCTTCACGAAGATCTCTATAAGCCATTGACCGTGGTGCGTGACCCGTTCGGCACGCACAATTCGTTCGGTGAGCATAACAATGCGCGTTTACGGGCGTTTCTGGACGGCTTCGGTTTTGAGTACGAATTTAAGTCCTCAACCGTCAGCTATAAATCCGGTGAGTTCGATCAGGCGCTCCTGACGGCGCTTGAGCGCTTTGATGACATCCAGAAGGTCATGCTGCCGACGCTGGGGCCGGATCGCCGCGCCACCTACTCGCCCTTCCTGCCGATCTCGCCCAAAACCGGCCATGTGCTTCAGGTACCAACCCTTGAACGCAATCTGTTGAAAGGCACAATTGTCTTCGAAGAAAACGGCGAGCGCTTTGAAGTTCCCGTCACCGGCGGTCACGTCAAGATGCAGTGGAAGCCCGACTGGGCCATGCGCTGGGCCGCTTTGGGCGTTGATTACGAAATGGCCGGCAAGGACCTTATCGATTCCGTCAAGGTATCGTCTCAGGTCTGTAAGGTTCTGGGCGGCACCCCGCCCGAAGGCTTCAACTATGAACTGTTCCTCGACGAGGCCGGTCAGAAGATTTCCAAGTCAAAGGGTAATGGCCTGACCATGGAAGACTGGCTACGTTACGGCGCACCGGAAAGCCTTGCCTATTATATGTTCCAGTCACCGAAATCAGCCAAAAAGCTGTATTTTGATGTCATACCGCGTGCGACTGACGAATTCTTCCAGCAACTGGATGCCTTCCCCGCTCAGGAACCCGCCAAGCAGATCGAAAACCCTGTCTGGTTCGTCCTGCGTGGCGAAACGGCGCAAAAATCACCGCCGGTGACATTCGGTCTGATGCTCAATCTGGTATCTGCCGCCAATGCCTCGGATAAGGAGACCCTTTGGGGCTTCCTCAAGGCCTATATTCCGGGCGCAACACCGGAATCCGAGCCGGTTCTGGATCGTCTGGCGGGCTATGCGCTGAACTATTTTGAGGACTTCGTGAAGCCCTCAAAGACCTTCCGCCTGCCGACCGATCAGGAAAAGGCCGCACTGATCGACCTGCGTGACCGCTTTGCCGCGCTCGATCCGGAAACCCGTGATGCCGAAACCATTCAGAACCTTGTGTTCGAAGTGGGCAAGACGCACGGCTTCGATCCGCTTCGGGCATGGTTTCAGGCTCTGTACGAAGTTCTGCTGGGACAGTCCCAAGGGCCGCGTTTTGGCTCGTTTGTGGCCATCTTCGGCCTTCAGCGCACCATTGCCCTGCTCGATCAAGGCATAAAGGGTGAACTGGTCTGATTATACACCTATTCCATCTAGTCCGCTCAGGCGGACTAGATGGAATACAACATAAGCACCAAAGCTACTAAAAACATAAAAGATATTATTGTCATTAGCGGCACTCTATAGGCAGCAGACCGCCGTTTAAAAACATAAAAACCGACTGAAATAACCTGACCGGCAATCAAGCTTGGAATGCCTATAAAATAGGATAGCAGGTAAATATTTTCTGCCAGTATTTTTATCATTGGCGACGACGGCTTATCAATAAAACCCATCCCTATTGGCGACATATACCAAATGAACGCCATGCCAAATGCTAAGAGGGATGTTATTATGATAAAGATGACATATCGCGCCTTTTCCAACCTTTCGGGTATGCGCGACGAAATCTCTACCATGCCGCATCAAACGAATCCAAGCCGCCCTCCCTCATAAATCTCACCCATAATAACCATACTATTTGCCCTGCTCGATCAGGGCATCAACGGCGAGTAACGCAAACCGAGCAGGGAGCTACTCCGGACACGGTCGTTTCTCATCTCTGGTGTCACAAAGGCTGACGGTCTGCAGAAATCCTATACCGATAGCCACATCCTCTTCGTCGGGCGATTGTCGGCGCGCATACTGAGTCAGATAGACAGTGTTTTTTGAAATGAACACTTTCGAAACGTTAAATTCTGGCTTTCCGATAACCGGAACGCTTGGGCAATACATAAGCCACACAGCGTAGTCGTAGCCATTTTCTACACCGGCCTCGATCTCTTTAAAGACGCTCCCCTCACAGGAGGCACTTATAAATGCAGCATAGTTTTGCGCGAAGGTTTTCGGCGATATATCCGGCGTGTCATACATAATCAGGCTTGTCAGCATGGTTGACCAGTTTTCGACCGTTTCTCCTTCGGGTATAAACTCGCGTATTGTGGCCTTAGCGCTGCTCTGATTATGCGCCATCCAAAAAGTATCAGGTATCTCAAGCCGCAGTCGCTCGCCTGCCTTAGGCTCCTGCGCCGATACTTCCGCAGTGAGGCAATTCATCGCCATCGCAACTACCATACATATTGCAAATAAACGCATATCCCCCCTCCATTATGAGTTGTGTAAACGCCCTGATTAGAATTCCAATCAGAACAAATTACAACTCAATCCGTATTGCCATTCCGAACGCCTTTCCCCATCTTAAGGGTATGAGCGACGCCCCTTCCCTTACCGAACCGGACTCCTTGCAAGGCAAACTGCTGATCGCCATGCCGGGCCTCGAAGACCCGAACTTCGATCACAGCGTCATCTATATCTGTCAGCATGATGCGGAATCGAGCATGGGCCTTGTGCTCAATCAGCCGATTATCGGGCTGGATTTCGGGCGCATGCTTGAAGAACTATCCATCCCCAGCCCGCACGATCACATCAACGCACGACGTATTTTCAGCGGCGGGCCGGTACAGAACGAGCGCGGCTTCGTTCTCCATAGCCTCGATTATTTTATCGATGAAGTCACACTGCCGCTCAATATCGGGCCAGAGGATATCGACCTTAGCCACGGGCTGGGCCTCACGGTTTCCCGCGATATACTTGAGGACTTATCCAATGACAAAGGCCCGTCAAAGGCCATAGTCGCCCTTGGGTTTGCGGGTTGGGGCTCAGGTCAGCTTGAGGCCGAAATCAGGGAAAACTCATGGCTGATCGCACCCGCCAGCCACGACATTATTTTCACGCGTGATTCTTCGGCAATGTGGCAAAAGGCGCTGAAATCCATAGGCATCTTGCCGGAACACCTGAGTTCGCATTCCGGCAGAGCCTGAAAAACAACATAATCAGTCCTTCGGCGAAGGCCCGAAACGGTTGGAACCGCGTGTCCCCTCAAGGAAGCCACACTCGATAAATACCCACAGCCAGCCGATCAAAGGGATGAGTGTAATCAGCACCCATAGCCATGACTTGTCGCGGTCATGCCAGCGTTTAACCTGAACGGCAAAGGTCGCATAAAGCACCACCAGTCCGGCTACAAAGCCAAACAGCCCCGCGCCTTCAAACCGGTACGGCCGCAGAAGGCTGGCATCATCCAGCTCCCCGCCGAAAACCACAACAAACGCCGCCGTCAACAGCCACAGGAAAAAGCTGTAAATCCAGAAATCGCGTCGGCGCAGGCGCCCATTATAGCTGAAAAAAGCATTGACCAGACCCATGAACACCCTCCTGTTATCACAGGTGACGAGCATAGCTTTACCGTTGTAAAATCACAGTAAGGATCAGTTTTCAGCGCCGCCGAACCGTTCCGTCCATGCGGCCACCTGTTCATCCTCAATCTTCTTGAACAGCACCTCACCGGACTTAACTGTCGCCCCCGCCGTCAGCTTTGACAGTTCGGCACGCGCGTCCGTCGATGGCCAGTCCTGAGGCAGGCCAAGTCCCACGCTGTCGGCAATGGTCTGCGCGGCAAACGGGATCAACGGTTGAGACAGGACGGCATATAGGCGCACGAGATTAAGCCCGTGACGCACAATAACCGCTGCGCGCTCCGTATCGGTTTTAAACGCCGTCCACGGTGCTGCTTCCTGAAGATATTCGTTGCCCAGAACCCAGATACGGCGCACAGCTTGCGCAGCCTTACGCATCTCAATGGCTTCAAAGGCTTCGGTGGCTTCGGTCAGCAGAGCCGACAAATCGGCATAAAGCTTTTCTTCGAGAGGCCCCGCCTCACCGCCTTCGGGCACGATGCCGCCGAACTTGGATTCGGTGAACTTGACGATACGGTTGACGAAGTTACCCAAAACGTCTGCAAGGTCTTTGTTGATCGTGTTCTGGAACTGCTCCCAGGTGAACGACGAATCCGAGCCTTCGGGCGATTGCGCAATCAGATACCAGCGCCAGTAATCGGCCGGCAGAAGCTCCAGCGCCTGATCCATAAATACGCCGCGGTTCATCGATGTCGAGAACTTACCGCCGTACCAGTTAAGCCAGTTAAACGCCTTAAGGGTGTCCACCAGCTTCCACGGCTGACCCGAGCCGATGATCGTCGCAGGGAAGCTGACGGTGTGGAAGGCCACATTATCCTTACCCATCAACTGCACGTAGTTGACGTCTTCCGCCCCCTGATCAAGCCGCCACCAGCGCTTCCAGCCTTCGGGGTCGCCCTTGTGATTGAAATATTCCTGCGTTGAGGCGATGTACTCAATCGGCGCATCAAACCACACATAGAACACCTTGTTCTCAAAGCCCGGACGCGGCGTTCCCTCATAGGCCACCGGCACACCCCAACTCAGGTCACGGGTAATCCCGCGATCAATCAGACCTTCCTCAAGGTGCTTGTGCGCAATCGACTTCGCCAGTTGCGGCCACTCGGATTTGGTATCTATCCAAGCGCGCAGTTGAGGTTCGACCTTGGTTTGCAACAGATACAGATGGCTGGTGTCACGTACCTCAAGGTTACGCGATCCCGACACCGACGAATAGGGATTGATCAGGTCGGTCGGATCGAGCAAACGCCCGCAATTGTCGCATTGGTCGCCACGCGCCTTCTCAAACTTACAATGCGGACAGGTGCCTTCAACATACCGATCCGGCAGGAAACGCCCGTCGTCGATCGAATAGATCATGCGATCCACACGCTCTTCGACCAGATTATTGTCCTCAAGGGCCTTGGCGAAGCTTTGGGTCAGTTCACGGTTTTCCGCAGACGAAGACCGCCCGAACCAGTCAAAGCTGAGGCCATAGGCCTCACCGGCGCTTTTCTGGATTTCATGCTGTTCGTCGCAATAGGTGCGTACATCCTGACCGGCCTTGGCCGCCGCAAGCTCCGCAGGCGTGCCGTGTTCGTCGGTCGCACAGATAAACAGAACCTCATCGCCCCTCGCTCGCTTGAATCGCGCATAAACATCCGACGGCAGCATGGAACCGGCCAGATTGCCCAGATGCTTGATGCCATTGATATAAGGAAGCGCGGAGGTAATGAGGATGCGGGACATATTATCTTCTGATTGGGTTTAGGGCATATTTCATACCGCTATTAAACCAAACCGGTATGTGAAAACACTCCCTTGTCAGTTTTTCACAACAAAATCTTACACAGACGATTGCCTTTGGCGAAACAGCTTGGCATAAGGGCCGCCTTGATCGCCTTTCGGGCCGATTATGCCGGTTTAGCTCAGTTGGTAGAGCAGTTGTTTTGTAAACATCAGGTCACGAG
>JASGFL010000069.1:0-16039 GCA_047605545.1 Asticcacaulis sp. | reverse complement strand
GCTCATGGCTGGCGGTGACCTTCTGATGGACACCTATTATTCCCGCGCCGTCGAACTGGTTACGACCGACCGCAAGACCTCGACCTCATACATTCAGCGCCGCCTTCAGATCGGTTACAACACCGCCGCTGCACTCATGGAGCGCATGGAAACCGAAGGCATTGTCAGTCCAGCCAACGAAAACGGCAAACGCGATATTTTGGTCGGCCCCGGCTTCCAACCGCCCCCCCAGACCGATCATGTTGCTGACACCGGTAAAATGATCGAACCTGCCGAAGCCCCAGCCCCTGAAGCCAAGCTAGAGCCGGATACCGAATATACCGGCCCGATGGCGCGCTTCACCTGCGCCAGTTGTGACACGCTTGCCGAAGGCCCTGCCAACGGCCTGCCCAAAGACTGGTATTCGCGCGAAAGCGCACTTCTGGGCACGCTCCATAATTGCGCCGGCTGCTCTGAAAAGAACGCCGTCAAAATTGCCACCAGCAACATGACGACCGAACAGATCATCTCCGCCGGAAAAGATGGTGCCGACACAGATGTCATCACCGCCGCCGCTCAGGGCAGACTGAAAACGTTCATCGAGCGCCTTGAACGCCTGTTCGAGGACGTCGCCGCCCTACAGGCCGATGTCAAGGAAGTGCGCGACGAAGCCAAGGGCGAAGGCTTCGACACCAAAATCATCATGCGAATCGTCCGTGAGCGCCGCAAAGACAAGATCAAACGCGAAGAGGAAGACGCCCTGTTCGACCTCTATGTTGCGTCAATCGGTGGCCTGTAATGCCCTCGATCCAGATCAACCTGACGCCCTTCGTCACAGGCCTCGAAGACAAACCGCACACACACCAATGCGGCTCAGAAAAAGGCATTATCTACCGCTCACCTGAATACAGCAGGTTTGCAACATGACCGCCCTAACCCGCTCACACAAAGGCCGCGCTGTCTCTGAACAGCGCCGTCCTGCGCCGGTCGATGGCTGGCAAACGGATCTGGTCGACGGGCCGGAATACATGAAGCGCGCCGATGAGCTTCAGCTGTTCCCGTCACATCCGTGGTCTGTCCGCGCAATGCTCGACACGCTTGGCCCGCGCCTGTTCCGCTATTGGCCAGAAGTCCCCGCTTCAATCGTGGCTTATGAAAACTGCGCAGGCAAAGGTCATATGGTCGAGCCGCTTCGAGAATATTTCCCCGATGTTCGGCCATCAGACATTGAGGACTGGGGTAAAGGCTACCCGATTGCCGACGCCCTGACCTTTGAGGCCGACAGCGACCCATGTGATAGCTTCCTGATCACAAACGCACCGTTCGATAAACCGCTTAAAGGCATGGCGGAAAAAATCGTCAGGCAGGCACAGAAGACGTGCGACAACGTGATTGTCCTGCAACGCCTGTCATTCATCTGTGGTCAGGGCCGCCACGCCCTGCACTATGATAACCCGCTAGGCAACCTTAAACACTTCATGCCCTGCACTGAGCGCACGCCCATGCAGCTGGGCCATTATAACCCTGCCTGTTCCAAACCTCAGGAATACGCATGGTTTCACTATCAGCGCAACTATACCGGCCTGCCGGTGACCCTGCCTATCCCCCCTGGCTCCCGCGAAAAATTCTTCCGGCCGGAAGACGTGCGCATCTGAAAATGACCACGCTCTTGACGGAATCAGAAGCGGCACAGAGACTGTCAGTCTCTAAGCAGACGCTCGCGCGCCACCGTAAGGCAGGACGAATAACGTTCTGCCTGATCGGTCGGCGCGTGCTGTACTCTCCTGCCGATCTGGAACTGTTCATAGATAAATGCCGGAATATCGACTCGCCCAGCTTAAAACCAGTCCTGTCTGGTACGTCACTTGGACGGAAAAGCGGCGCTCACGCCGCGTCTCAACTCGCCAAACAGATCGCAAAAACGCAGAAGCGTTCCTTGCCGCCTTCAGGCTCGAATATAATTCTGATGCGCCCGAAGTCGTAAACCTGCCCGAAGTGCTTGAATGGTACTACGATGAACACGCTAAAAACCTCAACTCGGCTTCGTCGGCCCGTTACCAAATCCCGATTTTAAAAGCCTTCTTCGGCGACACCCCAGCCCATGAAATTGACCCCGCCAGACAGGCGGCATATGCGGCGCACCGTCGCGCCACAGGCATGAAAAACGACACAATCAATCGTGAAATGTCGGTGCTATCAGCCGCCTTAAATCGCGCCTATGCGTGGAAATTCATACCGCAGCCCTACAAGATCCTGATGCTGCCTAAGTCAGACCCAAAAGAACGGTTTTTGAGCCGAAATGAAGCTGCTACACTCTACAGATACCTGCTGAACAAAATACGCAACACAAAGCGTTATCACCATCTGCTATTGTTTACGCGCATCGCGCTGAATACCGGTGCCAGATCCGGCGTCATTCTGTCACTGACTTGGGACAGGGTCGATTTCGAACGCAAGACCATCTGGTTTCCTGTGCCGGGACGGAAACAAACAAACAAACGTGCCGCTGTTATCAGCTTCGATCACAAACTGGAAACGGCTCTAATCGCTGCAAAAAAACGCGCACGCACTAACAATGTCATCGAATTTGAAGGACGGCCGGTGAAATTGGTTCGCCGCGCACTGACCCGCGCGTGCAAAGATGCCGGTCTAAATGACGTCAGCCCTCACACCTTCAGACATACCTTCGCCACTTGGGCGGCAATGGGCGGTGCACCGCTATATATCCTTGGCGGCGCTCTGGGACACTCTAACCCGTCAACGACCGCCCGCTATGCCAAGTATCAACCCGAAGCCTTTAAGGATGTGATCAGGGCCAGCCGGAAAAAGCACCGAGCCTAAAGTGCGCGCAACTTGCGCGCAGTTCTTGCCATGTTCTGCTAACCCTAGACAACTCCTGGCAACTCAACCCGTAATTTTTCCTTATTTTTCAACAAAACCACCCCGACATTCCATCCTTCGCAATGACGAGGTCAGCGGTTCGATTCCGCTTAGCTCCACCATTTTCTCACTCACGCTCAATTCGCTTTGCCCATCGCTCCGTGGCGGCGCGCAACCTGCGCTCGCGCCTAAAGCCGCGACACAGTCCCGCCATGTATCGCCTTTAAGTCGCTTGACGCGCCGACCTTAATAAGTCAGACAAATGGCAAAAACATAGGAGAGACACACCATGAACGCCTTACGCATTTCCGCTTGTTTGCTGGCGCTGGCCGCCGTTCAACCGGCCTTCGCACAAGCCGATGCCCCTGGGTCAAACCCGATTATTCGCGATGTATTCACCGCCGACCCCGCCGCTTTGGTTGTTGGTGATCGCGTGTATCTCTATGCGGGTCGTGATGTTTCAACCAACGACAAATACAATATGCCCGATTGGCTGGTCTATTCGTCCACAGACATGAAGACATGGACGTCACATGGCACGGTATTGAAACCTACGGATTTCAAATGGGCCAGAAGCGATGCCTATGCCTCTCAGGTCGTCGAAAAGGACGGTAAGTTCTATTTCTACGCCACCGCCAAGCACAACAAACCCGACACGGCCATGGCTATTGGCGTCGCCGTATCAGACAGCCCGACCGGCCCCTTTGTCGATGCACGCGGTACGGCCTTGATTACCAATGATATGACCCCTCAGGCCAAGCACGACTGGAGCGATATCGACCCGACCGTCTTTACCGATGATGATGGTACGTCATGGCTGATGTGGGGTAACGAAAAAGCGTTTCTGGTTAAGCTTAAGCCCAACATGATTGAACTAGACGGGCCAATCCGCGAAGTGGAGCTTCCCCATTATACCGAAGGCCCGTGGTTGCATAAGCATGGCGATCTTTACTACGTAAGCTACGCCTCATGGGACAAAGGCGATATTGGCGAATACATTTCCTATGCCACCGCCCCCTCTGTCGAAGGCCCATGGACCTATCGCGGTAAGCTGACCGGAATGGCTGAAAACAGCAACACCATCCATCCGGCCATCATAGAGTTCAAAGGCCAGTCCTATTTCTTCTATCATGACGGAGCATTAACCATCGGCGACCAAAAAGGTGGCAGCTATCGTCGCTCCGTTCGGGTTGAGTATCTTAACTACAATCCTGACGGCACCATACAGCCGATCGAACAAACCAAGGCCGGCGTGTCTGTTCCGCCGCGTTAAAATATTCAAGCCAACCGTTCGCCAAAGCATGATGATGCCCTGACGAACGGTTGGCTTTGACAGGCTTATATTCCGAAGATTACTTCGACGGGTTTTCCGCTGTGATGCGGTAAACAAAACCGCCTTTATCATCCGTCAGAAGCAGACTGCCATCCTTAGCGACCGCCAGACTGCGCGGACGGCCATAGACCGTGTCCTGACCCGCTGTGAAGCCAGAGAGGAACAGTTCCATTGGCCCTGATGGCTTACCATTCTCGAACGGTATGAACACAACATCATAACCGATCAGACTATGCCGGTTCCATGACCCGTGACGACCAACAAATACGCCTTCGCGGAAGCGCTTGGGGAAGGCTGTTTCCGCACCGAACACGATCCCAAGCGCCGACACGTGCGGGCCAACGGCATAGTCAGGCTTGATAGCCTTAGCCACCAGATCAGGGCGCTGCCCTTTCAGGCGCGGGTCTTCATTCTGACCAAAATAGCTGTAAGGCCAGCCGTAGAATCCGCCCTCTTTGACGCTGGTGATATAGTCAGGCACCAGATCGTCACCCAATTCATCCCGCTCGTTCACCGCTGTCCATAAGGTGCCGGACTTTGGCTCCAGCGCCATACCAACGGGATTGCGGATACCATCCGCATACAGGGTTTCTTTGCCGGTTTTGAGGTCAATCTTGAGGATCGCGGCACGGCGAATTTCTTCTTCGACACCGTATTCGCCTGCGTTAGATGCGGAACCAATCGCCACAAATAGCGACTTACCGTCCTTCGAAAGCTGCAGATTACGCGTCCAGTGATTGTTGTACCCACCGGGCTTAAATTCAGCGATACGTGTTTTTTTGACGTCAGCAGGAACCTCGGTCGTACCAAGCTTGAACGGAATCCAGAAGATGCCGTCAGTATCCGCGACATAAAGACGTTTATTGGTATAGACCATGCCATAGGGCTGGCGAAGGTTCGACATCAGCACCGTCTTCGTTTCGGCCTTACCGTCACCGTCGGCATCCCGCAGCAGGCGAATACGATTGGCGCCCTTATCATGAAAGGTCGGGTCGTTAGGCTTTTTCTCGGTTGTCGCTTCTGCAATGAGGACATCACCGTTCGGCAAAACGACAACCTGTCGTGCCGATTCCAAACCTTCGGCAAATGGCTCTACCTTAAATCCGGCATGCACCTTTGGCCCTTGCCCCTCAGGAAACGGGATCGTCTTAACAATGATCCGCCCCGAAGGCGTGCTGTAAGGGGCCACAAGATCAGGAGAAGGCCCCGTCGTACGGGGATCATTCAGATCGTTCTGAGCATTTGCCGCGGTTGCGACCAATGCCATCAGCGACAACACCCCTATTGTAGTTTTGCCTAAGCGCATTAGAGAACTCCATACGTCTGTATTTGTTCGAAATTTGATTGACGCGTGTAAGATTGCAAAAACAGAGGGCCACGCGTCCTCAGTTCTCAAAGCGTGCATCCCCCCAGGTTACCGCTGCGGGCTGGTCTGTACCACTGACCTTACGCACGACCAACTCCACAATTTTCACGCCCGTAATATCCGCTGTAAGATCGGTCGCGGCTTCACCAAAGGCCACAACATCTGTTTTTGCGAGCAAGCGGCCATCACCATAGACAAAGAACTGCACAGTGGCGTTAGGGTCGCGTGTCGTATTATCTATGCCGACTGAGGCTGCGAAACGGCGATAGTCACCGCCTGCCTGTACTTCCATACGTGAGTTCGACAAGATGCCCAGACCGTTGCGGAAATCGCTCCGGCCAATCGCCAGACCTGTGCCATACGGCGTGGCGTCCGCCTGAGCGCCGCCCCATCCGGCATACATAGCAATGTCGCCACTGCCTCGCCGCGTGCTCGCACTGGTGCGCATATAGATGTCAGGGTCCATTTCCGGCACGACCACACCATCTCTGGCGACATGAACACGACCGGGAATTTCAGAAAGAAACACGCCTTCGGGCAACAGGTGCGTACCGCTGGCCTCGAACACCAGAACTTCGTAGGGCTTGAGCGTAAATTCTGTCCCGCTAACAAAGGCCGGCAAGGTTTGCTTCGTCCATAGATCGCGCAGGACAATTGACGATTCCGCTGCGTATTTCAGGTCTGCACTTGTAAGGGACGCGGCCTGATCGACACCGCTGCGATTAAAAATGGCGACGGCCTTACGCCCGTTGCTTAAGGTCTTCACCAGAACCTGCACATCCGTTGAGCGATAGGCCAGAACCGCCTGATGCCCGCCCGTATCCTGATTGATGGCAACCAAGTCCTGATTTGCCCAAATATCCAGAAGCGACTGCGGCGTATTGCGAAGGTCGTATCCGATGATCAAAGGCGCATTCAGCATTGCCCACAGGGCAAAATGGCTGCGGGCCTTCGTCAGATTATTGACGTCAAACTCGCCTGTACCCACAAACAACATGTCCGGATCGTTCCATTGACCCGGACCGGCATAGAGCGGACGCCCAACAGCCGTATCATAGTTTTGCAGCATAGAGGCCCAGGTTGGATTTATGTCGTCACTGGTACGCCACAGATTCCCGACATCCTTACCCCACTGACGCACATCCGCGCGGCCCCATGAACAGATTGAGAATACATAGTCGTTATCGGGATTATGCTTCGCCAGTGCGTCGGAGACCTCATCGTACATGCCTTTGAGTTGCGCAGCATTGTCCAGCGCCGGATATCTGCGCACGATCAAAGGCTCACGTTGCCGGTATCCCGGAGTGGTCAGGATTCCGGCGCCTTCACCATAATCCGCAACGCCACAGGCATCGACCTTGATGTAATCAAATCCCCACTCCTTGAAATAGAGCGCGATGTCCTGATCCACATACCCCTCAAGACCGACTTCCCGTTCGGCCACGCTACCTTCGGGCAGGTTAGGCGACCTTAGATTCCATGCCTGCGAACAGGCATTACGACCAATCTCAGAATAGATACCGGCCTTAAGGCCCATCTTATGGAGGTTATCGACAAAAGGCCGGAACGTCGTTTCCGCGCCCTCAACATCAGCACTGGGGAAAATAGACGTGCGGATAATCATGCGGCCATCAGTCGTGCGGCGTTTTAACCACCAGCCGTCATCTATGTTGATATAGACATAGCCCAGCTTGGCCAAACCCGTATCCACAATAGCATGGGCGGCCCCCATGACCTTTTCTTCGCTGACCTCAATGCGGAAGGCATTGAACGAATTCCAGCCCATAGGCGGTGTTTTGGATGCACCACGCCCAGAGACGCTCCACTGCCCCGTCGGGGTCAGTCCGTCATCAGAAGCGTAGGTGACAGGCGCGGCAAAAGCGCTTAGGATTACAGCCGCTACAGACAAGTGACGCGCAATACCGATCACAAGCATTTCCCCGTTTTATATTTGGCATTTATTTTCTTTTTATTTGTCTTACAATATGCGCGCTTCTGCTGTCAAGCCCAATGCCGCGTCGTGAAAATCAAGCGGCCCGATGAATCTGCAGAAATATAAGCAGATGTATTTATTAAATTAATGTGCAAACACACGGCAATTTGGCCCAATTGGCAGCCAGATCACGCCTGCGCACAACCATGCCAATAGCGATCAAAGGCGACAAATTGTGCTTGACTTTGACGTTTTGTCATACATTTTTCGATACCACCAAAGAAACAAATTTCTCAAAAATGCGCACACGTGCCCTCAGGCACCCTGCATCAATGCCCGCCATCATCCCGCTCCTAAGGGCAGGAACGGCTCTCAGTTCGGCGTACCAAACGACTTAACAATAAAAATAACACAGGGAACCTACGCATGCGCTTAGACAGACGCGGCCTCATTCTTGGTGGACTGGCCTCAGGCCTGACACCCGCAACAGGCTGGGCCACGGTCGGCCATCCGCAACAACTCGGCCCAATCGCGGGATTCAATATCCGTGATTTTGGCGCCAAGGGGGACGGGCAAACGATCGATTCCATTGCCATCAACAAAGCCATAGATGCCGCCGCATCTCAGGGCGGCGGCACAGTCTATTTTCCCGCAGGCACCTATGCCAGCTATACCCTGCGCCTCAAAAGCCGCGTCACCCTGCATTTGGGACAGGGGGCCGTGCTGCTTGCCGCACCGGTGCCCGAAGGCGCAACGTCCGGCGGCTATGATGAACCCGAACCCATGGATGAGGCCTATTACCGCTTTCAGGACTTTGGGCACAGCCACTGGCGCAACAGCCTTATCTGGGGTGAAGGCCTGACAGATATTGCCATTGTCGGCGACGGTATGATCTGGGGCAAAGGCTTGACCGATGGCCATCCAACCGAAGGCTATAAGCCCGGCGATGCCCGCCCCGGCGTAGCGAACAAGTCCATCGGACTTAAGAATTGCCGCAATGTTCTTCTGAGAGATTTCAAGATATTACAGGGCGGTTGGTTTGCGCTCTTGGCAACCGGCGTCGATAATCTGACGATTGATAACCTGCTGGTGGATACAAATCGCGACGGCTTCGATATCGATTGCTGCAAGAATGTGCGGGTGACCAATTGCACCATCAATTCACCCTTCGATGACGCCATTGTCCCCAAAAGCTCATATGCACTCGGCTATCCGCGCACCACTGAGAATGTGCTCATTTCCAACTGTACGCTTAGCGGTAATTACGTCATCGGATCGGTGATGGATGGCACATTCAAACGGCTGAAGCCCAATGAAACGATGAAGATCGGCCGCATCAAACTGGGAACAGAATCTAACGGCGGCTTTAAGAACATCACGATTACCAATTGCGTGTTTGACGAATGTCGCGGCATTGCGCTTGAAACCGTCGATGGTGCCGCGCTTGAGGATATCACCATCAGCAATATCAGCATGCGCGGCTGCACGAACGCGCCCCTGTTTCTCCGGTTGGGTGCGCGCATGCGCGGCCCCAAAGGCGTGGATATTGGCACCTTGAAACGTGTGCTGATCAGCAACATCAACAGTTCGGGCGCATCCCCCCTGCCCTCTATTATTGCAGGCATTCGCGGCCACCTGATCGAAGACATCAAGGTCGCCGACTGCTATTTTGAACAGCTCGGCGGTGGCGATGATGCCCTTGCCGCCCTGCTGCCGCCCGAGAACGACAAACGTTATCCGGAAACCGATATTTTTGGCAAACAACTGCCAGCGACCGGCTTCTTCATTCGGCATGCCCGCAATGTTGAGTTCAGTCATATCGAGGTCGCAACCCGCGTCAGCGACCGCCGTCCGGCCTACTGGCTGGATACCGTAGAGGATTTCCGTGGCTTCGGACTGACACACCCAACGCACGACGGCGTGGCGCAGTTCCGACTGGCCAATGTCACGGGCTTTCGCACACTGGCCGGTGAACGCGGATACGATCTGACCTTTGGCACCCCCGTGACGCGAACCTTCTGACTTAGTCAGTGTGGTTCTTCGCCACGGACTTCACCTTGACGGCATTGGACTGACTAAAGCCGGTGCAGTACCATCCCTCAGGGCCAAACGAATTATAACAATATTCAGAGGGAACAACATGCTGAAAAATATTACCTTATCGTCACGCACACCGCACAGCAACAAAGGCGCACGTGACAATTTGCTGCGCAAAGGCCTAGTCCTGTGCTCGGCGCTTATGACCCTCGGCCTGCCCGCCATGGCACAGGACTCATTTCCGGTCACCGTAACCGTTGACGCCTCGAAATCCACCGGCCCGCTCAAGCCTGTCTGGCGCTTCTTTGGGGCCGATGAACCAAACTATGCGACCATGAAGGATGGGCAGAAGCTGCTTGGTCATCTGGGCGCACTGAAGCCCAATCAGGTCTATTTCCGCGCGCACAATCTGCTGAATACGGGTGACGGCACAGCGGCTTTCAAATGGGGTAGCACCAATGCCTATACCGAAGATAAGGATGGCAATCCGATCTATAACTGGATGATCACCGACATGATTATCGACTCCTATCTGGATCGTGGCGTGCGCCCCTATCTTCAGATCGGTTTCATGCCAGAGGCCCTGTCGTCCGCGCCCGAAGGCATGCCCTATCGCCATTCATGGCGGCCCGGTTTTGCCTACACACTAATCGAAGGCGGCTGGAACTATCCGCCCAAGGACTACGATAAGTGGGAAGAACTGGCCTATCAGTGGACGAAGCATAATGTTGAAAAATATGGCCGCGAAGAAGTACTGACCTGGTATTTCGAAGTGTGGAACGAACCGAACGGCCCTTCCTACTGGAAAGGCACGCCTGAGGAATTTTACAAGACACACGACTATGCCATTGCGGGCGTCAAACGCGCCCTGCCCGAAGCCAGAGTCGGTGGCCCCGACGTAGCCGGCTCAGGCGGCACCTTTATGGACGGCTTCCTCAAACACGTCGTCTCCGGCACCAACTATGCCACCGGCCAGACCGGCACGCCGACCGACTTCCTCGCCTTCCATGCCAAGGGCCGCCCGAACTTCAATTCCGGCTATGTTCAGATGGGCATGTATGACCACCTCAAAGCCGTTGAGAACGGTTTCAAAAAAATTGCCGCCGTGCCTGAGCTGAAAAACACGCCCATTGTCATTGGCGAAAGCGACCCCGAAGGCTGCGCCGCCTGTCCGGGTGCGGCCAACGGCTATCGCAACGGTACGATGTATTCAAGCTATACCGCCGCCTCCTTCGCCCGCATCTGGGAACTGTCCGAGCGACATAAGGTCAATCTGGAAGGCGTCCTCACCTGGGCCTTCACCTTTGAAGATCAACCGTGGTTTGCCGGTTATCGGCAACTGGCTACGAATGGTGTCGATCTGCCTGTGCTGAATGTTTTCCGCATGTATGCGTTAATGGGGCCGGATGCCCTTGCGGCCTCAAGCAACCATCAGGTGCCTCTGGATGAGATGATCGCAGGCATAACGCAAAAGAACGACGTAGGCGTAATGGCTACGCGCGACGGCACTAAAATCGCGGCCCTGCTGTGGCACTATAATGATAATGACATCAAAGGCCCCGACGCCAAAATCAGCCTGAAACTCACCGGATTGGGCAAGGCGAAGACCCGCACTGTCACCCAATATCTTGTCGATCCGCAGACCTCTAACGCCTATGCCCAATGGCAGAAAATGGGGTCCCCGCAATCCCCCGATCAGGATCAATATAAGATACTTGAAGCAGCATCCGTAATGCACGCAACCCCGCTGCCCTCACTCAACGTGAACAATGGCACGGCAACTGTGGATCTCACCTTGGTGCGTCAGGGCGTAACCCTGCTGATCATCGAGTGACCCATACTTGATCCAGCCGATTAAGGCCTCAGCGATCGAATGCACATTATCTGGCAGTACTGGCCGGACACCCGTGCAATCGGTCGCTGAGCGGCAATAGCATAGCCTTAAAACCGATGCCGCACACGCTTTGTGTGCGCTCTGACGCCGTGCGTATCACACCGAACTTTCGCGCATACGACGGTTCTCTATATAAAATATATTTGAAAATTAAGCCGCCAGCATAACGGCTCCCCGCGCACTATACCTTCAAAAACCTCATGCGCGCACGGTTTCCCCCATTAACAATACGCACACTTAGGCTTCAGGGATGAGCGACCGAAGCCGCTCGATCCTGCGCAGATTTGAAAATTTAATTGCCATTCATGGTAATTACTTTTATATAAGGCAATAAAAATACAGGGGAACGACGATATGAAGCTTGATAAACGGCAATTAATGACCGGTGCCATTGGGCTAGGGTGCGCGGCCGCAGCACCACTCAAAGCCGCCCAGTTAGCTGATATAAATTTCGATAAGATCGCCCGCGGCCCCTTCGAACCCAATTGGGCGTCTCTGGAGACCCAGTACAAAACCCCGGACTGGTTCCGCGATGCCAAATTCGGCCTGTGGGCGCACTGGGGCCCGCAATGCGTGCCCGAAGCAGGCGACTGGTATGCGCGCCACATGTATATTCAGGGCCATGCGCAATACGATCACTTTGTGAATAACTACGGCCATCCGGCCGACACAGGGTTTATCGACCTGTTGCCGCGCTGGAAGGCCGAAAACTGGAACCCTGACGCCCTGCTCGATCTCTATGTAAAGGCTGGTGCGAAATATTTCGTCGCCATGGCCAACCACCACGACAATTTTGACATGTTCGAGTCGCGCTTCCACGACTGGAACTCAACGAAGATCGGCCCAAAGAAAGACATTGTCGGCATCTGGGCCAAGGCCGCACGGGCACGTGGTCTGAAATTCGGCGTCTCCAACCACTCGGCTCACGTCTGGCACTGGTTCCAGACCGCCTATGGCTACGATCCCGAAGGCCCGCGCAAAGGCAAGCGCTATGATGCCTTCAGGCTGAACAAGCTGGATGGCAAGGGCAAATGGTGGGAAGGCCTTGATCCGCAGGAATTTTATGGCGGCTCCGTCTATCCATTACCTGACGGTCTTGAGACGAAAAAAGCGGCTCTTGACTGGCACGAAGCCAATGACCGTGTGTGGGACGAAAAGCCGCCTCTGCGCAATCCCGCATTTACACGCCAGTGGTACCTGCGCTGTAAGGATCTTGTTGATACCTATCAACCCGATTTGCTGTACTTCGATAATTTCGACCTGCCGCTCGGACAGACTGGTCTTGATATGGCAGCACACTATTACAACGCGTCAATGCAATGGCATGGCGGCAAACTGGAAGGCGTAATTAACGTCAAACCACACGGGCCGTTTAATGGCGGACTTGTCGCAGATGTGGAACGCGGTTCACGCACAGACATCAGCCCCGAACCCTGGCAGACCGATACCTGCATCGGGCAGTGGCATTATAATCGCCGCCTCTATGATCAAAAGAAATATCTGCCCGCTGCCGATGTCATTCACCGCCTGTGCGATATCGTCTCAAAGAACGGCAATCTGCTCCTGAGCGTCCCCATGCGCCCTGACGGCACTATCGATTCCGAAGAACGTAAAATCGTCGAGGATATTGGATCATGGATGAGCCGCTTTTCCGAAGCCATTTATGGAACCCGCCCTTGGCGCATCTACGGCGAAGGCCCCACTCAGGTCGGTGCCGGCATGTTTGGTGAGCGAAACCAGCAACCCTTTACCGAAAAAGACATTCGCTTCACGACCAAAGGCCGGACGCTCTATGCCATGACCCTTGGCCGTCCCGTTGATGGCACCACGACCATTACCTCGTTGGCCAGAGGTTCAAAACTGACCAAAGGCCGTGTCGCACGTGTCGAAGTCGTTGGCGTCCCCTCACCCCTGAACTTCCGGCAGGACGCTTCGGGCCTGCATATTTCCATACCCGATACCGCCAGCCATGCGTTTGGCGTCGCCCTGAAAATAACCGGCGTCATCTGATCACGCCCCCATACCAGAGGTAGCCCCTATGAGCCGACCAACACTGCTTGATCGCCGCTTTTTCCTTATGAGCGCGACAGCCCTGACCTTTGCCGCCACCGGAAACCGTGTCGCAGCCGCCGAACTTCCCAAGCCGGATCGCGGCGGTGTGCCTGAGAATAAACTCTATGATTATGGTGTTATGGGGCCACCGGCGACACCGGAAATCGTGGCCAATGCTAATGCTGCCCTGACCACGCCTATGCCTGAAGGGCCATTCCGCCCCGAATGGGGGTCCATTGCGTCCAACTATCACACACCGCCATGGTTTGCAGAGGCGCAGTTTGGCATCTTCATACACTGGGGGCTTTATTCTGCCGCCGCGCGTCGTAACGAATGGTACCAAAAGCATATGTATGCCCGTGCGGAATCCGACTGGCACGCGCAGCATTTCGGCCCTCAGGAGACGTTCGGTTACAAGGACTTTATTCCCCTGTTTACGGCTGCGAAATTCGACGCTGACGAATGGGCCGAATTGTTCAAAGCCGCCGGTGCCCGCTACGTAATCCCAGCCGCTCAACACCACGATAACTATGCCCTGTGGGACAGTCAGGTCACCCGCTACAACACCAAAAACATGGGCCCAAAGCGCGACCTTATCGGGGAACTGGCGCAGGCCGTGCGTAAGCAGGATATGAAATACGGCCTGTCTAATCACGGCGTTGAAAACTTTACCTTTATCAATCCATCTCCTGAAATTGACGCCCGTCTCAAGGCGTTGAAGGCCGACCTGTATGATCCGGAATGGGCGGATTTCTACAATGTCGCTGACCGTAGCCCCGCCGCCATGACACGCTTCCTGACCGACTGGACCGCTCGTAATTTCGAGCTGATCGACAAGTATCAGCCGGATATTCTGTGGTTCGATAATGGGGCAAACCTGCGGGTTCTCGATCCGCTAAAACTGCGTATCGCCGCCTACTATTATAACCGCGCCCGTCAGTGGGATAAGGACGTTTCACTATCGACCAAGTTCGTCGCCTATGCCCCAGCCAATGACGACCAGAAACAGATCGGCTCAATCATCGACTTTGAAAAGGTCGGCCCGCGCTCTCCGGCCGCAATACGACCAGGGCCGTGGATGGTGGATGACAATCTGGGCAGCACATGGGGTTATACCGAAGGTATGACCGTCGCATCGGCACCCGATATTCTGCGCAGATTAATCGATACGGTTTCCAAGGGAGGCAGCTACCTGCTCAATATCTCGCCCATGGCCGACGGCACAATCCCACAAACGCAAAAAGACAGCCTGTTGGGTATCGGGCAGTGGCTTAAGGTCAACGGCGCAGCCATCTATAACTCCAGACCATGGACGCAATTCGGTGAAGGCGACAACATCCGCTTCACTCAAAATGGCAACAGCCTTTACGTCTCTGTGATCAAACCCGCGGGCAAGGTATCCGTCACGGCCCTCAAAAGAGCGTCAAACCCGCGCATAACCTCAGTCAAAAGACTGGATACCGGTAAATCTGTCACGTTCCGACAAACCCAGGACGCTCTGGAGTTCAACAGCACCACGGGCGCAACCCCCGCCGTATTCGAAATCCGTTTCGCATAACCATTTCGCGCCCCTTGTAAATTTAACTATGAGGGGCCTAGCATTCCGTCATCACAGGATTTCAGACATAAAAACACCCGTTGAGCTTTTGCTTAACGGGTTGTTTTTATTTAGATTGTTGGTTGCGGGGGCACGCAACTACCGATACCGACATTCGCTGCAAGTTTCTGTGTAAGAGGCTCTTCCTGCATATTTCTACGGCGCGCTCCAACCCACCGATGAGATACTACATGTGAAATCTATTACTGATGCTTCCTGCCATGACGAAGCCTATGCTGCTGCAAAGTCTGCCGAGCTTTTTCTATAGTATTCATATCTTCTTTAGAGAGGCCAAGTCTTGTCATTAGGCGCTCGTTAGAAAACTGTATCGCTCTCTGAGCACCATCGACAAGCGTAAATCTCTCCTCAAAATCTGCGAAGTCAGACGCCGAAAACTCGCTTAACGGTAACGGAAGTCTCCGAAACTCATTGGGGGTAACTTCAAGCACCCCGCCGCCATAAAACCGCCCCTCAATCTCTGCGAAGAGCAATGTCAACGAGTTGTAGAACGACGCGCAAAAGCTCTGAATTGCAGCTCCAGGCTTCATACGGATATGATAGGCTGAGTCGGTTGCGAGCACACCGAACTCGTTGACGCAAAATCGTGGGACTATGTGCGAACGCTTGAAGAAGAAGCCTTCATTGTCCTGAACAACCGGGACCTTGAACCATTCCTGTCTATGCATGCACTTATAACGCTTATCGATGCCTTGCTCTTCTCCTAATTCTATGTACCTTTTAACTGCTTTAGGTAGCTTGTCGGCACGAAGTTTGGAGAAATCTAGAAGATAGCAAGCCTTTCCCGAAGATTCGATCTCGTTAAAATGCGTGGCCGAGAAACTAACGGCATCACCGAGGAAGCTCGATTTCTTTATGATCGGCCGCGCCCAACGTCTGAGTTTGTACGTTTCAAGCGACGTTGCCCCCTGATTTTATCCAATATTGAGTTTGCTCTGGCGGTTGGTTTT
>JASGFL010000068.1:0-16101 GCA_047605545.1 Asticcacaulis sp. | reverse complement strand
CGTTGCCCTCCGAAGGCAAAGGTCACACGTTCGAATCGTGTCGGGTGCGCCATTTGCTCAAAAATTGTTTACCCCCGATTACTGTTCATTGACCGGACGGGGAACCGTTTCGGCGTACATACCAACTACCGCTCCGACAAAGCCTTGGGCAAAAGCAGTGTTCAGGGGCTTTGACTCTGCATTAGACAGTACAGGCGTGAATGCTTCTCCGTCCGTGCTTTGCTCAAAGCTGATGAGTGATCGGTCGAGGTGTATGCGCAGATAAACAGAACCGTCAGTTCCGGCCTTAAGCGGCTTTTCGGCGATTATATTGCCATGTGCAGGCTCATCCGCACCCTGACGCTTGCGGACGCGCAGAACCTTTTGGCCCTTATCGTTCAGAACCATTCCAAAGGCATAATAATATTCATCGTTTTGCACCGCCAGCAGTCCAGCTTCGTCACCGGCCCCTGTTGGGGCATAGGTCATGCGCGTGGTTACGGTGCCTGTCTGATGCTGGAAGCGACGCCCGACAAAGGACGGCTGCCCCTTGTCGCCGAAGCGGTCGGGACGCCCCTCTATGCGCAGGGCACCGCTGCCGGTTTCCCACCATTGGCTCTGGGGCATACGGGCAAACAGCCACTGCGGCGCCAGTTGTTTCGCGTCAAATTCATCCCTCAGGGTGAAATTACCCGTCGTCGGAATATTCGGCGCCTTGGTTTCAGGCAAATTCGGACGATCCGGCCGATAAGGCAATGCCTTGCCCTTTTCGAGAATAACCGGCCAGCCATCTACCCAGTTGACCGGCAACAGGAAGGTTTCACGTCCGGTATGGAAGTTGCCCGGATCCTGCGGTGCCGTCGTCAGGTCATAGACCCGAGTCCCCAGAAAGACTGCCCACCACTGACCGTTTGTGTCCTGAACCATATCGGCGTGACCCGTCGCGGTCACAGGGTCAGGCCTTGCATCATCCAGCCCGAACTGAGTCAGGATGGGGTTGTTCGGATTGGCCGTATATGGCCCGAACGGTGATTTGGAACGGAAGGCCAGTTGCTGATGATAATAACCTGTGCCCCCGCCCGGAGCCGATAATATATAGTCTCCGTTGACCTTATAGATATGCGGCCCTTCGATATAGTCGGTATTCCACGGCGTTTTTTCACCACCATCCACCAGAACCACATCGGTGGATTTCTGAGCGAAGGTGACGGAGTCAACCTCGGTAATGCCTATGGCCGTATGGGCATCATAGCGTTTGTTTTCGGGGCTGCGCTGATGGACAATATAGGTGCGGCCGTCATCATCAAACAGAAGCGACGGATCTATGCCTTCGATGAACGGCAGCCAGATCGGGTCAGACCAGTCGCCTGCCGGATCACGCGTCGATATGATAAAGTTGCCCCCGCAGCCCACACAGGTCGTGATGATATAGAAAACCCCGTCCCTGTGACGGATCGCGGGTGCATATATGCCTGCACCCCCAAGGCCGAAATCACCAAATGGCATCATATCGGGCCGGTTCAAGGCGTTACCGATCTGCGTCCAGTTCACCAGATCGCGGCTGTGGAACACCGGAAGACCGGGATAGAAACCAAAGCTGGAATTGACGAGGTAATAGTCCTCAGCCACCCGCACGATGCTGGGGTCGGGGTGAAAACCGGTGAGGATCGGATTCTGATATTTCCCCTCAGGCAAAGGGGCCTCGAAAACCGCGTCCTTGCCGCTATATTCGAACCAGTCGAAATGCGCGACCGAAGGCTTGCCATTCAAAGATTCTGCAGATACCCCTATCGATGACAGCGCTATCATTGATACCGTTATCGCAAGAATCCGTTTCATCAAACGCATGGTGTAGCCCCCCTGTTTTATTATGGATGGTGCTGCGGCAATGCTTAAGCCCTCAGCCAGTCGTAAGCGTAGCGTTGTATTCTGAAATTTGTCAAATCCGCCGTCACCGACGTACACACAAACAAAAAATATAAAAAATTCAGGGAAGAAAACCTATGACCAGACTCTCTCGCCGTGGCCTGTTTCAGTCCGCCCTTGCCGGCAGCGTGCTTGCACCGATCAGCGCGCAGGCGGCACAGACAACTGCCTGCACCCAGCCTGCGCTCTCTTGGGGTAAGGGGCCAGAGGGACAGCGCAAAGCCGATCTGGGCAATGGTTATTTCCTGAACCCGCTTATTGCGGGCGATCATCCTGACCCGACCATTCTTAAGGATGGTGAGAACTATTACATGACGTTCTCGTCCTTCTATTCCTATCCCGGTCTGATTATCTGGCATTCGACCGATCTGGTGAACTGGGCCCCCATAGGCCCGTCACTGTTTAAGTCACTGGGCACCATCTGGGCCGTTGACCTGTGTAAGCATAATGGTCGCTATTTTATCTATATTCCGGCGGCACCCGACGGTAAGCCCTGGTCGATCTATGCCATATGGGCGGATGACATCAGCGGTCCGTGGAGCGACCCTGTAGACCTGCACATCAGCGATTGCATCGACCCCGGTCACATTGTGGGCGAAGACGGTAAACGCTATCTGTTCGTCAATGGTATCCGCAAAATCCGCTTGACCGATGATGGTCTTGCGACGGATGGCCTGATGGAAGCGGCCTACAGTCCGTGGATATATCCCGATGACTGGATTACGGAAAATTTCGCCCCCGAAGGCCCCAAGCTTTTGCGGCGAGGCGACTATTTTTATCTTGTGACCGCCGTAGGCGGCACCGCAGGCCCCGTGACCGGTCATATGGTTATCGCCGCCCGTTCGAAATCCGTTCATGGCCCGTGGGAACATTGTCCGCATAACCCGTTGATCCGCTCCCTCAGCACGGATGAGCCGTGGTGGTCACGCGGTCATGCCACGCTTATCGAAGGGCCTGCCGGAGACTGGTGGACGGTGTATCATGGCTATGAAAACGGCTTCCGCACCCTTGGGCGGCAAACCCTGCTTGAGCCAATTGAGTGGACGCCTGACGGATGGTTCCAACCCAAGGGGGGCGATCTGTCGCGTCCCATGCCCAAGCCCGCAGGCGGTAAGGCTGGCCCAGCCGGACAGGCCTTAAGTGACGATTTCACTACCGATCGCTTTGGTGTCCAATGGACATTCCACGATCCCGCTCCCGATGAGATGTCTCGCGTTACACGTCACGCCGATCATCTGACGCTTAAGGGCAAGGGTAATTCGCCGGCCAACAGTTCTCCCCTGGCCTGTGGTGTCGGTGATCGGGCCTATCAGGTTGAGGTCACGCTTGATCTGACCGAAAAAGCCGAAGGGGGGATATTGTTGTTCTATAACCATAAGGCCTTTGTCGGTATCGGCTTTGATGGCGATGTCATGAAAACCTGGCAATATGCCGAAGAACAGACATGGGCACGGATTAAGGTCGCCTCAGATTCCGTACGCGTGCGGCTGACCAACGACCATAATGTCATCACCTACCACTATTCGACCGACGGGGGGCAGAACTGGCACCGCCACCCGACGCGTATGGAGGTGTCGGGCCTTAATCACAATGTTTTCGGCGGGTTTCTCAGCCTGAAAGTGGGCCTATACAGTCTGGGCGACGGTGACGTGCGCCTGTCGGATTTCCGCTATCGCGCCCTGTGAAAAACGGGGCAGGTGATGCCCCTGCCCCGTTTTTTCTGCCTTGATCAAACGATTGGCCCATTGGCACGCGGTACGCCGAAATCCGGTGTGCCGTCTGCCTTATAGCCAAAGTGCTGAATACGTGTGTGGCGATTAGGATCAAACAGGGAGTTGCCCTTGATCTCCTTATAGTCACGGCCATGATAGATCAGAATATCGCGGCCCTGCTCATCGACTGTGAAGCTGTTGTGGCCCGGCCCCCAGACCTTGTTTTCATCCGAGCTTTTGAACACCGGCTCCGGCGACTTTGTCCATGAGGCCGGATTCATGATGTCAGCGTTTTCATCCGCCGTCAGAAGGCCCATGCAATAGTTGGAATCGGTCGCCGACGCTGAATAGGTCAGGAACAGACGGCCATTACGCGCCAGAAGCGACGGGGCTTCGGCGACCTTGTATTTGACGATTTCCCAGTCATAGGACGGAACGGTCAGACGGGCCGGTGTCGCCGCCAGTTTAGTGGGCGAGGCCATAGGGGCCAGATAGAGGTTGGAATTGGTGTCGATGCCCGGTTCCTTCTGTGCCCAGCAGAAATAGCGCACCCCCTTATGCTCGAAAGTGGTGGCGTCCAGATTGAAGGTATCCCACGGCAGTTCCACCAACTGAGGCTTTGACCAGCGCCCTGTCATCGGATCGGGGTCAGAGGTGGAAATCACATGCAGACGCACGCGGAACGGCTCGCCCTTATCGCCAGCGCCGAAATAGATGTGCCACTGCCCGTCAAAGTGATGAATTTCCGGTGCCCAGATATAGCCGCCCATCTTACCTTCGGTCGGACGACGCCAGACAACGGCTTCCCCAGCGGTTCTCAGGCCCGCCAATGTACGCGACCGGCGCACAATCAGGCGATCATATTCCGGCACAGTACCGGTGAAATAATAATAGCCGTCACTATGTTTGTGAATCTGCGCGTCGGCGCGCTGACGCACTAGCGGGTTAATGGCGACCTGAGTGTCTGCGGCCTGCGCACCTGTGGCGGCAACCATACCCGCACCGGCGGTGGTCATCAGGAAAAAGCGACGGGACAAGGCATCTGTCATCTGGGTCATTTGGCTCTCGGATGGCGTTTCTATGGTTAGGATTATGCGCCAACCATAGGGACATCTGATGACCAAATCAATATGTCCGACAATTTAGTCGAACAGGCCCACCGACCGTGGCAGTTCCTGATAACGGTGCACCTTAACCCCCAGCACCAGACCAAAGGCAATCATCACCGTCAGCATAACCGACCCGCCATAAGACAGAAGCGGTTGCGGCACACCCACGACCGGTGCCATACCCATCACCATCGCTCCATTGATCAGCACATAGAGCGCAAATGTTGCCGTAGCCCCCGCCACCGCCAGACGCCCGAAGTGATTATGCGACAGGTTGGCGATACGGATCGAGATAAACACAACGGCGGCATACAGAAGAAACACCGTCAGCCCGCCGACAAAGCCCAGTTCTTCGGCCACCGCCGCCAGAATGAAGTCTGTGTGTTTTTCAGGCAGGAAGTTTAGCTGTGACTGCGACCCCAGCCCCAGTCCCTTACCCAGTAACCCGCCGGAACCCATGGCGATTTTCGACTGCAGAATATGATAACCGGCGCCCGAAGGATCAGCTTCGGGATTAAGGAAGGTCAGCACCCGCTCCCTTTGGTAATCGTGCATCACAAAAATAACAAAGAAGGGCACCACGGCTATGCCCGCAGCAACCGAAGCCCCGATGATGCGCCAGTCCAGTCCGGCCACGATCATAACCGCCAGCCCCGTCAGAAGGATCAGCATGGCCGTCCCCAGATCCGGCTGGTGCGCCACAAGCAATACCGGCACGGCAATCATCAACAGAGGCACAATCAGCTTCCAGTGCAATCGCGCTTCTTCGGCTGAACTTTCGTGGTACCAGCGCGCCAGCGCCATAACGATCGCCAGCTTCATAAACTCGGACGGCTGTAATGTTACCGGCCCCAGCGTCAGCCAGCGCTGCGCCCCCATGCGCACTTCACCGGCAACCTCAACGGCCACAAGCAGCAGCAACGAAAAAATGTAAAACGGATAGCTGAGCCGCAACCATACCCTCAGATCGACAATAGCCAGCCCGATCATCACGATAAAGCACAGGCCAAAGCGCAGCAGATGGTTATAGGCCCACGGCTCCCACGACATGCCGCCGACACTATAAAGCATCAGCGCGCCAATACCGGCGATGGCGCTGATGGACAGCACCAGACCCGTATCGATCTGCAACAGTTTGTTGTCGTATCTTTCCCGCTCTCCCCGGCGGGTCATTGCACTTTCGGCCATGAGTTACCTAGGGGGTTGGAGGAATGAAATCGCTATCCGCAGGTGTTGTGGTTTGCACAGCCCCTGCAGGGGGTTCAGCCGCAGGCATGACCAGAGGTTCCTCCGGCACTTCCGGCGGCGGCGGCCTGACGATGCGGGCCTGCATTTCAGGGTCCTTAAGCAGGGCCACCTTCATGATTTCGCGCGCCTTGGGGGCCGCAACCGAGCCACCGGCCACACCGTGCTGAACCACAACCGCCAGCGCATATTTGGGATTATCCGCCGGCGCGTAACAGACATAAAGCCCGTGGTCCTTGTTGCGCCACTGGGTCGCGCGACGTGTACCGGCGCGATCATAGTTGATGACCTGAGCCGTACCGGTCTTACCGGCCATCTTGATGTCACCCAGATTAAGCTGTGAATTTCGGAACGCCGTCCCGTCCGAGTCGTTGCTCACGGCGTTCATGCCTTCGCGCACCAACTGAAGGTGCTCAGGCGGAATATCGATTGCGTCAAAATGGAAGTCCGTATCCACCTTGCCGATCTTCTTAACCAGATGTGGTGTTACGGCCCTCAGGCCGTTAGCAATCCGCGCCGTATAGACCGCGAGCTGCAATGTTGAAACGTGCGTATAGCCCTGCCCGATTGCCACCGACAGGGTCTCCCCCGGATGCCATTTCGGGTCCTTTTTGAAGTTTTCGCGCTTATATTCCGTGGACGGAATGACACCGCTTTTTTGTCCAGCGATCTCAAGGTCAAACAATTCCCCCAGACCCAGCTTATGCGCCGTGTCATGTATCCGATCTACGCCCGCGCGATTGCACAGGTGGTAAAAATAGACATCGCAGGAATGTTTGATGGCATTTTTCATATCCACCGAACCGTGGCCACCGGCGCGCCAACAGCGGAAGTTACGCCGACCGAACGGATAGGACCCCCGACATACGACGCGCTCACTTGGGTCGATACCCGCCGCCAGAAACGCCAGTGCCGTTGCCATCTTGAAGGTCGAACCGGGCGCAAAGGTCGAGCCAATGGCCTTATCGAGCAGAGGCCTGCGCTCATAGTCCGCCAGAAGCCGATAGGCCTTGGTTGAGATACCCGACACAAACAGATTGGGGTCGAAAGACGGGGCCGAGGCCATGCACAGGATTTCGCCATTATGCACATTCATCAGTACCGCAGACCCTGAGTCTTCACCGAACACTTCAAGGGCGCGTTGCTGCACCTCGGCGTCGATGGTCAGGGTAATATCTTCACCAGGCACCGGAGGCCGTGTTCCGCTGGGGTCTTCTCCAACGATACCGCCTACGGCATTGACTTCGACCTTCTGCGCGCCTGAGACGCCCCGCAGTTGCTTTTCAAAAGCCTTTTCGACACCTTGTTTGCCGATACGAAAACCGGGGTGCAGCAACATAGGGTCAGGGTTTTCCCCTTCGGCCTTCATATCCGCTTCGGATACCTTGGCGACGTAGCCGACCACATGCGAAAAAGCGCCGCCATAATGATAGACGCGCATTTCGTTCATATCGGCTTCAACACCCGGTATCTCGGCCGCATACAGATTGACGCGCGAAAAATCTTCCCAACTGAGATCGGAAGCCACCACAGTCGGCACGAAGCGTTGTGACTGGTTGATATCGCGCACAATACGACGCCGATTTGCGGCGGTCTGGGGCAGGATGTAGCTTAGCTGATCAAGGGTCTTATCGATGTCTTCGATTTCGTTACGGCGCACGACCACACGAAATGACGGCCGGTTACCGGCGATGACACTGCCGTTGCGATCGAGAATCTGACCGCGCGGCGGTGGTATAAGACGGAAATTGAACTGATTGGCCGCCGACAGGCGCTTATAGCGTCCGCCATGCAGAATCTGAAGGTGCGCCAGACGTCCGGTCAGGGCAAACAGGCCAAGCGCCACCACACCGCCCATCAGGAAAATGCGCCGGTGGAATATGCCCTGTCTTTCGCCCATATTCTGGAATGTGGTTTCGTTCACTGGAACCTCACATCCGCATGTAGATACTTATCCAGCAGCCACCACATCACCGGCACCGTCACCAGAGTAGCCAGTATCTGCTCGCCCACACCGATAAGGCGTGGCACCTGTCCGGCATAGAGCGTGGTCAGGATGGTGCCCAAGGCAAAGAAGCCCAGAATTGCAATAAGGTACACTATGACCACCACAGCCATATCCTGACCGACAATATAGCTGCGGATCAGGAAGGTAATGCCATAGACAATCATCAGAAGCAGGACATAAAAGCCCAGCGGCGCGCCCCAGAAGAAATCGAGGAAAAGCCCCACCAGCGCCAGTACAATCGGCGCGATATAGCTGGGGCGTATCAGCGGCCAGCTAAAGGCCAGTGCCAGCGGCCAGACCGGCTCAGGCAAGACCAGTCCCCACGGCAAGGGGAGATTGGTCGCCATAATCAGCGTGGCAATCAGCGTCAGAACGGCCGGTATAAATATCCATTCCTGCGGGCCGATAGTCTTGCCCGCCAGACCCCGTCGCATGTTTTTGTTAATCGGGGCGCGCACCCTTAGTCTCCGTCAGCCGGAGTAGCGGAAGGCGTTACCGCTGCAGGTGCTGCGGCAGGCTGCGCCTGAGCGGGAACCGGAGTCGGGGCCGGACGGGGCGTCGGCGCAGGTGTGGCCGGTCTGGGGGCCGGAGCCTGTGTCGTTGTCCGTGACGCTGGCGCACGTGGTGCTGCCGCAGAAGATGCGGCTGACGATGTGCCTGAAGACGATGCCGATGCCGAAACCGCTTGCGTTTGAATGGGTGCTGGTGCCGGTGGTGGCGGCAAAACGTCAGTCACCGAAGGCGTGTTCAGAATTGTGTAATCAGGCAGGTTTGAAAAATCATCGTATTTCAATACCTTAACCATATCGATCGGGCCACGATTGGTATAGAGATTGATGCGCCAGACACCGTCCACGCTGGCGACCACCTCACCAATCGGCAAACCACGCGGGAATACGCCGCCGTCGCCAGAGGTCAGAACCTGATCACCTTTTTTGACGGCATCCTTACCGCGCACAAACTCAAGACGCGGATAACCACCGCCGTCTCCCGCCATAATCGCACGGGCATCCGTACGACTTATGACGACCGGTACGCGGCTGACCACATCGGTAACGTTAAGCACGCGACTCACCTGGCCGCTCGTGCCGACCACACGACCGATCAGACCTTGTTCATTAATCACCGGATGCCCGAATTTCACGCCGTCTTCACGACCGGCATTGATCAGGCGGGCATTGTTGAACGGCCCGCGTGACACAGACACCGAACGCGCCGTAACCATGGCCACCTGAGGGTCAGTGCGTAACTGAAGCAGGGTTTCATACCGGCGGTTCAGTTCCTTCGACTGAAGGTAGTCGTTCTTGAACTGCGAAAGCTCGGCAACCTCTTTGCGCAGGCGGCGATTTTCCGACACGGCAAACAGATAATCATCAAACCAGCCGGCAATACCACCAACCCAGTGCGCCGGCGTGGACAACAGGTTATTGGCTGGCCCCGCCACCGTATCAAAGGCGGCCCGATTGCCGTAGTCGGATTCGGCTATGTCTGCGCGCCGGTCGCCAAGGAACAAAAGAACCCCGACGACACAGATGCCTGCGACAATAACCATAATCCCCCAGGTCAGCGGGAGCTTAATCGCTTCAAAAGATGACTTTTCCCCGTATGGCACGCCGGACGTCCTTACAAACCGTCATTAACTATAAGATACCAGTCAGTCCTGTTATCCCATGTAGTCAAACCTGATCGGTTTCACCCACATGTGCCCTTGTGTCTGCTCTGCCATTATGTGCGGCTCAGCATACTGAGCCGCATGGCGGCATCAGAACATGGTGGAGTCGAGGATACCCTTCATCCAGCGCGGATGCTCAAGCACCCGACCACAACCGATCGCCACGCAGGAAAGCGGGTCTTCGGCAATGGTAACCGGCAGGCCGGTGTGGTCGCGGATTTCTTCGTCCAGACCGCGCAGAAGCGCACCACCGCCCGTCAGCATGATGCCCTTATCGGCAATATCCGCCGCCAGTTCCGGCGGGGTGGCCTCAAGCGCGACCTTAACCGCTTCGATGATTTGCGACACGGGTTCAGCAATGGCTTCGGCTGCCTGACGCTCACTGATGCGCACTTCGCGTGGCACGCCCTGCATCAGGTCGCGACCCTTGACCTCAATAGCCAGACCTTCGCCGTCATGCGGTACGCGTGCCGTGCCAATGTCTTTCTTGATGCGCTCTGCGGTGGTTTCACCGATCAGCAGGTTGTGGTTACGGCGCATGAAGTTGGTGATCGAATCGTCCATCTTGTCGCCGCCAACGCGCACCGAACGCGAATAGACGATACCCGAAAGCGACAGAACCGCCACCTCGGTCGTACCGCCACCGATATCCACGACCATCGAACCGGTCGGCTCATGGATCGGCAGACCGGCACCGATAGCCGCCGCCATAGGCTCAGGCAGCAGGCCCACGCGGCGCGCCGAAGCATTGAGGCACGAATCATTAATAGCGCGACGTTCAACCGCCGTAGCCCCTGACGGCACACAGACAATAACCTTAGGGTTCACAAACCCTTTGCGGTTATGCGCCTTACGGATGAAGTGCTTGATCATTTCTTCGGCCACTTCGAAGTCAGCAATCACGCCGTCACGCATCGGGCGGATGGCTTCCATGTGGCCCGGTGTACGGCCCAGCATCTGCTTGGCTTCGATACCCACAGCATGAACCACCTTACGGCCGCCGACATTACGCAGCGCCACCACCGAAGGCTCATTCAGCACGATACCCCGGCCCTTCATGTAAACGAGCGTATTCGCCGTACCGAGATCGATGGCGATGTCGTTAGAAAAACTGCCGAAGAAAGACTTGAACATAGGGCGCGACCGTTGCAGACAGAAGGACAGAAGGGATGTGAGGCAGAAATCAGGCAGACAGCCTAGGCTGTCGGGATCGATAGCGGCCCTGAATGTCAATGTTTTCAAGGTTGCGATATCGGGAAAACACTCCTGCCCTTATCTTGCGCCAATTTCAAGGCCCTCTAAAAAAAACTTAGGGCAGACTGGCAAATAAATTTCATAACTTTATATTTTTATTGATTTTTTATGCCCAAAACCCCTCTGGTCACAAAGCTGTCACCCTAATGCCGTTTTGGTATTTTCTTTTGGCATGCGGCTCATGCCCGAAGCAGAGGCCGGTTTCCATAAAATCCCGCTGATCTGAGCTATGGTTTGAGGCGGGGTAGCGAACGGCCCCGTTCAGCCTCAGCCCGCTATCGCTTTTTGCATTTGCCTTCCCTATTGTGCCTGACAGTTTCAGCTATTTTCAGGAAGTAACATGCGTATTCTCATTCGTATTCTGGCGGCATCCACCCTCAGCCTGACCCTGATAGCGGGCGCATCCAGCGCCAAAACCTTTGGCCCCAGACTGGAAGGCTTCGACTATCCGTATCCTATACAGATCCATAGCCTGACCACTCAGGGGCAATCTCTGGAAATGGCCTATATGGATGTTGCTCCCACAGGCCCCGCCAATGGCCGGACGGCGGTTCTGTTGCACGGCAAGAACTTCTGCGGGGCGACCTGGGAAGAAACCATAGCCACCTTAAGTCGGGCCGGATATCGTGTGGTTGCCATCGACCAGATTGGTTTCTGCAAATCCTCAAAACCCGCAGCCTATCAGTTCTCGCTCAGCCAACTGGCCGCCAATACCCATGATCTGCTTAAGGCGCTGAAAGTCGATAAGGTGACACTCATCGGTCATTCCATGGGCGGCATGCTGGCGACGCGTTTCAGCCTGAGCTATCCCGATAGCGTCGCTCAATTGGTGCTGGTCAACCCCATTGGCCTTGAGGACTGGCAGGCGCTTGGTGTGCCCTACGCCACTATCGATCAGCTTTATGCCGGAGAACTGAAAACCAACTTTGACAGCATCAAGGCTTATCAGCTCAAATTCTATTATAACAATCAATGGAAGCCCGAATACGACCAGTGGGTTGATATGCAGGCAGGCATGTACGCCGGTGCAGGCCGCAATGAGGTCGCCTACATACAGGCGCAAACCTCGGAAATGATCTTCACCCAGCCGATCGCGCACGAATTCGGGCAACTGAAGGTTCCTGTGACATTGATGATCGGCGAACTTGATCGCACGGCCCCCGGTGCCAACCGCGCGGAACCAGCTTTGCGCGAGCAATTGGGGAACTATCCGGTTCTGGGCAAGCAGGTGGCGCAAACCATCCCTAATAGCCGTTTGATCACCTTCCCTGACCTTGGCCACTCCCCTCAGGTCGAAGCACCGGACAGATTCCACAAGGCCCTGCTTGAAGCACTTAACGAATAAAGCGTCGGGCAAAACAAAACGGCGGCCCAGATAACATCTGCGCCGCCGTCAAAGACATTCAAGAGGCTACAACTCAGAGGCCGAGCGCTTCCAGTTCCTCGTCCGAAACATCGAAGTTGGCATAGACGTTTTGCACGTCGTCATCGTCGTTCAGCGTGTCGATCAGCTTGAACAGCGTCTTGACCGGATCACCCGACAGAGGTGTCAGGGTTTGCGGCTTCCAGATGAATTTCGTGGATTTCGGATCACCCAGCGCCTTGGAGATGGCTTCGGTCACGGCATTGAGATCCTCATAGGCCGTATAGATGATGTGACCGCCTTCTTCGGGATCCTCGTCGGTTTCCACATCCTGCGCACCGGCTTCGATAGCCGCTTCCATGATGTCGTCTGCCGAACCGGCACTTAAGGGGTACTCAATCTGACCCAGACGATCCCACAGGAAGCTGACCGAACCGGTTTCCCCCAGATTGCCACCGTGTTTGGCAAAGTACGAACGCACATTGCCGCCGGTGCGGTTACGGTTGTCAGTCAGGGCTTCGACGATGACGCCAATACCACCGGGGCCAAAGCCTTCGTAGCGGATGTCTTCGAGTGTATCCGCATCGCCGGCAGCACCCTTTTTAATGGCGCGGTCGATGTTTTCCTTAGGCATGGACTCGGCCTTGGCGTTGTTCACCGCCAGACGCAGGCGCGGATTCATGGCCGGATCAGGCATACCGGACTTCGCTGCCACCGTAATATCGCGCGATAATTTGGAAAACAGCTTTGAGCGCACAGCATCCGCGCGCCCTTTTTTGTGCATGATATTTTTAAATTTGGAATGGCCTGCCATAGAGTCCTCACAATAGCGCTCGCCAAAACAGCCCCAGAAACGGCTGATGCCACAGGCGGCGCGTCACACAGAAAAAGTCTGAAAATCGGGGGTTTTCTAAACCGAAACCTGCGCTTCTGGCAAGACCGTCTTTAAACGACCACCCACGCGGATCGCTTCTACCCGTACCGCCAGACCGGTTTTATCGTCGGTTTCGACAAACACACCGCACACCGTCGCAGGCCCCGAAGCCGGTTTATAGCGCTCCTTACCGATACGGGTCGTGAAGCGGCGCAGAGGCTCATCCTTATCCATGCCGATCACACTGTCATAGTCGGCGCAGGCACCGGCATCAGTCTGATAGGCTGTGCCGCCGGGCAGGATTTGCGCGTCAGCGGTCGGCACATGGGTATGGGTACCCACCACCAGACTGGCGCGGCCGTCACAGAAATGCCCCATGGCCATTTTCTCGGATGTGGCTTCGGCGTGCATATCAACGACAATGGCATCGGCCACCATCCCCAGAGGCGTCGCCTCAAGCGCCTTATCGACCGCGCCAAACGGGTCGTCCATCGACGCCATATGCACAAGGCCCAGCAGGTTGATAACCAGAATACGTTTGCCCGAAGCCGTTTCAAACAGATTGGCCCCACGCCCCGGCGCATCGGCCAGACGAGGATAGTTCAACGGACGGATCAGGCGCGGTTCACGCACAATATAGGTCAGGGCCTCTTTCTGATCCCAGCTATGGTTGCCAAGGGTCAGACAGTCAGCACCAGCGTCAAACAGTTGCTTGGCCGTATTTTCCGAGACCCCGAAACCTGAAGCGGCGTTTTCCGCATTGACGATAACGAACTCAAGATCAAGTGCGCGCCGGATAAACGGCAGGTGTTCCGTCAGCCCGTCACGGCCTGAGCGACCCACTACATCACCGAAAAAAGCAAAGCGCATAGAGTTTAGTCCGTTTCCGTTTCAATTAAGCCGGTTTCAGTCAGCACCGCATCCAGTGGCTGATCATGGTCTTCGACCGGCAGATGGTGAACCGCCTGCGCGGCATAGGCAATGCCCCAAGCCTTAAAAGGTTTTTGCGATTTTAGAAAGCGCAAACCACGATCATAAAATCCGCCGCCATAGCCGAGCCTGTGTCCCTGCCGGTCAAAAGCCAGCAGTGGCACCAGTACAATGTCCGGCAACACCTCCGGCGCAAGGTCGGACGGCTGAACTATGCCATATGGCCCTTCGGTCAGTTCATCCCCCAGATCAAAGGCCCTGAAGACCATCCTTAGTCCGGCCTCTGTGGCCACCAGCGCCGGAAGCGCCAGCTTGCAATCCTTCGCGGCCAGAACACGCATCAGGGGCAGCGGATTCATTTCACTGCCGAAGGCGCTGTAACCGGCCACGACTGTGCCTTGCGGGAGCCACAAACGAAAACCCGCCGCCAGCCGCTCTCCCGCCTCAGGATCAGCGGAAAAAGCGGCCGCGCGACGGGCCTTCATGTCTTTGCGTAACAGAGCCTTGGCCTCTTTCATGCGCTTTTTTGCACCCGAAAAAGGCCCTGTGGCAAGTTATTCCTTAGTGTCATCGCCTGACTTGGAGTCGAACGGGAAAGCCCCTTGCGGATGCGCGCCCTCTTTCGGCTTGATGACCAGCGACAGGATCATGGTCAGAACCAGAATGCCGAAGGTAACACTCAGCGACCAGACGATCGGAATCTTATAGATATCGATCAGCAGCATCTTGGAACCAATGAACACCAGCACCAGCGCCAGACCGTAAGGCAGCAGATGGAAGCGTTCCTGCATCCCCGCCAGCAGGAAGTACATGGCCCGCAGACCGAGAATCGCGAACACGTTAGAGGTAAGAACGATAAACGGATCGGTTGTGATCGCGAAAATGGCCGGAATGGAGTCTACGGCAAACACCACATCAATAATGCCGATCAGCAGAACCACCAGCAACAGCGGGGTCGCCATCTTAACACCGTCAATGTGCGTAAAGAAGCGCTCGCCATCGAACGAAGGGGCGATTTTGAAACGCTTGCGTACCCATTTCAGAATGGGACTGGCTTCCAGATCAGGCTCATCGTCAGACGAACGCCACATCTTGAAGCCGGTGTAGATGAGGAACGCACCGAAGATATACAGAATCCAGTGGAATTCCGACACCAGCCAGGCACCGACCAGAATCATACCGGCCCGCAGCAGCAGCGCCACCAGAATACCGATCATCAGCACGCGCTTCTGGAACTCAGGCGGCACGGCGAAATAGGTGAAGATCATCAGGAAGACGAAGATATTATCTACCGCCAGCGCCTTTTCCACCAGATAACCGGTGATAAATTCAAGCGCCTTGGTGTCGGCCAGCGCCTTGGCGGCCTGATCGGTCCCAAGACCGCCCAGTTCCCACCACATAACCCCTACGAAAACGAAGGAGGTAATAACCCAGATAACCGACCAGATGGCGGCTTCTTTCATGGACACCTTATGGGCGCCCTGACGGTTCAGAACAACAAAATCAACAAACAAAGCGACCACAAAAAAGGCCGCAAACGTCCCCCACAAAAGGGGCGTTCCTATGGTTTCCATGATGAAACTCTCTCAGAGACGTAATGGTTAGGACAGGTGGGCAGAACCCGCCCCCAGTCTCGCTGCCTGTTCAGACCGGACGATCTGAGCAGTGCCTGATGCCGGAGCGTAATCTTACGCTCGTGCTGACGACATCGGACGGGCAAAAGCCCCGGCTACTCCCTGAGGAAGCGCCGGTTTTGCCATTTTCACAAGTGCACTGTCAAGTTGGGAAAGCGAGCCTCTGAGGCAAGACAAAAAGCGAAAAAGACCCGTCGGGCCGCCCCAAGGGTCTTTTTCACAAATCAGATGCAGGCAAAAGTACACTGAGCGCACAGCGCGAAGGACTTGTGCCTGAAACATGTGGCGGCGCCGCGTATGAACCGTTGCGAAGCGTTTAAATCCACTCAGACCTGACTAGTCAGGTGGGAACCATGTGATAGGGGCCACGGCCCCAGTCAGGGACAGTCCCCGTT
>JASGFL010000067.1:0-17311 GCA_047605545.1 Asticcacaulis sp. | reverse complement strand
GTACGGGCTTCGGGTGACAAATCGGCAAATAAATCCGGCGCTACTTTCGCTAAATGCATACATCCCTCCGAATCGCTCGACAATTGCAATCTTAAGATGCATTTAACTGGTTAACAATTTACGATCACAACCCAATCCCGTCCCAAGCCTGCTTGACAAGAACACGCCCAACCGTTCCACTATGGGGCATGTCTGCTTCCGCCTCTGTCTTTGTAAGCCATCAGGTTACTTCACCACTGGTAATCGCCGCCCCCCATGTTGGCACTTACCTACCCCCTGATATTGCCGCGCGGATGAATGACACGGGCCTGAGTGTCAACGAAACCGATTTCAATGTGCATCGCCTGTTTGATTTTGCCGCCGCGCAGGGGGCTTCAACTCTGTGGGCGACCCATTCGCGTTATGTGATTGACCTCAACCGCGCGCCAGACAGTTCACCGCTCTATCCGGGGCGCTTTGAAACGCCGCTGTGCCCGCTGACGGATTTTGATCTCAACCCGATCTATAAGGCCGGTCAGGAGCCGGATCAGTCAGAGATAAACCGACGCCGTCAGCATCTGTGGTGGCCCTATCATGCCGAACTGGAGCGCCTGCTTGAGGCCGCCCGCGAAACTCACGGTTTTGCAATTCTGATCGATGCCCATTCCATAAGACCGGAAATCCCGACCCTGTTCTCAGGCCGACTACCTGACCTGAATTTCGGCACGGATGATGCCCGTACCGTCAGCCCTGCCCTCAAAGGCGCATTAGAAAGCTTCATGGCCGCGACGCCGTTTTCAACTGTGCTCGATGGTCGTTTCAAGGGCGGCTATACCACCCGCGCCCACGGTCGCCCCGAAGACGGCATCCATGCCCTTCAAATCGAGATCGTGCAGGATGTCTATCTGGATATGAGCGCTCCTCAGACCTTCGATCCGGCCCGCGCAGCCCCCCTGTCTGAAACCCTGTCTGCGCTCATCGAGGCCTTGCTTTTGGCAGCGAAAAAGGCCAATTGAGAACCGGTTATTTTCAGGAGCCAGATCATGAGCAATCCCGTCCCTTCATCCCGTGGCAATATCATTGACGGCTTCGGATTTGCGAAGGGACTGCGTGAACGCATTACCGCTCAGGTCGCCTCACTTAAGGCTGATCACGATCTTACACCCTGCCTTGTGGTGGTGATTGTCGGTGAAGACCCCGCCAGCCAGATCTATGTTAAAAACAAGGGCGAAACCACTAAGGCGG
Organism: Asticcacaulis sp.; assembly: GCA_047605545.1. Classification (GTDB taxonomy): domain Bacteria; phylum Pseudomonadota; class Alphaproteobacteria; order Caulobacterales; family Caulobacteraceae; genus Asticcacaulis. Next base: position 16,087 of record JASGFL010000067.1, on the reverse strand, counting down.
TCGGCATGGAAAGCCGCACCATCACCTTACCGGATACGACTTCAGAGGCAGATCTCCTTAAGCTGATCGCTGAGCTTAATGCCGACAAGGGCGTGAACGGTATTCTGGTGCAGTTGCCTCTGCCGGCGCATATGTCTTCGCTTAAGGTGATCGACGCCATTGACCCGCTCAAAGACGTGGACGGCTTCCATATTCAAAACGTAGGCAAGTTGTCAGTCGGCCTTGAAGCAATCGTCCCCTGCACGCCTTTGGGGTCGCTGATGCTGCTTAAGGACGCCCTTAAAACCCACGGCAATGGCAATCTGTCGGGCCTGAATGCGGTGATCGTCGGGCGCTCAAATATTGTCGGCAAACCGATGGCGCAGCTTCTGCTCAATGAAAACTGCACCGTCACGGTCGCGCACTCACGCACACAAAATCTGGCCGAAGTCTGCCGCAGCGCCGATATTCTGGTGGCCGCGGTTGGGCGTCCGAAATTCATTCAGGGTGACTGGGTTAAGGACGGGGCCTATGTCATTGATGTCGGTATCAACCGTATCGAGACCGAAGACGGCAAATCCAAAATCGTCGGTGATGTGGACTTTGACGCCGCCAAAGAACGCGCCACGGCCATCACGCCGGTACCACGCGGCGTAGGCCCGATGACCATTGCCTGCCTGCTGAACAACACGCTTCATGCCACCCGACTGCAATACGGCATCGCCGCCACGCAAGAGGCATAGATGTCAGGCGTCGTCATCATAGGCGCCGGTCATGCCGGTGGTTCCGCCGCCGCCTTTTTGCGGCAATATGGCTTTGATGGCCCGATCACCCTGATCGGCGCGGAACCAAGCCTGCCCTATCAGCGCCCGCCCTTGTCCAAGGCATGGCTCAAAGGGGAAGCCGGTGAAGACGACCTTCAGCTACGCCCGCAGGCATTTTACGATTCCAACAACATAAATGTACATCTCTCGACTTCGGTCGAAGCGATCAATACCGATGCGCAGGAAATCATCCTGCCCACGGGTCGCCTGAGTTATGACCACCTGATCATCGCCACCGGCTCCAAAGCACGTCCCTTTATCGTGCCGGGCAGTGATCGCGTCCCTCATTATCTGCTGCGCACCCTTGCCCATGCCGAAGCCTTCAAGCCTCTGCTGGAAAAGGGCGGGCACATCGGCCTGATTGGCGCAGGCTATGTCGGCCTTGAGGTCGCGGCTTCGGCGCGTAAACTCGGTTGCGACGTGACGATTTTCGAGCGCGAAAGCCGCATTCTGGCGCGGGTCGCCTCACCGCAATTGTCTTCGGCCTTTACCGATATTCACCGTAAGGCGGGTGTGGATCTGAAAACCGAAGCCCGTGTCACCGGTCTGGCGTCAATCGGTCAAAAAGAAGTTGTAGTCCTTGAGGACGACTCCGAACATCTGTTCGATCATCTGCTGGTCGGCATTGGGGCCTTGCCTGCCGATGATCTGGCTCAGGCGGCTGGCATTACCTGCAACAACGGCATCGTCGTTGACCCTGAGGCCCGCACCTCGACGGCCAATGTCTTTGCCATTGGTGATGTCACCTCGCGCGAAATCAAGCCGTGGTTTGAAGGTCGTTACCGCCTTGAAAGCGTCCCCAACGCCCTTGAGCAAGCCAAGCAGGCCGCCGCCGCCATTACCGGCTACAAAGCCCCGACACCCGAAGTGCCGTGGTTCTGGTCGGATCAGTATGAATACAAACTCCAGATCGCGGGCATATCGCGACCTGACGCGCAACTGATTGCGCGTGGCGATCCCGACAGCGGTGCGTTCAGCGTTTTCCACATCAATGAACTTAAGCAGTTAATCTGCGTCGAAGCTGTTAACCGCCCTGCCGACTTCATGGCTGGAAAGCAACTGATTGCCAAACAGGTTCCACTGGACGAAGCCGTCATCCGTGACGCCGATGCCTCGCTGAAACCCTTCTTGACAAGATAGATTTTCCGCAATGCACCATCTTTGCGGATGACAGACTCTCCGCGCCGGATTAGGCTTTGGGCCTGATGTATAAGGAGGCGCGCCCTATGGGACAATCCGGCAAGATATATAACTCCGCACCTGAGGCGCTTGAGGGCCTCTTGCGCGATGACATGACCATTATGGCGGGCGGTTTCGGCCTGTGTGGTATTCCCGAAAACCTGATTGCAGCCTTGCGCGATTCCGGCGTTAAGGGCCTGACGGTGATTTCAAACAATGCCGGTGTTGATGGCTTCGGTCTGGGTCAGTTGCTCAATACGCGCCAGATCAAAAAGATGATCTCGTCCTATGTGGGTGAGAACAAGGAATTCGAGCGCCAGTACCTGTCGGGTGAGCTTGAGCTTGAGTTCAACCCACAAGGCACTCTGGCCGAACGTATCCGCGCAGGCGGTGCCGGCATCCCCGCCTTCTATACCGCCACAGGCGTCGGTACGCTGGTGGCCGAAGGCAAGGACGAAAAGACCTTTGACGGCAAACGCTATATCCTTGAAACCGGTCTGGTGGCCGACCTCAGCATCATCAAGGCCTGGAAGGCCGATGAGCGCGGCAATCTGATTTTCCGCAAGACCGCCCGTAACTTCAATCCTGTCATGGCCACGGCGGGTAAGATCACGGTGGTTGAGGTTGAGGAAATCGTGCCAACCGGTTCGTTCGATCCCGACCATATCCATACGCCGGGCATCTATGTGGATCGCATCATCAAAGGTACGTTCGAAAAACGCATTGAACAAAGAACTGTTCGTCAGAAGGAGAGCGCATAATGGTCTGGACAAGAGACGATCTCGCCAAACGCGCCGCCAAGGAACTTCAGGACGGTTTTTACGTCAATCTGGGGATTGGTATACCCACGCTTGTGGCCAATCACATCCCCGAAGGCATGACCGTTACCTTTCAGTCAGAAAACGGCATGCTCGGCATGGGCCCGTTCCCCTATGACAATGAGGTTGACCCCGACCTGATCAATGCCGGTAAGCAGACCATCACCGAACTTGATGAAACCAGCTATTTTTCATCCTCTGACAGCTTTGCCATGATCCGTGGCGGTCACATCAACCTGACTATTCTTGGCGCGATGGAAGTGGCGGAAAACGGCGACATCGCCAACTGGATGATCCCCGGCAAGCTGGTTAAGGGCATGGGCGGGGCTATGGATCTGGTGGCGGGCGTCAAGCGCGTCGTCGTGGTCATGGAACACACCAGCAAGCACGGCGAATCCAAGGTTCTGAAAAAATGCGACCTGCCGCTCACCGGCACCGGCGTCGTCAGCCTGATCATCACCACGCTTGGGGTGTTTGAAGTGAAACCCGACGGCTCAGGTTTGAAACTGATCGAACTGGCGCCCGATGTGACGCTTGACGACATCGCCGCCAATACCGAAGCGGCTTACGAAGTCGCCCTATGAAACGAAAAAAGCCCCTGAGCGATCAGGGGCTTTTTTATTACCTTAATGCCTTAAACCACGCCTCAAGACTGATGACATCGGCCTTGTGCGACTCTGCGCGTTGCGTGGCCTCGGCATCATCGCCCCATGTCTCGGCCTGAAAGGCTTCACCGACGCGTGAGGCTTCGAACGCCGCCTCTCCGTTCAGCTGCCCTTTCCACAAGGCAATGGCCAGCACCACCGACCCCAGCAACGGCGTCGCGGCCATCAGGCCTGCCCGCTCATATGGGGTGGCGTTTTCAACCAGAGACCGGATACCGGCAACCGTCGCTTCGGGTTGCGGCTTATGCATAATCGAGCGGTTCTGAATGATCTCAAGACCCAGTTCCGCTTTGAACCAATCGATAACCGGCCCCCACGCCGCATTTTCACGCTCAATCAAAGCCTGCGGATAGTCGGACGGATAGGCCACCAGATCGGTTTCCGCATAACGCGCCGCCTCAGTTACCGCACCTTCTGGTTCACGCAGATGGTCTACGGCCGCAAAGCCTAAGCGTGTCAAAGGCATGGCGGCATAGTCCACATAGTCCTCAACCGCGTCCCATTCCCGCGCAACTAACGCTGCCACCGCCGGATTAGGCAGAGCCAGAACCTCCCCCTTGGGCGTTTTCACAGCGCGTTTATCCAGCGACACAGCAAAACCATCAGCCACAGCGGCGAACGCCACCTCTTTCCAGAAACGCTTGGGCCGGTTGCCCAGCTGATCAACGCGCTTTGAGGGCGCTTCGGCCTTATAGTCACTCATATCAAAGACTTACCTTCAAAAGGTCTGATGAAAACTGATCAAGGGTCACATTCAGTGCCGCGTAATCATGGACAACTTCGTGCGCACCGGCGCTTTCCAGTTCGCTGACTGTGTGAAAGCCCCAGCTTACGCCGACCGCATAAACACCCGCTGAGCGCGCCATGCGGATGTCATAGGTCGCATCGCCGATCATCAGGGTCTGATGCGCCCCGACCCCCAACGCTTTCATATTGGCTTCGAGCATGTGCGGATGCGGCTTGGACGGCCCGTCATCGGCACAGAAGGTGACATCGAAAATATCGCCCCAGCCATAATGATTGAGTATCCGCGTCACCCCGCGACGGGAATTACCGGTCGCCATACCTATCAGCCAGTTATCATTCTTAAGGCGCAACAGTGTCTCATGCGCGCCGGCATAGAGGTCTTCGCGGAAATCCGGCTCGGCATGAAAGCCGATAAAGGCGTTCTGAAACTCACGCGTATAGGCGGCCACGGTTTCGGGATCGAGGTCGGGCCGCATGGCCTGAAGCGCCTCAAACAACGATAAACCGACAATGCCGCGCACCTCATCATAGGTTGGCGGCGTGACATTGATGCGATGGGCGGCTTCAACCGCCGCCCGAAAGATAGACGCCCGACTGTCGATCAGGGTCCCGTCCACATCAAACACAACCAGACGCATACCCGCCCCTTATCGCTTGGAAATCTTCTTCACCTTGCGGAAAGGCTCAGGCGAGGCTTCGTACTCATCAAAACCGTAACGCTCGAAACCGGCGGCAATCACCGGATCAAGCGGCGCTTCGACAATCAGCGTACCCTGCTGCGGATGCGGCAGCTCAATACGCCGGTGATGCAGTTGCAGCCCCAGCCCTTCGGACAACGGACGGCTCAGATCGTCGGAATATTTCGGGTCGCCAAGGATGCAGTGACCAATGGCCTGCATATGCGCCCGAAGCTGGTGCGTACGCCCCGTATGCGGCCGAAGCGCCATCCACGCCAGACGATGCGCCGCGCGGGATATGGTCACATATTCGGTTTCGGCGGCCTCGGCACCCGGTTCCTTGATGTCCGCAGGTTGAACGATTTCGCGGTCATTGAAGCCTTTTTTGACCAGAGGCACATCAATCAGCCCTTCCTTGGGGTCTGGCGTACCAGCCACCAGCGCCCAATAGGTCTTATAGGCCTTGCGCTTGGCAAAGGCCCCCGCCAGACGCGCCGCTGCCGCCGGTGTCTTACCCAACAGCAGAACACCGGACGTATCGCGGTCAAGACGGTGCACCAGACGCGGACGCTCAAGCCCCTCACCCCATGCCGACAACAGGCGGTCAATATGGTTCTTGGTCTTGGTACCGCCCTGCACCGCCAGCCCCGAAGGCTTGTTGATGGCGATGACATAGTCGTCTTCAAACAGCACCAGCGACTTGGCGTAGCGGATTTCCTGCGGGCTTAAGGTTGCCCGTTCACGCTTTTGCTGCTCATCGGTCGGAGCATCCGGCAAGGGCGGGACGCGCACGGTCTGACCAGCCACAAGGCGAGTATCGGCCTTAACGCGGCTGCCGTCCACACGCACCTGACCGGAGCGCAACAGCTTGTTCAGTTGCACATGGTTGATATGCGGCCAGCGGCGTTTGAAGAAACGGTCAACACGCGTGCCGTCCTCGCCTTCGCCGATATAGAGGATTTTGACTTCATTGCTCACAGACCGAGCCTCCTGAACACCATAAGACCGGCTATGACTGCCGCAACCGACAAACAAACCGAAACTGCCGCATAGCCAAAGGCCACGCCATAATCACGCCGCTCCAGCAGGACAACCACTTCGTATGAAAAAGCAGAGAAGGTGGTAAAGCCACCCAATATCCCGACGCCGAAAAAGGCTCTCAGGCGTTCCGTATCACCGCCGCGCATCAGAAGCCACCCCATCAGGCACCCCATCAGCAAACAACCGGCTATATTCGCCACAAAAGTTGACAAGGGCCACAGGCTTCCTGGCAGAAGACGCGACAGACCATAACGGGCTACGGCCCCTAGTCCCCCACCAATCATGACAAGCAGATAATTATTCATTGGCGCTTCTTTAGTCCCCTTGGACAAGCAAGCATAGTCCTTTAAGACGAACACACATATTCTATCATAAGGATTGTCGCATGAGCCTCACCGGAACCTATGACCCGCAAAATATATTTGCCAAGATCCTGCGCGGAGAGATTCCGGCCGTTAAGGTCTATGAGGACGATCATATCCTAAGCTTTATGGACGTGTTCCCGCAATCCGAAGGGCACACTCTGGTCATCCCTAAAACAGAGGCCCGCAATCTTCTGGATATCTCGCCTGAGGCCCTGCAAAATCTGATTGTCAAAACACAGGCCGTGGCTCAGGCGGTCAATAAGGCCCTAAAGCCCGACGGCATCCGCATCGCTCAGTTCAACGGCGAACCGGCAGGCCAGACGGTATTCCATATCCATTTCCATATCATTCCGACCTATGACGCCATCAGCGAAGCGCCCCACGCTTCGGGCCAGATGGCAGATATTGAAAAACTGAAAGCCCTCGCCGAACGCATTAAGGCTGCGCTGTAATCCATGTTTTTTGTTTTACGCCATGGTCAGACTGACTTGGCCCGTTTCAAGGCTTGCCCTTGAAACATCTTTGAAAAAATAACCACGGACTGAGTATGTTTTTTGTATTACGCCACGGCCAAACCGACTGGAACGCCCAGTTGCGCCTTCAAGGCTCAACCGATATTCCGCTAAATAATACCGGCAGGATTCAGGCCCGTACCGCAGCCGGATTTCTTAAAACCCAGCCCATTACCCGCATTATCGCCAGCCCCCTCAGCCGCGCCTTTGAAACCGCCTCGATCGTAGCCGAAACGCTGAATCTGCCCGTCGATATCGACCCCCGCATTATTGAGCGCAGCTTTGGCGTGTTCGAAGGCCTGACGCTTGAGGAAGTCGTCAGCCATCGCGCGGAAATGGCCGCCCACATGCGCCCTGAGGCCGATCTGGACGGCAAGCATTATCCGTCAGATGCCGAGCCCCTGACGGAGGTCATTGACCGCGTTTCCGAGGCGGTCAACGAACACCGCGCCACCGGAGACACCTGCCTGTTCGTTTCGCACGGCATACCCTTCCGCGCGATTGCCCGCGTCTTCCTTGGTGAAATGTACTCAAGCCCCAATGCCTCACCGGTGCGTTATGATCAGACCGATCAGACATGGGCCATGACCGGTCTTGATCCCGACAACCTGCCGATCCATTCCTCAGCCTATGACGCGCCCACCACCATGGGTCGTTTTTAAAATCTGAAAACAACTCTGGGGGAGCGAATTTAACCTGCTGACAGTTCGCAAATATTGTCCCATAGTCCCCGAAATTTTGGGGACATGCCATGCTTGCAAAGCTCAACACACCGCTTTCTGACCGTCAGGCCTTGCTTCTGCGTCTGGCGGTCGGTCTGATTTTTGGCCTCATACTGGCCTATTTCTCCGAACAGATTGATGCCTTTCGTAAGGCGCAGGACGGCAACTACAATGTCTGGCCGCCTGAAATGGTGTGGAACCGCATCCTGTTTGCCACCATTGCTCTGACGGCCTTTGTGATCTGGGCAGGTGCCGGTGCGATGCGCCGACTGTCGTTGCTGGCATGGAGCGTGACTGCGTTCCTGTTACTTATACTTATCGGCTGGTCCCAAAGCGAAGGCGAGGCTTTCAGGGGCTACAGCTTTATGTTCCACGCCGACACTTTCCTTGTCTATCCCCTGCTGTTCATTGCGCATGAACTGATCTCCAGTGCAGATCAGGCCCGTAAGCCTATCGCGCCCTATGAACTTTATTTCGATCAGGCATGGAAACGCGGCGTACAACTGGCCTTAAGCCTTCTGTTCACCGGCCTGTTCTGGGGCATATTGTGGCTGGGGGCAGCCCTCCTGAAATTCATCGGCTTTGAATGGTTCGGTGATCTGCTTCAGGAAGCCTATGTCGCCCTGCCGCTGTCGGGCCTTGCGTTTGCGGCCTCGGTACATCTGAGCGATGTGCAAACCAAGCTTCTGGCCAATGTCCGCGCGCTTATACTTGGGGTTCTGTCATGGCTCCTGCCGGTCATCGTTGTGGTCGGCCTGATCTTTGTAGTCAGTCTGTGCTTCAGCGGCCTGAAGCCACTGTGGGACACCAAAGCCGCCACCGGCACGCTGCTTGGGGCCTGTCTGGCTATGGTGCTACTGATTAATGCCGCCTATCAGCAAGGTGACGAAGAACGCCCCGTCAATATTATCCTGAAACTCACCGCCCGCGCTGCGGCCCTGTTGCTTCTGGTGTTTGCCATTCTGGCCGCCGTGGGCCTTAGCCTGCGCGTTGGTCAGTATGGCCTGACGCCTTCGCGTATCATTGCATTCGTAGGCGTAGTGGTCGCCCTGCTTTATGGGGTAGCCTATGCCATCGCGGCCGTTCTGCCCGGTCGCTGGCTACGTATGATCGAGCCATTTAACATCGGTCTGGCCATTACCAAGGTCGTGATCTTTATCGCCGTCCTGACGCCAATCGCGTCACCGGCACGCCTGAGCGTCGATAGCCAGATTGCCCGCCTCAATGCCGGTAAGGTCACGCCGGAGAAATTCGACTGGCGACTGCTGCGCTTCCAGACAAGCGGTTACGGAGAACGTGCGCTTGATAAACTGATCACTGACGGTAAAACCCAGACCATCCGCGATCTGGCCACCAAAGCCAAGGCCGCAGACAACCGGTACGATATATTTGGCCTCAAGATAGCCCACGCAAAGCCGTCAGTGCAAAATTATCGCATAGTCTTTCCAGCGGGCGCCACCTTACCGGAAACCTTCCTGTCGCAAAACTTCAACATCCAAAACGGTTACGACGCGCCCCCCTGCGCTGAGGATGGCATTTGCGATACGGCACTGATTGACCTTAATGATGACGGTCATCCGGAATTGCTGATCCGGTATAAAAACACCATGCACACCTATCACTTAAAGGGTGGCAAGTGGAGTGCTTTGAAAGTCAATTACAGTCTGGATGATTCCACCATTAAGGCCTTCACCGAAGGCCGTATCACCATGGCTAAACCAGAGTGGTCAGACGTCAAGGTCGGGGATCAGCAACTTAAAATCGCCGATTACTGATCACAGACAACTTACATAAGCGGGGCATAAAATCCTTATGCCCCGCTTATGTTTAACTATTTAAACGCAAATTTAAACCTGAGAGCCAGACGCATAATATTACCTCCTGACACAGCGCCATCTGTGAGGCGCATTAACCGGAGGAAAAACTATGCCCTTATTACATCTGGTCGTGGTGCTTATCGTCGTCGGTGTACTGTTGTGGCTCGTTAACACCTACATTCCCATGGACGGCAAGATCAAAGGCATACTGAACGGCGTCGTCGTCATTGCCGTAGTGATCTGGCTGCTTCAGGTGTTCGGCGTTCTTGGTGCCCTAGGCGGCATTACCGTCTGACACAGCCATTTGCATAAGTCCGGTTTGCGCGAATATCTCCGCAGACCGGACACGCGCATCAAAATCATGGATCGGCATGGACACAATCAGTTCGTCCGCCCCCGTAGCCTCAAGAAAATGCTCGACCTTGGACTTAACCGTTTCAGGGCTGCCAACCACCGCAAACTGCAGCATGTGATTGACCATAGACGTTTCATCCGGCGTCAGTTGCAACCCGCGCACCGGCTTCGGGAAACGTCCGCGCTCATTACGGCGCATAGCCGCAAAGCTCTGCTGCATGGATGTAAACAGGTACTGCGCTTCCTCATCCGTATCGGCCCCTACCCCCATAATCCCAACCATCACCCGCGGCTCAGGATGTGCCTCTGACGGCCGGTATTGTGAGCGATACACACGGATCGCCTGAAACAGGTAATCCGGCGCAAAATGTGACGCAAAGGCATAGGGCAGCCCCAGTTGCGCCGCCAGTTGCGCGCCATAAAGGCTTGAGCCCAATATCCACACCGGCACATGACTGCCCTCGCCCGGAATGGCCCTCAGGCGATTTTCGTCGTTCTCATCGCCCATATAGGCCATCAGTTCCAGTACATCCTGCGGGAACTGATCGACACTGCCATCAAGCGTGCGCCGCAATGCCCGATTAGTACGCATATCGCTGCCCGGTGCGCGCCCCAGCCCCAGATCAACACGGTTCGGGAACAACGCCTCAAGCGTCCCGAACTGCTCGGCTATGACAAACGGCGCATGGTTGGGCAGCATGATCCCGCCGGCCCCGATGCGAATATGGTTGGTGTGATGCCCGACATGGGCAATGACGATTGAGGTCGCCGCCGAAGCAATCCCCGGCATGCCGTGGTGTTCCGCGACCCAAAAGCGGCTGTAGCCCAGCTTTTCAGCCGCCTGCGCCAATTTCGCTGAATTGGCCAGCGCCTCAGACGCCCCCGCACCTTCACATATCTGCGACAGATCAAGAATGGAAAACGGGATCATGGAAACACCTCAGGGCCTGCAAACCCTTTATGTAGGTCCTTCGGTTACGATTGGAAGAGGCAATGCCTGCTTTATACAAAGCCGCCCTTACTCGTGTCTTCCTTCTCCGGCCCGAACGCCGCCATCAATTGCGTAGCAAACAACAGGCTTTGCTCGCCTGATCCGTTGCCGAACGCCAGATTAAGCAGCATGGCATCCGATTGCACGCCCTGAAGGCGCGTCAGGAACATTCCTTCATAAGGGTTCACATTTTCTGCGGCCTCAGGCGCGATATTCACCGCCCCGCCCGCCTTTGAACTCAGGTTAGCCATCAGGGCCGTTACCGTCACCGGCTGACCGTTCTTATAGAAAATGGACTTATTGGCCCCTGCGGCCTGCGGAAAAAGCGCTACGGCCGAGGCGTTAGGATTGGTCTGGGTGGCCTTGATCAGGTTTGCCGCCCCCGCCGGCCCCAGAAAATGCGCGGCATAAAGCTCACCGGCATTCGGTTGCCGCCCCGTCCGCCCTTTCAGGTAGGCGGCATGGCCCGCTGTCATCTCTGCGGCCATAACTGAGGCCGCATCGGGATCATAACGTAGGCCCAACACCTGCTGGCGCGCACGGGCGTCCGGCACGTAATAACGCCCGTCACTACCCTTCACGATTTGATTGGCATAGGCCCCGTAGCCGTGCTTGGCTCCGTGGGATTTCACCGTCCCCAGCCAGGTCTGTTCAATAAACTGAAACAGCCCCGCCGCCGATGAGGTCGGGGCCTTGGCCTTGGGATTAAGCGAACTTTCGCGCTGAGCGGTTTTCACCAGATAGGAAAAATCAACTCCGGTCGCCTGAGACGCACGGGTAATCGAGGCCATAACCCCGCCCTGTCCGCCTGCACCTTGAGTCGAAAACACCGTCATAAACGGCATGATCTTTTTTTATGGTTAATCAGACGTTAATACGGTCGGGACTATAGGCCTCTGCCCCTTCCGGAACAGGCATCCCCGTCATTTGCGCCACCAGAACCTCTGCGGCATATGGCCCATAGATCCAGCCGTTCCGGCGCATAGCCGTCGCCACATAGACCCCGCTCTGACCATCACGCCCAAGTATCGGCAAACCATCTGCTGTCGCCGCACGGATACCGACACGGGCCACCGCCTGCTTAAGCGAAGGCGACAGGCGCGAAGACATCTTCGCCGCTTTTTGCTTGAGGTTTTCAACCACAGACGGTTCAACGGCAGTATCGCCCTGCCCCGACTGCATACTTGCGCCAAATTTCGACAGCGCCTCATAACTGACCCAATAGCCCCAAGGCGCACGGATAATCCGTCCCGCAAGCTTCGGCTCAGCCTTGGCTGCGACATCCAGTAAATGCCCCTTGATCGGCTTCAGCGCCCCCAGCGAAGCAATCTCAGAGGCAAAACCGCCGGATTCAAAACCAGCACAGATGGCTACCTGTCCGGCCTTAAGCACCTCATCATTTGTCAGGCGTACGCTCTGGGAACTAACCGAAGCCACCTCGGCATCGATCCACTGACCGCCGCGCTCAATAAATACCGATTTCAAATAGCCCAGCACCGGCTCTGCCGCCAGCAACCAGTCACCGGTGATCTCAACGGCCTGAAACGGGGCCTTATACCCCAGTTCGCCCAAGGCCTCATCCGACAAGGGTTTGGCTTTGGCCCCCATGTCCCCAAACCGTTTCAGCATCTCGTCTTCGGACGGCCCTGAATCGCCTGACCATAACCACACGGCAGGCTGCGCCATATCCATGATCGCCGACAGCCCAATATTCTCGGCAAAACCGCGCCAGTAATCGTGCGCGGCCTTGTAACGGGTAAACGACGCCTTGGGGTCGGACTCGGTCATGGCCTCAAGCGCAGGCGCAATCATCCCCGCCGAAAGCGCCGAGGTCGTATCACCGACCGCATCCTTACTGATGAGTTTTACGGAAAAACCGACATCCAGCGCCCGCAAACCGACACATAAACCGGTCACGCCGCCGCCAATGATGATCAGACTATAGGCTGAAACTGACACGCCCTATCCTTCCCGATCGCCCAATAGCGACATAGTCAAAAAGAATAAGGCTAAAGGGGAAAATCCGCGATGGTACCGTCTGCTGGTTTCGAACCAGCTACCTCCAGAGCCACAATCTGGCGCTCTACCAATTGAGCTAAGACGGCACGCTATCGCGGAGGCGCACGACATAGCCCCTCACGCCGTGCGGATCAAGAGGCTTTATGCGCTTTCGTCACAAACCCTGTGAAAAAGCGCGAACGGCCCCCTATTATTCGTAAACCGGCTGATTACCCAAAAGCCAGTTATAGCGAAACTTTATCGTTTCCGACACCTTGGGTAAGGCCTTGGTCGCCTCAACATCGACGCGTCCAAATGTCTCAAATGCCGTCGCCGTAGCCTTACCAAAACCATATCCTTTGGGCATTTCCTCCACGACCACACAATTCACCAGCCGTCCCTGATCATTCCAGCCACAATTTACTGTAGCCTGACCACTACGGTTTTCATTCATCGCGCGTACGGGATAATAGCGCGCAGTATCCGCGCCGGTTGGGTATTGCTTCATCACCGGATTGCTTGCTGTATCCGGTTTTTCCGGCAGCAGCCCATCGGGAACCACCAGACTGTCCGATCTGGCCACCCCACTTACCAATCCTAACACCACACAGACGAAAACGATTCGCTTCATCCTGTTCCCCCCATAAAAAAAGGCAGGGTCATATGCCCTGCCTTATGTTGTTATTTATAGCCCTTTTGCTGGATATAGGCCTCAAGCTGGCTGATCCGCGTTGTGTCCGACGGGTGCGTGGACATGAACTCAGGGTTCCCTGCCCCGCCCTGCGCCTGCATATTGCGCCACAAGGCCACGGCTTCGGACGCCTTGTAACCGGCCCGCACCATGATATCGACGCCGATCTTATCGGCCTCAAGTTCGTGTTTACGCGAATAGGGCAGCAACAGACCCAACTGCGCCCCAAGGCCACCATAGTTAGACACAGCCTGCTGCACGCGCCCTTCGGTCGCCCCAACGGCTACCTGTAAACCGACCTGTGCAGCCGTATGTTGTGAATAACGCTCAGCCGCATGCTTCCCAAGAATATGCGCCGCCTCGTGACCCAGAACCGCCGCCAATTGGTCGTCGTTTTTTACGACCTTGAACATGCCGGTATTGACGCCGATCTTGTTGCCGGGAATGACAAAGGCATTGGGCTGATCATTATCAAAGACCACATATTCCCACTCGCTGGCATTATAGCCCGCCGCGGTGACGATTTTCGCGCCAACCGTACGTACACGATTATTAAGCGTCACATCGCGTGAAACCTTGGCCGTTTTCAGCATCTCGGACCAGCCCTGAAGCGCCGTCGGCGCCAGATCGGCATTATCTACCAAAAGAAACTGACTGCGCCCCAGCGTCTCATTGGTTTCACACCCCGCCAGAGTAACGACCGCCGACAGAATCACCGCGGACGCAATTGCGCCTGATTTAAACAGATTAGTCCGCTTCATGATGCGCCTTCCCATTGAGTCATAATTAGCGACAGCCGTCAGACTGTTGAGTTTCCGTCTCTCAGTCAATCCGTCCTGCCGCAGTCTGCATAAGTTATCAATAAAAAGCCTCCGGTACAAATACCGGAGGCCAAAAGACGCTGTAATAATAGTGGTTTGGCTATTGCAGGGTCCAGCTCAGTTTCACAAGCATGACATCACCGATCCTCAGATTGCCACTGGTGGTATCAGCCCTCCCCTTGGCCTCAACCGCTCTGATCGTCGCACGTCCGAAACCGTAACCTGCCGGACTTTCGTTCATAGCCACGCAGGCCACCCTGCCTTTTGTATCAATAATTTCACACGACACAGTCGCACTGCCTTCCATTTCCGCATTCAGTGCGCGCGCCGGATAATATTCCATCAAAACGGCCGAATCCGGAAACCGTGACCATACCGCCTTTGCATAGACCGGGCCGGTAGCCACCCCTTGCTGAGGCGTCTTGGCCGGCTCGCCCTGAAGGCTGATCACCGGCCCTGTAACCGGCCCTACAATCACGTCAGGCGGCGCAGGCGTAACAGGAATAGTGTCTGTCACCGTGTCAGGAACATTCACGGGGTTATGAATCTTGACCGTTGTTTGCTGAACCGGCTTTTGCTCAGTCGGCACAGGCTTTGGCTTGGGTTTATCAAGGGTAATCGTTGTGCCCTTAATTACGACTTCAGGCGGCGCAGGCGGCACAATGATCTCGAAACGCTCATTGATTATATAGAGCGCCAGTCCCGCATGGATAATCACCGCCAGACCAATACCGGCAATAACCGGACGCGTCATTTTCTTGGGAGGCTCGCTGTCACACAGCAACGCCCGACGATCAGAAGATATAGCCGCCGACATTGTGTTTCCTTTCCCGCTAATGCTGATGCCCTGCGGCATGAGCTTCTTTTACAATATACTTTGTATAACAAGCTATATGCGCCATCAAGCAATATTTGCATTACAAGGCATTATGCCACGCAATCACAAAATCAGCATCAAATCCCGCGCCCGTTTGCGGCAACAAAAAACCCCCCGACCTTGAGGTCGGAGGGTTTTGAGCTTTTACCACTTCACGTCGGGACTTAGTTAAGTACCCAGGTAAAGCGGAACTTTCTACGGTCGCCATCGCGGATTTCACCGTCTTCACCCGGTCTTGCACGGGCGTGACGCATAAATCCACGAACAGTTGCCTGACCGAAACCGTAGTTTTTAGGGTTCTCAGAAACAATATCACAACCTGTGATACGGCCCTGAGAGTTGAGACGACAATCGATCTCAACAGAACCTTCAACTTCGGCGTCCTGTGCACGTGGCGGATAAAGATCAGCCATTTGCGCACCGGTCGGAACCGTCCACTGTGCCCGCACGTAACGCGGACCTGCCGGAGCAGGAGGCGCTGGTGGAGGCGGTGGGCCAGGTACTACGGCCGGAGGGCCTTCGTACTCAACGCGGTCTTCGGCCTTAGTCGGCTCCACACGAATTGGTGGCGGCGGCGTAGGCGCGTTAGGCGCGATGACCGGCTCACGAATCTGCAACTTCGGCGGCGGCGGCGGTTGATCCGGCGGCGGCGGAGGTGGTGGAGGTGGAGGCGGCGGTGGCGGTGGCAGATCGATCAGTTCGGTATCGATCTTGGTGTCGACATACTCGACCTCCTTGATCTCGAACCTTTCTTTATAGATGTAGTAACCGAGTGCAACGTGAACAACCGCAGCTACGCCGATACCGACTAATACAGCTGATTTGTTCTTGTTCTCGGGCGGGTCAAGAATAGGGTCCCGACGCCTGTGGGGGGTCTCTTCCATTTTCTATGCCCTTTTACGTATTACCGTCTTCGCCGACCAGAGCCACACTATAGAAACCGTTATCTTGCAGGGCATTCATAACCTGCATGAAATCGGCATAGCGCGTCTTACGGTCACAGCGAATG